>CAJUSI010000057.1 GCA_910589035.1 uncultured Acetatifactor sp. | reverse complement strand
GAAGACTGGGCGGTGACCTCCAATGCGGAGTCGGGAGACGGATACAGCGATATCCTGGTGGAGCCGGAGGAAGGGGAAGTGGGAATCGTCATCGAGGTAAAATATGCGCAGGACGGAAATCTGGAGAAAGGATGCCGGGACGCCCTGGAGCAGATTGAACGGATGAAATATGGGGAATCCCTGCTGGAAGAAGGAATGGAGCGGGTTTTCAAATACGGAATCGCCTGCTATAAGAAGAAATGCAGGGTGCAGCTATTGCTTTTTCCGGCGAACTAAGATATAGTAAAACTATAACGATAAACACAGGAAGAAGGAGGCAATGCCCATGAATTCATTTGACATTATCGGTCCCGTAATGGTGGGTCCCTCCAGTTCACACACAGCGGGAGCCGTGAAAATCGGCAATATTGCCCGGAAGCTGCTGGGCGCGCCGGTGAAGAAGGCGGATATCTTTTTTCATGGTTCTTTTCTTGCCACAGGCAAGGGGCATGGAACGGACAGGGCATTGATTGCCGGACTGCTGGGATTTCCAGTGGATGACTCCCGGATTCCCGACAGCTTCCATTATGCCCGGGAAGCGGGTATGGAATATGTCATGTCCGGCATCGATCTGGGCGATGTGCATCCCAATACCGTCCGGCTGCATTTATGGGGGGATGAAGGACGTAATATGAAGGTTACGGCCGCCTCCGTGGGCGGGGGAGCCATAAAGGTCACGGAAATCGACGGGCTGCCTGCCAACTTTTCCGGGGATTATCCCACACTGATCGTGAATAATCTGGACCAGCCCGGGCATGTCACCGAGATCACCTCCATGCTGAGCCATAAATCCATCAATATCGCCACCATGCAGCTCTACCGCTCCTCCAAGGGCGGCACCGCAGTTATCGTGCTGGAATGCGACCAGGAGGTGCCGGAAAACGCCATACGCTGGCTGTCCCACCTGGAGGGAATTCTGAAGGTGACTTATCTGGGATTGGAAGAGAAAGCCTGAAAAACCAAAAAATTTTCTTCGGAGGAAAGATATGTATCAGTCATTTCAGGAAATCATGGAATTGGAAAAAAGCAGCGGAAAAGCTTTCTGGGAAATAATCAGGGACAACGACTGTATGGAAATGGAGATCACGGAGGAGGAAGCCTTCCTCCGGATGCGGAAAATGTATGAAGCCATGAAGGATGCCGATGCGTCCTATGATCCTTCCCTTTCCTCCGCCAGCGGCCTTGCAGGCGGGGATGGGGAAAAGGCGGCAAAGGCCCGCATGCGGGGGGATATGCTCTGCGGTCCCTTCCTTGGCCTCGTGATGGAGAAAGCCATCAAAATGGCAGAATCCAACGCCTGCATGAAGCGCATCGTAGCCGCTCCCACGGCGGGTTCCTGCGGGGTGATTCCCGCCGTCTTCCTCTCCCTGGAACAGGAAAAAGGATATTCCACGGAACAGATGGTGAAGGCACTCTATACAAGCGCCGGTATCGGCGGCATCATCGCCCAGAGAGCCTCCGTATCGGGCGCTGCAGGGGGCTGTCAGGCAGAGATCGGAGCTGCCTCCGCCATGGCTGCCGGGGGCGCCGCCTATTTGCTGGGCGGGGACGGGGAAGCCATCTCCCACGCCGCGGCGTTGGCCATGAAGAATCTCCTGGGCCTTGCCTGTGATCCGGTTGCCGGGCTGGTGGAGGTTCCCTGCGTGAAGAGAAATGTCATCGGCGCCGTCAACGCGCTGACTTCCGCGGATCTGGCCAACGCAGGGATACGGAGCAGGATTCCCCCTGATGAAGTGTTCGACGCCATGAAGAACGTGGGAAGAATGCTTCCTCAGGATCTGCGGGAAACCGGCACGGGAGGACTTGCCGCGACCCCCACGGGTATTTCCTTCCGGGAGGGCCTGAAGACCTTCTGATATTTCCGCCCTTATTATGTGCGCTTGTTCTACGCTTCTGCTTTGCGTTTTACAGGCGCATTTTTTGCGTTTTCATTTTGTGCTCTCATTCCGTAACCTGCTGTCCCTGGGGCAGAAAGGTGCGGTACAATATCTCCTGATCCGCAATGCAATCCCAGGCGCCGCTGGAGGCACCCGTAACGCAGATATACTCTCTGCCGTTATCTCCCACGGAAAGGCTGGCGGCGCAGCTTCCTGCTTCATCGATAAATCCGGTCTTGGCACAGAGCACCGTGCCGTGGGTATCCCTGTCCTCGATTCTGCGCAGAAACCAATTGACCAGCATGAGCCCCTCCGGATGCTCCTGTGTGGGAACCGTATAATAGATCTGCCTGGAGAGCACATCCCGGCAGAACGGATTGTCCGCCGCCGTCTTGAGAATCACTGCCATATCATAAACCGTAGAATAATGGTTCTCGTCGTACAGCCCCACGCAGTTGGTAAAGTGCGTAGTTCCCGACAGCCCCATCTCCTCCAGCTTCGCATTCATCATATCCACAAAGGCCTCATGGGAGCCTGCCACATATTCGGCCAGCGCCAGGGCCGCGTCCGCTCCCGAAGGCAGAATCGTCCCATAGAACAGATCCCGGACCGCAGCCTCTTCGTTCAGATCATATCCCGCAATGCTGCAGTTATTGGAAAAGCAGTAATCCGTAATGTCCTGGGTGATTTGCACGGTTCTGTCCATATCCTCCTCCGTGAGATGCTCAGCCGCCACCAACACTGTCAGTACCTTGGTCATGGACGCAGGATTCATCCTTTCCCTGGCCCTCTTCTCAGAAAGAATCTCACCGTCCCATACATCGATTAAAATTCCGTATTTGCTGATAACCTCTTCCCCGAAATTCCCCGTCTTCGCCGTTTCGTGAGCTCCCCATATAGGAGAATGCACCTTCTCCGCCGTTTCGTGAGCTCCCCATATAGGAGAATGCACCGTCTCCGCCCCGGCCGGATTCTGCGGTATCTCTTCCGGGACTGCGGACACTGTATCCCCCTCCGGGGCAGTGGATACCATGTTCTCCTGCGGGGAGTCCTCCGCTTCCGGATCGGGAATGTCCGCCACTGCCGCTCCGCTTATGGGTATGACACGGGAAGCCCTGAGAATATCAAATTCCTCCCTTCGTCCCCGGTCCCCCTTCCGTTTCCGCCCGGTGTCCGGTACATCGGAACCATCCGCAGCTGCAGAAGGATCCTGTTCTCCGGGAGATTCCCCCCTGGCGAGCAGATCGCCTTCCGCAGCTTCTCCTTCCCCGGAGGCTCCTGTCCCAGTCATCCCGGCTCCTGCGGGATTACCTTCTCCGATAACATTAGACTCAGCTGCTCCGGATACCCCGGTTCCGATTATTCCTGGCGCCGCACTCCGGTCTTCCCCGGCGCTGCTTTCCTGCCGCTGCTCCGCCTCATGCCCATGAAGGAACATGGCGGCGCCGATCCCGGCTCCGATACCCACCAGAACCGCCAGCACACTGGCCGCCACCGCTCCTGCACGATACAGGCGTTCCGTCCTGCGCTTCTCCTTCTTCATGTCCTCGAGCTGCTGTCTTCTGCGTACTTTTCGTTCTTCTTCCGTCTCCATTTCCATCTATCTCAACTCTTCCCTTCTGCTTCATTTTTTCTGCTTCATTCCCCGCGCAGCCGCCGTGTGTGTTCTCATCGGCAGGGCATTGCCGCTTGCCGCCATCCGCCCCGGCCATAAGGAACTGCTGCATCGTTCTTCCAGTCCTCAGACATCGTACCTTATATAGCATGCCCGCTTTTCGCAATACGACCTTTCCAGATATTAGAAACTCTTCGATATTTGAACTCCTCGATATCAGAAACTCCTCGACATCAAAAACTCCTCGACATCAGAAACTCCCCATTCTCTCCTGAAACTGCTCATAGAAATCCCTTCCCGTTTCATAGGGCGTCATATAGAAAAGCTGCAGCATCCTCATATTCAGCCTTTTGGCTTTTTCCAGCTCCTCCGCTCCGGCAATCTCCTCTTCCAGCCGATTCAGCAGGGAATGCCATTGGCAGCTAAAATCATGATTTTTCTCCTGATCGGGAGTGTCAATCCATTTTGCAACCTTAATCTTGGTTCGCCCGGATTCCCTGCACTGCCCTGTCTGAAGAAAATATTTGAAATCGCCGTTCTCATAGAACCGCCCTAACGGAAACAATCTGCATAATCCCGGACGGCTCTCATGGATGCTGCAGCGCCCTTCCCCGTCCAGAAAAAAGCACCTCTCTTCCCTCCCCGCCATTTTCAGGTTCGGTAAGATCACGCCTCCCGTCACATTCAGTTCCACGGCTCCTTCCTCAAGGAGCTGCGGCAATCCCTTCCCCAGTCCCGCCTGAAGACGGTATATATCACAGGGATCCAATATGACGGAGTTTCCCATCCCCGTGCAGCATTGAAAGCATCCCCGGCAGCCATGGCAATCCGCCTTTACCATATCATTCAAGTTGTAAAGCCGTCCATTTGATATTTCTTCCAATCTGACATTCCGTTTCATATCAATCTCCTTATTCCCTTATTCTATAATAGAATCCAAAACAGGATTCTATTATCCAAATTCTATATTAGAATCCAAAACACCTTTCCGGCGATACTCTTCTATCATCAGCAGTCCGTCACGGAAAATGATATCATATTTCGAAACCCGGCGCAATCCGGCGTTTTCATTGGGGTGTAGATAATTTCTCTCGGTTAATACAATATGATGTATATTCTGTCCATGCCCAAATACAGGATATTGTATGGATATGTTCGAAGCCGAAAAATTTAATCTGCACCCTTTTCATTGGATATATCCTCTCGGAATCTACAAGCCTTATTTTATACGGCTTCCAGGACACTATATTGATAAGTTCCCCCGCCTTTTATGACAAACCCGAATCGGAAACCACCGTTTTCTGCCAAAAGATTCCGAGAGACTATTGGATTCATTTATATAGCTGACTATATCCCAGGCTCAACTGTAATAAGTAGTCCAGCTAAGAAATGTCAAGTATTTTTGAGAAATATTTTTGTCGAAGCGACTTTAACCTTTAGAGCTATCGTGCAGCGATTTATAATAAGGAAAAACAAATAATGGCAGATTTTAAGTATCAGTTTAAAGCAGTAAGCGACCGGAAAAAGATAGGCGGATCCAAAATTCTTAATATCATTGATGGATTTCCATCTGATTACTGTGAGCAGAAGGTATTGATTTACGGCAAACAGAAAACTCTTTTCGGAGATCCCTTATATTTTCCTGCATGCAAACAACGGTCCCTCGGGACCCACAGCCAGCGGGCTGCAGGACGATAAAAACTCCCATAGACCGGGCAGGAATCCTTACCCTGTTCTATGGGAGTTTCGTACTTGGTTTTTATTCCTGCTGCATTCCCTTTCTCAGATCCTCCCTGCGATACTAAGGTAAATATCTCCGGCAGTTATCCTGATTACATGGGAATTCAGTTCTTATTCGCCAGCTCGGCGCGCAGCTTCTCGGTCAGGGCGGGCACAATCTTATTCAGGTCGCCCACCAGTCCGAAATCAGCCACATCAAAGATGGGAGCGGTGTCATCCTTATTGATGGCGATGATGATATCCGACTCCTCCATACCGGCCAGGTGCTGAATGGCTCCCGAGATGCCGATGGCAAAGTATACATTGGGGCGGACGGTCTTGCCGGTCTGTCCTACCTGCAGATCCTTGGGCTTCCATCCTGCATCCACAACCGCACGGGAGCAGCTCACGGTGCCGCCGATTACTTCCGCCAGCTCATCCAGCATCTTGAAATTCTCAGGGCTTCCCATTCCGCGGCCGCCGGATACCAGAATCTTTGCATCCATGATGTCCACTGTCTCTGATACTGCCTTCACCACCTCAAGAATCTCCACATAATTCTGATTCGGTGTAAATCCGGGATTAAACTCTTCCACATTGGCTTTTACTCCCACCTGTCTCTCTCTCTTCTGCATAACGCCGGGGCGGACGGTGGCCATCTGCGGCCGGAAGTCAGGGCATGCAATCGTTGCGATAGTATTGCCGCCGAATGCGGGACGGGTCATAAGCAGCTGATTGTGCTTCTGCTCCCTGCCGGGAATGGGATTCAAAGGGAAATCTCCGATATCCAGCTGTGTGCAGTCCGCAGTCAGTCCCGTATGAATCCTCGCGGATACACGGGGACCAAGATCACGTCCGATGGCAGTGGCGCCCACCAGGAAAATCTCCGGCTTATACTTATTGATAACGGAAGCAAGGGCATGGGCATAGGGTTCGGTCCTGTACTCCTTCAGCTCAGGATCGTCTACCACGATAACCCTGTCCGCCCCGTACTCGGCCAGCTCATCCGCAAGTCCCTTTACATTGCTGCCCACAAGTACGGCAGTCACCTCACATCCCAGGTCTTCCGCCAGGTCCCTGCCCTTACCGATCAGTTCAAAGGCAATGCTGTTGACCACATTGTCCACCTGCTGCGCGAAGACATATACACCCTTATATTCTTCTAAGTTCATTGTTCATCCTCCTAGATTTCGTTCGCAATGCCGGTATCGGATCACAGGATGCACTTACAGCCGCAGCTCTCGTTCCCTCCTCATGGCCATCCCGTGCTTTCCAGGCGCGTTCCCTTCGAATGCATCCAGGTATGGCAGAAAGAATTCAACGCTTTTTCGGCCGTAAATCATCTATCTCCCGAACAGGCAGTCGCTTTTTTATTCCGGCTTTTTATTCCAGCCTTTTTATAGCTTAAATTACATGCTTCACTTTCAGCTTGTCAATGATATAGTCAACAGCCTCCGCAGGATCCAGGGCAACCTTCTCTCCGGCGCCCTTTCTCACCTTATCCGAAGCTTTTGCAATCTGGGTCGGCGAGCCCTTTAATCCCAGGTTGGAATCCTCCACATCCTTAAGGTCATTTCTGCCCCATACGGTGATCTCCGCCCTGCAGGCATCGAAGATTCCGCCGGGAGTCATGTACCTGGGCTCGTTGAGCTCTGCCAGAGCGGTGATAAGGCAGGGCATCTTTGCCTTCAGCACATGATATCTGTCGTCATACTGGCGCTCTACGATGACGCTGTCGCCCTCGATCTTCAGATTCTGGGCATAGGAAATCACGGGAATGTTCAGATGCTCGGAAATCTGAGGGCCCACCTGTGCGGTATCGCCGTCGATTGCCTGGCGGCCTGTGATGATCAGGTCGTACTCCATATTGCGCAGCGCTCCTGCCAATGTCTGGGAGGTAGCCCATGTGTCCGCTCCGCCCAGCACTCTGTCTGTGACCAGGACGCCCTTGTCCGCCCCCATGGCCATTGCCTCGCGCAGCACATCCTCCGCCTTGGGAAGTCCCATGGTGAGAACGGTAACCTCTGCGCCGTACTGATCCTTCAGCCGAAGAGCGGCCTCCAGACCTGCTTTATCATCGGGATTCATAATGGTCATCATGGCAGCTCTGTCCAGAGTACCATCGGGATTGAACTTGACGCCGCCCTTGGTATCGGGAACCTGCTTGATACAAACAACAACTTTCATTGTATTTTCACTCCTTCTATTCTATTTTCTGTAACCGGATTGCCTGCTGTGTCTGCATCCGGCGCTGCAGCCGGAACCGCCTGCCGCCTTTCACAAAGCTTCCGCAGAACTTTCTCAAAAGGAAGCCTGTCTGCAGACTACAGCCCTGCCATAAAAGCTCCGCCTCCGCGGCCAAATGGCCCTGCGGCCATCATCGGCCGGATATGCCGATGGTTTACTTCAGCAGTGCCGCGCTGATAACCATCCTCTGGACTTCGCTGGTACCTTCGTAGATCTCCGTGATCTTGGCATCGCGCATCATGCGCTCCACATCATACTCTCTGGTATAGCCGTAACCGCCGTGAAGCTGAACCGCCTTGGTGGTAACCTCCATGGCAACCTCCGCGGCATAGAGCTTCGCCTGAGCGGCCTCGAAGCCGTACTCCTTCTGTGTTGCCTTCGCCATGGCAGCCTTGTACACCAGCAGCTGAGCGGCCTGTACCTTGGTAGCCATATCTGCCAGCTGGAACTGGGTGTTCTGCAAAGCGGAGATGGGCTTGCCGAACTGCTTTCTCTCCTTGGTATAAGCGATGGTTCTCTCCAGAGCGCCCTCCGCAATACCCAGCGCCTGTGCAGCGATACCGATACGCCCGCCGTCCAGGGTATGCATGGCAATCTTGAAGCCCTGTCCCAGCTTGCCCAGCATATTCTCCTTGGGCACACGGCAGTCCGTGAAGATCAGCTCGTATGTAGAGGAGCCGCGGATACCCATCTTCTTCTCCTTGGTGCCGAAGTTGAATCCGGGAGTTCCCTTCTCCACTATAAAGGAGGTAATCTCCTTGATCTTTCTGCCCTTCTTCTCGATCATACCCGTCACGGCGAAGATCACGTACACATCCGCTTCCTTGCCGTTAGTAATAAAGATCTTGGAGCCGTTGATGATATAATCGTCTCCGTCTGCCACAGCCTTGGTCTGCTGTCCCTGGGCGTCCGTACCTGCGCCGGGCTCGGTCAGGCCGAATGCACCCAGCTTCTCACCCTTTGCAAGGGGTACAAGGTATTTCTGCTTCTGCTCTTCCGTTCCGAAGGTCATGATGGGATCGCAGCAAAGCGAGGTATGCGCGGAAACAATAACGCCTGTGGTGCCGCATACCTTGGAAAGCTCCTCCACGCACATCACATAGGTTAAGGGGTCACAGCCCTGTCCGCCGTACTCCTTGGGAACAGGAATTCCCAGGAATCCGTTCTCAGCCATTTTCCGGGCAGTCTCCCTGGGAAACTCTTCGGTCTCGTCCACTTCCTGGGCGAGGGGCTTTACTTCTTTTTCGGCAAACTCTCTGAAAAGAGTGCGTGCCATTTCATGCTCTTTCCGCAATGTAAAATCCATAATTACCATTCCTCCATAATATTGATCTAAAATATACAGCTTCGGGAAGATTCCCGACAGACTGTGATTTCACTGCCATCTATTGTACCGGGACGCAGCTTGATTTCATGCGGGCCTGCGCACAATGCACGGAATCATTGCGCAGAAGACGCACAATGATTCCGTCTGTTTTCCTATAGACCCTTATTTCTTACTGTAGTCGTAGAAGCCCACGCCGGTCTTCTTTCCAAGCTTGCCTGCGCGAACCATCTTGCGAAGCAGGGGATGAGGACGGTACTTGGGATCGCCGGTCTCGTTCTGCAATACTTCCATGATGGCAAGCACGATATCAAGCCCCACCAGGTCGCCCAGAGCCAGAGGTCCCATGGGATGAGATGCGCCCAGCTTCATGGCGGTGTCGATATCCTCCACGCTGGCGATGCCCTCGGCGTAGATGCCGATAGCCTCGTTGATCATGGGAATCAGGATCCTGTTCACCACGAATCCGGGAGCTTCCTTCACCTCTACGGGAGTCTTGCCGATCTCCACGGAGATGTTCTTGATCTTCTCTACCAGCTCATCGGGGGTGTTGGCGCCTGCGATTACCTCCACCAACTTCATCCTGTCTGCAGGATTGAAGAAATGCATGCCGATCATGGGACGATCCAGTCCGGCACCGATCTCGGTGATGGAAAGAGATGATGTATTGGTTGCAAAAATGCACTCGGGCTTCACGATCTCCTGAAGCTCCTTGAAGGTGGTCTTCTTGATCTGCATGTTCTCAGGGGCCACCTCGATGACCAGATCGCAGTCCGTGCAGATGTCCTTTAAGCCTGTGGCGATCTTCGCGGAAATGGCGTCTGCCTTCTCCTGGGTGATCTTCTCCTTGCCCACCAGGAAGTTCAGATTCTTTAAGATTCTGGCCTTGCCGCCGTCGGCAAACTCCTGCTTGATGTCGCAAAGGCATACTTCATAGCCGTCCGTCATGGCAAATGCCTGCGCAATTCCGGCACCCATGGTGCCCGCACCGATAATACCTACTTTCATTCGTCAGTCCTCCTTATTCTATACAAATTCCAAATCCCTGTTATTTGTCCGTTCTGTCTGTTTTCTGAAAGCCCGTCACGAGAAACACCAATACGCCTGCCACGAGGCAGCTCTCCTGGCTTAACAGTTCCTGAAAGGCTCCTTCACCTTCTCCTTGTTCTTGTCCAGGAAGAAGGCCATGCCGTATTTCTGGTCTTCCGTCTCGAAGCAGTCTCCGAAGAGCTTCTCCTCCAGTACGATCGCCTCATCCATGTCCATATCCAGGCCCTCGTTGACAGCTTTCTTGCAATTCCTCACGGCGATAGGGGCATTCTTCGCGATGCCGGCTGCCATCTTCTCCGCCGCCGCCATCAGCACCTCTTTGGCAGTCTTTACCACATTGCCCTCCGCATCCTTTTCCGCACCGTATACCGCGTTCACCAGGCCGATCCGGTATGCCTCATCCGCCTTGATATTGCGGGCGGTGTAGATCATCTGCTTCGCCATGCCGGCTCCCACCAGACGTGCCAGTCTCTGGGTTCCGCCGAAGCCGGGCGTAATTCCCAGTCCCACCTCGGGCTGCCCGAATACGGCGTTCTCGGTGCAAAGCCTGATATCGCAGCTCATGGAAATCTCACAGCCGCCGCCAAGCGCAAAACCGTTCACTGCCGCAATCACGGGGATGGGGAAGGTCTCCAGCTTCCGGAATACATCATTCCCCTTCTTGCCGAAGGCTTCTCCCTCAGCCTTGGTCAGGGTGCTCATCTCTCCGATATCCGCTCCCGCCACGAAGGATTTCTCCCCTGCACCTGTTAAGATCAGACAGCGCACCTCATTCAGATCCACCGCGTCCAAAACGGCATTCAGCTCATCCAGTACCTGGGAATTCAGGGCATTCAATGCCTTTTCACGATTGATGGTGATAACGGCGGTCTGGCCCTTCTGCTCATACAATATAAAATCCATTCCTGTTCTCCTGTTTCCGGTATGTATTATGTTCTCATTTAAGGGAAGAAAGACCCGGATTTCCGGCCTTTCTTCCCTCTCCTGTTTTATAAGTTCCTCAGTCCTCGATTTTCACCACGGTAGCACAGCCCATGCCGCCGCCGATACACAATGTAGCCAGACCGGTCTTCGCGCCCCTGGCCTGCATCTCATGCAGCAGAGTCACTAGGATGCGGCATCCGGAAGCGCCCACGGGATGGCCCAGGGCGATGGCGCCGCCGTTGGGATTCAGCTGCCTGTCCACATCGATTCCCAGATCTTTGCCCACCGCCACGGACTGCGCGGCAAATGCCTCGTTCGCCTCGATGATGTCAAAGTCCTCGATCTTCAGTCCGGTCCTGGCCATGACCTTCTTCGTAGCCGCCACGGGACCGATGCCCATAACCTCGGGGCGCACGCCTGCCAGAGCGCCGGCAACGAAAGTCGCCATGGGCTTCACGCCCAGCTCCTTCGCCTTCTCCTCGCTCATGACGACGATGGCTGCAGCACCGTCATTGATGCCGGAAGCATTGCCTGCGGTGACGAAACCGTCCTTATTGATGGGACGCAGCTTTGCAAGTCCCTCAATGGTGGAGCCTGCACGGGGGCCTTCGTCCACCTTGAACTCAACCACTTCTTTCTTCTTCTTGACCATTACGGGAACAATCTCCGCGTCAAAGGCACCGGACTTCTGTGCCTCCTCCGTCTTCAGCTGGCTCTTCAGGGCGAACTCATCCAGCTCTTCGCGGGTCAGGCCCCACTCGCGGCAGATATTGTCCGCGGTCGTGATCATATGATAATCATTGAAGGCATCCCAAAGAGCATCCTTGATCATGGTATCAACCAGGGTACCGTTGTTCATCCTGTAGCCGTAACGGCCCTGGGGAATCGCATAGGGGGCCATGGACATATTTTCCATGCCGCCGGCCACCACCACATCGGCATCGCCGGCCATAATCATCTGAGCCGCCTGATTGACACAGTTCAGACCGGAACCGCATACAACATTCATAGTAACGGCAGGTACTTCGATGGGAAGACCCGCTTTGATGGATGCCTGACGCGCCACGTTCTGTCCCTGTGCCGCCTGAATAACGCACCCCATGTACACCTGATCCACATTCTCAGGCTTTACACCCGCACGGTTCAGTGCTTCTTTGATAACGATCGCACCCAGCTCCGCAGCAGGCGTGGTACTCAATGATCCGCCCATGGTACCGATTGCGGTACGGCAGGCTCCGGCTAAAACTACTTTCTTTGCCATTTGTCTCTCCTCCAGATAAAATTTTATTGATTGTTATTTTTTTGTCATTTACATCTCTTCCAGTTTAGCATAAACCATGCTTATTTGCAATGCATTTCCGCTTAAAATTTTATGGCAGGCAAAAGACAATTTCCGCAAATTGCTTTGCAGTCAGCCGGAACCGGAAACAGCTCCCGGAAAGCTATTCCTGTGCGGTTTCTACCCCAGAAATCTATAATATTCATGCCCTTCGGCCTGTGTATATCTGCGTCCCCTTTTCTTCCCGAGCCGTCTCAGAAGCCATATGGCCGCCGCTGCCAGCAGCAGTGCCCGGCGTATTTTCTTATTTCTGTTTTTCTTATCCATTCCTTTCATGCTCCTTTCCATCTCAAATTCCGGCTCTCCGGCCAATCCATGGTGCCGCCTTCCGGCTTCCCATCCTTTTCCTACCTTCTGACAATTCCGTAATAGGTCTTCGCAGTCAGGTGGTAGACAATACTGTACATCAGTGCAAATATCAGGAATACTCCCCCCGCACAGAGCAGATGCAATTTGGTATTCAGCATATTCAGCGTCATCAGCATCCTGGAAACCATGGGAAACGCCGCCGCAAGGTGCATCCCCGATACGATCAGGGGCAGGAAAAATACCGTCAGCACCTGGGAATGAATGGAGGTCTTTGCCTCGTCATGGCTCATCCCCACCTTCTGCATCACCACAAAGCGGTCCCTGTCCTCATACCCTTCCGAAATCTGCTTGTAATAGATGATCAGAACCGTTGCTATGACGAAGAGCACCCCCAGAAAGCTTCCCAGAAAGAAGAGTCCGCCGTACAGCTCCATAAAGCTCTGTCTCTGTCCCATCCTGGTCTCCACGATGCCTTGAAATCCGTTGGACAGCCGCTCCAATAAAGCGTCATAGAACTCCAGCTTTTTCTCCTCGTCCGCCTCCACGTCAAAGCCGTAATACCGCTGAACCTCCCTGCTGATTTCCTCATAGCCGAGTCCATGCTCCATACACAGGGAATAGATGGAATCCATATCCGATACCACAATATAATGGGTGCTGAACACATTGCTGGCCAGTAATCCGTTACTCACAAATGCTTCCCTGCTGTCCTGAACGACGGTATATTCCCTGCCCAGGATCCGCATGCTGTCCGAAGAGATTCTGTCCCGGTCGGAATACACCAGAACCTCCTGTTCTCCCAGCGTCCTGTTCTCCCCCATGATCGCATTATAATCTTCCAGGGGGATAAACACCAGGTTTACTATACTATCCAAATCAGTCATCTCCAGTCCTTCCCGTCCGTCGAAGGAATTCCCGTTCCGGATAACAACGAGATCGAAATAAGTATATTCCATCTCCTTCGTCACCGGAATCCCCCATTCCCTGCGAAGCTCCCTGACCGGCTCGAATGCTTCCGCAGAGGGTTCGTCGGAATAGATCATGAATTCCGCAGGATAGCGTGTCCTCATAATATCCTCCACTCCCGCCACAAGCGAAATGGTTCCGGACAGCATAACAAGCACCATGGTGGAAAGGATGCAGATATTTGCCAGCCCCACCGCATTCTGTTTCATCCGGTAGATCATGCCCGATACGCTTACAAAATGATTGGTGCGGTAATAAAAGCGCCTGTTTCTGCGCAGGAGCTTCAGCAGCGTGATGCTTCCCGCCGTAAAAAGCAGATAAGTCCCCGCAATTACCAACAGCACAGCCACAAAGAACAGCGTTATGGCCTTGAGCGGATTCTGCGTGGTAATGGCAATATAATAGCCGCTTCCCATGGCGCCAAGTCCCAGAAGCGCAAGAACTCCCTTCGACTTCGGTTCCTTCTCCCCTGCCCTCTCTCCCCGGAACAGCTCCGCCGGATTCGCCGTGCGCAGCTGGCGGACGGCATTGCACAGAATCAGGGCAAATATGATCAGAAACAGCCGTACCGTACTGCCGACCGCCCTTTCGGACAGGAAAAAGCCCATGGGGATCTCAGCCCCCACCATCCGGAGAATCAGCAGAAACATCAGCTTATCAAAGACTATTCCCAGCCCGATTCCCAGGCTCAGGCTGATCAGAGCCACATACAGGGTCTCCCATCCCAGCATAAGGGCAATATGCTTCTTCTCCATTCCGAGCACATTGAACAGACCGAATTCCTTTTTCCTGCGTTTCCCCAGAAAGCTGTAGGTATATAAAAGGAAAATAACGGAAAATACCGCTATTGTATAGCTTCCAAACTCCATAATAAACGCCAGGTATCCCCCGCCCCACAATTCCTTCATGCCGGGATTTAAGGACAGGGATTTCATAATATAATATATGGCCACGGTAAGGATGCAGGTTAGAATCCAGGGCAGATAGGCTCCCGCGTTCTTCCTGATATTTCCCGCCGCCAGCTTCGGAAAAATTCTCTTTCTCATGACTGCACACCTCCCATGGCCAGCAATGTCAGAGTATCGGAAATCTTCTGATAGAGCTGTTCATTGGTATTGTTTCCCCGATAAATCTGGTGGAATACCTCGCCGTCCCTGATGAAGAGGATTCTTCCCGCATGGCTTGCCGCCTTAGTAGAATGGGTCACCATCACAATGGTCTGTCCGTCCTGGTTGATCTCGCTGAATACCCTCAACAGTCCGTCCGTGGAGCGGGAATCCAGTGCCCCCGTGGGCTCGTCTGCCAGTACCAGCTGGGGATTTGTGATCAGTGCACGGGCCACCGCCGCCCTCTGCTTCTGACCGCCGGAAACCTCATAAGGGAATTTTTTCAGAATCTGTCCGATTCCCAGTCTCTCCGCAATGGGCTCCAGTCTCCGGTTCATTTCTTCATAGCCTTTCCCGCTTAAGACCAGGGGCAGGAAAATATTGTCCTGAAGGGTGAAGGTGTCCAGCAGGTTGAAGTCCTGGAACACAAATCCCAGATTGCAGCGCCGAAATGCCGCCAGCTCCTTCTCCTTTATGCCCGACAGATTTTTCCCTGCCAGGAGCACCTGTCCGCTGGTGGGCTTATCCAGCGCCGCCAGAATGTTGAGCAGCGTGGTCTTGCCAGAGCCGGATTCCCCCATGATCGCAACATATTCTCCCTGCTCCACTGAGAAAGATACATTGGACAGGGCTTTTACCTGATTGCCTCCAAACCTTGCAGTATAAACCTTTCTAAGGCTCTGCGCCTCTAATAATGCCATAATCGTCATCCTCCTTTTCGTCCGTTGTGTAAGAACAATCTGATTTCCATGATCTGAAATGTACTACAGAAATTACAAGTCATTTATCATGATCTGAAGGATATTATAAAAGGCGGCGGAAAGTTCCGACATCGAATCGGGTGACATTTCCGCCGTTTTGTGTGACATTTTTGTAAGACGGCAGATACGGCGAGCAGATGAATGTTAAATGCAATTTCGTTTAATCACTTTCTGCTTACTCTGTCTCCAGCCTGTCCGTATGCAGATCCAGGAAGAAGGTGGTTCCTTCTCCTACTGTGGATTCCACGCTGAGCTTATGGGAGAGCTTCCCCGCCGTGAGCCGGCACAGATAAAGCCCCAGGCCGGTGGATTTTTTGTCCGCTCTGCCGTTGTACCCTGTGAATCCCTTTTCGAAAATCCGCGGGATATCCTCCGGTGCAATGCCGATTCCGGTGTCCGATATCTTCAGTACTTTTTCCTCCGTGACCTTTATAGAGACTTTGCCCCTTTCCGTATATTTCACCGCATTTGACAGGAGCTGTTCTATGATAAAGAGCAGCCATTTTTCGTCCGTGAGCACATAGGCTTCCGTGGGTTCATACACAATGGCAATCCGTTTCCCGATAAACTGCCCTGCATACTTGCGGATGCTCTGCCTGATAATCCCGTCCAGCCTGTATTCCTGAAATACAAAATCCGAGGAATCGCTCCCCAGCCTTAAATAGCTCAGCACCATCCCCACATACTGCTCTATCCGAAACAGCTCCGCTGAAAGCTCCCGGTGCTCCTCCGTGTCCTCACCCTGCAGCATCATGCGCATCACCGAGATGGGCGTCTTGATCTGATGTACCCATGTGATGTAATAATCCATGCTTTCTTTGCGCTCATTCTCCCATGCCGTGAGGTTTGCATCATACAATGCCTTCAGGCTGCGGATCATTTCCTGATAATCCTCCTCCGCCAGAGTCCTGGCCTGAGGCAGCTCCTCCGTCAAAAGCTCAGGGTGCTGAAGCATTCTTCTCCGCCTTTTATGAGCCGCTGCATATCGAAAAAGGCACACCGCCGCAACAATCGTCATGAATAATGTGCAGAGCGCACCGGCATAGGCCACCGCCTCCGTCTCCAGATCATAGAGCGAAAATACCAGGGCAAATATACAGACATCCGTCAAAAACACCACTCCGGTCAGCCGATGCTGCCAAAGAAATTTCCCGGGTATCCTGTACCATTTTTCCTTTTTCATCTTTTTTATTTTTCCTTTTCTATTCTTTTTTATTTTTCCATATCTTTCTTTATTTTTCCGTTCTTCTTTTTGTTTTTCCGTTCTTTATTTTTTATTATTCCGTTGTCTTTATTATTTTTAGTTTATATTATATTGTTTTTCCGTTTTATCTTTCCATTCTTTCTTTTTTATTTTTCCGTTCTTCCTTTATCCATATTTTTTAATGACTATTATAACTCAATGTTAATAGCCCTACGTTCATTACGTTTGACAGTATTGACTTTCATTACTTTGTTCGCGGCATCAAACATATGGTTAATTAGCGTGGATTATACTATATATCAAGCTCAGCCAGATGCCCTGCCCAACACTGATAAATGATCTGACAAACGCTTTTACTGCACTGATGCACATTCCAAAGCAGGCTGAAGGGAACTGCTCCGCAGGATCCGGTTTTCCAGCTGTCGGCTCAGGTCTTTCGTTTTTCCGCTCCGGGCCGTCTGTGGTATCATTCCACAATGTATCCGCTTCCCACCCGGGTGGAAATGAAATCTTCCAGTCCCATGCCCTCCAGCTTTCTGCGCAGCCTGGTGACATTCACCGTCAGGGTGTTCTCCTCCACATAGGAATCCATCTGCCAAAGCCTGGTCATCAGGGTATCCCGGCTCACCACTTTTCCTTTATTTTCGAGGAGCGTCTGCAGGATACGGAACTCATTTCTGGTCAGTTCGATTCTCTGTCCGTTATAATCAAGCGTTGTACTGTTCAGGTTCAGCACCGCTCCCCTGTGCTCCAGCACCGGAACCTTTCCCGCCATGCCGTAAGCCCTGCGCAGTACGGCCTGAATCTTTGCCGTCAGCACGTCTCTGTCCACAGGCTTTGGAATAAAGTCGTCCCCTCCCATATTCATGGCCATGACAATATTCATATTGTCGGAAGCGGAGGAGATAAATATAATGGGCACATCGGAAATCTTCCTGATCTCACCGCACCAGTAATATCCGTTGTAAAAGGGCAGCATAATGTCCATAAGCACCAGATGCGGATCATATTCCACAAAGACAGGAATCAGGTCCCTGAAATTCCTGACGCATAATACCTCATTTCCCCAGTCCTCTATGGGCTTCTTCATGGCCTCCGCCAGAGATAAATCGTCCTCCACAATCATGATCCGGTACATTTTCCCTTTTCCCTCCGCTTCAATTCTTAATAAATGTTACTTTTCACGGAGTGGGGAAATAGGGTACGAAAATAAGGGGCTCTTTTGAGCCCCACATTCTGTCGTCTGTTTAAGCGGCTCCCGTGCCGGCAGACTCTGACTTTTCCGGCTTTGGCCTGGCTGGCTTCTGCCTCTTG
>CAJUSI010000056.1 GCA_910589035.1 uncultured Acetatifactor sp. | reverse complement strand
TTCTTCGCAGATGCATCCACCAGCTGATGCTCATACGCTTTCAGGGTAATTCTCATTACTTGACTTGCCATAAAAAAAGTCGCCTCCTTTTCGCACTTTTAACGAAATGAAAATCCGAATTTTCGCAAATGAAAACTTCGCTTTCATTTTTAGTACGACAAGCGGTGACTGTACACTTATCCGTGTGTGTCCTGAATTCTTACGCAACCTTCTCGAATCCGGCCCACATCCTCTCTGCCTTCTGTGCAGATTCCAAATCGGTACAGTGACTTGTCGTCAGTTTTCTAACTTGACATTCGCTCCACGGAAAACCTGATTACCATTGCTGATAACCAGCAACCTCACGCTTCACAGCTATCATGCCACAGCATTACCTAGTATACATGGGAATTCCCTGCATTGCAAGATTTTTTTTGAAAATATTGTATTTTTATTGTATTTTTTTCAATACAATCCTGAAATCAATTTCTCTGTTGCTATCTGCCTTTTTTTCATGCTATAGTATATTAGGATGGTATATGGAGTGCTATGGTATATATAGCAGAAAATACTTTCTGGCAGGCTGGTCATGACATCCGGCATGCTGTAATAAATATTGCGCGGCATCCGGCTGAGCTTGGTATATGGTCATTAAAGCTATAATAATATGAAAGAACAGGGAAGGAACAGGAAATATGTGGATCGCGGACAACTGGAAGGATTACAGGGTGCTGGATGCCTCTAAGGGAGAAAAACTGGAGAGATGGGGGGATTATATTCTGGTGCGGCCGGATCCCCAGGTTATCTGGGATACTCCCCGCACCCACGGCGGCTGGAAGCATAAGAACGGCCATTATCACAGAAGCGCAAGGGGAGGAGGCGAATGGGAATTCTTCCATTTACCTGAGGAGTGGAGCATTTCCTATCGCTTCCGGAAAGCCACCCTGGCCGGGGCCGCAGACGGAGCCTGTGATTTCCTCACCTTCCGCCTGAAGCCCTTCAGCTTTAAGCACACAGGGCTTTTCCCGGAGCAGGCGGTAAACTGGGAATGGTTCTCCGGTCTTATCCGAGCCGCGGTCCCGGAGAGGCCTGTGAAAGTGCTCAATCTCTTCGCCTACACCGGAGGAGCCACCCTTGCCGCGGCCGCGGCGGGCGCAGCCGTAACCCATGTGGATGCCTCCCGGGGCATGGTAAGCTGGGCAAAGGAGAACGCCGTATGTTCCGGACTGCAGGAAGCTTCCGTCCGCTGGCTGGTGGACGACTGCGTCAAATTCGTGGAACGCGAGATCCGGCGCGGCAGCAAATACGACGGAATCATTATGGATCCTCCCTCCTACGGCCGGGGACCTAAGGGAGAGATCTGGAAGCTGGAGGAAAATATCTGGATGCTGGTCGGACTGACTTCACAGCTTCTCTCCGAAAACGCCCTTTTCTTTCTCCTCAATTCCTACACAACGGGGCTGCAGCCCGCAGTCCTGTCCTATCTGATTAACAGCGCAGTCACGAAGCGCCTGGGCGGTCATGCGGAGGCGGAGGAAATCGGTCTGCCCGTAGAGGAAAGCGGCCTGGTTCTTCCCTGCGGTGCAGCGGGACGCTGGCAGCGCTGACCGCTACAGCACATACTTTCTCAGCGGCGGCATCTTCTTCAGAAGCCATGCCGCCGCCGCGGAAAGGAAAATGGTTCCCAGGAAAAAGAGGGGCAGGGAGATGCCCGGCAGGAATGAAAGCGGCGTGATATGAAAAAATTTATACGCCAGGTTCAGGAACACCGGATGAACCAGGTATACGGCAAAGCTTATGTCCGCAAGCTTCGCCCATGGAATTCCGCCTTCCTGCACAGACGCCCGTCCTTTGCCGCGGAATCCTCCGGCAAACAGTGCAACGGCCAATATCAGGGTAAGAGGGTAATTATATCCCATCTGCACATGATATTCCGCGGACAATCTGCTGCACACCATAACGGACAGCACCAGGAGAAGGGACGCGGCCGGAAGCCCCCCCATCTTCCTGTCTCTGCTCCCGGCTTGCTCTGCAGGCCTTTCCGCTTCACCGGCTCTTCTCTCCGCAAAGAAATATCCGCAGATATAATAAAAAAGATATATCCCTTCCTCCGGCAGAAAAGGCTTTCTGTCAACCTCCAAAAAGCGGAATAAAAAGGGCAGGATACTGCAGTCCGCCAGCAGGAGGCAGGCTGCCGCAGCAACAGCCGGCTTCGGGATACGGGAAAGCACCCATTTCAATCCCGGCGTGAGAAGATACAGGATAAAGATCAGATAGAGATACCACATATGCGACCAGCTTTTGCCCTGCAGCACCATCAGAACGGCTTCTCCAGGCATCCCCCGGCGAAATCCTCCTTCTGTTGCGATCAGCTCCAGGCAGGCGTATGGCACGCCGAACAGGAACAGCGCCAGAAACACTCTTCTGCAGTATTTTGTAAGCATTCTTCCCGCACTGACCGTATGCCTGGGATCCAGAAACAGATATCCCGATATCATCAGGAAAACCGGCACGCACCAGGAGCTTACATCCACCAGAATCAGGAAAATCTTCTCTTCCATGGGATACAGGCTCATATCCGCAGTATCCAGGACACCGGTGACCGTATGGAGCAGTACCACCGCGCAGGCAGCCGCAACCTTCAGTTTATCCACAAAAAACTCTCTGTCCTTCATCCGATACTTCACCGCCTCCCACGCTGCTTCAATTCCCCGATATCCTTGATTCATTATATCCAATCTCCAAAACCCGCGCAAGTAAAATGCCTCAATCTTAAGAAATAGAGAATTCCAAAACAAAAAATCCGGGATAAAGGATTCTGAAAATTCTGAAACAGGAGATTGTGATTTGGAAAATTCTGAAATACAAAATTTTGAATCAAAGAATTCTGAAGATCCCAAAACAAAAGATTCCGATATAAGTGATCTTTATGTGTGAAAATTCCGAAATAAAATGTATTAAATTGTAGGATTCTGAAATATAATATTCTATTATAAAATTTTCTGAATTCTTAACAATATCTTTACGCCTACTTTTGTTGCTTCTCCTTGCTAAAGAATATATAATAGAATCCAGGACAGATTCTATTATCCAAGGTCTATAATAGAATCCAGGACAGATTCAAAACCTGACCCTGATAAGCCGGAGCCAAAAATTACGGCGGAAGATGCCAAACCTTGTTGTCAATTGCCTGCGCCAATCGAAAGGATATAATATGTTCAGAAAACTGCGAACTTTATCCCGATACAAACAACATTTTTTCAGTATACTTTTTTCCACCGTCTGTATGGGGACGGCAGCGCTGATTTCTTCCCTTTACTGCAGGTTCAGCGCAAATGCCGTCAATATTACTCTGGTCTTTCTTCTTTTCCTGCTTCTGGAGTCCTGTGCCGCGGTTACATATCTCTACGATGTCCTGTGTTCCCTTTTTGCCGTCCTGTTCCTGAGTTCCCTGTACAATGCATCTTTCATGGAATATCTGTTTACCTTTTTCGGAATGTCCGCCGTCACCATATGGACGAGCAGGCTGCTCTCCCGCCGGTACGCCCGGAAAGCTCTGACTGCAGAGCAGGAGAAATGCCTTGTCCGTACAGATATGGACCGGATCCGTGCCAACCTCCTCCGCGCAGTCTCGCATGATCTGCGCACCCCTCTGGCAAGCATCATGGGAAACAGCCTGATTCTGCTGGAGAACGGAAGTAATCTGGATTCTGATGAGAAGAACAGAATCCTGTCCTATATTCATGAAGATTCCAGCTGGCTGAGCAATATGACAGAAAATCTTCTGACAGTTACACGTATCAGAAATGACGACCTGGCAATCACCTCCAGGAATGAGATTGTGGAAGAAGTGGTGGGGGAAGCTCTGCAGAAAATGAAGCGCCGCCATCCCGACTTTCGCATACAGGCGAAAATACCTGAGGATATTATTATGATCCCCATGGATGCCATATTGATCGAACAGGTAATTATCAATCTGTTGGAGAATGCCCTGCAGCATTCCTCCAGCGCAAAGCCCATCGATCTTCTTGTAGAGAACACTTCCCGGGAAGCCGTCTTTACCGTCAGAGACTATGGACAGGGCATCCCTTCGGAACTGATGGATACGCTCTTTGATGGTACCGCCTGCACCATGGCCCACACCGCGGATTCCAAAAAGGGAAACGGAATCGGGCTTGCCGTCTGCAAGACCATTATCGACGCCCATCACGGCTCCATAATAGGAAGAAACCATGATCACGGCGCAGAATTTATCTTTACCCTGCCCGGAAAAGAGCGAGGAGGAGCCGCATGAACTCTCAAATCCACATTCTGACAATTGAAGATGAAAAAAGCATGAGTTCCTATATTGCCACTTTCCTGAACGGAGAAAATTACAAAGTCTCCTCCGCCATGACCGGCTCAGAGGGCTTAAGCTTGGCCGCCGTCCTGCGCCCTGATGTCATATTGCTGGATCTTGGGCTTCCTGATATGGATGGTATCGAAGTGCTGCGCAGACTTCGCAGCTGGAGCCGCATTCCCATCATCATCGTCTCTGCCCGTCATGAGGAATCGGAAAAAGTAATGGCCCTGGATCAGGGTGCGGACGATTATATCACCAAGCCATTCGGCACCAACGAGCTGGCCGCCCGCATCCGTACCTGTCTGCGCCACAATAAATCCGCATCCAGCAAAATATACAGAGCACTTGACCTGGAGATTCAATTTGAGAAGAGAAGCATCCGCCTGCGGGGCGAACAGATTCATCTCACCCAGATCGAATATCAGCTTCTTACGCTGCTGGCCGAAAACGCAGGGCGTGTGCTGACCTACAATTTCCTGATGAACGCTATCTGGGGCCCCTATATAGATGATAACAATCAGATCCTTCGGGTCAACATGGCAAATATCCGCCGAAAGATTGAATTGAATCCGGCTCAGCCCCAGTATGTGTTCACCGAGATCGGCATCGGCTACCGTATGCTGGAAAACGAGTGCGAAGCATAGAAAATCAGAAATCCTCCATGGAGCAGAACATCTCCCATATCTCCTCCGCCGTTCCCCTTCCGCTGAACTGCACCAGCACACCGCCGGATCCCAGCACGCGGAAATTTCCTCTGGGCGTATCCGTATCTCCGCTGTCACTGTAGGAAATCATGCGGCTCTCGATCATTTCCAGGGAAAAATCCTCCCTGGCAAACACGGGATCATTCACGCTTTGCCGGTACTCCTCCGGCACGGACTCCGCATAGGGAATCGTATACATTCTTTCGTCGTAGGTCTCCGGCTTTCCCGCATCCACGGTATCCGGCGGGTTTTCCGTCCTGGTAAAGCTCAGCGTGATAGAATCCATCCCTCTGGTCCAGCATAACCGCAGATTTTCCTCTCTGCTGTCAAGATTCTCCGAGGCGCTTTCAAAAACATATCCCCGGGGAAGCGTCACGGGAACATACCCTCCCAGCGTCTTATCATTGCGCGCTTCCTCCTCCGTAAGACTCCTGGTATTCACTGCCATGCACGCTTCATCCGTTATGGGCCGGTCCAATTGCTCTCCGTCGGCGGATTTCTCTTCCGTCTGCGCGCCTTCCTGAGAAGGGCTTTTGTTTTCATCCCCATCCGTCACACTTTCGTTATTTCGATATTTATCGCCCTTTTTTTCATCTATCCCGTTTTCCGGGCCGGAACTTCCGCTACCGGCAGAATTTCCCTCCTCTTCCTGTGGAAATGCTTCCGGCCCTTCGATGTCCGCCTCCGGCTTCTGGGGGGACAGCATCCCCTCTTCTGCCGTTTCCACCTCTACAGGCTGAAGCACCATGGATTCATAGGCCGTGCCGCCGGAATCCATATTCTTTCCCGTCCCCTGCACCAGCCTGTAGCCGCCCCAGCCTGCCACGCCCACTGCGGCCAGACACAGCACTGCTGCCCAGCTCTTCGCATACCGCCGCAGCAAAATGGGCGCTTTCGCCCGGGCACCATTCTCCTCGCATCGCTCCAGCAGTTCCTCGTCCACGCCGGACAAGGCCTCCATAAGCCTTATGGCCTGTTCCTTCAGATCCGTCTCTTTCCTCTTCCTTTTCATACCAATACCCCTTCTCCTTCCAGATATTCCCGCAGCTTGGCTCTCGTGCGGAACAGGGAGGTCTTCACCGTATTCAGCTTCATTCCGTATCGTCTCGCAATCTCGCTGTATTCCTCCACATACCAGTAACGGCGCAGGAATACATTGCATTCCCGCTCAGGCAGAGTGTGCAGAAATTCATTCAGCAGCCGCTCCAGCTCCGCTGCTTCCACCGCCTCCTCCGTACTGCGCATATCCGGCACACATTCTGCCAGCTCGTCCAACGCCAGCGCTATTTCTCCGCTTCCTCTTTTCATGGTATGCTTTTCCTTCCATCTGTCCAGTGCCAGGTTCCTCGTAATAGTCCCAAGAAACAATGCAAGGCGGCCCGGCCGCTTCGGAGGAATGGCATTCCAGGCCTTCAGCCAGGTATCATTGACGCATTCATCCGAGTCTTCCCTTATATGCAGAATATGCCACGCAATGCTGTAGCAATATTTTCCATAGGAACGCTGGGTTTCCAGAATCGCCTGCTCGTTTCTCGTCCAGTATAAATCCAGTATTTCCGTATCTCTCAACATCCGCCCTCCTGTCTAAGTTCCTCATCTGCCCCGCTTTCCGGATTTCTCCCGGAAGCCCCGGCATTCCCTGTCCGATCTGCCCTCCCGCACCTCTAAAGACGGTCTTCAGGCCTGAAAGTTCCCTGTTATTCCGAAAAAGAATAAGAAGAAATCCCGCTTGCGGCGCCTTGCCGGTTCCGCAGGGTTGTCATGCTGCCGGTAAAAAAGAAAGTTCCATAAAGAATGGCGGGGTATCCCCCGCCATCAGCTCGTCTCACATCAAAGGAGCGATAATCCTCATAACCCGTCCCAACGCCCTGTCCGTCAGCTTCAGCTTTTTATAATCCTCAATTTTCTGCTCAATACACTTTTCCAGGGTATCCTGCATATCGCGTTCCATCACGGCCACCTGGGAATTTCTGTACAGAATCAGACCGCACTCAAAATGATGATACAGGCTGCGGTAATCCAGGTTCACCGTGCCCACCACAGCCTTCACATCGTCCGACACGAACACCTTGGCATGGACAAACCCGGGCTCATACTCGCAGATTCTCACGCCGGCCTCCAGAAGCTGGTTATAATAAGTCTTTGCCAGCACAAAGGCATATTTTTTATCCGGTATATGGGGCATGATAATGATCACCTCCACCCCTCTTCTGGCCGCGTAGGTCAGCGCCATCAGCATCTGATAGTCCAATATCAGGTAAGGTGTCATAATATGCACATAAGTATGCGCCGTATTGATAATCTCCAGGTATACCTTCTCCCCCACGCGTTCCGGTCCCAGAGGACAGACGCTGTAGGGAATCACATAGCCGTCATTGGGCATGGTGGCATCGGAAGGCAGTCTGTATCTTTCATAATCCTCCGGCTGTCTCTCCGACTCGTTCCACATTTCCAGGAACATATAGGTGAAGCGTTCCACCGCGTCTCCCTTTATCATGGCGCCCACATCCTTCCAATGGCCGAAACGCATCTTCTGGTTGATATATTCGTCCGCCAGATTAATGCCTCCCGTGAATGCCGTCTTGCCGTCGATAACCAGGATCTTACGATGGTCCCGGTTATTATAATGGGTGGAAAAGATGGGCTTGATGGGCGCGAAAATTTTACAGCGGATTCCCTCATCCTCCAGCATCTGGGGGAAAAAGCCGGGCAGATTCCAGAGCACATTGGTGCCGTCATACATGAAACGGATCTCCACTCCCGCTTTTGCCTTTTCCTTCAGGATATCCAGCACCGTCCCCAGCAGGGCGCCGCCGGACACAATAAAGAATTCCATAAAAATATATTTTTCCGCTTTCTTCAGCTCTTCCACCATATCCGCAAATTGAAGATCGCCCAGAGGATAATACTTTACCTGAGTGCTGTCATACACCGGACTGTTATCGCAGTTTTCCAGATAATGGGCCAGCTGTCCCATATGAGGACTTTCCGACCGGAGCCTGTCCCGTATCTCTCCTCTGGGGATCACATACTTTTTCGTATTCCGGGCCATATCCGTAAGCCTGGCATACAATACCTTAGTGCCTGGCTGGAGTACGATGATCGTATAGACAATGGAGCCGAAAACAGGAAAAAATGCAATAGGAAACATCCAGGACAGCTTCAGATCCGGATTGCCTGGCGTATTGAAAATATGGACCATGGCGACAGCGCTGACCGCCAGGAAAAGGAGATAGAACCAGAAGCTGTAATTGCTCAGCAGGATATACCCCACCCCAAGCAGTGCAAGCTGCGCCGCAAACCCCAGCAATATTGCCGCCGTCCTGCCGTAAATAACGGATTTGATCCTGCCCAATGCCTTGTTCACTTTTTCACCCATACTCATGGTATTCCCGCTCCTAAGCTCTTACATACAGCCTGCCGTCATATTTCTGCAGCCGGTCCTTCTTTCGCGGCCCCGATACTCAGGGTCTTTTATTCTGCTATTATTAATTTACCAATTTCCCGATAAAAGTCAAGGGTATAATCTTATCCCGAATTCCTGACACTTTTCTGAAAAGTATGGTATAATATGTCCATATTCACGGCAAGGAACGGCCGCATGGCCATCTGCCATGAGCGTTGCTGTGCTCATGGTATAATGTCCGCAAAGGGCAGAGTCAAATGGGTGGAGAACCGGCTGCCGAGCTTGCTCGAGCAGACGGTTATTCGCCCATTTGACGAGCGAAGCGACCCCTCAAAATCTCTGATTTTGAGGGGCTCTGCCCGCAGCTTGCAGTGACCATGGCAATGTCCGCAAAGGGCAGAGTCAAACCTGGGAAAGGAGGAGTTCTTATGAACACTGAAACGGATTATTCTTTGATTCTTGCGCAGCTGAAAACCCTGGCGGAGTCCGAGCGGGACACCATCGCCATTCTTTCCAATGCCTCCGCTGTGCTGAATATGAGTCTGGACGATATCAACTGGGCGGGATTCTATCTGGTACGGGAAGGTCAGCTGGTGCTTGGCCCCTTTCAGGGCAGGCCGGCCTGTATCCGCATCGATTTCGGAAAAGGGGTCTGCGGTACCGCCGCCAGGACAGGTGCCACCCAGCTGGTGCCGGATGTGCATAAATTCCGGGGACATATCGCCTGCGACGGCGCCTCCAATTCGGAAATCGTGATCCCTATCCGCCATCAGGGAAAGCTTGCGGCGGTATTGGACATCGACAGCCCACTTTTCGGCCGTTTTACGCCTGCAGATCAAAAGGGACTGGAAGAATGTGCCGCGCTGCTGGGGGCCGCCTGCGACTGGAAGCTGTAAACCGCACGCCCTGCGCACGCATACACCATGACAAACGCATCCTGCGGATCCAATGCGCCGGAAAGGCCGCGTGCCTTATGGCCTGCATGGATCCAGGTGCGCTCAGTCCGTCACCTCATTGTCCAGGAAAGCCCGCGACCCTGTCGCCCCCCTCTGCCCCTGATATTTGCCGTTGTAGGGATTCAGGGCCGTGTCGTCCATCCGGGAGAATACCAGCTGCCCCACTCTGCGGCCGGCCTTCAGTTCTATGGCGCATCTGTTGACATTATATAATTCCAGGGTAATCTCTCCCTTAAAGCCGGGGTCCACCCATCCCGCATTCTGGATAAACAGCCCCATTCTCCCAAGTGAGCTCCTGCCCTCCACAAAGGCAGTCAGGTCATGGGGCAGTTCAAAATATTCCATGGTAGTAGCCAGGACGAACTGATTGGGCAGCAATACATAGGTATCGCTGGTTATGGTTCTGTATTTGATTTCATTATCCAGAGTAATTATACCCGTAGGGGAGTCCTCCACTATGCTGAAGGTATTGCCCAGCCGGATATCCACACTTGCCCCCTGTACCTGTTCCGGGTCCAGCGGCGTTATCTGCAGACTTCCTTCTTCCAGCATCTTAAAAATCGTTTTATCTGATAATACCATTTTCGTTTCTCCTATTCCAGTTCCGCATTTGCATATCCGGCGCCTTTTCCGCCGGGAGCAGTTCCGTCTCCTTCCTGCCTGACCTGCTCCCGGCGCCGGCTGTGCCCATGTCGATTTCCCGATTTCGCATCCCGGCATCCGGTTCTGCTGCATACAGGCAATATTCCTACAACATGAGACGGCCTTCCATGCCTTCAAAGTCCACCGTCTTTACGCTTCCGTCCTTCAGCCTCACAGTCACGGGGCCGTAGCTGCCGCAGCCTTCCGGATCCGTGTAGAGCACTTCCTTCACGGGAAAAAGATCGTCCTCGGAGAATTCTTCATGGTCCTCCCTTGTGATGACCTGGGAAATCAGCACATAGGGTTCATAGCCGCCGTACTGCTTTCTTCTGCTCATGGAGGCATACAGCAGAATGGAATTTCCGGAATCCGGATTAGTCCCCCTGCTGTGCAGCAGGGAAATCTCCTCCCATCCGCCGTATATGGTCATGGCCATCTGCCTCCTGCTGCCCGTGGAGTCCCTTCCCTTCAAAATGACTGCCCTGGCGCTGCCGCAGCTCTTCTCCGTGATTTCGGTGCCATTGTCCGGGAATCCGTAGGAGCCCAGCGTCAGAGTAACGGGCGCTTTGTGCAGCCGCAGTCCGTCCACCCTCAGAATGCCGAAAGGCACCGCCATGTCCGCCAGATTCATGGCCTGTATCCAGTGACATTCCTTTTCCAGTGTATAATCGAAGAACTGCCTGCGGTACAGCACACCATCCTTCTGTCCGTACCAGAAGGTGGCATTGGCCTTCGCCCCAAAGCCGTTCTCCGCCCCGGAGCCGCCATCTGCTCCGGCCCACGCTTTTGCACTTTCCGGGACACTGTATATGCCGTCCGTCAGGACATATTGCTGCGCTTCCACCGCCGGCCGTAAATACCCTCCTTTCCCATCCGGCACCGCAGGTGCCGCCTCCCAGGGGTATTTCGTATTGTAGCTGAGCTTGGAGTAATTCCACATGCCATGCTCGTCGCCGGGCTGCTTTACCACCTTTCCCGTGCGCAGAACCGTCTCACCGTTCGCCTGATGGTTGGAAAAGCACAGAGCCGGCCCGTCCAGGCAGGTCACCTTCACTTCCCGGCTGCCCAAAGCATCCCAGGTGCCGTTATTCTCCTTCGCCGTCCAGAAAGGATGCTCCGCAGGCAAATGCAGGCACAGAAAAGCCTTCCCAAGCCAGAAAGGCGATTCCGCACAGGAATACCCCTGTACCAGCGGTGCGAACTGCCCGTAAAATCCAAGAGTGGGAACCCCTTTATACAGGAAGTCCTCCCTGCCCAGGAACTGCATCAGGGAACCGGAAGAAATCCTCCTGGCCAGCCCCGGATCCCCCCTGCCCTCCCGGAGGAGCATATTTCCGTCAAAGGCGCTGGTAGCGGCATTGCGGTAGATATTGCTGCGCCCCCACATATTGGTCCAACCGTCCCTGTCAAAGAAATCCCCATAGCTTTCCATCAGCTTATTGGAATGCTCCTCGAATTTCCGTGCAAAATAAGGCTCATTCTCATATCCGTACCAGAGATTCCAGATGGGGCCGTACACATTAAACGCCCAGCAGGAATAATAATCAAAGGAATGCCCGTCCCGGTACCATCCGTCCCCCGCATAATAGCCCAGAATAGCCCGGGCATGGTCGCGCATCACGTCCTTCTGAATAGGGTATCCCTCCATATTCAGGAAAGCCATATCCAGCATATTAAACAGGCGCCAGTTCTGGGGAACCGTATTTTCATGGGCATAGCTGTCCAGGAACTTTGCGATCACATCCCTTTCTTCCTTCGTATAAGTATCCCAGATCTGCTCCCGGCTCACCCACAGGCAGATGACCAGCGCACAGGTCTCCACAGTCTGCTGGAATGTCCGGAAGGGGTCCGTATTCCCCGTGATCCTCTGCTGATCCGCATAGGTTCCCACATAGAGCGCATCCCCCCTGGTACATACGCGTATCACCTGATTTTTATAGTATTCCGCCATGGAATATCCGCAGATTGTCAGATCCGGAAGATTGGCAATCAGCGGCGCCGCAATAAAGAAAGAACGGGTCAGCCCCTCAAACACCTCAGCGGTGCGCTGAACCGCCTGGGCTTCCCTGGAATCCTTCAGATGAGGATAGGTAATCTCCGTCTCCTTTCTTGGCATCACTACCGGATCCTGAAAATCTCCGATATTCTGAAAAATACCTTCCAGCAGATATTTTCCCGCCTCCAGCCAGCTTTCTCTGGTCAGGCCCGTATAAGGGCTCAAATCAAAATCCAATGTCTTCGGCTCAAACTTCATGCTCATACCTCCCTGCCCGCTTCCGCAAAGCTTCCGCTTAACCATAGGCAAAAATAGCTTTGCACACAAATACAGCTTTGCATTTTCTCCTCCTCATCCGCGGGCCGGACGCTTCCGTTCCCGCGACCTGTACAGGATATTTCCACTATAGCATTTTCTGAGCCATTTTACAATCTCAGAAAGCGGATTCGGGTTGCAAAAGAGGATGAATCTGCTATAATAGAATCCAAGAAAGGATTCTATTATCAAAGTTATATAATAGAATCCAGGAGAGGATTCTATTATCAAAGTTATATAATAGAATCCAGGAGAGGATTCTTACAGTTCAGGGACGTATCAGAGCCGAATACGGCCAAAAATATCACAGCGTCAAATCACGAAAGCGAGGATAATCATGGCAGTCGAAACAACCAAATGCCCCATGTGCGGCACAAAATTAAAAATGGTGGACGGGAAAATGACCTGCAAAAAATGCGGGTATTATGTAAGAGCCCAAAGCACCTCAACCGGCGCCAGCGGCGCAGACAGTTATTCCTCTTCCGGGAGCGGCAGCGCATGGCAGTCTTCCTCCGGACAGGTAAATGCGGGGAATACCTGGCAGCAATCCGGTTCCTCCGCAGGCAGCGGCTTCGGACAGCCCTCCGGAGGAAAGAAAAAGGGGGAAACCAATCCCGCCGTGGCCATCGTGACGGCAGCTATCCTGGGAATCGCCTGCGTGGCTTTTCTCGCCGTCATCGTACTCTTCCGCGCCGGAGTGTTCGATTCGTCCAGAACCGGCGAAAACCGACAGGACAGCGAGGCCCGCAGCTCCGGCCAGTCCCGTAGTTCAGAACCGGCTCCGGACTCTGAGCAGGCCTCAGACTCCGAGCAGGCTCCGGATTACACAGATTCGGAGGCAATCCTCCCCAGAACCGATTTCTTCTGTAGCGTGTCGGAAGCCATCTGGGGAAAAGAATATACCTCCATCTCCGCTCAGGAATACGCCAGCCTCATCTACCTGGAGATTGACCGGGATGAGAAAACCATTTACTACCAGCTTGCCGGAGAGGAGACGCAGTCGCTGACCTTCCTGCGGAACCTCTCCATCGATCTCTCCGATCTGGCGTCCTTTACGGGTCTGCAATATCTATACCTTGACGACGATCTGGATGTGGGGGACCTGAAAGGTCTGGATCAGCTGGTGTACGTATATTCCGAGAATACCCTCGACGAGCTGGCCCGGATCATCCCCCATCCGGAAAACATTGTGGCTTTGGGCGTCCAGGACAGCATTTTTAACAGGAATCTGGACGGGCTGGATAATTTCCCGGCCCTGCTGTCGCTGGAGGCGGATTATGATTCCCTGGAGGATATCTCCGCTCTGCTGCAATTTCCGGATCTGCTGAGCCTGAGCCTGAAGGACTGCGACAATCTGACGGATTACAGTCCTCTCATGTCGCTGACCAGTCTGCAGTCCCTGTCCATCGATTCTTCTCAGCTCAAGAGCATCGATTTCGTGAAGCAGATGCCGGATCTGACAGGATTGGGCATCGCCAACAGCCAGATTTCCACCCTGAGCGCACTGGAGTCCTGCCCCGGGCTGACGGAGCTCTCCCTGATGGATAATTACTCCGTGGAGGACTACGCAATCGTGGGCCAGCTGAGCCAGCTGACTTCTCTGGAGCTGGGTGTGAACTACGGCGGAGATCTTCCCTCCTTTGCCGGCCTGCCCCAGCTGGAATGGCTCTCCCTGAAGTACGCAGGAGATCTTACTCCTCTGACAGATGCCACCGGGATCCTCTATCTGTCCCTGGAGGATTGTTCCGGGCACGGTCTCGAGGCGCTTGCCTCCCTGGTGAATCTCCAGGAGTTGAAGATCAATGATTTTTCCTCCTATACGGAATCCCTGGCGCCCCTGACCAGGCTTCCGAACCTGACCTGGCTGACGCTTGAGGATACCTCCGTCTTCGGCAATGTGGAAGAAATCTTCGGTATCCCCACGCTGCAGTATCTGTCCATGGAGGACTGCCAGATCGGGATGGACTTTGACCGGCTTCCCGCCAATGAAGCGCTGGCTTATCTGTCTCTCAGCAGTACCTCCATCCTGAAGGACCCCAGCCACAACAACGGGGATAAGGTCAGTCTCTCCGAGCACTATGACATGTTCGCACATTTTCCGAACCTGACAGAGCTGTACCTGGCTTCTCTGAACCTGGACAGTATTGAGTTTGTGAAGGATCTGCCCCTTTTGCAGTATCTGGACATCACCGACAACAATGTGACCAGCTTAAAGCCCCTGGAAGCGCTTCAGGATTTCCATGCCGTCTGGTGCGGGAGGAATACCATTCTGGAAAATGTGTCGGAGGACAGCTACATCTCGGTGATCACTGAAGATTGAGGTATGAAATACCTGCCGGAAGACGTCTTCCACTGCGATATGCGGTTGTACGTTCCAGGAGATCACTGCAGAGCAGCCGTATGTGTCGTGAACCAATATCAGGCTGCGCCCATGGTACATGTCAGAAATACATAGACGCCGTATACTGCCAGGAGCACTGCTCCCTGCCATTTCCTGAATTTCCGGGAAATCATGGCGGGGATCAGTGCAATGCAGCCAACCAGAAGACAGGCCGGAAGGTCCAGTCTGGCGGACGCTTCGGTGATGGGAAGCGCCTTCCCGGAGACAAAGGCGCTGAGGGGCAGGATCAGGGTAAGATCAATGATATTTGCTCCCAGGATATTTCCCACGGAGAGGGAGGACTGCTTCTTGATGATGGCGGTCACTGTGGTAATCAGCTCGGGCAGAGAGGTCCCTACGGCGATGATGGTCACGCCGATGACTCTCTCGGGGATTCCGATCATGCCCGCCAGCGCACTTCCGTTGTCCACCAGCAGATCGGCCCCCCAGACAATGCCCACCGCACCCACGGCAAACTTGGCGATATTAATCAGAATCTCTTTCTTCTCCAGCTTTCCGCTGCGCTTCTCCTCGCCCTGTCCCTCCTTCATGGCGCGTTTCGCCGAGGAGACATTCTCCCACAGAAACACCGCAAAAATGCAGATCAGCACCACGCAGATAACGATTCCCGTTTCCCCTGCCACGCCGCTGACCACAATGAGTGCAGCTGCAGCCAGCATCAGGATGGATTTCAGGAGGTAATCCTTCCGTTTAATTACGGCCGGCATGCAGATCAGGGAAATCGCCATGATCAGGCCGATATTCGCCGTTACACTGCCTACTGCGTTACCGATGGCCATATCAACGCTTCCCTTTGCCGCCGCCATCACCGATACCAGCATCTCCGGAAGCGTGGTAGCCAGGCTGACGATGGTGGCGCCGATAATCAGCTTGGGGATGCCGCTGACCTCCGCAATCCAGGAGGCAGCGTCCACAAAATAATCGCCGCCCTTCACGATGAATACGATCCCTACCAGAAACAATAAAATAATCCATGCCAATTCCATTTTTTCATCCTCTTTCTTTCGTGTTTTTTCAAAAGAAAAAACCCATCCATAATCCCATGCTTCCAGGTTCGTCACTGTCCCTTCGCTTCCGAAATTATGTATGAGTCTCGTTATTTAAGACAAGCCAGACCAAAGGCCGCGTTTGTTGACTTGCCACGCAAGATGCGCTTACTACTCCCTCATCGGTGTTTTCCATTGTTTTCCCAGTGTAGCATATCTGCCTTCCCGCTGTCAATAGACATCGTTCAATAAATCAGATTCTTTTTCAAAAGCAGAAATAGGCCGCAAGAAAGACAAAATATAATTTTATGATTGTGATTTGGCTGTGTGCATGATATAATGGCTGTATTGATAAAAAATGCCAATCAGAAAAGAGGAATATTTCTATCATATTTTAAGAACAGCATATTATGGGAGGTGTTATTCATGTTCATTGTTTTGGCCGGCGGATTATTGATCATCATTATAGCCGTAATCATAGCTGTCGTCTCCAGCGTAGTTTCGGCGGTGGCGGCAGATTCCGACGAAAGCGCGGATTAACAGGGCGAATGCAAAGCGGCCGCAAAAACGGCCGCTTTTTGATTCCTCTGATTCCTTACCATACCTTTACAGAGCCTTTTCTCTTTTCCGCTGCATTTCCAAGTATCTCCCCTGCGTTATCACAGGCAGACGATTCCGCCTGAAAAAGGGAGAAATCGCAGGTTTTCGGAGGAGGCTCTTCAGGATTTACATCAGCTCCGCCTCCAGGTGCAGCACACTGCGGGGAGGAATGGTAAAGCTTATCCTGTCCTCTGCCGCGGTCACCCCGGCGAATTCTTCCGTGTGTACTTCCTCAGGCGCTTCAAAGGTATTGTGGGCCCTCATCTCTCCTGTCAGAATCGTTCCACGGACTGCTTTTACCCTACTGTCGGCCAGAATGCCCTCGATCTCCTCCGGCTCCCGGGCGGACAGGTTTGTAAGGGTTATATGAAGCCTGCCGTCCCCGGAAAGGGACACTGACTCGGTTATATTGGGAACCCTGAACGCTTCCTCCAGCCCCACTTCGCCGGCCCGGACGGAGGATTCCACCAGCTCCGCATCCTGGTGATGCCGGTACATATGGAATACATGCCAGGTAGGTGTCTTCACCATCTTCCGGCCCTCCGTCAGGATCACGGCCTGAAGCACGTTCACCATCTGGGCGATATTCGCCATCTTCACCCTGTCGCAATGCTTGTTGAACAGGTTCAGATTGATCCCCGCCACCAGCGCATCCCTCATGGTATTCTGCTGATACAGGAAGCCCGGATTGGTGCCCGGCTCCACATCGTACCAGGTGCCCCACTCATCGATAATCATGCCGATCTTTTTCTCCGGATCATACTGATCCATAATGGCCCCATGTCTCCTGATCAGTTCTTCCATTTTCAGGGTAAGCTTCAGGGTGCGGTACCACTCCTTCTCATCGAATTCCAGGGCGCTTCCCTTATGCTGCCAGTCATGGGGAACCGTGTAGTAATGCAGGGACAGACCGTTCATAAATCCGTTTCCATGGTCGAAAGTGGTCTCCAGCACCTTGTCCGTCCAGTGATAGTCCGAAGCGTTGGCGCCGCAGGCAATCTTATATATGGGCCTCTCCGGATTATAATTGCGCACATAGGTCTGGTATCTGCGGTACATATCCCCGTAGAATTCGGGTCTCATATTGCCGCCGCAGCCCCAGTTCTCATTTCCCACGCCGAAATAATCCACTCTCCAGGGCTCTTCGTGTCCGTTCTCCCTGCGCAGATCGGCCATGGGAGACACTCCCCGGAAGGTCATGTATTCCACCCATTCGCTCATCTCCTGCACCGTGCCGCTGCCCACATTGCCGTTGACATAGGTTTTGCAGCCCAGCTGGCGGCAGAGCTCCATGAACTCATGGGTGCCGAAGCTGTTGTCCTCCACCACGCCGCCCCAGTGGGTATTGATCATTTTCTTGCGTCCGGCCCTGGGCCCGATGCCGTCCTTCCAGTGATATTCGTCCGCGAAGCAGCCTCCCGGCCATCGCAGAACGGGCACATGGATCTCCTTCAGTGCCTCCACCACATCGGTGCGCATGCCGTTTACATTGGGAATATCGGAATCCTCCCCCACATAAATTCCCTCGTAAATGCACCTGCCCAGATGCTCCGAAAAATGTCCCTGAAGCTCGGGGTTGATATGTCCCTTTTTTACCTTGGGATTGATGTATAGTTTTGCCATACTATTCAGCCGTTCCTTTCTGTCCGTTGCCGTTATTTCGTTCGGTTTCCGTTCCTGTTTTCTGGTTTATGTTCTTGTTTCCCGGTTTCCGTTCTTGCTTTCCGGTTTATGTTCTTGTTTTCCGGTTTATGTTCTTGTTTCCCGGTTTCCGTTCTTGTTTTCCGGTTTATGTTCTTGCTTTCCGGTTTATGTTCTTGTTTCCCGGTTTATGTTCTTGTTTCCCGGTTCTCGGTTTCCGTTCCTGTTTTTCCGTCTTTCTTTTCCGGTTACCGGTTACCGCTTCCCGCATCCTCCTGCCGCTGTTACCTGGAGATTATCGCTTTTCCTCTTCTTCAACAGAATCCGCATCCTCCCGGGACACACGGAATCCCGCATCGGCGGCAATGAACCACCCACAGCAAGTGACGGGGGATCTGCCCTGGCTTCCTCTTTCAGAACGCTGCAAGCAGAAAGCGTCCTTTGGACAGAAAGTGTCCTTTGGACACTTTGGGATTAAACCCATGAAAGAATAAAATCCCCCGCCCTTCGGAATCTCTCTGCCCGACAGTACTTATGCTGACAGCATCCCTATGGCGGGGAATTACAAAAAATTTCAATAAGCTTCTGCGGATATCCGTGTCTTTATGCGAAAGGATTCTCCGTGGGATAAAGCACGCCCTTGGGCTGATTGTAATTCAGATCCTCCACGGGCACGCCGATATACTTGAACACCTCATACAGAGCCTTTCCGAAATGTCCGAAGGCCACCGCACCGTGATGAGGATAGTTCTTCTCGATCAGCACATGGCGGTAGAAACGCCCCATCTCGGGAATTGCGAATACGCCGATGCCGCCGAAGGATCTGGTAGCCACCGGAAGCACCTCGCCCTGGGCAATGTAAGCGCGCAGCTTATTGTCCGCAGTGGACTGCAGGCGGTAGAAGGTGATGTCGCCGGGTACGATATCTCCCTCCAGAGTTCCCTGGGTCACCTCCTCAGGCAGGGTCCTGGCCATAATCATCTGGTACTTCATGCTGCAGGCGGTGAGCTTCTTTGTGTTGGTGTTGCCGCAGTGGAAGCCCATGAAGGTATCGTTGTGGGTATAGGCGTATTTGCCTGCAATGGCCTCATCATACATATCGTCAGGCACCGTATTGTTGATATCCAGCAGGGTGACGATGTCTTCGCTGACACAGGTTCCGATGAACTCGCTCAGGCAGCCGTAGATATCCACCTCGCAGGAAACGGGAATTCCCATGCCGGTGAGACGGCTGTTCACATAGCAGGGAACAAAGCCGAACTGGGTCTGGAATGCGGGCCAGCATTTTCCGGCGATGGCCACATACTTGCGGTATCCCTTGTGCGCGTCGATCCAGTCAAGGAGGGTCAGCTCATACTGGGCCAGCTTGGGCAGGATTTCGGGCTTCTTGTTGCCCGCGCCCAGCTCCTCCTCCATCTCCTTCACCTTGGCGGGAATTCTCTCATCCCCCTCATGCTTCTTGAAGGCCTCGAAAAGGTCGAGCTCGGAATTCTCTTCGATCTCCACGCCCAGATTGTAGAGCTGCTTGATGGGCGCGTTGCATGCCAGGAAATTCAGGGGCCTGGGGCCAAAGGAAATAATCTTCAGGCCGCTTAATCCCACGATGGCCCTGGCAATAGGAATGAACTCATGAATCCTGTCCGCGCATTCCACCGCGGTGCCTACGGGATTCTCCGGAATATAGGCCTTCACATTGCGCAGCTTCAGATTATAGCTTGCATTCAGCATACCGCAGTAGGCATCGCCCCGTCCGCCCACCAGATCATTCTGGCTCTCCTCGGCGGCCGCGATATACATGGCAGGACCGTCGAAATGCTTTGCAAGAAGCGTCTCGGATATTTCTGGGCCAAAGTTTCCAAGGTATACACAGAGCGCGTTACAGCCGTTTGCCTTAATGTCCTCCAGAGCCTGTACCATATGGATCTCGCTCTCCACGATACAGACCGGACATTCATAGACAGCGTCCGTGCCGTATTTTGCGGTGTAAGCTTCCATCAGGGCTTTCCTTCTGTTCACGGACAGGCTTTCGGGGAAGCAGTCGCGGCTGACCGCAACAACGCCGATTTTTACTTCCGGTAATGAATTTAACTGCGTTAAATGACTCATGTCTCAATCCTCCTGATATAATATGTAGGTTCCCACTCGCCGTCTCCCGGCTTATTTCTTATTATACCTTCTTTGCCGCTGCTTTTCTATATTAATTTTTGAATATCCGGGAAATCATTTTAATATTTTTAATCATTTATAAGAAATCATTGTCAGGCATTATTGCCAGCAGATCATTTTCAGACAAATTATGTGCTCATTTCCATTTTCATTCTATAACCCCTTGATTTGTATTCCCTTTCTATTCTGCCCCTCCGCGTTTAACCTGAGTAAAAGATTTTTACAGCAGTTTTGTTTTAATGAGCTCGCAGTATGTAGTATAACTCAAATTTAATATCACTATGTTCAATCAAAGGCCCCTCTGCAAGCAGCGGGGTCTTTGACCCTCGCGGGAATAAACTGTTTCGTTGAGATCTTTGCCGATTTGCTTATCGTGTCAAACATATGTTCGCTATATTGGGTTATAGTAGTATACCTTAATGTTAACAGCCTTATATTCATTATGTTTCGCAGTATTGACTTTCATTTCCTTGTTCGCGGTGTCTAACATTTGGTTAATTATTGTGGATTTTGTAGCTTGAAAATTTTGAGAACTATGGATTATTTCCCCGGGTTTTGCCATAAAGCGTATGATTATGATGCCAGGTGTCTGACTTACCATTTACATAAATATCCACACATTTTTCAGCACGTTTCGGGAAAGCTGTCTGTGGAGGTGATTTTTATGGACAATAAAAAGAATGATACGGAAATGTCCGCCGCCCTGGCTAAAAATACCCTGGATGAAATACCCAAAGCCAAATCAGATGCCAGGGAAATCGTAGGCCTGGTCAAGCACAGCGGCAAAATCGACGGTTACCAGCTCTCCGACGGCTCCACGGTCAGCAAGGACGAAGGGGTTCAGATGGCGAAAAACGGAGAGATCAAAGGCGTTGGTGTAGCGCATCGAAGGGATACAGAATATCTGAAATCCATTCCGGACGATTCCGAAAACAATAATCTGGGAAGCCTTCCCACAGTATCAGGATAATGATACGGTTCCTGCCGCCCTGAAGGAAATGGTTGGATTTCCGGGGCGGCAGGATTATAAACGTAATTCCGAAATAAAGTTTTGATAATAGATTTTTTTCTAAATTACAGGTCTGTTTCTGTCCTTTACTTAGCCTGCTTTTCTCGGCTTCACGGACTCACTCTTCAAAATTATCAGGGTCTACAGCTGTTCCAGGCACATAGGGAACGGCTCCAGCCCATCCTTTCCCGGGCTAAGATACCTTCCATGACTCTTACGCCCTGCTTGCACCGTCCACCGACAGAATCTCGCCCGTCACATAGGAAGCCATATCGCTGGCAAGATAGAGGAAGGCGTTGGCCACCTCCTCCGGCTCGCCCGGCCTGCCCAGAGGAATCTGTGCCGAAATTCTCTCCACCACCTGCTGGGGAAGCGACGCCACCATATCCGTCTTGGTTACGCCAGGCGCCACTGCGTTGACCCTGATATGATCCTTTGCCAGCTCTCTGGCCAGGGAAATCGTCATTCCGTTTACGGCAAATTTGCTGGTGGGATATCCCACGCCGGCAGGCTGTCCGGAGATGCTTACCATGGAGCTGGTATTGAGGATGCATCCGCCCCCCTGCTCCTTCATAATCTTCGCCGTGGGCAGGATGGTGTAGAACAGAGCCCGCACATTCAGGTCGATCACCTTGTCGAATTCCTCCGGAGTGTAGTTGTAGAGCGGGGTGCTCTGGGAAATACCCGCGTTATTTACCAGGATATCAATTCTGCCATACTTTTCCTTAATCTCCAGAACCGCCTTTTCCACCTCCGCAGCATCCGTGAGCTTCGGCCACATTCCCTCCGCTTCCCAGTCCGCGTTTTCCTCCTTTAACTGCGCAAGGGCCTTATCCACCGTCTCCTGCCTGGAGCCGAAAAGCACTACCTTTGCGCCGTTAGCAAGATATTTGCGCACGATTTCATAACCGATTCCCCTGGTACCTCCTGTCACGACTGCAATTTTTCCTTCCAATAACATAATTTCTCTGCTTCTCCTTTCTTTTTCAGTATTCTGTCCAACTGCCATCTGCTTTATATCGGGAGCCGCTACGCGAACCCGTTTCAGCCTTCATTCCATCTCTGTTCTGCCGGATAGACAGCCTTCCATGCCCCCCCTGTTCTATTAACGCCTGTTCGAAATAGCATCACTTCCTGAGAGTTCCCTTTTTTCCCGGGCAATGTCTTCCACTCCCGGCTTTTTGCTGTCTCCTCTCTGAGGCAGTATCTCCTGTATGTCTTCCTCATCCTCTGCACAGGCCGGCAGCAGCAGGCATGCCAGCAATCCCAGAGCGAGCTTTCTCAGTATATTCTTTCCTCGTATATTTTTTCCCATATGCCATCGATACTCCTTTCTGCCACTGATTCTCCCATTTCCATGTATCAGCTTTGTATCGGAATATCCTGTTTCATACTTATACTCGTGAATGCATTTATTCTTGACAATAGAATCCTGACAATAGCAGCGTCGCTTTGCTTCTATTGTATGCCGCTTACTGCACCGACTTTGTAGAGGTGCTCACTCGTTGCACATTTATAGTAAACGACATTAAAGCCTTTATTTTGGCACAATATGACGACTGTGGTTGTTGCAATGGCTTTCTGCCAAAGTAAAGATAGTCATGACGTTTACTATAGATTGGCATTTTTTTCGTTCATGAGTATAATAACGAAATTCTGCACATTCCGGCAAAAATTCGGTTCCGGTTTATCCGGGTCAGGAGATAATAAGATAGAGAAAACCTTATATTTCACATTCCAGCTGGCAGTCATAGGGTTCTGCCGCCACATGCCCCATGTGATAAAGCTTTGCCTCCGCACAGCCCATGGCCTGGTAAAAAGCCTGGCTTTCAACGGCAGAATGAGCGGATATATACAGTTTCCCGGCCCCCTGGCTCCTGGCCCAATCCTTTGCGGCGGCGAACAGCGCTTTTCCGATTCCCCTGCCCCGCATATCCTCGGATACATGGATGCTTGACAAGTCGAGATATCGCTCTTCCCCGCCGAACAGTCCCGCTTCCACGGAGGCGAAGCCCTTCAGTGCATTCTCCGAAAACGCCGCATATACGAATCCGCCCTTGTCCGCAGTGCGTCTCAGAAGCTTCACCAGCTCCTGATATTCTTCCTCCGTCCAGTCGTCGATAAAAGGATCGTCCCGGATGCCCCACCTCCCGTTTTCTTTCCGCCAGCATTTCGTCACCTCCTGGCGGCGGATGAATCCGCGGAATAATTCCCGGTCAATCTCCTCCGCCCCCAGTCTTCTGTATCTTATCATACTCTGCCTCCCGCCCGGGCTTTTGCCCGCCTCTATCTCTTTCGGGCCTTCCCCGGCACTGGCGGATATTGGCAGAGCCGCTTTTCTTCTGCAGGCGGCGCCCCTCTTGTTCCTTCTGCTTATAACCAATGCCGGTATCTTTCTCTGTTCAAAATCCGCCGCGGGCATTATCAACGGCGTTACAGGTCAGACACAATCATATATAATTTCACCGATGCCAGTGTGGTTAAACTTACAATTTTAATCCAAAATAGGGTTCAATTCCCCGCAGCAAGCTGCTGGATATTAAATCCTCTTTGGGATCGAAAACAAACATCGGCTTATGTCCCCATGGCTTCTGCCCTGGCCATTTCCCCGCACAGAATCAGGAAAGCGCCCACACCGTGCAGGTCGTTGACGGATACGGGACGTTCGCAGTAATGCCTGTAGTCTCCCACGCCGGTTCCTATGCAGACATTTCCGATCTGAATATCTTCCCCTTCCCATGCAAGGCTTCTGATCACCGCTTCATACCCGGCGGCTGCCGCTTTCAGATAAGACCGGTCCAGGAGCCCTTTTCGCACCGCCTTACAGATGGCTGCGCTGAACAGGCAGCTGCAGGAATTTTCCAGCCAGTTTCCCTCCTGTCCTCCCTTGTCCACCACCTGATACCAGCGTCCCTCAGGAGACTGGAAACGGCAGACCGCCGACAGCAGATCCTGCACCAGACGGCACATATCCCCATATCCCGGATGCTCCACGGGCAGGAAATCCAGCTCATTCAGCACCGCCACCGGTACCCATCCAATGGATCTGCCCCAGAATTCCGGTGCAAGCCCGGTTTCCGGATCCGCCCACTGGGCTTTCCCGGAGCAGTCCCAGGCGTGATACCACAATCCTGTCTCTTTATCCTCCGTCACCTTCCGCATCAGCAGCGCCTGCTCTACGGCACAGTCGAAGAATTCCGGCCTTTCAAATCTGTATGCATACTCCGCGCTGATGGGTCCTCCCATGTACAGCCCGTCCAGCCACATTTGATCCGGGTAACGGTTCTTATGCCAGAACCCGCCGATCTCATTGCGCCTGAAATTCCGGATATGATCCAGCAGCGTATCCAACGCCTTCCGGTATCTGGCGTCCCCGGTGCGTTCCAGCAGCGGAAATAACAGAACTCCCGGCTGAATATCGTCCAGCTGCCCCGAATCATACTCCCGCACCTCACCCTTTTCGTCTATGACGGAATCCACCCAGCTCTTTATATAGCGAAAATATTGCTCTGCCCTGTCCGCCTCCTCTGTCCACAGCTCATAAATCTGATACATTCCGGACAGAAAGACGCCCTGATGATAATGAAAATGCCCCTTGGGCGGCAGCTCCCCGGCCTCAAACCTCCGCATCATGGTATCGCAGGCCGCTCTCCCGTAGTCAAGAGGCTTCCAGCCCTCCCTCGCTCCGTTCATGTTATACCTCCCTTTCGGTTCCGATGTCCTCCCGGAATTCTCTACCGCTGTTTCCGGGCCTTCTGGAATTCCGGTTTTGCAGCTTCCTCCATCCTTTATGGAAATATGGAAATTCCGGGAATCCTTTTCCGCGTCTGCCCCGGGCGTACACGAAACTTAATCTCCGGCCAGAAGGCCGCTTGTCCGTAAATCTATTCGACCGCAGGCACATCGGCAGAGACTGCTCTGATATTTTTATATATGGAACAAAGGCCTGCAGACAGGATAGATTTCCTTAAACTTCCGGTACCGCTCCTGATATTTTTCCACCAGATCCGCTTCCGGTTCTACTGTCTCCACGATTTTGACCACCTTCGCAGCGATCTCTTCCACACTTTTATACTCTCCGCAGGCCACCGCCGCCAGCATGGCACCGCCCATGGCGGGCCCCTCCTCGCTCTCTAGCACGTCCACCTTCAGGTTCAGTACATTGGCGATAATCTTCTTCCAGAGAGCGCTCTTTGCACCGCCGCCGCATATTTTGGTGCGGGTCAGCTCTATCCCGAGAGACTTCGCCACCTCAAGGGAATCCCGCAGGGCAAAAGCCACTCCCTCCAGCACAGCCTGGGTCATATCCGCCCTGGTGGTATCCATGCTCATCCCAAGGAAAACCGCCCTGGCATCCGGATCGTTATGGGGAGATCTCTCTCCCATCAGATAGGGCAGGAAATATACGGGATTCTCCCCCAGCTTTTCTATGGCCTGCTGCTCCGCCCTATAATCCCCTGTACCGATGATATCGTCCATCCACCACTTGTTGCAGCTGGCGGCGCTGAGCATACATCCCATCAGATGGTAACTCCCGTCCGCATGGGCAAAGGAATGGAGCGCATTATGCCTGTCCACCCCGAACTTCTTCGAGGAAATGAAAATCGTACCGCTGGTTCCCAGGGAAATATTGCACATGCCGTCCCCCACGGTTCCCGTTCCCACGGCTGCGGCGGCATTGTCCCCCGCGCCTGCGGCCACCTTTACGGAAGCCGGAATCCCCAGCTCCCGCGCAATCTCAGGAAGCAGCGTCCCCACCGTCTCAAAGCTTTCATAACATTTCGCCAGCTGATCCGGACGGATTCCGCAGATCCCGCACATCTCCCCGGACCATCTGCGGTTCTTTACATCAAACAAAAGCATTCCGGAAGCGTCGGACACATCCGTACAATGTACGCCTGTCAGCTTATATGCGATGTAGTCCTTAGGCAGCATAATCTTCGCAATACGTGCAAAATTCTCCGGCTCCTTATTTTTCACCCAGAGAAGCTTCGGCGCGGTAAAGCCCGCAAAGGCAATGTTGGCCGTGTACTCCGACAGCTTTTCCCTGCCGATCACTGTGTTCAGATACTCCGTCTCCTCCCCGGTTCTGCCGTCGTTCCACAGAATCGCAGGACGGATCACCCGATCCTCCTTATCCAGAATCACCAGCCCGTGCATCTGGCCTCCGAAGCTGATCCCCGCCACCTGGGACCTGTCCGCACCGGCAATCAGCTCCCTGATTCCGGCCATGGTCTGCTGATACCAGTCCTCCGGATTCTGCTCCGACCAGCCCGGATGGGGGAAATAGAGGGGATACTCCTTCGACACAATATTTATTATCTTTCCTTCACTGTCCATCAGCAGGAGCTTCACTGCCGATGTTCCCAAATCTACGCCTATATACAGCATATTGTCCTCCATACCGCTCAGTCCTCCGTCAGGCAGAGATTCTTTCCCTTCAGTCCCAGAAAGCTTCCCTCAGGAAGTCCGCCCTCCGCATGTCCGATCAGCCATTTGTTCACGGCGGTCAGCATGGCATCCTCATCGGAAATCCCCCTGCCCGATACCGCTTCGCTGACCTTCCTGTGCTCTCCCTTCAGAGGATAATTCGTCCCCCTGGGCAGCACCACGGCCACCTGGAAGCCTCCCTCCTCCACATGGCAGGGCGCATAATGCAGCGTGGTGGCATACACCTCCACAGCCGTTCCTGCCGGCACAAGAAAAGCCTCCGCTCTGGAAGTATCATAGGTATGATCCTCCTCCACATCCGTGAGCAACCCCAGCATCAGCACCGCGTCCCTGACTGCCACATTGATCTCGGAATCGCGATGATATTCCAGCGCGTTCAGCATGACATTATGCCCGTTGCAGTATCCGATCTGGATGGGCATCTCTCCATAGATAACCCTGGACAGCTCCTCCATCACGGGAAGGGCCTCCAGCACCTCCACGGAGGGCTCATAGACCACATCCGACGGGATGGGCGTCCTTTTCAGCTCCTCCACCAGACCAGCAAAATCCACATTTTCAACCACCCTGCCGTATTTTCTGAACGCAGGATCCGTCACCTTCAGAACCTTCATGAAACCGTTCCTCCTTCTTTTTTAAAGCCTCTCGGGATCTCAGACCGCATTTCCCAGGCCCCTTGAAATTCCGGTTTTGCATGTTCCCCCGCCTCTTGCGGAGAAACCGAATCCGGTACTGCCTTAAAGCGCCTTCTTCCAGCTCCCGGCAATCAGCCAGTGCCCTGCGGCGGTGGGATGCACACCGTCCCGGGTCCAGTGGGATGCAGGATATTTCTTCTCCGCCTCATCGAAAACCTGCTGAAGATCTATGTAATCCGTTCCGAATTCCTCTGCAAGCTTCCTGGTCACATCCCTGCGGGCCTTCACTTCATTGTAAAACACATCCCACTGCGGGTCCGTGGCTGTCCCATGGTTCACAAAGGCACCCATGAGGATAATTCGCACTTTTGGCAGCGCCGCCAGCGTCTCTCTGAGCACAATCCGGTACACCTCCTCGAAAAGCGGCACGCTTACCCCGTTTTGTGTCCCCAGCTCATGCCACACATCGTTTACTCCGATGAGAATCGTCACCACATCCGGCTTCAGGTTCAGGCAGTCCTTCTTCCACCTTGCCAGGAGATCTACCACTCTGCTGCCGCTGATGCCGCAGTTCATCACATCACACTCATTGCTTTCCGCCGTAAGCTCCGCCTCCAGAAGGCGGGGATAGCCGCTTCCCATGGCATAAGGGTCCTCGTAGTTTCCCCTCCCACAGTCCGTAATCGAATCTCCCTGAAATAAATACCGCATTTCTCACACCCTGCTTTCTTAATTATTCTATGCTATTCATTTTACACCCATATTCTTCCCCTGTCCACGGAAAGATTTCACCCCGGGCACATGGCTTTTCCACCTATGCGGATACAAATCCTGAAAGCCATAAACCTTCCTGGGAATTGCCCGCACCCCCTTCTCATCCGCGAAACCGGTTCAGGCAGGCGTATAGCTCCTGGATTCTGGGCTTTGCCAGCCCGCAGGGCACAAAGGAACTGCAGAAGGGCTTCCATTCCTCCTTCTCCCAGGCGCTCCAGATGGCCTGCACGGTCTGGCGCACCGATTTCTTCCCGTCCAGCACCTGTTCCAGGCCGTAGCGCAGCAAATGTGCCAGCGCATTCACCTGCTCCGAATCCAGAAGCTGCTCCAGGTACCTCACATTGACCTCTTCCTTATCCAAAGAGAAGGATTCCAGTCCATAGGCTTTGGTCTTCATATGCTCATACCGGCCAGCCTCTCGCTGTCCGCCGCGGGCATCCCCGCGCCCTCTCTCGTCCTGTCCGGCGTTTTCTTTCCCCCGGCCGCCGCCGTATCCGATGCTCCTGGCTTCCTGCTCCCGCCCGTCCCATCCTCTGTCATGCCCTTTCCGGGTTTTCCGGAAAGCCGGAAGAACCCTTGTAAATTCCGGTACCGCAAACCCCGGTGCCTGGGTTCTGGGCGCAGCATGTCCGCTGCAGAGAGCCTTTACCTTTTCCGTGATATCCACCGGCCGGTAACAGTCCATCATCAGGATATGATCCGCTATATAGAAAAACGCACCGGAGCTCCCCGCCACCAGGATGGTGGAGATTCCCGCCTTCCCGTAGAGCTCCCCCGCTCTCTCCAGAAACGGGGTAATGGGCTCCTTGTCTCTTACAATCACCTGCTGCATAAACTCGTCCCGCACCATGAAATTGGTGGCGGAGGTATCTTCGTCAATAAGGAATAAGCGTGCGCCCGCTTCCATCCCTTCCACCACGCCGGCCGCCTGGGAGGTGGAGCCGCTGGCATCCTCCGTGGAAAATTTCGTGGTGTCCTTTTTATTGGGCAGATCATTGATAAACAGGGAAATGTCCACATTTCGTATGGATCTGCCATCCTCCGCCCGAAGCTTCAAGGCCGTGTCGTCGGTGATGACAAATTCCCTGCCATCCCCTGCAATATGATCGTAGACTCCCATCTGGATGGCCTCCAGCAGGGTAGATTTTCCGTGATAGCCTCCCCCCACAATGAGAGTAATTCCCTCCGGAACGGCCATACCGCTGATTTCTCCGCGATGGGGCAGCTGAAAGGTCCTCTCCATGGAGGCCGGGGAGGTAAAGGGGATACTGTCCGCCATGGGAAGGTCGGACACACCGCTCTTTCTGGGCAGGACAGAGCCGTTTGCCACAAAGGCAACCAGCTTTTCCTCCTTCAGAATCCGGCGGACTTCATTCTGATCTTCCGCCAGATGCACGGCCGCCTCCACCTTCCTGGAATCCAGCCGGGCGTAGAAGAGGCTGTTCTCCACACAGCGGGGGAGAAATTCAAAGAGAATTTTGTCCAGCTCTCCGGCATTGATGGTACGCCCAAAGGCAGGGAATCCCACATGGAAACGGACGATCAGGCCGTTTCCGGTGATGCTGCAGGCGCTGCGCTCCAGCACCGCCTGTCCGCAGCGGCTGATGGACAGAAGGCCGCTCTTCCCCGAGCCCTTCGCCCTGAAATTATACTGTTCAAACTGCTTTGCCACCTGCCTTGTCAGGTAATCCTGAAGGGCAATACGGGAGCAGTCCCTCTGGTAGTATGCGGGAGGAAATTTCGCCAGCGTATGGGGAATCTCCACATGGAGGCTGGAGGGAGCCGCAAAGGGATCCCCCTGCACATGATCGATCACCAGGGTATACCTGTCAAATTTCCAGGCTCCCGCCAGAGACTTATAGGCCGGGTAGCTTTTATGGTCGATAGAACGCAGCAGCGTCCTCAGTTCTGTCTGTGTTTTCATTTCTGCTTCAGTCCTTTCCCTTCTTAATAAGTTGTTCCAATGACCTTCTGGGACAACATTGTACCATGTCCCCATTATTAATTCCAGCATTTTTTCCGGCGATCTTCTTGACAATTCCATATGCAGTCTATTATTCTGCACACAGACAAAGCGATGCTTTCAATTAAGTCTGGAAAGAACCAAAATATTCTTGACAAGGAGGTTTATTCCATATATGGTATTACAAGGAAGCGCTCCGCATTCTGCAGGCAATTTACTTCCACACGATATTTTTGATTAATATGCATACAAAAGCGTGCAAGGGGTATTTATATGAAAATAAACCATAAGACTGCTAAACTGCTCCGTAAACTTATATCATTGTTTTGCGGAATATGCTTTGTATTTTCACTGAAACATATATTCTCTTTTTTTCAGTTACAGGGCGCCTTCTATGGTGTAGGGCAATTTGGATATAATATCTGGAGTCTGCTGGGATGGATCGCCGGGATGTGGCTTTTCAACCGTATGCTGCAAAGAACTGATCGCAGACTGCATTGCAGTTCAGCTGTCTGTGGTCTTCTGATGGCGGCCGCCATCGTTTACGGAACCTATGCTCATTTTGTAAATGATATCTTTCAATCGATCCAGGTGATTTTACTGCAGTTTGCTGTAATAGCGGGAATTGCAATGGGTACGATTCCGATATCTGAAGAAATACTGCTGCAGTTTGACAGATTAAATCAATATGGCAAGCAGAAATGTAATGGTAACATTACAAAATGGTATTTTTTCATTGTCTGGCTTCTCATTTTTGCCGCATATCTTCCTATTTTTTTGTGGTGGTGGCCCGGTAATTTCGTTTATGATTATCCATTCCAGATGACCGAAGTTCTGGAAAACCAATACCTTACCCATCATCCGCTGCTGCACACACTTCTCATGGGGGCCTTTTACAGGTTTGGTTTGGCTCTGGGAGATGTATCCACGGGAATGCAGTTTTTTACTCTGCTTCAAATGCTGATACTATCCGCTTCTTTTGCCTATTGCGCGTATTATCTGTATAAGCGTAGAGTGCCAAGAGCATATCGAGTCGGGGCAGTGTTGTTTTTCGCATTGTTTCCCATGCACGCCATGTTTTCTATCACAGCCACAAAGGATGTGATGTTCGCCGCATTTTTCCTGTGGTTTATTATTTTTGTAGTCAGATTACTTTTTGATAAGGAGAAATTCCGCTGGTATACCTATGCAGGTTTCTTTCTCAGCGGCGTTTTATGCTGCCTGATGCGAAATAACGCTCTTTATGCAATTGCTGCCGGCACAATCCTCATCCTGCTTCTTGCAAAAAGAAAGCGGAAACTGAAATTATATGGGGCAGGGCTTCTTGCTGGTCTCTGCCTTCTGACAGGTCTGGCAAACGCGGCTTTAATAGCGGCAACCAATGCCAGAACCGACGACCGTTACAGGGAAACCTTTTGTATGCCTCTGCAGTGCCTTGCCAGAGTAGCCTTCTACCGGTACAACGATATCAGTGAAACAGATTATAATGAGATATGTGCCTATATGCCTAAGGAGGATATCCAAGCTTATAATCCTTATCTGGCAGACATGGTAAAAAGCAACGCAAATGAAGAACTGATGAAAGAAAATTTTCTAAATTTTATAAAGCTGTATGTGAAAATGGGGGTAAAATTCCCTGATGAATATATTGAAGCCTGGGTGACCAATACCATGGGATACTGGTACCCTCTGGACAGAGGTCAGTATGCCTCCGGCGCCATAGAATTATACCATAAGTTAATATGGCTGGGGCCCGAAGTAGTCAAGAGAGAATATTGTAGTTGGCCGGGTCTGATTTATTTGCCGGTTTATCGAGACCTGAATGTACCTGTGATTGGATATCTGCACCGACCGGAATTCTGGATCTGGTTTTTGACTTATTTCCTGTTCTGGAGTGTATACCGCAGGCGAAAAGATGCCGGGTTGACAGGCGTTATTCCGCTGATGTATCTGGGCACCTGCTATCTTGGCCCTGTGGCGATACTTCGGTATGTTTATTGTCTTGTGGTAATAACGCCATTGATCGGATATGTGGTAATACACAGTACGGAGGAATCGACGGAAAGGAGCGCGGAATGGGGATGACAAAAAAGTGGTTTGTAGTTCTGGCAATCGTCATTGCTGTGATGCATATAGGACTTGTATTATTTTTTGGCGCAAAGAAAGCAGGTTTTCATGAAGATGAGTATTATTCATACTGGTCGGTGTCCGTTGCCCCGAATGAGATGAATCCTGTTAACTTTACATGGAAAAGCGGATATGATCTGCAAAGCCGTTTCTTTATACGCAGTGACCATCGTTTCGATTATGAGACGGTTGTGCAAAACCAGATCGCGGATGTGCATCCGCCTCTTTATTATCTGGCGCTGCATACGCTTATGTCTTTTTTCCCAAACAGTTTTTATAAATGGTTCGGTATCCTGCTGAATCTGTTTTTCTCCTTAATCACCTATGGCTGTATTCTGGCCTTGTTTTACCATATGGGCGACAGGCTCATTCCAAACCGTGAATTCGCCGCACTGCTGGCAGGGTTGATCTATGCGGTGGCGCCGCCTACAATCAGCTGCATTATGCTGACCAGAATGTATGCCATGTCCACAATGTGGAGCACTGCATATGCTCTTGTTTTCGTTCTGCTGATGAAGAACAGGACCTGCAGCATACGGCGTTTTATCCTTTTGCTTACCGCAGGGGCCTCCATTTGTTATTGCGCTTTCCTGACCCATTATTTCGCGTTGCTGATCCCCTTCTTTTTGACGGCTTTTTATTCCTTATATGTACTTTTCTGCAGAAAGGGGGTCTGGAGGATGTTGATTTACGGAGCGGCCTGTACCCTGTCAATTGCGTTAGGCGTGGTGTCCTTCCCCGCTTCTCTGCAGCACATTTTCGGCGGCTACCGCGGAACCGGGGTATTGCATGGGCTGTTCGGGGGAGAGATGAAGGACCGGCTTTCCATCTTTATCGGCTATATGCAGAACTGGATTTTCTCGGGTACCCTGTATCCCTGTCTCGTCCTTTTTGCTGTAATGCTTCTGCTGTTAACAGGGCTGGTGATTCGAAAGAACGGTTGGAAAAACGTCCATAATTTTGTCTGCAGAATGCTGGCGATTCCTTTCTCTCTGTTTCTGTCCTATATTATATTGTGCGGAGGCTCACTGATTGTGGGAGAAGCGTCATGCCGTTATTTTTATCCGGTAGCAGCTTTGATATTTCCCTTTATGGCATATACTCTTTGGAGCGCTTTTTCCGTCCTTGCAGACAGTATCAGACAATCTGATGGCTCCGCAGGAAAAAGGCGGTTCGTTTCCGGAATCGTGGCTGTCAGCACACTGGTATTGGCACTGATTCCGGCAGCATTCGGGTATGCCAGGAAGAATGTCCTGTTCCTTTATGAAGAGGATGCTGAAAAGCTGGAATTCTCAAAGGAATATAGTGAATATCCGTTAATCATGGTATTCGGTTCCACCTTTTCGTACCGCAGCTGGTATGTGGATAACCAATTATGGCCCTTTGCACAGGTATTCTATCTGTCCTACGATCAAAGGGAAGAACTCTCTGATAAAAAGCTGCAAAATGCGGAAAAGATCGTGGTCTACATGGATGCCCCCCCGGATGTGCTGGAGCAGTTAATTGCTGATAATCCTCATTTGACCTCATATGCGCTCGTCAGACAGGATAAGTATTATAATGTGTATTTGCTGGAATAAGGGATTGTAAAAATATTTTTAACTATTCCCGGAAATTGTCTCAAAAGGCTCTGAAACGGAACTGGATTCTTATATTCTCTGACAATTTATACTGCCTGGCGATCTCACTTGCCATGAAACCAGACTGCATAATGCTGACCGGTTCAAATCGCATGATTGCATCAGGCAGTATTCAGCGTTATGCAGTATAGTTTAAAGAAACGGGGCATCGGATGAATCTATCTGACCTGACAAGAAATTCATATATGCTGCAGGGTTCTCTCACAAAACGGGGGTATGTGCGCTGGTGGCATTCCTTCTCCGGCACAGAGCCTGAGACGGGCAAAACCCGTACTTTTTTCGTGGAGATATTTGTGGTAAATCCGGGGCTGGGGCAGGAGCGTCCCATTCTGGGATGGCGGCCCCGCTCCAAAAGACACGGCCCAAGGCCTTCTTATGTAATGGTGAAGGCCGGCGTCTTCCCCGACGAGAGCGGGGAGGGCGGCAGGCAGCTTCATACCTTCTATCCCATATCCGCCCTGGAGGCCACGGGCACTCCTCTGGTGATGCGGCTGACCGGAGACGATGCATCCCCCTGTCAGAAGGGGGACTGTCTCTACAGCGAGGACAGGCTGAAAGGTTTTGTGTATGTGACACAGGAGGAAGCAAGGCACCGTTCCTTTATGGCCGACGCCGGATATATGGAATGGGATTTAACGGTGTTGAAGGAGCTTTCCTGCCATACCGGCATTCGGGGCGGAAAGCTTTTTCAGTCGCTGCACCTTTTGGACAGCTATTGGCATGGGGAAGGAATCCGCAGCTATTTTAAGGGCAGCGTTACCCTGGACGATGTCATTTATGAGGTCACGCCGGAGCTCAGCTACGGCTATGCGGACAAGCATTGGGGGCGGCGCTTTGACAGGCATTGGTTCCAGTTTGCCTGCGGGTGTCTGGAAAGCAGCCGTTCCGAAGGGCAGCTGCGGCATTCTGCACTTGCCCTGACTGCCTTCAGTCCCAGGTTTCTCTGCTTTCCCCTGAGGCGCAGGTTTCTGGTGCAGCTGACCTATATGGATGAAGATTTTGAATGCAGCCGGTGCAAATGGGAGGCAAAGGAGACGGAGAACCGCTACATCTGGCATATTCTGGCCCAGAATAAGGATGTGGTAATCAAAATCTCCGGAAGCTGCACGAAATGGGAGCTGCTGCAGCTTCGCTATGAATCCCCGGACGGCAAGCGGGTAAAGTCCCCCCTGCAGGCAGGCTCCGGCGGCATCGGCACCTTACAGTTTTACCGCAAGACGCCCCAGGGAAGGGAGCTGCGGGACAGCCTGAAGCTGAAGGGCGCTCTCTGCATTTTCCGGGACTGACCGCGCGAATTCCGGGGCTTGCAGGGATTCGGCTGTTCCTGAGTTCGGTGGCTCCGGGGTTCGCCTGTCCCAGGATTCGGCAGTCCCGGACTTTGCCCCACGGCACAGCCGAATCTGCCTATGCCTGCCCTCTTTTCCGGCTCCTGTCCGCCAGATCCGCAATGGTCACGCCGTCGATGACCCCGTTCACGGCGTCATAAAGCGCTTTCCAGACCGCCAGAGTCTCACAGGTATCACAGCGCTCACATTCCTTCGTTCCGTCCTCCAGGCAGGCCACCGGAGCCATGGAACCTTCCGTCAGACGCAGAATCATTCCCACCGTGCATTCCCCCGGATCCTTTGCAAGGCGGTATCCTCCCTGCGCGCCCCTGACACTTTTCACGTAGCCTCCTTTGTGCAGCACCGAGATGATCTGTTCCAGGTACTTTTCGGAAATCCCCTGCCTGGCAGCAATATCCTTCAGCTTAATGCATTCTCCCGTATCGTTTAATGCCAGATCCAGCATAATTCTGGTGGCATATCTGCCCTTTGTCGAAATCCTCATGAACTCCTCCGCTTCCTGTTCTCCTGAATCCCCGGTTTTAGGCCTTCCCCTCACACTTTCCCGTCATGCCGCCTCCGGCGGCCCATACAATAGAACACAGTTCTGTTGTCAAGAACAATCGTTGCAAGCAAATCACAAAATCGTGCTTGGAAAAATACCCGCACAAAACGAATAGAATTCTCTTTGGCATTCCTCTGTGTGCAATTTAGATTTTCTTAGCGGGTGTCCTATGCCGAATGCAATTCAGCAGACCGCTTAGAAATTCTTCTCTCACTTCTGCCGGTATCCGTCCAGAAACTCGCCCATCTTCCGCATGGCGTGCCGCAGTTCCTCTGCCTGCGGCAGCATGACAATCCTGAAATGATCCGGCTCCGGCCAGTCAAATCCGCTTCCCGGCACCAGCAGGATATGGGTTGCGTGCAGTAAATCCCCTGCAAACCTTTTGTCATCCGTAATGTGGAACCTTTTCACATCCAGTTTCGGGAAAAGGTAGAAGGCCGCGTCATTCTTTACAAAGGTCAGTCCCTCTATCTTTTCCAGTTCCGCCGCCGCGGCTTCCCTTTGTTCATAAATGCGCCCTCCAGGCCGAACCATGGAGAAAGGAGTCTCCATATCCTCCAGCGCTGCCGGAATGACAAGCTGAGCCAACGTATTGGAGCACAGCCGCATGGATGTCAGCTGCACGATTCCCTGTCTGTACTCCTTTGTCAGGCCGCCGGGGCCGCTGATTACCATCCAGCCGCACCGGTATCCGCACAGGCAATGGGATTTGGAAAGGCCGTTGGTGGTTACCACAGGCAGATCCGGCGCCAGCGCCGCAAAGGAAGTATGTTCCAGTCCGTCCATGACAAGTCTGTCATAAATTTCATCGGAAAATACCAGCAGATGATGTTCCCTGGCGATTTCCGCAATCTGCAATAATAGCTCCTCCGGATACAGGACCCCTGTAGGATTGTTGGGATTGATGAGCACGATTGCTTTCGTCCTGTCCGTTACTTTGGAACGGATGTCCCTGATGTCCGGATACCAGTGGGCGCTTTCGTCACATACATAGAAAACCGGCCTGCCACCTGCCAGATATACGCAGTTGCCCCAGAGGGAATAACTTGGGGCGGGAACCAGCACCTCATCTCCTGGGTTCAGCAGGGGCGTCAGCGCAAAAGACACCACTTCGCTGACCCCGTTTCCGATAAAGATATCCTCCGGTGTAATCCCCTGAATTCCTTTCCTTCTCCCGTATTCACAGATGGCCTCCCTGGCCCGGGGCATTCCTCTGAAATCGCAATACCCCACTCCCTTTTCTTCCTGTCCCACCAACGCATTTTCTATGCTCTTCGGCAGCTTGAATCCAAAGGCCGCCGGATTTCCGGTATTCAGCTTCAGGATCTCAATCCCCCTCTCCTGCATTTCCATCGCCTCGGTAAACAGAGCACCTCTGATATCCGAATGCACATACTGCATTCTGTCCGCACATTTAATATGATTCATCTCTTCCTCCCGCATTGCACCGCCGGTAATGCTTTCTTTATTTATCTTATCATACATAAAGTTTACGGCATAGTCAAATGCCAAATGACAATATATACCCCTGGCCGCAGGAATTTGCCGGTGCAAGACAGTTGCCTTTGGCTAAACCTGGCAGATAACCATTTTTCATTATAATACTCAGGATCTTCCTTGACACGTTCCCTGTATCCATTTAGAATAAAAATATCATTGGATAAAGCCTTACTGCTTATTTGCTTCTGTCAGAAATCTTCCCATGTGAAAGTCCGGAGCACATATGGGGCAGCCCTGCCTGTCCATATCATCTGCAGGCAAATCAGGCTGACCGACCGGAAGAAGGGCTTTTCAGACATGAATTGCGGAAACTCCTTATACGGGAGTCCGGAGAGGATGAAAAATATGGAAAATACTTATAAAGTTCCCTGTTTATATCAGGCATTGCAGGAGGCCCCTGCGCACATGACCTGTCCGCTTAAGGTCAGCGTCCCCGGTTCCAAGAGCATCACCAACCGGGCGCTGCTTCTGGCCACCCTGGCCGACGGAGTTTCCTGTCTGAAGGGCGTGCTGTTCTCCGACGATTCCAGGCATTTCCTGAAATGTATTCAGGATCTCGGCTTTGAGACCCGGGTGGACGAAGCCGGCAGGACCATTGCCGTCCGGGGCCTGGGAGGGGAGATTCCCCGGTCTGAGGCATCCCTGTATGTGGGCAGTGCGGGAACCGCCGCCCGTTTCCTGACGGCTTTCCTGGGGCTCTCCCACGGAATCTATCATATGGACGCCTCGGAGCAGATGCGCCGACGCCCCATGGCGCCTCTTCTGGATTCCCTGGAAGCGCTGGGATGCGAAATCCGTTACAAGGAAGGCGGCCCCCGGGGCCATTTCCCCTTCACCCTGCAGGGGCATGGCTTTCAGAAGGACAGTATCGGCGTCAATATCGACGGCAGCAGCCAGTTTCTCAGCGCCCTGCTGATCTCCTCCTGCCTGTGCGAAAAGGATTTCACCGCCTGTATAGAAGGCTCTCACGGTATGGCCTATATCGAAATGACCCTGAAAATGATGGAGCAGTTCGGAGTCCGCGCGTTGAAAACCGGGGACAATGCCTTTCTGACCGCAGCCGGCCAGCAGTATCGGGCCCGGGATTACCTGGTGGCACCGGATGTGTCCGCCGCCTGTTATTTTTACGCCATGAGTCCCCTGTTGAGCCTTCCCGTCCTGGTGGAGCAGGTGCATTTCGATTCCCTGCAGGGAGATGTGGAATTTATCAGGATTCTGGAGAAAATGGGCTGCCATGCCCAGGATACCCCTGAGGGAATCCTGCTGTCGCCCCCGGAGGCCGGAAGCTTCCGCGGCGTTACCGCGGATATGTCCGCCTGTTCCGACCAGGCCATCACCCTGGCAGCCATCGCCCCCTACGCCGACGGCCCCACCCGCATCACGGGGATCGGCCATATCCGCTATCAGGAGAGCGACCGGATCGCAGGCATTGCCGCGCAGCTGGCCAAAATGGGCATCCGCTGTGAGGCATCGGATAGCAGCATCACCATTTATCCGGGCAGCCCCCGCCCTTCCGAGGTGGATACCTATGAGGATCACCGTATGGCCATGGGCTTCGCCCTGACAGGCCTGCGCAGCCCCGGCATTGACATCCGCAATCCCGGCTGCTGCCGCAAGACCTTCGAAGAATATTTTGAAGTGCTTGACCGCATTGCAGGTCAGTTCCGGACGCCGGCGCCCCGTTCCTGAGTCCCCCCGCTGCAAGCAAGCCTGCCTCGTTGCTCAGCAAGCAACGCTTACTCGACGAACAATGTTTGCTCGCGGGGATCAAATACAGCGCTGATTGTGCAGAAAGGAACCCACCGGAATCCTGATCGGACCAATCGGGAACGGCCTATTTTAAATCCAGCTCCACAGGGCAATGGTCGGAACCCATGACCTCCATATGGATCTTCGCGTCCGCCAGACAATCCGACAAAGCCCGGGACGCCACAAAATAATCGATGCGCCACCCTGTGTTCCTGGCTCTGGCCTGGGCCATATAGGACCACCAGGAATAGACATCCTTTTTATCGGGATAGAAATACCGGAAGGTGTCCACAAATCCGCTTTCCAGCACCCTGCCGAAGCATTTTCTCTCCTGGTCGGTAAAGCCCGCGTTGTGGTGATTGGACTTCGGATTCTTCAGGTCGATCTCCTGATGGGCCACATTCAGATCCCCGCAGTAGATCACGGGCTTGCTCTTTTCCAGACCCTTCACGTAGCTCAGGAAGGCCTCCTCCCACTGCATCCGGTAGTCAAGCCTTGTAAGCTCCCTCTGGGAATTGGGCACATAGACCGTAACCACGAAATACTCCTCATATTCCGCGGTAATCACCCGCCCTTCCTGATCGTGCTCCTCCGCCCCGATGCCGAAGGTTACCTTCAGAGGCTCCTTCTTTGAGAAAATCGCCGTGCCCGAGTACCCCTTCTTCTCCGCATAGTTCCAATACTGACAGTAGCCCGGCAGTTCCAGTTCCAGCTGCCCCGCCTGGAGCTTCGTCTCCTGCAGGCAGAATATATCCGCGTCCGCCTGGTTAAAAAAATCCATAAATCCCTTCTGCATGCAGGCCCGCAAGCCGTTTACATTCCAGGAAATCAGTTTCATGTTTTTCCCTCCCTTGTTTGTCAATTAAACCCAGTATACCATGTGCGCAGAAAGTCAACACCACCGCTGCAGGCCCCGGGACATCAAGCGGCCACGAAGCGGATATATGACTTTCAAGCTCCCAACATTATACCATACCGCAGACCGTATCCGCAACCTGGCAAAAACGCATTCCGGCATTTACACCGCCTCCCCGCCTGTGTTATACTGTACTTCGGAACGGAAAGAACATGGGACAGGCATTTCCCGGCAGCCTGTCATAAAAGTGCAATTTTGATTGGTATGCGCGCCAAAGCGCGCAGGGAGGTATCCATATGAATCCAGACAAATCAGACCGGCTAAAGCATAAGAAGCTCTTTCTCTTCGACATCGACGGCACCCTTGCCGTGGGCAACACTCTCTATGAGGGCAGCGCCGAACTGCTGCAGCATATCAGCGGCATAGGCGGCAAATCCTATTTTATCACCAACAATTCCACCCGCAGCGCCATGGACTATGTAGAACGCTTCCGCCGGGTATTCGGTCTCGAGACCAGGTCGGAGCAGTTCATCACCTCCGGCTATATGACCCTCCGATTCCTGAAGGAGCATTACGCAGAGGGGAAAATCTTTGTCCTGGGAACCGCCTCCTTTCTGGCGGAGCTGCGCAGGAACGGCCTCCATGTAACGGAAGAGGCCCTGGAGGATATCGACTGTGTGGTGGCCGCCTACGACAGCGAGCTCACCTACCATAAGCTGATACAGGTCTGCAGGGTGCTCTCCACCACAAAAGCGCCCTTCTACGCCACCAATCCCGATTTATGCTGCCCCATCGAGTTCGGCTTTGTGCCCGACTGCGGCGCCATCTGCAATATGATCACGGATTCCACCGGCAGGAAGCCCGTCTATCTGGGCAAGCCCAGCCGGGATGTGGTAGACTTATGTCTCACCCGCTCCGGATTTACCAGGGAAGAGACTCTGGTGGTGGGGGACAGACTCTACACGGATATCGCCTGCGGAATTAACGGGGAAGTGGATACCTGTGTTCTGTTTACCGGTGAGGCGAAGCCGGAGGATATGGCCGATACTCCCTATCCCGCGGATTATTGTTTTTCCAATGTAAAAAAGCTTCTGCAGCACTGCACAGAAGCCCTCTGAATTCCCGGATCCTGCCTCTTCTTCAGGCAGGGCAAAATAGTTCTGAATTCATAACAGGCATGAACCTCTCCGCCCTGGCGCCCCATGCCTGTCCTGCGGAAAAGCAGGAATCCTACAGAATCCCTTTCTCCACAATTCCGAAGCCCAACGGATAGGGGCCTGTGTGCACGCTGATAGTAGCGCCTATCTGATACAGGGGAATGTCCTTATCCTGAACGGCATACCCCTTGTCCCGCAGGGTTTCCAGGGTATGCTTCTTAAATTCCGCCGCTTCGTCATAATCATAGCCGAAGCCGATGGCAATGCTGTAATTCCCGATTTTTCCGCCATTCTCGGACAGATAATTCAGCAGAAGCTCTATCGCCTTTTCCGTGGTGCGCTTCCTCCCCCTGCCGATGCCGGAGGGAAAGATTTCCCCCTCCTTCAGGGTGATCACCGGACGGATCCCCAATATACTGCCCGCAACGGCGGCCACCTTGCCGATTCGTCCGCCATGCTTTAAATATTCCATATCCCCCACGGTGAAGAAAATCCTGCCCGTGCTCTTGATCTCCTCCAGCCGGTCAATCACCGCCTCATAGCCCATGCCGCTGTCCCTCAGGGCGCAGGCCTCCAGAACATACAGTCCCTGGAGCACCGTATTAATACAGGAATCAATTACGGCAATCCTTGCCTCCGGATACTCCTCCAGCAGCATGGCTCTGGCATTGAGCGCAGACTGCATGGAACCGCTGAATTTCGTGGTGATGCAGATGCAGATAACCGGCACCCCGTCCCGGGCATAGGGCCGGAACACTTCCTCATAGTCCTGGGCGGAGGGCATGGAAGATTTGGGATATACCCCCTTCCTGTCCACCATTTGCTGATAAAAATCCCGAACGCCCATCTCCGTACCTTCCTTCAGATAATGCTCATCGTCAAAGGATACATAAAAGGGCACCACCGTGAGATTCTTTTCCTTTACAAGCGCTTCCGGCAGATCACAGGAGCCGTCGCTGATAATATGGAATGTTTCGCTCATAAAAATCATTACCTTTCGTACCAAGTCTTTGTAAAGTATAGGATACCACTTCTTGTACGAAATATCAACTGTTTTTGTTGTTGTTATCTCTTTTTACGGTTTTTTGTTCCCTCCCTTGTAGTTTTCATAACTACTTGCAAGTCAAAACTCCGTTCCAGGCAGCTCCTTTACCTCCTGAAATAATATACCCCGCAGCAAGCTATGTGGTACCAGGCTTGCTGCAGGGTATTTGGCCCTCGCAAAAATCAATTTCAGACTTCCAGCTCCATCCCGTCATAGGCAATCACAATGCCCCTGCTGATCTCCGGTTTCACCGCCTCTGAATGGCTCATTCTCCCGCCGTGGCAGATATGACTGGCCACAAACACCGTTTTCCCATCCGCAATTCCCTGCTCCAGCATCCTCTCCCGGACAGCCCGGTTCCTCTCCAGATCCATATGCCCCGAATGCCCGCCTTTGATATGGCGTGTTCCCTCCGTGCAATCCAGGGAGGCGAGATTGATTTTCACTTTATTCTCCTGAAGGTATTCCCAGACTCCTTCATAGAAATAATCCGTGTCATGGGCGTAAAGCAGGGTTCTGTCTCCCTGGCGTATCAGGTAAATGAAAGGCTCCTGGGTACCGTGGCTGGCCGGCAGGGGGGTGATAAAATAATCCCCGAAGGCCGTCTCCTTATACGCTGCCAGCTCATTAAACCGCACTCTTCCGTCCTCCGTAAAGAAACCGTTCTCCCCTGGTGCAAGCGCATCCTCCACCTCGCAGCTCCCAAAGACATAGAGCGGCGGAATCTCTTCCTCGTAATAGGCAAAATTCTTCGCACGCATCAGCAGTTCATTTTCAAACAGATGGTCTCCGTGGGTATGGGTCACCAGACATGCCCTTATTTTTGCAAGATCCAGCTGATACCGCAGAAGGTGCAGATAGGTATCCGGCCCGAAATCCAGCAGAATATCCTCATTAACCAAAGCCTGTGCCCTGGTCCTTATTTCCTTGCCCCCCTGCTGCCTGGCATACTCACAGACAGGACAGTGACAGAACAGTCCGGGAATTCCCTCCGACGCCCCGGTTCCAAGATATTTTATTTTCATTTTCCCCTCGTTTCTGCGCTGCCTGATGTCCGCCCTGCCCTGGCGCGGACATCAGGCACTGATTACGCGCTGTCTAAGCATCCATTCATCCGACTCAGTCCAGTTTACAGGGCAGCTCCAATACCTGTTCCCCGTCCTTTGTGACAAAATGATGGCGCACGCCCAGTTCCGCCATCCAGCCCTGTACCTCCACCGTCTTCCAGGGCCCCGTATTATAGCCCTCCCCCTGCGTATTGTCCCAGAGCCACTGGGGCGTATTCCACAGACAGGCCCTGGGAGCCGCCGCCTCATAAAAGCTTTTCTTCACCCCGAATTGCCCATGGTGAGCCATCTGTACGAAATCCGCCCGAAGCTCCTCCCGGGGAACCGTCTCAAGCACCCTGTCCCCTGCTTCTTCCCCCAGATCCCCCAGGAAGAGAATACGCTGCCCCTCCGCATCCAGGCGGAAGACACAGGAAGAATTATTGATCACGTTCATGGGCAGTTTTTCCCCCTCCGGCACATGGAGTACATGGATCACTGCCGAGCCGATCTCAAATCTCTGCCCCTTTCTAAGCGTAAAACACAGTTCCGGATGTTCCCGCTCAAACTGATTGAATTCCTTCGTAGTCCTGGCATCCGTACATCCCGGATAATCGTTATCCCTGTAAAATTCATAGGACAGAAAATGGCTGTATATCCCCTTGACCTTCAGCGGATTCGGCCTGGAATAGATCTCCAGAAGCGCGTTCACATGGTCCGAATGGGGATGGGTCAAAAGCCACAGATCCACCTCCGGCTCCGGACCGCCCAGGCGGATCAGCGTATCCAGCAGATGCGCCCCATCCTCTTTGTTTCCCCCGTCGATCACCGCAAGCCTCCCCTCCTTCGTCCGCAGCACATAGGACATCATCTGTATGGGGCTCTGTTCCTGCAGCATATATAATGTGGTTTTCATACTCCTCTCCTTCTCTTTTCAGCACACCTTCTCTTCGCCGGCAGAGCTTCTCTCCGGCTCCTTTTCCTCCCGACAGACTTTTCTACTCCGGCAGGGCTTTCCTATCTGGCTCCGTTTTTCCTGCCGACGGACTTCTCTTCGCCGGCAGGGCTTCTCTACGGCTCCGTTTTTCCTCCCGACAGGCTTCTCTACTCCGGCAGGGCTTTCCTCCGGTCTGCCGCATCTGCCGCCTCCCTGTCCGGGCAGCCACGCGGGAAAGCCCTTCTCACCTCCGCACGGGATAGCTGTGAAGCTTCACATGTCTCCTCCATATCCAGATCCCCAGCAGCCCCCGAAATGCCAGATCCACGCCGTATCCGGCCCAGATTCCGGGAAGCCCCAGTCCCAGCCCGATTCCCAGCAGCCAGGATATCCCCACATTCAGCACCGAACCGGCAATCACCATATAGAAGGTCGCCTTCACGTCACCGATGGCTTTCAGCGCACTCACCATCAGAGCCGCCACACAGCGGAATACTTCCACCGCCAGATCAATGACCAGAATCAGCATACAGGCATCCGTCAGTTCGGACTCCGTAATGTACAATCCCAGAAAGCGCCGTCCGAACAACAGCGCCGCTCCGCAGAGAAGGACGGTGGCCGCCAGCCCCAGCTTCAGGCATTTGCGCAGACACCCCTGCGCCCGTTCTTCATCCAGCATTCCGATGCTCATGCCGATCACAGTGGCCGCCACCACGGATATGGCGCTGGCGGGAATCGTGAGATAATTGGTCAGGTTCGCCGTATAGCCCTTCACCAGCAGTGCCTCTGTCCCCAGCTTTCCCAGCATGGCCACGATAATTGTCTGACTCACCAGATAAATAACACCCTCCAGACCGCCGAATACTCCGAAACGCGCTATCCTGGCAGAGATCTTCCCGAACTGCGCCCTCCACTCCGGCACAAATATCCGAAATTCGATCTGTCCGTTCCTTAAGGCTCTGGCAATATAGAATACACAGCCGAAAATCTGTGAAATAATACCCGCCAGAACATATTGATAAAGGCGCTGCTCCTCTGCGGGAATCAGGATCAATACCAGATAATTCATAATGACGCAGCTGCCGTTGATGAGAGTATTTCCCAGCATGACAGTCTTCATATCCCCGATGGAGCGAAAGGCAGAGGCAAAGGTCAGAGCGGCTCCCTGAAAGGCAGAAAGCCCCAGAGCGATGGCCAGGTATTCCCCCGCCATCTTCTCCAGTTCCATGGGCACCTGCATCCATTTCAGAACAAAGGGACCCCCGAAGATTCCGATTCCCGCAAGGAGAATGCTGAGCAGCAGATTATCGCATAAGCTCACCGTCCAGATTCTGCCCGCCTCGGAGTATTCCCGCCTGCCCCAGCAGGGGGCCAGGAGAATTCCCTGCCCTACATAGAAGATCGAGTACAGATTCACCATCAATGACAGAAATGATCCCGCGGCCGTTGTGGCGGCCACGGCATCCTTCGAGAACTGATTGATGATCAGCTGATTGATATTGGAGATAATGAAAGTAAAAATCAGCTCCAGCACCACCGGAACCATCATCCGGTATACCGTGTAATCCCCGGTTTTAGAAATCCATTTCTTTTGATCTATCTTCATCGCACTCATGCACCGCAGGGCACTCCAGCTGCCGATACAGCAATTCTCCGATAAATTCCCTGGCCCAGGCAACCCTTTCTTCTTCCCGTTCGGTTCCCATATCCCTCATTGCTTCATAGATCGGACGTTTTCTTCCCGGCGTCCCGTCCGGATTTCTCTCCCGGATTCCCAGATTCAGGCCGAACTCTTTGGGATTGTCCAGGTAGGCGTGATGGGTCATCCACAGGATACCCGGCAGGCGCTTCATCTTCTGATAGGCCAAAACGAAGCCTGCCGCACCCTGGAGCTCCGTCAGCTCATCCCTTCTGGAATTAAATCCCTGCTCGGAAAGTACGATGGGCCGCCGCTTTCCCTGATACAGGAAGGACTCCTGCCCCAGGTAGGCATGAAGAACCTCCATATTCTTGAAGGTGATCTGCCTGGTATCAAAATAAAATTTCGGTATTCTGTCATTGTAAAAATCAGGATAATTCAAATCCTCCGGATAGGGATGATAGGCGATTCCCCATCCGAAATCTCCCATTTCCTTTCCAAAACAGCACACCAGATCCACCAGCTCCCTTCCCTTATATGCGCTTAAGGGACGGTCCGGATAAAAGCGCTCCCCCCAGCAGTGATCCAGGGACATATAGACATCCGCCCCATCCCAGTACTTATGGGAAGCCTCCCATGTGAGCTTCAGGGCTTTGGTGTATTCCCGGGCGTACTCCTCCACGGTCTTCTCCCCGGCGTTTCCCCAGACACACTGGGTATTCACCTCGTTGGAGACGATAAACCCCGTGATTCTCCCGTATTTCGCGTCGTCCCGCATATAGCGCAGGGCAAGGAATTCCACAAAGGCTCGGTAATACTCCCTCCCCTCCTCCGTTTCCATGGAGAAGGCGCTGATAAAGGCGTTCTCATCCTCCCACTGGAAATCCGGGTGGATCACCTTCTTTAACAGGGCCTCCTCCCCGTGGCTTTCAAAGCGCACCGGGGAGTTCAGCAGAATGGCCGTGGCCGAGACTCCATAGCCCCAGGCATACTGCAGATGACGGTCGATATTTTCCACCTGCTTCCGGTCAAACCAGTATTCCCTCCCCTGGCAGACAAAGGAGATCGCATCCTCCTCCGGTTTCTCCCACATCAGGGCCGGAAGATTAATATTCAGCAGCGTATGCTCGATCCCCAGAATTCCCAGATCCTCGTTTCCGCAGCTCAAGGCCTTTTTGCTGCGGAAGGTTTCCTTCTCATGCGTGTACTTTTCCATCCGTATCTACCTCCAAATTATGATTATCCCTTCACCGCACCCGCCGTCATTCCTTCCATGTACAGCCTGGAAGTGAAAAGGAAGAGGATCAGCAGGGGAATGGTGGCAATGACATAGCTGGCAAACATGGCTCCTATATTTGTAGTTCCCGCCGCGGAGGTAAATACGCGCACGGTAACCGTAATCACCTGCTTGGTGTTGGATTCAATCACCAGCATGGGCCAGATGAAGTCATTGTAATAATCCACCATCTTCATAACGGCCACGGTGGAGAGAATGGGCTTCGCCAGAGGAACCGCGATGCGCACCAGCAGGCTGAACTGGCCGCAGCCCTCAATCTTCGCCGCCTCAAACAGATCCCGGGGCAGCGATTCTATGGAGTTGCGGCAGAGTATGATGCCCAGGATCTGCCCTCCCGAAATCCATGGAAAGATCAGCGCCCAGCGGGTGTTGAACAGGCCGTAGCTGATGATCAGATTGTAGTTGGCCGCCAGGGACAGGACGCCGGGAATCATCATCAGGATCAGAAGGGTGTAATACAGAAATCCCTTCCCCGGAAAATACATGGTGGCAAACACAAATCCCCCCATGGCTGACAGAATCAATGTCAGCACCACCGCAAAGGCATTTACGCTCAGGGTATTCACCATACTGCCGTACAGCTTGGAAAAAGCGTTGATATAATTGTCCCATTCGATATGCCTGGGCAGTGCGAAAAAGTTATTATAAATCTCCCAGTTGCTCTTAAAGGACATGATGATCATTACAAATATGGGCACAAAGGCAAAGAACATAATGAGCACCATAATGATCTCTATAATTGTCTGGAACCGAAATTCCCTTAATTTCCTCTTACTGATTTTCTTCATGCTCATCAATCCCTTTCCTTTGTCAGCGCATTCTTCACTACCGTCACGATCAGGATAAATATCATCAGCACGATACCAAGGGCCGACGCATAGCCGTACCGGCCGAACTGGCTGGCATTCAGATACAATTCCAGCGCCGGAACATAGGTCGATGTACCCGGTCCGCCTCCCGTCATAATGAAGATGCCGTTGAAATCCTGCATGGTGCCCAGGATTGTGAGAGTTACCATAATGCTCAGCTGGGGCTTGATCAGGGGCAGCTGCACCTTCCAGAAGATATCCCATCTGGTGGCGCTGTCAATCATGGCCGACTCCACGATATCCGTTCCGATATTCAGCAGTCCTCCGTAATACACCAGGAAGGCCATGGCGCCCACAAAGGGGAAGCCCATGAAGATGATGGCCCAGATAGCCGTTCTCTCATCCCCCAGCCAGACTCTCTGCAGATTTTCCAGATGCAGCGCACCCAGCACCTCGTTGAGCAGGCCGATGGTGGGATCGTAGATCTTCTGCCAGGTCAGGGTTCCCACCACGCCCGGAACCACGATGGGCAGCACGAAGAGGAACCGGTGCAGGTATTTTCGTTTGTCTCCCCGGATGGAATGTACCAGCCAGGCTACGGCCAGGGGTACTGTCAGCGTCTTGAGAATCCCCGTGCCCAGCAGCAGCCCCAGGTTCTTCATGCCGATGAAGAAGTATCCCTCCTCCAGGATCCTGCGGAAATTGTCAAGTCCGATAAAGTTCATCTTCGCCAGGGTATTATTCACCCTGGACCAGTCCGTGAAGGCCCTGTAGAAGGCGATAAAAATTCCCCGGTAGTTGAACAGAAAGATCAGGATAAAGGTGGGGGCCAGCATGAGATAAGCCATTCTCTGGCGCCACATTTTCTTTAACAGCTTTCCCGCCGCCTTTTTCAGCCTGGGGAAGGTCTGAATCAGGCAGAAAAGGAGCAGCACAAAGGGCAGATACGCCAGATATCCCACGACTCTTTCCATGGTTTTGTAGTAATCCATGGTGGCCAGATTGTCCACATGGATGTTCTTCACGAAATCCTCATAACCGGTGAAATAAATGCTCCCGTTTGCCGTCTCGAAATCCGTGAGTCTCACGCCCACATCCGCCATATATATCTGCTTATCCTGACCGTCCATCACATACAGATAGCCTTCCTTGGTTCCGATCAGTACATATTCTCCGTTTTCATCCACGCCGATGCTCACCATAAAGGCGCTTACCGAATTATCGATTTTACTTGTCCTATAGACATTCAGCTCTTCGTCAAACTGATGATAAATCCCGTTTCTGTTGATCGTCCAGTAGGTATCCCCGTTCTGAATCATCTGCACGATCTCATAACCGGTCTTCAAAGTATCCAGGACTTCCCCGTCCTCCGTAATGCGTAAAACCTCGCCCCTCTTATTGGATATCAGGAGCGTCTCTCCGTCGCTGCAATACTGCACTCCGCTGACCAGGATGGTATAGTTTTTGCCCGCCAGCTCCTCGCCCTCCGCCGAATAGACCAGCACGCTGGACTTATTGCTTCCGGTGTTTGTGATCACGGCTATTTTCGACAGATCCTCGCTGACATCCACCGCCACCGCTTTTCTCCTGGTGTCGATATCCAGCAGCAGCGTTCCGTCGGAGGCCTGATACACATACACATGTCCGTCCTCATTGGCCGCATAGAGTCGGTCCGCATCCGCCCTCAGCACCAGCTCGTCAAAGGATCCGGTTCCCTCCGTGCGCCAGATTTCTTCACCCTTTTCAAATGCCGCCAGCACCTTGTCATGGGTGCCTATGTACAGGATATCCTTCTCCTTGTCGTATGCCAGGCTGTGGTTCTTCTTCCCGGTGGAAACCTCCAGATCCTCCAGCCCTTCCGTCTTCTCTTTTATCACGGACAATCCCCAGATTGCCCCGAGCCCCAAAACAAGACAGATAATTGCCGATAGTAACCATATCTTTTTAATCTTCATCCCGCATTCCTCTTCTCCCTATTCCGACATCTCATCTGCACCTTCTTATTCACAGCCAATCTAATAGGCTTATCAGCCATTCAGCTTATCAGCCATTTCGCTTTCAGGTCCAATTGACCCTTTGTCCTTATATTGCCTTCATTGCTTTACTGAAATTGGCTACCCTTTCAGGCAGCCAATTTCAATTACAAGTTCACATATCCATTTTTACATTGATGTTTCCCAATTATTCGCCGGTAGGCTCGTTTGCGGGATTTTCAAGGTCTTCCAATGTAATCTTGGAATTCGTCATACCCGTTTCGAAATGCTCATCGATATTGGCCTGATGCTTCTGAAGGAACGCATCCACGTCGATCTTGCCCTGCAGGAACTCCAGGCAGTAGTCATAGAAAGCACGATAGGATTCCGGAATCTCCGCAAAGCCTCTCGCCAGAGACTGGCCGTAGCTCTTCTGCACGTTGCCGATCATGGTCAGGTTCTTAAATGCATTCTGTATTTCATCAGGATATTGCACGCCGTATACAAGGCTGGGGCCGCTGGGCGCAAGTCCGTCTGCAATCGCGGCGTCCATATAAAGAGACATGCCTTCGGATGATGAATAGAACATCATGAAATCCATCACCAGGTCGTCATGATCCTGAGACTTGGAAACCGCGCCCAGGAAGCCGTTGGATACCTCGATGGTCCTGGCCTTGGCCTCGATTCCCTCGCCTTCCATGGAAGGCATATCAAAGGTGCCAAGGGTAAATCCTACTACACCTTCCATTGCACTGCCGTCTTTCAGTTCAATATCCTGACCGCTTGCAATCTTCGCCATATCGTTGGCAAACTGAACGATGCCCCAGCCGCCGTCCACATACATGGCAGCCTTGCCCTGGTAGAACAGGGTCTTTGCGCCTTCCTTGTTGGTTCCGAACATCACTTCGTTACCCGCATACTTGGGGAATACATCCGCGAAGCTGCTCCACACGGTCTTCATACCGGGAGTAATGGCAGTGTAGTCGCCGTTCTTGACCGCCGCGAAGAAACGGACGGGGTTCCTGGTAACCTTGGTGGTGTCATCGTTGAAAGGATCGGAAGGATCATAGGTATAGTAATCGTCAATGGTAGGGTCATAGGTGTAATCGCCGGGCTGTGATCTCCAGATGTCGATGGTGGAACGGGTGGTCTGGTCCGCGTAAACCTGTGCCAGCCATCCCATGGTTCCCGAATAGAAGCTGTCATAGTCGCCGGGCATAGCGATGGGCTGATAGCCTTTCGCCTGAATCTTCTCGCATACGTCGATGAGCTCCGCCCATGTGGTGGGAATGTCCACCTCTGCCTCATCAAAAATATCCTGATTATACAGCCACAGAACCTTTACGGACTGGAGACTCAGCGCGTTAAAGCTTCCGGTTCCGGCATCCACGGTCTGCATGTCATATTCAAACTGCTCTTTCCAGGGGCCGTTGGAGTAAGGGCTGTCATTCTCCATATAATCCGCATAGTTGATAGATTTTCCCGATGCGGCTTCCGCAGCCAGGTTAATGTTTACGATATCCACGGAAGTGGTCTCGTTATTATTGAATACATTGGTTGCCCACTGGTCATATCCGTCTGAGGGTTTCAGATCCACCACCACGGTTACATCTGGATGTTTATCCATATATGCTTCGGCAACAGCCTTCCAGCCCGCTTCCTCGCCTTCCGTGTTCTGTGTGCTTATCGTAATTGTCCTGTCCCCTGCTGCCGTACCGGGATCTTCCTCGCTCTGCTCTTCAGAAGAAGACTCCTCAGTCGACTGCTGTGTATCCTGTGTGGAATCATTTGCGCCGCTGCTGGAATTGGCAGGTTCGCTTCCGCATCCTGCGAGGCTGCCTGTCACCAGCATTGCAGTTAACAATAATGCAATACTTCTTTTTTTCATATCTAATCCTCCATTTTTTTCGCATACCGCAGTTTGCCGCGACATGCCCTTTGTCCGATTCTTTCCGGGAACAGTTCCGGTCTGGCTGGAATCTCTCTTTCTTTCCTCCTTTCCGACCGCTTCTATTTGTTCCATGCCAATCGTCTTATTTTGTGTCGCTGCCTCATTGTTATCATCTCGCGGAATTTTCTGAGAATTCTGCAATAATTTTGATTTTGAGGCAATATTGATTGGTTTTGAGAAAGAATGCAGATTTTATCTTTTTTGTGTTCCAGATATGTTTACAATATTCCAAGATGAGCTTTTGCACAAGAAACAGTTTTTTCTATAAATCACTTGAATTTAAACACAGAAAGAGCGCAGCCCCCTTCCATCCGAAATACAGATTTTATCGGGTCTGCGCTCCTGTATGGGCTTATTTTTAAGTTCTGTTCTTTAAAATGAACCCCTCTTATTGTACGCTGTCTTCATATGCTTTCCTGTAGATCTCCACCAGTCTGTCCACCCCCATTGTCTTAAGAGCCTCCTGGTACCCTTCCCAGCTGTCCTCCAAATCCAGCTCACCTGTTGCCACCTGCACCAGATATCTGTCAATATAAGCATTGATATCCGTTGTCAGGGCCTCTACCTCCGCCTGCTCCTTCTCCGAATATCTTATGGCAGGAAAGGGCACTGCCCCCATGCTCACAATCTTTGCATGCTGCTCCGTCAGATATACCTCGTCCGGATCCACCTCTCCACTCAGTGCATTCCACAATTCAGGCTGAATGGAGGGGTGGTACTGGGAACCCTGAATCGTACTGCCCGCCCGGATGGACGTCACGTTTCCGCCGTATCCGTTATCCAGAATCCACCCCCATGTCCCGTCCTCATACAGCTCCCAGGTTCCTCCCTCGATGCCCATCCAGGCCAGGATTCCGCCCTCCTCGCTGTAAAATCGGTCCAGCCAGGCCACCAGCACCTCCGGATGCCTGCATTTATCCGTAATAGCCGCCGCTCCCACTGTGATTCCCTTTGTAATAGGATATGTCCCCTCCTGAAAAGGCGTCAGTGCTATATAATCGTCATCCCGCTCCCGGCCTACGATCTCAAAAGCGCCCGTGCTGTTGAAGGAACCCAGAATATCCCCGGACAGGCCCACCGTCTCAAGCTGATTACGCTGCTGCACGAAGGTGTTTGCATCCAGCAGGCCTTCCTGATATAATCTGGCCACATATCCGATAAATTCCCGGTACCTTTCGTCCATGGGAATATACAGCAGCTCGCCCTCGATCACCGCCGTCCTGCTCTCCGCATCATAATTGTAATCCGCATATGTCAGCAGCATATCCACGCCGTCCACAAGAGACATGGGAATCTCATCGTCGGGATCCCCGTTTCCGTTGGCATCTTCTTCTTTAAAAGCCTTCAGCACCCTGTACAGCTCCTCAAAGCTTTCCGGCTCCTCCAGCTCCAGATTATCCATCCATCTTTTGTTGATCCAGTACACCGAGCCGGCAGGACTCTGCTTATCGATCTCCGGAAAAGCATAAATATGCCCGTCCGACGACCGGATATCCTCCCATGCGTTCATCCGGTCAAGCTTCTCCGAGAGATTGGGCGCATACTCCCGAATCAGATCCTCCAGCGGAATGAAGATTCCCTGCCTTCCGTATTTCTCCAGATCCGCGGCTTCCAGCATGGTCTTGAAGAAAAGATCCGGATAATTCCCTGATGATAAGCTGTAATTTCTCTTTTCCTGCAGATCCACGCTGATAACGGATGTAAAATCAATAAAAATATTGGCGTCCTGCAAGGCCTTTTTCATGGCAGGATTATCGTTCAGCGTATATCCTCCGTTCATTCCGGCCAGAGCCGTAAAGCTCATGGTGGTATCCAGCGGAAACTCCACACTCTCAAATGAGGAAACCGTCTCCTCACCGGGGACGGCTCCCGCATTGTCTCCGGAGCAGCCCTGTAAAACAACCCCTGCAGCAGCCAGAGCTGCCGCCTTTAAAAAATATATGCCTTTTTTATTCCAATTCTTCATAATTCCTTCCCTTATCCGGATAAACCGCAGTCAAAACCGGGTTACCGGACTGCATCGTTCCAATATGGCAGAAAGCCGTAGTCCGGGCATTTGCCGATACTGCAAACAGGCATCCTGTTTCGGATTCTACTATCCAAATTCCATTATATTAACACAGGGGGCATTTTTCAAGAAAAAATAATCAGGAATAAATCTGAGATGGACATTCTTTTTTAATTGGACTATAATATTTTAAGATAGAAAAAGCGACAGCTCTTATCCAATTCACCTACCGGAGGCATTGCTTTCTTATGAAACATATGTATGTACCAAAAAGATTTCCTCGCCGTACCAGACGCAACACCTTCATTCAGTATTTCTGGTCGTACTTTATACTTTTCAGTATTCTGCTTCTGGGTTTCTTCTTCATCATGCGGGGACAGGTCTCCAACCTGTATTTTGAAAAGCTGGAAAACGAAGCCGGCGCAATTCTGCAAAATGTGACAAAGGAACTGGACAATAACCTGGCTTCCATCAACCATATCCAAAACGCAATCAACAGTAATGTGGAAATCATCCTCTTTCACCATGACAGCAAGCCCTGGAACCAGTATCTGGCCTTTCAGGAGCTGGAGAAATATGCTCTGGGCAATCGTATGATTGATTCCATTGTATACCTGGACAAATCCAGGGGCGCCATCCTTTCTACCAGAAGACATGTGGAATATCAGAATGGGGTCTTTTATATATATGACGGAGCAGATTCCGTCGCTTTTGCCATGGAGAATTATCCGGAGGAGGACTCCTATCTGTTAACCTATGTTTCAAATGAGTCCACCGGCTATCTGATCTATTACCCCAATAATATCGCTGCGGGCAGCTATTCCCTGTTCTTTATCATTAATCTGCAGGAGCTGCAGCATATTCTGAAAAATGCCCTTTCGGAAGAGATTATTTCCATGGCCCTTATTACCCCCCCGGATAACAAAATCGTCGCCGGTGCCAATTCTTCCGCCCTGGAACCCTATCTGGCCGATCACACTGCAGGCACCAGACCCGGCGGTATGTCCGTCAATACCTCCCTGCATACCTATACCGGGATCTACAGCGAATTTTCCATGGTGGCTCTGGTTTCCAACGATTTTCTTCTGAAACAGATGAATACCGCCTTCCGCAATACTTATTTCACATTGCTGCTGCTGGGCGTAGCAGGGATGCTGGCGGTATTCCTTGGCATGCGCAGAACCTTCCTTCCCCTTCATAAACTGACCAAGGCAATCGTGAAAAGCCCCAATTTCAGAGAAGGGTATGTGGATCAGTTAACCCAGGCCTTCTCCGATACCCTGACGGAAAACAAAAATCTGCGCACCAAAACCAATAAATACCGCCTGGCCATGCAGAAATCCATTCTGAGCTCCATCGTTTCCGACAGCCAGTTCGACGGCTCCGAAAGCGCTGACAGCATCGATCAGTTTTTCAACATGGAGCCGGACAATCATATCGTAGCCCTGCAGATGAAATCCCGGAAGGCCCTTTTCCCCTCCGGCGATATCATGCGCTTCTTCAATAAGGCTCTCCCGGGAACGGATTCCTGTATCCTTCTGGAAAGCAAAGGGAATGCCGCCGTATTTCTCTTGAATTATACGGGCGCGGAGACCGATAAAGACAAGGTTCTGCATGTACTGCTGGATGAGCTCTATGAAAAGGAAGGGTATCTGAGTGCCGCCAGCAACAGCTCCTCCTCCCCCCTGGACATTCCCTTCCTCTATGAGAATGCACTGACGGCAAGCCGCCATTGGGAACATGCGCCCGTCGTTTCCTATGCCGAACTGTCCTCCGAACAAGATGCGCATGCCGTTCACTCCTACCCTTACGACAGGCTGGAGTCCCTTGCCGGCGCCCTGAAGGACCAGGATTTCCGGACCGCCTCCGCGGTGCTGAAGGAGCTGTTTCATTTAACCGACAGCGCTTTTTCCCGCGGAAGCTCTCTTCCGGACTTTTTCGTCCGCTGTGTGCTGATCGATGTGCTCACCACCATTGTAAATTCCATGAATCAGACAAATATTAAGTTCAAGGTTTACAGGGATTTATATTTCGAAACGCTCTATTACTGCAGAAGCTGCCCCTATGACGAAGCGGCGGCGCAGATCAAGGACAATACGGAAAAATTCCTGCAGCTGTTTGAGGCGGAGCTGGCCAATAAGAGTATTACCTCACCCCGGATCCGTCAGTTAATTGAAGAGCAGTATACCTCGCCGGATTTTTCCATCTCCAGCATTGCCGACACCTTTGATGTAAGTGTCGCCTATGTGAGTTACCTGTTCAAAAACGAAACAGGAGAAAATCTTTCGGATTATGTATGGAACCTGCGCCTGGAAAAGGCAAAAGAGCTCCTCCTGACCACGGATCTGTCCGTAGACAATATCAGCGTATCCGTGGGTTATATCAGTACCTCCAGCTTCCGCCGGAAATTCAAGCAGGATATGGGAGTGACCCCCTCCGAATTCCGCAGCAAAAAAGGAGCCTTGCCCCATCCTGATCCCGGTGCGGCAGATTTTCCCGGAAAAGAAAAACTCCCGTCCTGAAGAGAACGAGAGCCAAACAGGATGTTGTATGCTTTTGCGTATCTATTTGATCGTATCTTCATACACCCGCAATACGTTCTTATAGAATATTTTGTCCAGCTGATCTTCGGAGAAGCCGGCGCGGGAAAGCGCCTCCCAGAGCGCACCCATGCTCTGGGCGCCGGGCAGCTCCTCGTTGGTCTCTATGCCGTCAAAATCGCTTCCCAGGCCCAGAACCTCTATACCGCCCACGGATACGATATGCTTCGCATGGCGGACTACAGCGGCTATGGAGCCGGGGTTCTTCTCCCCCAGGAGCTTTTCCTCCAGAAAATCCGCACAGAAATTCAGTCCCATGACGCCGCCCCGGTCAGCAAGCCTGCGGATCATATCATCCTTCATGTTCCTCACGCTGTGACAGACTTCCCTGGCGTTGGAGTGGCTGGCTACAAAGGGCTTCTTCGTCGTCTCCAGCACATCGTAGAAACCGGCGTCGGACAGGTGGGACACATCGGGAATCATCCCCAGCTCCTCCATCTTTGTCACAAATTCCCTTCCCCTCTCGGTCAGTCCTTCGGTCAGGTTCGGCATATGGCTATAGCAGCTGTACGCAAGCTGTGCCCTCTCCCGCTTCCGTTCCCGGTCCGGGCTGTCCGGTCCGGTATGCTTCCATTCCTCCATGGCCACGCGCAGCTGGGTATTCAGCAGCCTGCTGTAATTGGGATGCCCGATTTCATTGTCAAAATTCCAGGTCAGCGTAAGCATGCGCACTCCCATATCATAGAGCCGGCAAAGCTTCCCGATCTCGCCTCCGCATACGCCTCCCTCCTCCACGGTGAGCATGGACGACAGCTTTCCCGCCGCCTCATTTGACGCAATATCGGAATAGCGAAGCACCGGCGCCAGAATGTCACTGTTCTTCTCCAGTTCCTCCCGATAATGCCGATACAGGCTGCATACATGTTCCCAGGGATCCTCCGCCTTCTCCAGCATCACAAAGAGCGCAAAATTCTGAACCAGGTAGCGGCTCTCCTTCATCCGCAGCAGATCCATGTGACGGCCGTTGCTCCTGAGCGCCTCCGGTGTTCCTTTCTGCTTCAGCGCAAACAGCTCGCTGATGGTATCACAGTGCATATCTATGACTTTCATCGCAAATCCCCCTTCCCTTCTTCTGATATGACCTTCGACTTTATTTCCCGCTGTTATTCCCGCCCCTTACGGCAAAGTCCACCCCCGTATGGCCGGGCTTTTCATCGTCAAATACATAATCCTTTCCGGGCAGAACCGCATTCAGAATGATGCCCGTCAAAGCCCCCACAGCCAGACCGGAAAAGCGAATGGACAATTCCCCTATCCGAAATGCAACGGCACCTGCGGCGCTGTAGTTAATACCGATGGACAGTACCAGAATCAGCGCTGCTATAATCACATTCCGGCTCTTGGCAAAGTCCACCTGCGTCTCCACCACATTTCGCACACCTACCGCTGAAATCATGCCGTAGAGCACCAGAGACACGCCGCCGCAGGTGGCTGTGGGCATGCACCCGATAACGGCGGCAAATTTCGGCGAGAAGGAAAACAGGATGGCAAACAGGGCAGCGATGCGGATTACCAGGGGATCGTACACCTTTGTCAGCGCCAGCACTCCGGTATTCTCGCCGTACGTAGTGTTGGCAGGCGCACCGAACAGTGACGCCAGAATGGTGGCAAGGCCGTCTCCCAGCAGGGTACGGTGAAGTCCCGGCTCCTTGATATAGTTCTTCCCTACAGTAGAAGATATGGCGGAAATATCTCCAATATGCTCCACAATTGTGGCAAGGGCAATGGGCATGATGGTAATCACCGAGGTGACAAGCAGGGATATATTTCCGTCGGACAGCGCCCAGAAGGCCGTCTCTTCCCAATGAATGGGAAGCCCGAACCAGGCCGCTTCCTTTACGGCAGTGAAATCCACCCGGTTCAGCACGGCCGCCAGCACATAGGAGCCCACAACGCCGATGATAATGGGTACGATCTTCACCATGCCCTTTCCCCAGATATTGCACACGATCACAAGGGCAATGGCCGCAATGGCAATCAGCCAGTCCGCAGAGCAATTGTCGATGGCGGACTGGGAAAGCGTCAATCCGATAGCAATAATGATGGGCCCCGTCACAATGGGCGGAAAGAAGCGCATCACCTTGCCGATACCGAATATCCTGATCAAAAGGGAAAGCAGCAGATACACGAGACCCGCACACGCCACACCGAAGCAGGCGTACGGAAGAAGCTTTGAATTGTCTGCCGCAGCCCCGGCAGCATCGGTCATGGGCGCTATAGCGGCATATCCTCCCAGAAACGCGAAGGAAGAACCAAGGAACGCGGGTACCTTACCCTTTGTCAGCAGATGGAACAGCAGCGTACCCAGACCGGCAAACAGCAATGTGGTGGAGACGTCCAGTCCCGTCAGCATGGGAACCAGAATGGTTGCTCCGAACATTGCAAACATATGCTGCAGCCCCAGAAGCGTAAGCTTCGGTGCCCCCAGGCTCCCGGCGTCATAGATGCCGTTTTCGCCGAGAGCGGTTTTCTTTTTTTCGCTCATGAATTCATCCTCCTGTATCTGCCGGAGCTCTTATTCCTCCGGCATGATTTGATTTTATGGAAAAGGCTGCCGCATCAGAATACCGGCAGCCCCGACCATTATCATAATGTTTAAGCACTCATTCGTCAAGGAAATATTGCATGAGACTTTAGATAATCCTTCCAGATCTCAATGTATTTCGCCTTCAGATGCACCCCGTCAAAGGTGTACTCAGGTATCATTCCCCCGTTCTCGTCGCATATAAGCGGATTCACATCCAGGAAAAATATCTTTTTGTTATCCGCAAGCTGGGCAATCCTCTCATTGCGCTCCTGGATCCCCTCATTGTGAATATAGTCACCCTTGGCAGAACGCTCTGCAGTCACCCTGATAATGGCCTGCAGGTAGATAATCGCATCCGGCTGCAGTTCCTGAAGATGGGCTACAGCTTCCTGATATTTTTCCATAAAGCTGTCCACCGTTCCCGTGCCCATTTCGTTGATGCCGATCATCAGATAGATCTTGGCAAAGCTGTTGGTCTGCAGGGCTTCTTCTATAGTGATTTTATCCCTCTGCTCCGGGACGGACACAATGGGGGAGTCAAACATTTTATACACGGTCAGCCCCTTGGAAGCATAGAAGGCGGTAATCTCCTCCAGTCCGCCGTATTCAAACAGCCCCACGGTTCTGGAGTCTCCGATAAACACGGCGTCCGCAAAGTAATCGTCCTCCACAGTATTGTACACCGGTTCTCCGCCATTCTCCTCCCCGGAAGCTTCCCCGCTGGCGGAGGGTTCTCCCTCCGAGGGCTCCATGCTCTCTCCTGCCACATTTTCCCCGGGCACACTTCCTTCCGGCGGCATCTGGCTCTCCCCGGACACGCTTCCTTCCGGCGGCGTCTGGCTTTCCCCGGGCATGCTTCCCTCCGGCTCCGCGCTCTCTCCGCTTCCGTCCCCGGGATTCTCCTCCGGGGATGAATTCCCCTCATGATTTTCGCTGTGGGAAGGCCCGGCTTCTCCGTCTGTGCTTTCGCTCCCATTCTCCAGGGACGGACCCGCCGCCTGGCTCCAGCTCTTGATCTGCTCCAGCGCTGTGGCGTACACCTGCCATTTATCCACACAGGACAAATATACAATTCCCATTCCCAGGAACAAAAACAAGTATAATCTATTCTTTATCCATTTCAAGGCATTCACCTGCTTTTCGTTTCTCAAATATCTTTTGTCAGATTCCGCCGGGCATTTCCGCGTAAGACGATACGGCGAAATTCCGCACATTCCGGCAGAATTTCGGTTCCGGCATATGCAGGTCAGGTTCAGAACTGCAGATACATAAACGGATTCAGGCCCTCCCGCTGCAGTCTCCAGATACAGAACCAGAACAGCGCCGCCAGCAGAATCCCTCCTATCAGCGTATCCTTAAACCTCCCAAACAGCTTCCTGGGCAGGGAAGTACAGGCAAGCGCGCACCCCAAAAACAGCATACCGTAATCCTTCAGGGCACGGAGCCAGTCCTGTGCACTTACATTTATGCCGGGCAGCAAGCCGAACATCCTGCCCAGATAAATCTGCAGCTGCTCCACATCCGTGACGGCAAAGCAGACCCAGGTAATCGGGATGAACGCCCATATAGAGATGGCACAGGAGCCTGCCCGTCCCTTTTTCAGATGCGCGCTGACGCCCAGCGCCTCCAGCTGCCTCTCAATTACAATGGCAAGCCACAGAAACATTCCCCAGATCAGGAAATTCGCCGTGCTTCCATGCCACAGGGACGTCAGAAACCATACTGCCAGAAGGTTGCAGACTGTCCGAAGCTCGCCCCTGCGGTTCCCCCCTAAAGGGATGTAGACATATTTGCAGAACCACCTGCCCAGGGTGATATGCCATCTGCGGTAAAACTCCCTGACAGAAGCGGCCATATAGGGGAGATTGAAATTCTCCGGCAGCTCAAAGCCCAGCATCCTGCCCACGCCCATCGCCATCAGGGAATAACCGCTGAAATCAAAGTAAATTTTCAGGGAGTAGGAAAGAGCACCCATCCAGGCCAGCGGCGCGGAAATGCTTTCAAAGCCCGTGACCTGCACCTCCTGCCACAGCAGGCCGATCCGATCCGCCAAAAGCACCTTCCCCGCCAGGCCCAGGGCAAATATCTTCAGTCCCTCCTGCAGATTCCCGGCGGTAAATTCCCTGCTCTTCAGGGGCTTCTCCAGCTCCCCGTACGGCACCAGCGGACCGGAAAGCAGCTGAGGAAACATGGTCACATAGGCGGCAAAGTTCAAGAAGGATACCTCCCTTTTCTGTTTCTCCCGGTATCCGTCGATCAGCCAGGACAAAATCTGAAAAGTATAAAAGCTGATTCCCATGGGAAGGTCGGCTTTCCCCGCTCCGTATTTAAAAAACGCCAAAAGACCCAAATTAAATACAAGCGCCAGGGCAAATACGCCTCCTCGTCTCTTATTCAATTTTATTTTGTTTTCTTCACTGCCGTTCTTCCCTGCTGCCCGCACCAGATGCCGCCCGAAGAAATAATTGATCAATACGGACAACATGAGTATGACCAGGTACTTTGGCTCCCCAAGGGCATAAAAAATAAGGCTTCCTGACAAAAGTGTCACATTTTTCAGCCTTTTGGGAGTCAAAGCATACAGAAGCAAAAAAAGCGGCAGAAAATAGAGCAGAAATTCTACACTGCTGAAAATCAAGAGTCATCACATCTTTCGTTACTTCATATATAATATACACACTTCATATACAATATAATATCCTTACTTTGTCCACTTTACAACTTAAAAAATCTTAAATTTTAAATTTTCATTTGTTACAAAGGTGTAGCAATTTCGTAAAAAATATTGTACACTATCCTTGACGGTTTGAACGCCTCTCCACAGTTCCCGGCAGCTCCGTCAGCCGCTTCCCTTCCATGCAGGGACACGGCGGCCGGATATCCGGAGAATCACTGTGGAAAACATTGCATTAAGGTCCGCAAAACGGACAGAGAGGAATCGGCATGAAAGAACAGCTATACACAATTCCCTTAAATGATGCGGTAAACGCCGGTGACGAATGCCCCTTCTGCTTTATCGAGAGAAGCGTGGAACAGGATCTGCTGGACTTTGTACTGGGCAGCGGCTCTTCCTATATGGAGGCCGATATCCGTGAAATGACGGACAAAGCCGGTTTCTGCAGACAGCATTTCCAGAAAATGTTTGCCTACGGCAACGCCTTGGGCAATGCATGGATTCTGAAGACCCATTATCGGAAGGTAATCGGCGAGATGAAGGAAGAATTCGCCCGATTTAAACCCGCCAGGCTTTCCTTGAAGGACAAGCTGCGCAGGCCCGAGAATACCAATGCCCTCAGCATGTGGGTACATAAAAAGGAGGCTTCCTGCTATATCTGCGATCATTTTAAAGAGACCTACGCCAGATACATGGATACCTTTTTCTACCTGTGGAACCAGGACGCAGACTTTCGCAGGAAAATCACGGAAGGCAGGGGCTTCTGCCTCCACCACTTCGGAGACTTATGCGAGGCCGCGGACACCAGGCTTTCCAACAATGCAAGAGAAGACTTCTACAGCATCCTGCTTCCTCTGATGGAGCGCAATATGGAGCGCCTGGCTGAGGATGTCTCCTGGATGGTGGAGAAATTCGATTACCGCAACAAGGATGCCGACTGGAGAAATTCCCGGGATTCCATCCAGCGGGGCATGCAGAAGCTCAAGGGCGGCTACCCGGCGGATGCCCCTTATAAAATGAGCAAATAGCGGCTCCGCAGCCGTTGTACCTCCCAGGCATCCGGGCTGCGCCTGCATGAAAGTCCGGGGGGGTGCGGAATCAGACTCCGCGCTATTACCGGCGGTACACGATTGTCCTTGTCATATCCAGGTAATCACAGATTTCCTCATAGAGCATTTCCGGCTGAAAGGAGGCTTCCTGAAAGCGTTCCGTCATCAGCCCCTTAATGGTGAAATCCAACATTTTCCGCAGCTTCAGGCCGTCCACCCCTTCGGGCAGGGCGGCGTAATCGATCTGCGCGTCTATGCCCGCATAGGTCTCCTCCAGCGTACTGCGCTTCGTCTCCACGGACGCCAGCGCCTCATAGGAATCCTCCGACAGCGAACGGTTCAGAAACTGCTGCATATAGGGGTATCCCTTCATGGCATGCATCCTGGCGCACTCTATCTGCTTCATCACCGCAAAAAGCTCTGTTTCACCGGAATTTACCGTAGAGCGCAGCTCAAGATTCATGAACCTGACGCTATAGTCATAGATAAAACAGTAAACCCCCAGCTTGCTGCCAAAATAATGGAAGAGCAGTCCCTTGCTGACAGCGGCCTCCCTCACGATATCATCCGTGCTGCCATGGCGGTAGCCCTGAATCGCAAAAATCTTCAGTGCCGCGTTGATCATCCTGTCCTGCTTCTCCTTTTTCAGGTCAAAAAATTTGCTGTTCATGTATCTTGCTCCTTATTTGCTTCCTACATCCGGGCGCTTTATAAATTTTTAGTAAAATTATGCATATTCTCTTTTCAATTTTGCAAAATAGTATTAATATCAAATTGGTACAAAAAACCAAATTACCCCAATCGAAAGGAGTCACCCATGGCTAAAAAATTTGGAAAAGTTTTGTTGTTCACTGCCGCAATCGGTTCTGCTGTCGGCGCAATCTGCTATTTACTGAAGAAAAGGGACGCTGCGCAGGATGCAGAGGAAGAGGATTATGATGATTTCGACGAATGCAGGGACAACGCCTGTACGCAATCCAGCAATTATGTTCCCCTGAATCCTGAACCCAAGACGGAAGATACCGAAAGCACGGATTCCGCCGGCGAAAAAGACGAAGCTGCCGATTCCTCCTTCACTCCCCTTGCGGAGCATGTGGCGCAGGCCGCCGGGAAGGCCGAGGAGACGGTAGAGGAATTCTTTGACGAAGAGGACAGCTCCGACGAAGAGCCCCCTATCCAGGATAACTGATACCCCTTAAAAGCCGCTGTGTAAGCGGCTTTTTCTCTTCCGTCCCGCTCTCCTGCTTTCCCGCCTCTGCCAGGCCTTCTTCACCGCCGGTTCTCCGTCCCTCTTCCCTCATGTTACAGCCAGGCCTTCTTCAGCCGCTTTACCCCTTCTGCAATCTCCCCGCCGGACAATCCCCCGAAGCCCAAAAGTACTGCGGCGCTGTCCGGCGCATCCTCCACCATACTCTCCGACAGACCGTAAACCTTCACTCCCTGCTCCGCCGCCCTTTGAACCAGAGTCCTTTCCGGAATTCCCGCCTTTGACGTCAGAAGCATATGCAGTCCGGCATTTTCCCCCGAGACGGCGAACTCCTCCCTCATGGACTGCAGGCACTCCAGAAGCAGCTCATGCTTGGCCCGGTATATTTTTCGCATTTTATTTAGATGACGCTCAAAATAGCCGTCCCGGATAAATTCGTTCAGTATGCTCTGATCGATGCGTGACACCGTGCAGGAATAAAAGGAGCAGTCCCTTCTGTATCTGTCCAGCAGCGAGTCCGGCAGCACCATAAAGCTGATGCGGATGGCGGGCGCAATGGCCTTGGAAAAGGTGCCCACATAGATCACCTTTCCGTGCATGTCCGAGGCCTGCAGCGCGGGAACCGGCTTCCCCCGGAACCGGAACTCGCTGTCGTAATCATCCTCTATCAGGCAGCGGCCCGGCTGCCTGTCCGCCCATTTTAACAGCTCCATTCTCCGCCCGATGGGCATCACCGTGCCGGTGGGAAACTGGTGGGAGGGCATCACATAAGCGGCACTGACCCCCGCTTCCTCCAGCCTGTCCGACCGCATCCCCCACCCGTCCATATCCACGGTGACGATAGGATAGGCAAAGGACTGAAACAGTCTGTAAGACCTCTTGTAGGTGGGATTTTCCATGGCGATGCGCACATTTCTGCCCAGTATCTTCTCCAGCAGCAGGAGCAGATAGTCATTCCCGGCGCCCACAATGATCTGTTCCGGCCTGCATTTCACTCCCCGGGAAGAGTACAGATATCTGCCGATAGTACTGCGCAGCTCATAATCTCCCTGCGACTCCCCCCTTGCAAAGAGGTCGCTGTTGGCATAGGTTAAAATCTTCTTTGTGATTTTCTTCCACACGCTGAAGGGAAATACTGACATGTCGATATCATAGGGCGAGAAATCAATTTCCGGCAAGTCCTCCTTCGTGCCGCCGGCCTGTCCTTTGGCCCGCGTTTCCTCCAGGTCTGCAGAGCCGCCGGAAGCCCCCTGCAGACCTCCCTGTACTCCTGCCGGAACCGTTTCCGCCTCCAGCATAGCAGCTTTCCCCTGCGTTCCCGCCGTATACGCTTCCGAACCCGGCATGGGAGTATTCCTCTGCATGCCCGCCGTATGTCCTTCCGCTCCCGCCGTATACGCTTCCGAACCCGGTGCGAAAGCCTCCCCCTCCAGCTGCAGCAGCTCTTCTATAGGGCAGACAAAATAGCCCCTGCAGGGCTTTGACTCTATATACCCCTCACTGACAAGCTGGGCGTAGGCATAATCCACCGTACACCTGGACACCTGCAGATATTCTGCCAAAAAGCGCGTGGAGGGAAGCCTCTCGCCTGCAAGAAGCTTCCCGACCCTGATTTCTTTTCTGATATGCTGGTAAATCTGTTCATACAGACACCGCTGCCCGTCCGTCTGCAGCTGAAATGTTATTTCATTCAAAACGATACCCCGCAGGCTCTACTTCTTCATCTCCTGGGCAATCTGGTTCTTCAGCTCCCTGGCCCTGTCCTTGATACGGGCGTTGGCGCCCGAGGACATCAGGACGGCTCCCACAAGTCTGCCCGCCATATCGTATTCTTTAAAATGCACGGCAAGCACCGCAAGCAGATAATCAAAGGTAACCGTATTCATGCCGCATATGGGAAAGCTTTCCGACTGCCTTGCATCCTTAAAGCCTTTATAGGCATTGGACAGCAGCTCCTCCTCCTGATCCTTCAGTTCTGCGATCCGCGCATCCTCAGGATTCTCCTCCTTAAGGCTCTCCGCGTATCCCCGCAGAAGCCAGGCATTTCTCAGACACAGATAAGCCTTCTCACTTGACTTGGAATGCTTTACCAGAGCACACACAAGAGCGAGCTTATATCGTTCGATTGCCTCCTCGTAGCTATATATCTCGCCGTTATAGGGAGTAAGCCTCACCACCTGGCTGATTTTCTCCTTGATCAGCTTCGCCTGATTGGTTGTCACATTCGGGAAAAAGCGAATCAGCGCCGCATAGGCACAGACCGGGCACATGACCACATCATATTTTACCGCATCGATCCCTTCGTATCTGGCGCGCAGATCCGGATCCGTACCGATCAGCCTGGCTTTGTTGGACTTCATAATCTTTGCGGTAAAGGAGCTGTCACAGACCGGGCAGGAAAAGGACCTGTCGTAAATCAGATCCTTTTCCTGGGGCTTCGGCGGCTCTGCCGGAACGGAAGCCGCACGTTTTACCGTCTCCTTCTGAGTATCCTCAAAAAGGTTCAGTCCCTCCAGATTGCCCAACCCTAAATTCTTCAAACCGGAAAAGATTCCCATGCCTTCCTCCCTGTCCGCCCGGATACAGCGTCGATTTTATCCATTTCCCGCCGAGACAAGGTAATCCTCACACTTATTTCGGAAGGACATAAGAACTTTTTAGCGATACGATACGGTTAAATACAAGTGCATCCGGCCGGGAGTCCTTTGCGTCCACGCAGAAGAACCCCTGCCTTACAAACTGATAATATGCCGGCGCCGCCGCTCCCGCAAATGCCGGCTCCAGTCTGCAGTTCTTTAATACCGTCAGAGAATCCGGATTTAAATTCAGGCTTCCGTCCTCGTTGTATACTCCCTTCTCCTCGTCAATGATATTCTCATACAGGCGGACCTGTGCGGAGACGGCAGTCCCGGCTGCCACCCAGTGGATGGTACCCTTCACCTTGCGCCCGTCCGGACTGTTGCCCCCCTTGGAGGCCGGATCGTAGATGCAGTGAACCTCCGTGATATTTCCCTCTTCATCCTTCACACAGCCGGTGCATTTCACGAAATACGCATTCATCAGCCGCACCTCATTCCCCGGGAACATACGGAAATATTTTCTGGGCGGTTCCTCCATGAAGTCTTCCCTCTCGATATAAAGCTCCCTGCCGAAGGGTACCTCCCTGCTGCCAAGCGTCTCGTTCTCCGGATTGTTGGCCACGGGCAGCAGTTCGCTTTCTCCCTCCGGATAGTTGTCGATAATCAGCTTTACAGGATCCAGAATCGCCATCATGCGAGGCGCTCTTGTCTTGAGGTCCTCACGGATGCAGTATTCCAGCATGGCGTAATCCGCCACGGAATTTGCCTTTGCCACTCCGCAAAGCTCCACAAATCTCTGAATGGACTCCGGCGTAAAGCCGCGCCTGCGAAGCGCCGCAATGGATACCAGCCTTGGATCATCCCAGCCGTCCACAATGCCGTCCGTCACCAGCTTCTTGATATATCTCTTCCCCGTCACCACATTCTTCAGGTAGAGCTTTGCAAACTCAATCTGTTTGGGCGGATGGGGGTATTCCAGTTCCCTGACCACCCAGTCGTAAAGGGGCCTATGATCCTCGAATTCCAGCGTACAGATGGAATGGGTGACTCCCTCTATGGCGTCCTCAATGGGGTGTGCGAAATCATACATGGGATAGATGCACCATGCATCCCCTGTATTGTGGTGGGTCATATGGGCTACACGGTAGATGACAGGATCCCGCATATTGATATTGGGCGAGGCCATGTCGATACGGGCCCGAAGCACCTTCTCCCCATCCCCGTATTTTCCATCCTTCATCTCCTGAAAGAGTCTCAGATTCTCCTCCGACGTGCGGGTATGGTAAGGATCGTCCCTGCCCGGCTCGGTGAGACTGCCCCGGTATTCCTTAATCTGCTCCGCGGTAAGGTCGGACACATAGGCCTTCCCCTTTTTAATCAGCTTAACCGCCGCCTCATACATCTGCCCGAAATAGTCGGAGGCAAAGAACAGTCTGTCCTCCCAGTCTGCCCCAAGCCATTTAATATCTTCCTTGATGGACTCTACAAATTCGATATCCTCCTTGGTGGGATTGGTATCGTCAAAACGCATATTGAATTTCCCATGATATTTCTGCGCCAGCCCGTAATTTAAAAGGATACTCTTCGCATGGCCGATATGCAGATATCCGTTGGGTTCCGGCGGGAAGCGGGTGCATATTGCCCCGCAGGTTCCTTCTGCCAGATCCTTCTCAATAATCTGTTCAATGAAATTTCTGGATTCCGTCTCGCTCATTTCTCCGTCCTGACCTTTCAAAATAGCCTAATTTTCATTGTATCATATCCCTGTACTATTTTTCAACAGATTTTGTCCCAAAATAAAATATTAATTAAATATTCTGTGACGTTTTTTGCATAAATCGTTTGCATCTATATGTTTATCCGTCAATGATGGAATAATCTGATCCCGGTAAACGCCATCACCATACGATATTTATCGCAGCATGCGATCACCGCGTCATCCCGCACGGAGCCGCCGGGCTGTGCGATATATTTTACGCCGCTCTTATGGGCTCTCTCGATATTGTCGGAGAACGGGAAGAAGGCGTCGGAGCCCAGCGTTACCTCCTGCATCCCCTCAAGCCATGCTTTTCTCTCCTCTCTGGTGAACACAGGGGGCTTTACCTTGAAGATTTTCTCCCAGGCGCCGTCCGCCAGCACGTCCATATATTCGTCCCCAGTATATACGTCAATGGCGTTGTCCCTGTCGGCCCTGCCCAGCTTATCCACGAACTGCAGGCCGAGCACCTGGGGCGACTGGCGCAGATACCAGTTATCCGCCTTGGTGCCTGCCAGCCTGGTACAGTGAATGCGGGACTGCTGCCCTGCTCCGATACCGATGGCCTGTCCGCCCTTTACATAGCAGACGGAGTTGGACTGGGTATATTTTAAGGTAATCAGCGCGATCTTCATGTCCATCAGCGCCGCCGGGGGAATTTCCTTATTGGCAGTGACAAGATTCGACAGGAGATCCCCGTTCACATCCAGTTCGTTCCTGCCCTGTTCAAAGGTAATGCCGTACACCTGCTTTTTCTCCAGCGCCGCCGGCGTGTAGGATGCGTCGATCTGTATGACATTATAGTTTCCGTTTTTCTTTGCCTTCAGCAGCGCCAGCGCTTCCTCCGTGTAGCCGGGGGCAATGCAGCCGTCGGACACCTCTCTCTTAATCAGCCTGGCCGTATCCGCGTCGCATACATCCGACAGGGCGATAAAGTCTCCGAAGGAGGACATTCTGTCCGCTCCCCTGGCCCTGGCATAGGCGCAGGCCAGCGGGGACAGGTCTCCCAGATCATCCACCCAGTAAATCTTTGCCAGGGTCTCGTCCAGGGGAAGCCCCACTGCCGCTCCCGCGGGGGAAACATGCTTGAAGGATGCAGCCGCAGGCAGTCCCGCGGCCTCCTTCAGTTCCTTCACCAGCTGCCAGCCGTTGAATGCATCCAGGAAATTAATGTATCCCGGCCTGCCGTTTAAGACGGCGGCGGGAAGCTCGCTTCCGTCCTCCATATAGATTCTGGAAGGTTTCTGGTTGGGGTTGCAGCCGTATTTCAATTCTATCTCTTTCATACTGTCTTCTTATTCCTTTCTGCTTTTTGTGTTTTTTGTCTGTGGAATTCCTGTCCGGCCTTCTGCGGCGGTCCCCCGGGGCCTGGCGGGACTTTCGTGAGTCCTGTTCGGTTTTTCAGATCTGTCAAAACTTTCCGGAGCTGGTTACGTCATGTTATCCATACGTTCAGACGTTTTTGTTGACAATCCGCGTCTCATATTTTCCGGTTTCGATGTCGATGTACCGAACAAAGAGAGAGACTTTGTTGTCCGCGTTCAGGCTCTCCCATATCGTCTCCGTTAAGCCGTCAATCTCCCGCTCTATTGCCACTTTCTTCGGTTCTCCGCAGAAGCTGGGCAGGGGATCTCCGTCATGCATATAGGTATGGATAAATCTGCCCTCCCCCGGAGTCGGATGATCGTAGGAGAAGGTATATCTGTTACAGCAGTCCGGATCTCCGTCATTGCTTTTCAGGATGGACATGGCATAGTCATATTTCCCGTCCTCAATATGCACCAGGCCTGAAATCCTGGGCGTGTAATTGGGAGCGTCCGGCTCATATTCCCGGCTCCTCAGGGCCTGTTCAAAGGTCATTCCTTTCTCCAGTCCGTCGTAGACGGTATCCGTCTGGTCCCCGTTGGTGACAATGGTGTATCTGCCCTGTACTCTCACGGGCGCATAGATGACAAGGCTGGGATCCGCCAGTTTAGCGGAATCGTGGGCCTGTGTGCGGATTCCCTCCCCTTCCGTCACAAAGATGCGGTTGCGGCTGTTGACGCTTCTTCCCATAATGAAGTAGGCAATCACCGCTTTTTTCTCATCCGCGGAACGGCCGATGAGAATCCCCCTTCCGGGGTAGGCATTGTTTTTCAGTTCCTGTTCCAGCTGCAGCATATTCTCTCCTCCTGTTGATGAACGCACCGCCCTTCCGCTCAGGCGTTTTCCCCGGGCATACCCGTATGCTCCGGCATCCCGGTATGTTCTGAGTGTCATTCGGGCAGGTGCTGTTGTATAGCCACCCCATGCTGCCTGCACCGTGTCAGCGGAATAATAAAAACCGGCCCTGCAGGCATCACAAAATAAGTGGCGCCCAGACGGTCGGCTTGCTCCTGCTGCACTCCCCGTGGGTACTCCCACTTCCGTCAGTTATGCAGCGCTTTATTTCTTCTTATCTTACACGTCTTTTTCGGTGTTGGCAAGTGTTTTTTCGCTTTCTCCGAAAATTTCCCTCAAAAGTGAGTGTTCCTGCCTGTCTGATCTGCATTGCTGCAGATTAGAGGTCAAAGTTTTCCGTTTTCAGATTGCAATAATACCGGCCTCTTTTTGCCGTAAATTTCAATACGCAGTAATCCGGGTCTGATACGCCCTGTTTATAATATATGGCGTCCCCTGTTTGCCAGATTTCCTTTTTTATTTCATTATCCTGTAAGACCTCCATTGTACCGATGAGCATTATTCCCTCATGCCTGAAGCATCCCTTGCTGTAAAAATAAACGCTTGCCCTTTCATTTTTTATGAATTGCTGCGAGCGCATGGAAGAGGTGTTCGTTGAAAAATAAAAGCAGTTCCCCTGGATCCTGCGGGGTGCAAACATTGCTTTTATATTGGGGAAACCTTCTTCATCCACAGAAGCGATAAACGACACTTTCTGTTTTTTGATCAATTCGATAATTTGTTCCTGTGTTTTCATTGGAAATCATCCTCCTCGTAAAATGCTTTGTTTATATGCAGGTTTGCAGTCAGGGTTTCCAGGATCCGGGCAAGATATCGTTCAAATTGTCCCTGCTCTTCTTCGGAAAAGCCTTGATAGAATAGTGCATTCATCTTCCGGGATACCAGTTCATATTTTTCCTGTAAGGATTTTGCATACTCTGTGAGCGATATAATTGTCTGGCGGCGGTTGTGCGGATTGATATTTCTTTCCACAATTCCCCTGTTTACCATTCCGTTTATCACGACAGATATCGTATTTGGGGCAAGAGAAGTCTTTTCACTTATTTCACTGACGGTAAGATTGTCTGCTTTCCAGAGAATATATAAAATCCGGCCCTGCCCGCCGCTTATTTCAATCCCATTTTCAAGCAGCAGCCGTTCGAAGATTCTGTCTTGAAGCTGTTTTATTTGTGTAATGTAAAATCCTCCCTTTGTCTCCAAATCCATCCTCCTTATTTCCAATTGGAACATTTCTATGTAGACCTATTGTATCATAGGATAACGGGAAATGCAAATAGAAAATCAATCCGCACAGGTCTGTATTCGTTGCAGGCGGCAGGCAAATATATTATAATCGGGTATAGTTGAGTCTGCGTTTGTCGTGTCAGGAACCGCCGCGGAATCGTTATGCAGTATAACTTGGGAATGGTGCGGAACCTGGATAAGTTTTTTGCAGCAGTTCCTTGTATCGTCTTAAGGCGAGGCGGGGATTCCTTGGAGATTCTTCAGATCAGGAGGGAAAGAGTATAATGTGGAAGGGTTGCTGCTTTTTTATATTGGTGTTCTGTCTGGTTGGCTGTGGGCGGGAGGCCCAGTCCCCAAAGGCACAGGAGACAATGGAAACAGCCGGGCAGTCAAAGGGAGGAAACGGTATCGGGGACCTGGAGGATCCGGACGGGGGAAGCAGTTCCGGGGAACGGAGGGGTTCGGGTGAGGGGGACAGTACCGGAAACCGGAAGAACCCGGAGGATGGAAGCAGTTCCGGGGAAGGGAGAGGTTCGGGTACAGGGAACGATCCCGGAGATCCGGAGGGCTCGGGCGAAGGGAACGATTCCGGGGATCCGAAGGGCTCGGGCGAAGGGAACGATCCCGGAAATCGGAAGGACCCGGATGGAGAGAACAGATCCGGAGGGACGGCAGCAGGCGGTCTTTCCGTGGCGGGCACTCAGTTGGTGGATTCAGCGGGCAATCCTGTCCAGCTTCGGGGGATCAGCACCCATGGGCTGGCCTGGTTTCCGGATTATGTGAATGCGGACTGCATCCGGCAGCTGAAGGAAGAATGGGGCATGAATGTGTTCCGTCTGGCCATGTACACTGCGGAAAGCGGAGGATATTGTACGGGCGGAAGCAGGGACGATCTGAAAGCTCTCGTGAGGGATGGAGTGAAATATGCCACGGATTGCGGTATGTATGTCATTATCGACTGGCATATTCTCTCTGACGGGAATCCCAATACTTATATCGATGAGGCAAAGGCCTTTTTTGAGGAGATGTCCCGGGAATATGCTGACTATACCAATGTGATTTATGAGATCTGCAATGAGCCGAACGGGGGAACCTCCTGGAGTGATGTGAAGGCCTATGCGGAACAGGTGATAGCGGTCATCCGGGAAAACGATGCGGACGGAATCATTCTGGTGGGAACTCCGAATTGGAGTCAGTATGTGGAGCAGGCGGCTGCGGATCCCATTACGGATTACTCTAATATTATGTACACCCTGCATTTCTATGCGGCGACACATACGGACTCGCTGCGCGCTTCCATGGTAAATGCCATTGAATCCGGACTTCCTGTCTTCGTTTCGGAGTATGGTATCTGTGATGCCAGCGGCAGCGGCGCAATCGATGAAAATCAGGCGGAGCAGTGGGTGCGGCTGATGGATGAATATCAGATCAGCTATGTGGCCTGGAATCTATCCAATAAATCGGAGACCTCGGCCGTCATCAAAAGCAGCTGCTGCAAGGTCAGCGGCTTCGGGGAGGAGGATTTAAGCGAATCCGGAAAATGGCTTTATAAAATGCTCCAGGCAGCAGGCCGGGCCGGGGAGCTTACGGGAGACGGCCAGACCGGCAACGGCGGCGGAGACGGCACTGCCGGGACAGGTACGGCTCTCGGCGGAAGCAGCTCAACCGGGGCTGGCACGGCTCCCGGCGGAAGCGGCACTGCCGGAGCGGAGGAAACAGGCGGAGGAAGCGGACAGACAGGCAGTCCGGGCGGTAATCAGAATGAAGAGGGAAGCACAGGAAGGGAAGAGTCGGGACAGACGGAATCGCCGGGGGCATTGCAGGAGGATGCATTACAGATTGGCATAGAAAAGGTCAATTCCTGGACACAGGGGGATGAAAGCTATTATCAGTACCGGCTTACCCTGACGAATTCTGCGGATGGGGACAGGAATGGATGGACCATTCATCTGAGCTTCAACGGCAGCATCGAGCTAAGCGACAGCTGGAACGGCCGGTATCAGGCGGAAGGCAGTATTCTCACCATATCCTCCATGGATTATAATGCTTTCATCGGCAAAGGCGGAAGTGTGGGCGATATCGGCTTTATTGTAAAGGGGGGAGAAAGCCTGGCCATAGAGGGACAATGAGATGTTCCCGGCGCAGGAGGGAATCTCTATGCGGAATCGGCGCTCCTGTCAGTGCAGCGGAATTCCTGCTCTTGACAGGATGCAGCCCCATGGCATATGATGGTATTATCAGGACAAAAAAGCATATAAAGGAGGGTTTATGGCGGTTTATCAATTACAAAACAACGTGATTTCCATTACAGTCAACAGCCTCGGAGCGGAGCTGAAGTCCCTGAAAAAGCTGGATACGGGCAGGGAGTATATGTGGTGCGGGGATGCGGAATATTGGGGGCGGACTTCCCCGATCCTTTTTCCCTTTGTGGGAGGCCTGCGGAACCGGGAGTACCGGACAAAGGGAAATACTTATTCCATGACCCAGCACGGCTTTGCCAGAGATATGGAGTTTGCTCTGCTTTCCCGGACGGATGAGGAAATCTGGTTTGAGCTGGCTTCCGATGAGGAAACCCTGAAGAAGTATCCTTACAGGTTCGTATTGAAGCTGGGATACCGGATCGAGGGGAGACAGGTGATCGTGCAGTGGAAGGTGGACAATCCGGGCCGGGAGAATCTGCCGTTTTCCATAGGGGGGCATCCGGCCTTTTATTGTCCCATTGAGCCGGGGACGAGCCAGAGCGAATGCTTTTTGGATTTCGGAAATGTGGAGGAGATCGTAAGTACCTGTATCAATGAAAAGGGGCTGGCGGCAAAGAATAAGGATGTGTACAGGCTTACGGAGGGCAGGCTCGCTCTTGAGGAACATCTTTTTGACCACGACGCATTGGTGGTGGAGGACCGCCAGACGAACATGGTATCCCTCTGCGGAAAGGATAAGAGCCCGTATCTGAAGGTGATGATGGATGCACCGCTGTTCGGCGTATGGTCACCTCCCGGAAAGAAGGCCCCTTTTGTGTGTATAGAGCCATGGTACGGCAGATGCGACGGCGAGGATTTTGAAGGCACCCTGGAAGAGAGGAAATGGGGCAATCTGATTCAGCCCGGCGAGACATGGAGCGCTTCCTATGTGATTGAAATATAAGAGAGGCTATCGCCTGTTTGCTCTATAATTCCGCACCAATTTTCGACTTACAGGAAAATTATAATAAATGACTATATACCAAGCTCAGCCGGATGCAGCGCCCAGCACAAACAAATAACCTGACGACGCTTTATGCTACTCTGATCACATCCCAGGATGGGTGGAAGGAAACTGGCTGAGCATTGTAAATAATCATATTATAATAAATACTGCGTTTGCATGGCTACGGAACTATAGTTATAGTAAACGTCATAACTATCCTTACTTTGGCAGAAAGCCACTGCAACAGCCACAATCGTCATATTGTGCCAAAATAAAGATTTTAATGTCGTTCACTATAATTGGTTGTAAACATATTATACAAGGAGAAATGAGAATGGACAGAAGTAAGGAGATTAAAAAGCTGTGCCAGGAGAAGCAGATCCGTATGATCGACTTTAAGATGACGGATATTGACGGGCGCTGGCGGCATATCACGATTCCGGTAGAACGGTTTGGGGAGGATACCTTTACTTATGGCATCGGGTTTGACGGTTCTAACTACGGATATGCTCCCATTGAGAAAAGCGATATGGTATTCCTGCCGGATCCGGATACCGCCTATGTGGATCCCTTTGCGGCTGTGCCCACCCTGACTATGTGCGGGAATGTGTGCACCATAGGAAAAGGAGAAAACAAGCCCTTTGATCAGTATCCGAAGAATGTCAGTCTGCGGGCAGTGGAATATATGAAAGAAGCCGGAATTGCGGACCGGATGGTGATCGGACCGGAATTTGAATTTTATCTCTTTGATAACGCGCGTTTTGAGGTAACGCCGAGGCAGTGCGGCTATCGGATAGACACCAGGCAGGCGGACTGGAATCACAGTCTGGACCATGCAGGCAATAACGGCTATGAGGTTCCTTACAAAGGGGGATATCATATAGCGGCTCCCCAGGATGTGGGGTATGATCTGCGCAGCAGGATGTGTATGATGATGGAGGATTGGGGAATCCGTGTGAAATACCATCATCACGAGGTGGGCGGCCCCGGCCAGATGGAAATCGAGGTGGAACTGGCAGACATGCCGGCCATGGCAGACAACACCATGATTATCAAGTATATTATCAAAAATCTGGCGGCACAGGAGGGCAGAACCGCCACCTTCCTTCCCAAGCCCATATATCAGGAAGCAGGCAGCGGCATGCATGTACATATGCTCCTGTTCAAGGACGGAGCGCCCCTGTTCTATGACGAGAACGGCTATTCCGGTTTAAGCCGCACGGCGCATTATTTTATGGGAGGGCTGCTGAAGCATATCGCTTCGCTGTGTGCCTTTACCAATCCCTCCACCAACTCCTTCAAGCGCCTGGTGCCGGGATATGAGGCGCCGGTTACCATCGGCTACGCCACCTCCAACCGCAGCGCGGTGATCCGGATCCCCGCCTACGCAAAATCACCGGAGACAAAGAGATTTGAGCTGCGCAATCCCGACGCAACCGCCAATCCCTATTACGCCTATGCGGCGATTCTGATGGCGGGGCTGGACGGTATCGAGAATCAGATCGATCCCCAGGCCAACGGCTGGGGGCCCTATGATTTCAATCTCTACACGCTTTCCGAGGAAGAGCAGAAGAAGATAAAGGGCCTGCCGAAATCCCTGGGCGAGGCGCTGGACGCCCTGGAGGCGGACCATGAATATCTGGTAAAGGGCGGCGTCTTCCCCCGGAGGCTCATAGATATCTGGGTGGCAAGAAAGCGGGCGGAGCTGAAACAGCTGGAACAGATTCCCAATCCTGCGGAATTTAAAATGTATTATGATTTATAATAATTTTTGACCTGCCATGATTTTTAGAAAATGGAACTTACCAAATATATTTTTCCACATAGCTTTTAAAAGCAGCTTCAGCCATATAAAATCGGGGCGGAGCATCCGCCCCGATTTTATATGGCTGAAGCTGCTTTACACCCTGTGTTGTTTATTTTGACCTTGTTATACTGCACACCGACTAAATTTGCAGTACGACCCGACTGCAGACCGCCAGCCAAGTATTTTCCCAGAGGCATCAATGTAAATCCTGGCGGTCTGCAGTATAAGCTTCAGAAATCCGCTCAGCGGGCGGGAATCTGCAGCACCTGTCCTATATTCAGGATATCGCTGGTTAAATTGTTCAGCTTCTTGATCGCATCCACGGTGGTATTGTACCGCTGGGCGATCAGCCAGAGGCTATCCCCTGCCCGGACGGTGTACCGGATATTCTGGCCGGTCTGGGAGACGGGAATCTGCAGTACCTGCCCCACATTGAGCAGATCGCCGGTCAGTCCGTTCAGGCTCTTAATTGCGTCCACGGTGGTCCCGTACCTCCTCGCAATCTTCCACAGACTGTCTCCCTCCTGTACGGTATATTTGATGCTTCCGGTATCCGGCACAGCAGGCGGCGGATTCTGGCCGGGCACATTCTGCTCTATTCCCAGATAAATATCATACAGCGCTCTCCAGGTCACGGGTCCTGCAATTCCGTCTGCGGCAATTCCGGCGGCACGCTGGAATGCGGACACGGCCTGGGCGGTTTTGCTGCCGAAGATACCGTCCTGGGCCGGGGCGGGTACACTGGGATAGTATTCCGACACCACGTCCAGGAGATACTGCAGGGTAATCACATCCTGCCCCCTGGAGCCCTGGCGCAGAATGGTATTAGGCGGCACGGTCCCGATTCCCAGAGTATTGCCCTCGCTGTCAAGCTCCGCCAGTTTAGCCACGCCGGCATACAGGCTTGAAATCTTATACCAGGTGGACTTTCCCACCACGCCGTCCGGCGATAATCCGAAAATGCTCTGGAATCTGGTGACGGCAGCCTTGGTACTGAGGCCGAAGACGCCGGGCTCGTCGGTAATAGCCGGAATAGCGGGGTAATTTCTGCGGATCCTGTTCAGGTAGGTCTGGATGGTCTGCACATCGAGACCGGTGCTTCCCTCCCGGAGCGCCGTTCCCGGATAGGAAGACAGGATGCCCGATACGGCGCTTGCCTCCGCGATCTCGATATCAAGAGGATAATAAGTGCGCAGAATTTCCAAAGGCGTGCGGCCCTGGTTTGCCAGCGTCACGGTTCCCCATTGAGACATTCCCTGGCAGGTTACGGTACTGCCGCTGCAAAAGGAGGTGAAATAAGGGGCAACCTGTCCCTGCCTCCGGACATACTCATTGAAAATCTGATCCACAATCCTGCTGATGGATTCATAGACAGGACGGCCGTATACGAAATACTGGTCATAGGCGGTGCTGTTGGTAATGTCGTAAGAATACCCGCGGCTCCTGTACCACTCCGTATAGATTCTGTTCAATGCAAAGGTGATGATAGCGTAAATATTGGCTGTCAGGGCCGCAGTGGGCCAGGTGGGATATATTTCGCTGCTGGCAACGTTTTTTACATAGTCCGGGAAGGAGACCTGTATATTTGAAGCGCCTGAGGAGGGAGCGCCCATATGCACGGTAATGGGGTTAGGAATCACTACCTGGCGCAGTATCCGGGAGTCCGTCTCCGTATCGCCTTCCTGGCTGCGGGTCTCCTGCATGGCTATGGCAGGCTTTCCCACAAAAATCCGGGTCTCACTCGGGCGGCGCTGGGTCTGTCTCATAGGAATGAATTCCAGCGGCTGCACGGCTGTCTCCCCGTCATAGATAGGAATATGTGATATATGGAGGGTGTTGAAGCCGGTCCCCTGTGCCAGTACATTATAGCTGGCGTAGGGCAGCCCTGCATAATTCTCATTCAGCGAAAAGCTTTTATCCATCGTCTCCAGAGGAACCGTCTGCGTTTCTCCGCTTTCATCCGTGAGCAGATCATAGAGACTGTTTCCCTGATCGTCCAGAATCCTTACATGTATGCCTTCCAGCGGGATGGCATCCTGGGCGGTACGTGCCTGTATCATTAAATATCCGATTGCCATTTGAATCGTGTTCTCCTTCATTTCCTGTCATATATAGCATATGTGGGAAATTTACGGATTGTTACACCAGGCCTCTTTGCCCTGCAAATCAGAACCGGCAGAAACCGGCCGGGGATTTGAAAAGGAGCGGCACTGCACCGGAATGCAGGCCGCTCCTTTTGTTTTAATTTCTAATAGAATACATGGTTACCGATGACAAGTCCCTCTCGTCCGTTGTTCCGGCGGAAATGGGTCAGGTCTCCCACATTGGATACGCCTGCCAGCGCCTCCTCGGCAGCCCGGATACAGCTGTCATAAATCCTGCCCGATTCGTATACACTGTTCAGCTTGCCGGTCATGGCCGGAGTAAACTGTCCGGATGCATAGATGACGCCATGGATGGAATCAGGATATGCCGCACTTCTGACACGGTTCATGACCACAGCCCCCACTGCCACCTGTCCTTCGTAGCTTTCCGATCCCGCCTCGCACTGAATCAATGCGGCCAGAAGCAGCTTCGTATCTGCATCCGTGGTATATTCGCCGTAATTCTTGTGGCGCTTCGCCTCTTCCTCCGCCGCCTGCCGGGCCTTGATCTCCTCCATGGTCTCGCCGGAATCGATGTGAAAGTCCATTACCACATATTCCGTAGAGACATACCCGTTGTTTCCCTCAAAGTCTATGCACACCCATCCGTCGGCATCCAGTCCCAGAACCTCCACGATCTCTCCCTGGGGAAGCAGGCCCCAGACTCCGGCCTCCGTATTGGGTTCCATCCTCACCCTGAGGGTCTCCGTGTCGATGGTGGCAATCATCTTTCCGACGCTGTTGGCCAGGGCCTGCGCCTCCTCGCCGAACAGCAGATATTCATCGGAAGCCCATCCGATGATATTGCCCGACTGAAGCTTCGTCCAGCCGTCCCGCTGTTCCAGAATGGTTCCTCCGCAGTCCTTGTACAGCTTTCCGACCTTTTCCGCGGCCTCATCCGCGTCGCTCCTCACGTTCAGAGCAGTTGTTACATTGGCCATTACCAGTTTGATTTCTTTCTCTTCCTCTAATTCCTCGAGCTGAAGCTCCAGGTTCAGTTCCTTTGCCGTGGCGTTCACAATCTCAACGGAATTCCCGTTCCCGGGATTAAGCACCGACGCCACGCCCCCGCAGAGCTGATCAAGGCTGTCGTCTTCATCGGCCCAAACCGCCATATTCATCTGCCAAATCAAGGCCAGTGATAACAAAAGGCCCATAACTGCAGTGAACAGTTTTCTGCATTTTGTCATTTTCCATACCTCCTGAAACAAATTTTACTACTTTGCAAAAAGTATGCCACTTTTTAATAAAGTTATTACAAAGTTATTAAATTTGTTACAAGGACATCATAGCAGATATGAAAAAGAATGTCAACCCCCCTGTTTCCGGCGGAAATTTGCCCCCTTGCCTCCGGCGGTCCCATGGTCTGCCTCCGGCGGTCCCATGGTCTGACTCCGACAGGCCCAGGGTCTGACTCCGGCAGGCCCGGCAAAATTTCTATATTTTCCGAAAATTCTTTACAAAATGTATCTGTTATGATACTATCAGTTCATACATATCTGGGGCTCTGAAATTTCTGATATCACATCTGTGACCGTTCAAAGTATTCCTGCAGGAATCCCTTATATGTAAAAAATAATAAGGGAGGAAAGTAGATGGGAGCATCAGATGAATATCAGTTTGATTATCTGGACCACAATGAGTATTTTGCCGATCAGGTGAACGGCGCGCTCTTTAAGGGCAGGCAGGTGGTAAAACCGAAGGAGCTGGAGCCCGCGGATGCCCAGGCGGTCTATCTGGGAAAGGAAGCCGGAGCCCGGAGGAACTATAAGGCTGTGGCAGATAAGGTTCGGCTGTGGCGGGGACGTCTGATCCACATTCTGGCGGTGGAGAACCAGACCTTCGTAGATTACCACATGGTGCTGCGAAATATGCTTTTGGAGGCTTTGAGCTACCAGAAGCAATGGAAGCAGATGAAACGAACCCATGAGAGTGCAAAAGACCTGAAGTCCGGAACGGATGAATTTCTCTCGGGAATGTCAAAAGCTGAAAAGCTTATCCCGGTGATCACCCTGGTGGTGTACTGCGGCACGGAGCATCCCTGGGACGGGGCGAAGTGCCTGCATGACCTGCTGAATGTGGATGAGGAGTTAAAAGAATTTGTCAGCAATTACAGGCTGAACCTGTACGACTGCCACGAACACGATAGCTTTGACGAGTATAAGACGGGCCTGCGGCAGCTGTTCGAAGTGGTGCGGTTCGGAAAGGATGAGGCAATGCTGACAAAGCTCCTGGAGGAGAACAGGGATATCTACAGCAGAATAGACAGCGAAACGCAGGAACTGATCGAGACTGTAGGGAAGGTACATCTTGGAAAGGAGTACAATGTTATGGAAAACGGAGAAAAAAAATACGATATGTGCAAGGCATTTGTGGATAAGCAGCTGAGGGGAAAGTGGGAATACCTGATTCAGGCCGTATGCAAAAAGCTGCAGAAGAACAAATCTGCAGCAGTTATCGCGGAGGAGCTGGATGAGGATCTCCCGACCGTGGAAAATATCATCCGAATCCAGCACCTGCTGGGGAATTATGATGCCACACAGATTTATGATACTATGCGGGCGGAACAGTCCACCGTCTCTGGCGATGCGCTTCATACATGAGCAGCGAGGCCGTGACGGCGGCATTGAGAGATTCCACCCTGCCCTCCATGGGTATCTTCAGGTATTCATCCGCGGCGGCGGCCAGTCCTTCCGTCAGGCCGCGCCCCTCATTCCCTATGAGGAAAGCGGTCCCCTCTCTGTAGGAAAACGCATCATAGGACTTTTCCCCGCCCAGATGAGCCGCGTAGGTCCGGATTCCTTTTTGACGCAGCTGCAGTACGGTTTCCTCTAAATGCTCCGTACACAGAAAGGGGACTCTGAATATGGAGCCCATGGTGGCCCTGATGGTTTTGGGATTGTAAATATCGGCCGTATCCGCGCTCATGATGATTCCCGATACGCCTGCTCCCTCCCCGGTTCTGACGATGGTCCCCAGATTCCCGGGATCCTGGAGGCCTTCCAGAACAATAAGCAGGGGAGCCCTCCCCGCAAGCAGCTGCTCCATCCCGTATTCCCGGCGTCCCAGAACGCATAATATACCCTGGGGCGTCTGTGTGTCGGACATTTTTCGGAATACCCCGCCGCTAACGGTCTCATAGCCGGTTCTGTCGAGCTTTTCCCGGATACCTGTACTTTCCTCCGCTTTTTTCAGAGCCTCCTCCGAAAGAAAGACTTCCCTGATATCCTCCTCAGGAGCCTCCTCGTACATTTTAAAGCCCTCTGCAAGATAGACGCCCGCATCCCGCCTTTCACGGGCCTTTGTCTGCCACTGCACGATCTGTTTTACTCTTGGATTGGTAATACTGGTAATCATTCTGTCTCCTGTTCCTTTACAAAGCCCTTTCGGAATTTCGCCATGATGCGCCCGGGATTCTTGCAGGGAAATGCACTTTCTCCCTTACCGGCAGAACGGTCCGCATGCCGCTTTGGCAGCAATCTTATACATGCAGGCCTGTACAAAAAACAGGGACGGTCATTCCCTGAGAAACAGCCGTCCCTTTTACGCTGATTCCGATACTGTCCCCCACGGCACAGCCGCCGGAGATTCCCCCGCCCCGGCTGATCCGTCCGCAGCACAGCTGCGGGGAAACCGGTTCCGGAAGATTATATCGCCAGAATCTTCGCCACATTATACTGATATCTGTCAATATCCTTCTGCATGCTCAGTGCTTCCTCAATGTCAAAATCCGTAAATTCGCCGTATTTAAAGCCCACCACCCGGTTAGTCTTGCCTTCCAGCATGATATCAACCGCATAGGAGCCCATGATGGAAGCATAATATCGATCCGTGGCCGTGGGGCTGCCCCCTCTCTGCATGTAGCCCAGAATGGTAGCCCTGGTCTCGAGTCCGGTGGCCGCCTCGATTCGCTTTGCCATGGAAGTGGAATGTCCGATTCCTTCCGCATTGATGATCAGATGATGGATCTTGCCCTTCTTCCGGCTCTCGATGATATGGTTCACGATCTCCTGTTCATTGTAATCATAATTTTCAGGAAGCAGGATATCCTCCGCACCGTTTGCAATACCGCACCAGAGGGCAATATACCCCGCATGCCGCCCCATTACTTCAATAATGCTGCAGCGCTCGTGGGAGGAAGAAGTATCCTTCACCTTGTCAATGGCCTGCATGGCCGTGTTCACCGCCGTATCGAAGCCTATGGTATATTCCGTACACGCGATGTCCAGGTCGATGGTCCCGGGAATTCCCACGGCATTGATCCCCTGTCTGGAAAGGGCCTGGGCTCCCCGGTAGGAGCCGTCCCCGCCGATGACCACAATGCCGTCTATCTCATGCTTCCTGCAGATATCCGCCGCCATCTGCTGATACTCCGGCTTCTTGAATTCCAGACATCTGGCCGTTCCCAGAACCGTACCGCCCCTCTGGATAATGTCGGATACATGGCGGGGCTCCATATCTATAATATCCTCATTCAGCAGGCCGTTGTAGCCTTTCTTGATCCCCTTTACCTTTACACCCCTGTATATGGCAGTACGGACTACTGCACGAATCGCTGCGTTCATGCCCGGCGCGTCGCCGCCGCTCGTCAAAACCGCAATTGTTTTTATTTCTTTCGCCATAGCTCTAACCTCCTGTATTTCTATCCGCTGTCATTTTATACCATTTCGGCGGTGTTTTCAATAGAGCTTGCTCATATTTACGGATTTTTTCCAAGAATTTTTATATTTTCCGCTCCGAATATATCCCCGAGCCTGCGCTGCAGATCCCCATCTGCCCGTACCCGGCGGTTGGGAGGCAGCACCTTCATTGTCTTCGTATCCTTCAGGTAAATGACGACATCGTCATCTCCGTCGGAATCCGCCAAAGCGGTAAGCAGCTCCTGCTCTCTCGGAGCATAGCTTTGCGCATTGGGAAACTGAATCCAGAGACCGTCCGGGAGCTTATTCCGCCTGCCGTTTCCCTGGCCCCCATCAGGCGTTCCCCTGCTGGTCCGTCCTGCTGCGCCCCCGTTCCCGCCAAATTGTTCAGCCGCCCCCCTGTCGGGCTGTGACATCCGGCTCCCGCCGCCGTTATACCCTGTCCCATTGCTGCCATACCACCGGTTTCGGAATAGGGGGGCTCCCCCTGCCTTTGCAGCCTCCTCAAAGCTGATCACCTGCTCGCAGAGCAGCTTTCCGTCCTTATCCTCTTCCGCACTCACCCGCCCTTTGATGAAGACCCTTGCCTCCTCCGTCAGAAGAGTGCCGTATTGCTCGTAATCTCTGGGAAATACCACAATCTCCATGTTTCCCACCAGATCCTCCAGATTCAGGAAAGCCATCACCTTATCGTTTTTCGTGTATTTGATGGTTCTGTCCGCAATCATCCCTCCCACCACAACCACGGTCTGATCCTCCGCGCGCGCACTTCCGGTCTCCTCATCCAGAGCGAAATCATTGGTGGTATTGGTAATATACCGCTGCCAGAGCTCCCGGTCTGACTCCAGGGGATGCCCGCTTACATAGATGCCCAGAACCTCCTTCTCAAAGCCCAGGAGCATTTCCTTGGGATATTCCCCCACATCCGGCAGGCGGATATCGAATTCCTCCTTCTGGGAATCCTCCGCTATATCAAACAGGCTGATCTGTCCTTCCAGATTGCTCTTTTTCTCCTTCACCAGCCGCTCCATAATCTGCACATAGACACTCATGAACTGTTTCCTGGTGCCTCCCAGGCTGTCCAGAGCTCCCGCCTTGATCAGATTCTCCATCACCCTTTTATTGACATCCTTCTCAGCCACACGGGTGATAAAATCCTTCAGATTCGTGAACAGTCCTCTGTCCCTGCGCTCCTTCACGACGGCCTCAATGGCAGGCCGCCCCACGCCCTTGATGGCGGTCAGAGCGTACCGGATGCTCCCATTGTTTACGGAGAATCCGCTCTGCCCCTGATTGATATCCGGCGGCAGCAGTTCGATTCCCATACTCCGACAGGTCAGGATATACTCCGACACCTTCTTGGTATTGTCGATGACGGAGGTCATCAGCGCCGCCATGAATTCCACGGGATAATAGTATTTAAGCCAGGCCGTCTGGTATGCCACCACCGCATAGCAGGCCGCATGGGATTTATTGAAGGCATACTTGGCAAAATCCATCATATCGTCAAAGATACCGCTGGCCACCTGCTCGCCGATACCCTTGGAGACACAGCCGGGCACGCCCTCTTCTTCGTTTCCGTAGACAAAATTCGCCCTCTCCCTCTCCATGACGGATTGTTTCTTCTTGCTCATGGCCCGGCGCACCAGGTCGCTTCGTCCCAGGGTATAGCCTCCCAGATCCCGGACGATCTGCATCACCTGCTCCTGATAGACGATACAGCCGTAGGTGGGCGCCAGGATGGGCTCCAGCTGGGGGCAGGAATAGACCACAGCCGCATGGTTGTTCTTCCCCTTGATATATTTGGGGATGAAATCCATGGGTCCCGGCCGGTACAGGGAAATGCCGGCAATGATATCCTCCAGATTCTGAGGCCGCAGCTCCTTCATGAAATTCTTCATCCCCGCGCTTTCCAGCTGGAACACGCCCTCATTTTTCCCGGTGCCGATGGACGCCAGCACCTGGGGATCATTATAATCGATTGCATCGATGTCCGGTTTCTTTCCCGTGGTCTGTTCCACGAATTCCACTGCGTCATGGATCACCGTCAGAGTGCGCAGGCCCAGAAAGTCCATTTTCAAAAGCCCCAGCTCCTCCAGGGTGGTCATGGTGAATTGTGTGGTGATGGAGCCGTCGCTTCCCCTGGAGAGGGGCACGAATTCATCCGCCTCCTCCGGGCAGATCACCACCCCCGCCGCATGCATGGAGGAATGCCTGGGCAGGCCCTCCAGCCTTCTGCACATGTCGATCAGGTGGCGCATCTGCTCGTCCTCCTGGTACAGCTTGCGGAATTCCGGGTTCCTCTCCATGGCCTTGTCAATGGTGATATTTAATTCATTGGGCACCATTCTGGCGACGGAATCCACAAAGGAATAGGGCAGATCCATCACGCGGCCCACATCGCGGATGACACCCTTGGCCGCCAGCGTACCGAAGGTGACGATCTGCACCACCTTCTCGGAGCCGTATTTCCTCTCCACATAATCAATCACCTCCTGCCTGCGGTTATAGCAGAAGTCGATATCTATATCCGGCATGGACACCCGCTCCGGATTCAGGAACCGCTCAAAGAGCAGGTTATACCGGATGGGCTCGATATTTGTGATCTTCAGACAGTAGGACACGATGCTGCCCGCGGCGGAACCCCTGCCGGGCCCCACAGGAATCCCGTTGCTTTTTGCATAGTTTATAAAATCCCATACGATCAGGAAATAATCCACATATCCCATGGTGCGGATGACGGAGAGCTCGTAATCCAGCCGCTCCCGCAGAGTCTGTCCCGTATCCCCCGCAGGCTGCGCCCCGTCCCCGTAGCGCTCGGCCAGGCCGTCGTCACAGAGCTTATTCAGATACCCCCAGGAATCGTACCCCTCCGGCACCTCAAATCTGGGCAGCTTCGTGACGCCGAATTCTATCTCCACATGGCATCTGTCGGCAATGCGCTGGGTGTTCTCCACAGCCTCCCAGGCATAGGGGAACAGGCCCTTCATCTCCTCCTCGCTCTTGACGAAGAACTGTCCTCCCTCATAGCGCATTCTGTCCTGGTCGGCCAGCTTCTTGCCCGTCTGAAGGCAGAGCAGGATATCATGGGAATCCGCATCCTTTTCATAGGTATAATGGACATCGTTGGTGGCTACCAGCGGGATGTCCAGCTCCCGGCTCATCTTCAGAAGCTCCGTGTTGACCTGTCTCTGCTCCGGATAACCATGATCCTGGAGCTCCAGGAAGAAATTCCCCCTTCCGAAGCATGCTTCGTACTTCCTGGCGGCTTTTCTCGCCTCCTCCGGCATGTTTTTCGCGATGTACCGCTGTACCTCCCCCGCAAGGCAGGCAGACAGGGCGATGATTCCCTCATGGTAGCGGTTCAGAATCTCCATATCCACACGGGGTTTATAATAGTACCCCTCCGTAAACCCCTTGCTGACAATCTTCATCAGGTTGGAGTAGCCGGTATTATTCTCCGCCAGAAGCACCAGATGGTAATATCTGTCCTCGCCCCCCGCGGCTTCCTTGTCAAACCGGGACCCCGGCGCCACATAGACCTCGCAGCCGATGATGGGCTTGATCCCCGCCTCCCTGGCCGCCCGGTAGAAATCGATGACGCCGTACATGACCCCGTGATCCGTGATGGCGGCGCTGTCCATCCCCAGCTCCTTTACACGGGAGACATATTCTGTAATTTTGTTGGAGCCGTCCAAAAGGGAATATTCCGTGTGGACATGCAGATGTACAAATGCCATATAAGGTCTCCTTCTGTTCCTGGCTTCTCGTTCGTAATATATACTGCTTAACAATTTCACTTGCCGCGAAACCAGACTGCATAACGCTGATCGGTTCCATCGCATGATTGCATCAGGCAGTATTCAGCGTTAAGCAGTATATACTGCTTAACGATTTCACTTGTATATATCGTTTTTCATTTTCATCCTGCAGATGAACTTCACGGGTTCAGGTGATACTCATGAACGAAAGCAGTTGCCAGTCTATGTGAATAACAATTGAACGCTTCTGCAATGCCGGTGCAGTATTTGGCAATGAAATTCGTTCACGAGTATAACCAATTCCCGGCCTGCTTTATGCCGCGCCGGCAAATCCCCCTCACAAAGAGAAAAAGCGGCCGGGGTTGATTTCCAGTCTCCCAATCTCCCTGACAAAATCTTGGGTGATGACCTGCGGTCTCGTAATCCGGGATCCCACTACCACGCTGTAGCAGCCCAGCTCCAGAACGTCTTTTGCCATACGCGGAGTGTTGATATTTCCCTCCGCTATCACCGGATGCTTCACCTTCTTCAGAACCCTGCGGATGATTTCAAAATAATTTGCATCCACCCTTAAACCCTCACTCTGGGGCGTATATCCTATCAGCGTTGTCCCGAGGAAATCAAAGCCCAGACTGTCCGCATGCAATATCTCTTCCTCCGTGGAGCAGTCCGCCATCAACAGCTGCTCAGGATATTTCTCCCTCACCGCCGTGTAAAACTGATCCAGCGTAAGCCCTCCCGGTCTGAGGGCCGAGGTTGCGTCCATGGCAATGATTTCCGTGTGTACGGCAGCCAGCCGGTCCACCTCCTCCATGGTGGGCGTTATGTACACCCGGCTGTCCGGATACTCCTTCTTGATAATTCCTATAATGGGCAGATCCACATTTTTCCGGATCTCCTCTATATCCTCCGTCGTATTGGCGCGAATCCCCCGGGCACCCCCCTGCTTTGCCGCCAGGGCCATTCTCCCCATAATAAAGGAAGAATGCAGCGGTTCTTCCGGGAGCGCCTGGCACGACACTATGAGATTTCCCTTTATCTGCTCAATTTTATTCTTCATACTTTTCTCCTTCACAATATTTACGGATTGCCGCATCGATCTGTTCGGCACATTGTGCTACCCGGGGCATATCCTCCTGCGTCAAAGCCGGCAGCGGGCTCCTCACGCTGCCCAGCTCCACCCCGTCCCGCATGGCAATAATTTTCTTCATTACCGCATAGAGGTTTCCATGGCATTTGCACATATTATAAATGATCTCGTCCGCCGCATACTGAATTTCCCTGGCCTCTTCCATCCTGCCTTTGTCGAACAGCTCCCTGATCTTCAGATAAAGCTCCGGCATCACGCCGTAGGTTCCTCCGATTCCTCCGTCCGCCCCGATCGCAAGGCCGGCCAGGAGCTGCTCGTCCGGTCCGTTCATCACAATGCAGTCAGGACCTCCCTCCTGTTTGAACATCTGGATATCCTGCACCGGCATGGAGCTGTTCTTCACGCCGATCACGCGGGGATTTTCCAGCATTTTGCGGAAAAGCGGCAATGTCAGAGCCGTGCCTGCCAGCTGGGGAATATTATAAATGATAAAGTCCAGCTCCGGAGCCGCCGCCGATATGGCGTTCCAGTAATCCGCAATGGCATATTCCGGCAGATGAAAATAAATAGGTGGAATCGCCGCAATGGCATCCACGCCCAGCGACTGTGCATGGGCTGCCAGTTCACAGCTGTCCGCCGTATTATTGCACGCCACATGTGCAATAATTGTCATCTGCCCTTTCGAAGCCTTCATCACATGCTCCAGCACGGTTTTCCTCTCCGCCGTACTCTGGTAGATGCACTCGCCGGAGGAGCCTCCCACATACAGCCCCTTTACCCCCTTTTTCAGAAGCAGCCCTGTCAGGCGTTCGACCCTCTCCGGGCTGATCCGGCCTTCCTCGTCATAGCATGCATAAAACGCCGGGATAATGCCCTGATATTTTGTTTTGTCCCGCATAATTTATTCTCCTTTCCTGGTCTTTTTCCGGTCTTTTTCTATTCTTTTCCTGATCTTTTCCGGCCTTTTTTATTCTTGTCCGGTCCGCTCCATGCGGCCCCTCTTTCTCATTTATATGCTCTCGGAATCTCCCCTCCCGTTTCTGGAGACTTCGTGGAAATCATTATTGCAGATTCTCCCGCGCTTATGACCCATGAATTGGCACAAGTCTGATTCTGTCTGCGAGAATTCCGAGAGGGAGTCATTCGTTATACGAAAGACCGTCTGAACTTACAAATCCGTTCAGGGTTGGCCTGAATGCCCGGCGGTCTTATGCCGATATTTTCTGCAGATTTGACCTGCATGCAGCTTTAATGCAGATTTTTGAAATGAAACCAGGCTCCCAGCATCCCTGCCCGGTTATGATTCTGTGCCGCGCGCACCTGTATCTGCTCCTCCAGGAAGGGAATCATGTGCCGCTTCAGACCGGCCCTTATCATGGGAAGCAGCATTTCTTCCTGCGCCATAATCCCGCCGCCCAATACCACGATCTGCGGATTCAGCACATAGCATATATTGGCAATTCCCATGGACAGTACATCCGTCATATCTTCAATGGCTTCCAGACAATCCCTGTCCCCTGCCTTCGCCTGTTCAAAGATAGCTTTTCCGTCTATCTGCCCTGCCGGAATCCCCCTGCGCGCCGCCACTGCCGCCACCAGGACGCTTGCGGCACCCAGCCGTTCAAACATTCCTCCCGGCATATTCATGTATCCCACCTCGCAGGCGCTTCCCGTGGCCCCATGAAATACTTTCCCGTCCAGGAGAATCGCCCCGCCGATTCCCGTTCCTATGGTCAGGCAGACTGCAGCCGAATATCCCTTCGCCGCTCCGGCATGAACTTCCGCCAGCCCGGCGCAGTTCACGTCATTCTCCACTTCGCAGGGAAGGCGGAAATGCTTTTCCATTCGGTCCTTCCACTCCGTTCCCGCATATTCCGGCATCTGGGGACCGGAATAAATAATCCTGCCCGCCCTCCAGTCCACCATCCCTGCGGTGGAGATGCAGATGCCTTCCGCCCGATGCCGGGCAAGCATCTCCTCCCCCAGCGCTGTCACCTTATTCACAATGGCAGGACCGCCCTCCCCCGCCCCGGTGGGTATGGTTCCGTCTGTCAGGAAGCTTTCCTTCTCCCCGTCCAGAATACCGTACTTGATGGCCGTCCCCCCTATATCAAAGCATAGATAGCATCCCATTTCCGACCTCCTTTGCGTCAGATACAGCCCCCAAGGCCACGCTCAAACAATGACATAATAACAAAATCTGCTATGATCAGTTTAACATGGTTTTCAAATTTCAACAACTCCATATTTGATTTCTGCAAGAAAACTTCTACAAGAAAAAAGTGCAAAGCCCTCTTCCCGTAAAGGACCTTGCACTTGATTTCATGTATTCGGTTTGGCAGCACTTTCCATACGGTATAATGCATTACGGTGTAACCGCTCATAAGCCGCAAATTCTTAAAACCCGACTACAGATATTTCTTCAATGTCTCGGCTCTGTCTGTGGCCTCCCAGGGAAGGGATACATCGTCCCGGCCGAAATGTCCGTAGGCCGCAGTCTGGCGGTAGATGGGCCTGCGCAGATCCAGCATTTTGATAATGCCCGCGGGGCGCAGGTCGAAGTTCTCCCTGATGATCTCCACCAGTTTTTCGTTGCTCACCTTCCCGGTGCCGAAGGTGCTCACCGTAATGGAAGTGGGGCTGGCCACGCCGATGGCATAGGAGAGCTGGATCTCACATTTCTCCGCCAGGCCGGCGGCCACAATGTTCTTGGCCACGTAGCGGGCGGCGTAAGCGGCGCTCCTGTCCACCTTGGTGCAGTCCTTGCCGGAGAAGGCGCCGCCGCCGTGACGGGCAGCTCCGCCGTAGGTGTCAACGATGATCTTCCGTCCGGTGAGTCCCGCGTCGCCCTGGGGCCCGCCGATGACGAAACGGCCTGTGGGATTGATGAAGAACTTGGTGTCCTTATCCACCAGTTCCCCGGGCAGGATGGGATCGAATACATGTTTCCTGATATCCGCGTGAATCTGCTCCTGAGTCACATCCTCGTCATGCTGGGTGGAGAGAACCACCGCCTCCAGCCGCAGAGGCCTGCCGTTCTCGTCATATTCCACAGATACCTGGCTCTTGCCGTCCGGACGCAGATAGGGCAGGGTGCCGTCCTTGCGCACCTTCGTAAGCTGCCTTGCAAGCTTATGAGCCAGCGAAATGGGATAGGGCATCAGCTCCGGCGTCTCATTGGCGGCATAGCCGAACATCATTCCCTGGTCACCTGCGCCGATGGCGTCAAGCTGCTCGTCGCTCATCCCGGTTTCCCTGGCCTCCAGAGCCTTGTCCACCCCCATGGCAATATCGGGGGACTGCTTATCCAGAGCAACCATGACGGCACAGGTATTCCCGTCAAATCCCACCTTAGAGTCATTATAGCCGATCTCGTTGACGGTTTTACGCACAATTCCCGGAACATCCAGGTTCGCTCTCGTGGTAATCTCGCCGGTCACCAGTACAAAGCCGGTGCAGCTGGCCGTCTCGCAGGCCACGCGGCTCATGGGATCCTGCTCCATGCAGGCATCCAGTATTGCATCCGATACGGCATCGCAGAGTTTGTCGGGATGTCCTTCCGTAACGGATTCTGAAGTAAATAAATGCTTTTCCATCTGTCCTCTTCCTTTCTTTATGCAGGTAAAAATGCAGGTAAATTCTTATTGCCTGCAGCATAAAACTGTCTTTCGCTTCCTCCTGTTCCAGATCCGTCCCTGGCCGGACCTTCCCGGTACCTCCATGCATAGAGCCTATAGGACAGGCCTGGCCTCCCCGCCTTGCATGAGAGTATGGCAATAAAAAATCCGCTCACAAATAAGCGGACGAAAGCTGAACATTCAATCCTCTTATTGTTCGAATAACACTCGCTCAGGGGGGCACCTTCCTTCAATGGGGTTGCCGCGGCTTCATCGATCCTATGTATCTCCACCGGCTCTGAATAAGAGAAATCCTATTAAATTGTATATAACTTCTACAGGCATTATTATCTTACAACATCCGAAGGCTTCTGTCAATAAGGAATTTCAATAAAGGCAGGATTCGGCAGGCGTTTTGTCTCATACTGATATAAGTCCATATAGCATTAAGGCATTGCAGGAGTCTGCTGTCCTCATCAGAGTGGCCCCCCGCTAAAATGGCGGTAAAGCAAACTTTCTGCGTATTGACAAATATTCGCAGGGAGGGATACAATGAATCATGAAGACATCCTTACTCATATTTCTTACTTCATACGCAGGAGGTTCAAATGTACACCTTAAAAAATATGATCTGAAAAAATATTTATCGGATTGTAGGTATCTTAGCCTTGCTGATGTTTATTATGATGCTGACTTATCAGCTGATGAATGAACAGAGGAAAGCTTACCGGGACGCGGAACGTACTTTTCTGCAAACGGAACAGGTATTGACGGAAAATCAGGCAGAACTTATTAAAATAAAGGACGAGTATACGCAACGCTGTTTCCATGCGGCGGAGACGGTGTCCCGCATCATAGACAGAGATCCGGACGCACTTGATTCTCTGGATGAACTCAAAAAGATCGCGGCAGAGGTGGATGTGGATGAAATCCATATTTTTGACCGGGAAGGAAAAATATTTTCAGGAACGGAGCCGCAATATTATGGTTATACCATGGATTCCGGCGAACAGATGAGCTTCTTTAAACCGATGCTTGAGGACAAGTCTCTCATGCTGGTTCAGGATATCACAGAAAATACGGCGGAAACGAAGCTGATGCAGTATTCCGCAGTCTGGAGCGACAGCGGGGAATTTATCGTGCAAATCGGAATGAACCCGGTCAATGTCCTCAAAGTAACAGAAAAGAATGAACTCTCCTATATCTTTTCCCTGTTCCGGGTCAATCCGAACGTAAGTTATTATGCCATTGACATCGAGAGCGGGTTGATTGCAGGCTCCAACCGTCTGGAATTTGTGGGAAATGCGTGTTCTGATGTGGGCTTTCGCTTTGAGGATATAGAAAACAGTCCAAAAGGATTTTACGGCAAAATCAATGGACAGTATTCTTTCTGCTTTTTTCAGAAGATAGGCTCCAATTATATCGGACGGGTAATTGCTGTGGATTATCTCTATGAAAGTCTCCCCTCCAGCATGCTGCTGACCCTGGTCTGCCTGTTTATCATATCGTTTATTCTGGTAATATCGGTCACGCGGTATATGAATAAATATGTAGTGGAAAAGATTCAGGATGTGATACAAAAGCTGAAGTCAATCGCGGAAGGAAATCTGGAAGAGCGGGTGGATGCCCGGGACAGCCTGGAATTTCAGGAGCTTAGCCGTTATATCAATCAGATGGTCCAGAGCCTCTTGACCATGAATGAAATGGAGCAGATGGTCAATGAAACCCTGCGGACAGCTTTGCGGGCAACGGATCCGGAAAAATCCCTGAGAGTTATGCTGGAATCCAGCGGCAGGGTATTGAATGGCGAGCGGGCCTATATCTTTGAAAAGAACAGGCTGGGCGGCGATGACAACACCTATGAGTGGGTCGCAGAGGGAGTTGCTCCGGAAAAAGATCATCTGCAGAACCTACCTCCGGAGATCTGCGGCGTCTGGTATCGCCAGTTTCATGAAAATAAGAATATGGTATTTGAGAACATAGAGGATATGAAAGAAGAGGATCCCCTGCAATATGAAAATCTGAAAAAGCAGAATATTGTCTCCATTGCGGTGGTGCCTTTATATGATGACGCAAAGGTCATTGGATTTTACGGGGTGGATAACCCGCCCGTGAATACGCTGTTGTCCTGGCAGTGGGCGCTGTCTGGAAAAGCGACAGCACAGAGAAGCTGCAATCTATCATGGCTGAGGCGGAGACGCTGATGTATAAGGACAAGGCGGCATATTATCAGGCATCCGGGATAGAGAGAAGGCGGTGCCCCCGCCTTCTGTATGCTGTAATGGAAGCTGTATCTTAGACGACATTTTCACCCAAAATAATTTTGGGCATTGTGGTTAAACAGCGATTCCAGCGTTTATAAAATTTCTCGACACCAAGCTTGGATACTCTTGCATGAACCTCTTCGTTTTCCAATACCCAATATAGTACATATGTCACTTTACCAATATTTCTTGTAAGGCGAACAGGTAATTCCCCCTCTTTAACCGCGTTAAAGTCTTTTTGTCTGTGAGTACGTTTTATATAATGTACATCAATGACACCATCTTGTTTCAAATAAAATTCAGCCACTTCTTTCATCAGTTGTTCAATTTCATCTATCTTAGTTAATTTCGCTTCATATATACATATCTCATTAAACATATCTCCCCTCCTCAATCATAATTTATCGAATTAATACGGGCAAAGTAAACTACAATCTGCAGGCACCGTTCAACTCTCAATTATCGGCGCTGTTCTTCCATAAGGAAAATGCGCTCGCTGAGCGCAGAAAAAGGCGGTAAAGCCTCTCAATCCAGGCCATAGCGCCTAATCTGAAAACATCCTGATTACTTTTTCAGCCAGCCCCTTTTTCTCATAAACACATAGCCTAAACCCGCAGCGCCGCCGACAGGTACGGCCAGAATGGGTATGATCGTCCAGTTGCCTCCTTTATCAGAGCCGCTGACGCTTTCTGCCCCTGTTTCCATGTCAGGCGTATTTTGCATTTCACTTTCATCACTCTCTGCCGCCCCGGTTTCTTCCGGATTCTGCGATGGCTCACTTTCTGTATCTGCAGGCTCGTTATCTGAACTGCCGCCGCTTTCGTTCGGATTACTGTTGTTACCGCTGCCGGAGCTGCCTCCGTTGCTGTTCGAGCTGTTGTTTCCGTTTGTGCCGCCGCTGCTGCCGTTTGTGCCGCCATTATTGCCGTTGCTGCCGTTTGTGCCGCCATTATTGCCGTTGCCGTTTGAACTGCCACCATTGCCGTTGCCGTTTGAACTATCGTTGCTGTCATTGCTGCCGTTGTTGTCGTTCGAACCCCCGTTGCTGTTGTTTGAATCGTCAGAAGAACCGTAGGCGGGGATATTGTCGTTTTGGCGGTAGCCGCAGACCGTACAATCACGATGTCTGCTGCCGTTTTGGGAAGCCGTTGCAGCTACATCGGTCACCCAGCTGCCAAAGCTGTGTGATCCGTAACCGTCTTTATCACGGTTGTCGGTTATAGTACAGCCGGTGCCGCATTCGTGCCAATGACAGCTCTCGTCACTGCTCCAGCTTTCAGACCAGCTGTGTTTGTGCGCACCGTCGCTGTGATCGGGATCTTCATCGTCAGGCCAGAAATCGCCCGGATCGTCAGGGTCCGGAGCGAAGGGGTTATCAAACACTGCGTTACAAACCACTTCTGTCCCCGTAGACGTCAGGGATCCTATTAAAAATGGATTCATCATGGCTTTCCATTCCGTTTCAGTGCCTCCGAAATAAATATATTTCAAAGCATTGCAGCTGGCAAAAGGAGAGGCTCCGTTATTAGGAAAGTCTCCGATATTCTTTACGCTTGCCGGAATATACAGCGCAGGAAGCGAAGAGCAGGATTGAAACATACCGCCGCTGATGCGGTCTGCCGTCTGAGGCAGCGTTACGCTTTTCAGCTGCCAGCATTGGGAAAACAGATTATCCCCTAACTCCACCTTCTCACTGCCGGGCATAAATCTTATGCGGGTCATTTTTTCGCAGCTCATAAACGCTCCTGCGCCCACCGACGTAATGCTGGCCGGAAAATCGATATAGCCCAGGCTCGTGCAGCCCCGAAAGGCTTCGTTTCCGATGGTTTTTATCCCCTCTGAAACGGTTGCGGAAGTGAGATTCGCACAAGCATGGAAGGCTTTATCTTTGATACTTTCAACTGTACCGGGAATCGTTACAGAGATCAGCCCGGAGCCGTCAAAGGCGCTCTGGCCAATCGTTGTTATGCCGTCAGGAATGTATACGTTGAGGGCGGAATTCTGGTAGAAAGCATAATCCCCTATGCCTGTCACGCCATTCTCAATAATGACCGTGCTGACGCCGGGTTCGTTCCATGGCGGAAGCTGATCGGCAGAATAATCCGGTATTGCTCCGCTGCCGGAGATCGTCAGCGTCCCTGCCTTTGTCAGCGCCCAGTTCAGGCCTCCTTCCGTTCCGCTTTTAACCACTTCGCCAGCGTCAGGGGCGTCCGGAGGAATATAACCGTCCGGATAGCGCGTAATGATAAAGCTTGAAGCTAAAACTTCCGCTTCGCTCAGCGCCCGGCCCCAGTGAACGGTTTTATTGTAATTTCCTTCGGCGATTATCACGCCTCCTGCGCTCTTTTGCAGCACAATTACACTATGACTGCCGCCGTTTACTCGAAGAATATCACCGACTTTTACGTCTTCAAATGTAAAATTACCGATTTCGATTACTCTGGCAGGTAAGTCACCAAAGGCTGCATCACTGAGTATGAAAGCGAAGGCCGCACAACCCACGCCGCGGCTTGCCCCATAAACCTTTCCGCCTTTCCAGGTATAGGAATCGCCAAGTTCGCCCCTGCTTCCATAGGGTTCAAAATTTGTCCAGGTCATTCCTTCGGGATACTGGTCTTTTAAGCCTGCCATCGCCTCGTAGGCTTCCTGAAAGGACGGAACAACTCCTGCTTCTGTTCGGGAAGAAAGAAGATCCGGGCTGCAATAGCCACAGCTGGTGCATATGTTATCTTCGCCGTAGTTGTGTTGTGCATAACCATTCTTGTCATTATGATCAGTCACAGGACAGTTTTCAGCTTCACACTCGTGCCAGTGACAGCTTTCATCATGGTTCCAGGCCGGGGACCAGCTGCACTCGTGAACACTGGAGATAACCTCTTCGGAGTCTGTCACGGCATCGTCCTCGGTGTCTGCCCCAGCATCATCCTCGGTGTCTGTCCCAGCATCGTCCTCGGTGTCTGCCCCGGTGTCCGCTGACGTATCGTCTTCGGTGTCCGCTGTCGTATCATCTTCGGTATCTGTCACGGCATCGTCCTCGGTGCCTGCTCCCGTATCGTCTTCAGTGTCTGCTGTCGTATCATCTTTGGTGTCTGTCACAGCATCGTCCTCGGTGCCTGCTCCCGTATCGTCTTCGGTGTCTGTCCCAGCATCGTTCTCGGTGCCTGCGCCCGTATCGTCTTCGGTGTCTGCCCCAGCATCGTCTTCGGTGTCTGTCCCGGTGTCCGCTGACATATTCTTTTCATTCTCCGATTCGGTTTTTTCCTTCGTATCTGTTTCATTCTCTGATTCGGCACGCTCCGTCACGGCAGGCCGGATATCCCGTGCGGCCGGTTCAACCGCTGCTGCCGGAAGTACGGCAAAAAAAAGTACCGCAACGGTTAATGTTTGTGAAATCAGCCATTTCTGTATTCGTTTCCGGTTCATACTTATTCCCCCTCTTGTCTAATATGCTTCTCATACTGTCAGCAAGAGAAAAAGATGTGTAATTGTATTTCTTTTTATTTTTATGATTTTTTATGGTTTTGATTTTTATGATTTTATGGTTACCCTGTTTTCATGGGCTTCCTGAGCTGACATGCTCCATCTGTTTGCTAGTATAAAAGATATGCAGAGTATACTGACATGATTCCCTCCGCCCGGTCAACGACTGTGCGATGTTCCCGTACGCTTACAGGATATGTCCTGCCAGGTGGTTCTGCAAAAGCAGATATGCTGACAGCTCCGTTCCGGGTATATTCGGAATCCGTTAAACGGTCATTCCCGGAAATCATTGACAGCGGTTCCCTGGCTTCGCCCAGGAGCCGGTAAGGCTTTTCCTCCGTGCAGACGGCCGGACGCTTTCGTCATAAGGGCCCCTATACATCGTGGACATCCTCCATCCAGGCCATGAATTCCGGGGCTTCTCCTGCCGGGATACACCCATAGTCGTTTCTGTAAGCCGCTTATGTATTTTGTAACGGTATTTGTGACTGTTGCCAGACAGATACCGTTGGATCTGGCGCTCTGCTCACGGGTCTGAGTCCTTCCATGTGCCTCATCCGGATCAAAGAGCATCCGACATCTGCAGCGCATTGTTTTTAATATTGCTTATAAGCAGTAAAAAACTCAACGTATGTCTGAAAGCCTGATACAATTAATTCATTGCACAGCAATAGGCGCTTAACAACGAAATCCTGCGCAAAATGGAAAAATTTTGGTTCCGGTTTATCCGGGTTAGGGTCTTACGGAAGAACCCGGCAGCATCAGCACAATCATCGGCCATGCTCATCGTTTAATCACCCTTACAGCCGGGGGCAGATTGGAAGCATAGATATCGTACACAATCTCATAATCCGCGCTGTTGACCTGAAGGCCGTAATTTTCTTCCAGATAAGACAAACCGGGCGGATAGACTCCTTCCACCACATAACACTGCAGGGCGCTTCTCTCCACTGCCGTCCTCAGCGCCGCGGCACTCTCCTCATCCATATCCTGCCCCGATGCGGGCACCGCCCATTTCCACAGCCCCGCGGCCGCCAGAACCGCCGCCAGAACCAGTGCTGCCAGGGGCCAGCGCCTCGCTTTCCTGTCAATATACATATCTAATCCCCCGCACCTGTCAGTCTGTTTTTCCTTTTTGTCCGCTGCGGCAGGCCTGCGCTTCAGCCAACCTTCAGCCTGAACTTCTGATAATCCTTTTCGGTCTCCACCAATTCTATCTGGGCTCCCAGATTCTGCAGCTTGATGTAGAAGTCCTCGTAACCCCTCTCAATGTACTGGATGCCGTCCACCATGGTAAAGCCTTCCGCCGTCAGCGCCGCTATCACCAGGGCGGCTCCCGCCCTCAGATCCGGCACCGTAATGCTGGCTCCCGTATATCTGGCCACACCGTCGATGATGGCGGTATCGCCGCCCTCCACCTTGATGTCGGCTCCCATTCTGACCAGCTCGTCTACGTATTTGAATCTGTTTTCAAAGATGCTCTCCGTCACGATGCTTGTTCCCCTGGCAAGAGCCAGGGCCACCGTCATCTGAGGCTGCATATCCGTGGGAAATCCGGGATAAGGAAGCGTCCGGACCTGGGTGTGCATCAGTGGCTTGGACGATACCACACGAACACAATCGTCCGCCTCCTCAACCTCACAGCCGATCTCCAGGAGCTTGGCTGTAATGGATTCCAGATGCTTGGGAATCACATTCTTCACCGTCACATCCCCCTTTGTGACCGCAGCCGCAAACATAAAAGTACCCGCTTCTATCTGATCGGGTATAATAGTATATTCTCCGCCGTGTAGCTTTGCCACTCCCCTGATACGGATCACATCCGTTCCGGCGCCTCTTACATTGGCCCCGCAGCTGTTCAGGAAATTGGCCACATCCACCACATGAGGCTCCTTGGCAGAATTCTCAATGATCGTCATACCCTCCGCCAGCGTGGCGGCAATCATGATATTGATGGTGGCCCCCACACTCACCTTGTCCATATAAATGTGGCTGCCGCGCAGCCGTTCCGCCCTGGCCTTGATCAGTCCATGCTCGATGACCACCTCAGCACCCAGTGCCCGGAATCCCTTCAGATGCTGGTCGATGCCGCGGCAGCCGATATCACAGCCCCCGGGCAGCACCACCTCCGCATATTTATACTTTCCCAAAAAAGCCCCCAGGAGATAATAGGAACCCCTGATCTTTTTACAGCTCTCATCGTCCACCGTCAGATTGGTAATATTTCCCCCGTTCAGCATAACGCTGTGCCTGCCGGTTCTCTTCACCGCCACGCCGATATTCCGCATGGTGTCCAGCATGACATTAATATCACGTACATCCGGTATATTGTCTATATATACGGTTTCATCCGTCATGGCGGCGGCTGCAAGAATCGGAAGCGCGGCGTTCTTGGCGCCTGCGATCTCCACATCCCCCACCAACGGGTTTCCACCTTTAATCGCATATTGTTTCATTTGGTTTCCCTCTGTAAAGGTCAAGTCTCTCATCACACTGCCGGATTTCCTGATTTATTAGATTTCCGGGCTGTGTGGCTGAACATCATATTACCACATTTTCCCGAGTTTGTAAACAGAACAGGGGTTCATGCTTCATCGGGGCACATAGTTCAGGGGATCCACAGGCGTCCCGTTGATTCTGATCTCAAAATGCACATGAGGTCCCGTGCTGGCTCCGGTGCTTCCGCTGAGGGCGATTCTCTCCCCCTGCTTCACCTTCTGGCCCACGCTTACCTGAACCTTGCTCAGGTGCGCATATCTGGTCTGTCTGCCGCCCTCATGGTCGATATAAATCGCATACCCGTAGCTGCCCACCCAGCCGGCCTTCACCACCGTTCCTCCGCAGGAGGCCACCACGGATGTCCCCATGGGCGTCGCCCAGTCTATGGCCTGGTGATTGCTTGTGGCTCCCGCCACATTGGGACGGTCCCTGTAGCCGAAATAGGAAGTAATACGTCCTCCCGAAATAGGCTTGATAAAGTTGGGCGGAATCTTCGTCCCCCGTTCCACGATCTTCGGAACGGCCTCCTGCACCACCTCTTCCTTCAATATCACACGTCCTACTTCTTTATCATTCAGATAGGAGACATTCACAACCACCTTGCGGAATCCTGCAGAGGGCTGCTGGCGCACCACCGTTTCCGTAGTATACCAGTTATCATTGTCGATATACTGAATCTCCGCGTCGTAGATCTCGTCATAATACTGCTGCTCCGTTCTAGTCACCGACAGCTCAGGCTCCGGCACAGTAATCAGAAGCTGCTGGCCGATCTGCAGTGTGGAATCGATGCTCTCCAGGCTGTCGTTCATCTCCACGATCACATCCATAGGTATATTCACCTTGATGGCGATTTCGGACAGAGTATCCCCCGATTCCACTTCGTAAATACTGGGGGTCTCCTGCTCCATCACCACCAGATTGATGGCTTCCTCCACGGGAATCAGCTGGCTTTCCGGAAGGTAAGCCTCCGCGATCTCCACTTCCTCAAAAAAGTCCATGGTCTGAATTCCCAGATCGTAATCCTCGAATTCCTTCTCTTCCTCCTGGACGATCTCCCCGGTCAGCCCGGAGAAAACCCGCTGCACGCCGGCTTCCGTATAGGTATCCAGCCCTTCCTCCTCCTGAAGGGAAGCGTTCTGCACGGAGGCGGTGAGCACTCCGAACTCCCTCTGGGTATCCCCCGTAAGCTCCACGGCAAAGGTACCGTCATTCCCGTATTTGTCAATGGCAGCCTGCAGAAGCCGGCTCACATCCTCAATACAGGCCAGATGAATGATGTATTCATTGATCTTCACCGTATAAGAATGATGCATGGTCCTGCGGACACTGGTTCTGAGAACCTCTTCCATTCTCCGGATCACATCCTCCTCTTTATCCACTTCGCCCCAGAGCACCTCTTCCCCCACCACATTCATTTCCGTCTCAAAGAAAAGAAGATCGTCGCTGGAAGCGGCCACATTTCTGCGGGCCAGGCGCAGCAGCTCGTCCACCTGGGATTTGTCGCCCAAAGTTCCCACATCCTGCCCGTTGACCACAATATGAAAGAAATTCTCCCCGGTCTCTTCAAAGGGCGTATATCCCTTCAGAAACAGAATACCCAGAAAGAGAACGAGTACCGTACACTTAATATATGTAAATTTGTATTTTTTATAATTCATTTTCTGCTTTTTCATAAGTCTTCCATTTTCCCCGGGGCAAATCATCCTGTTCAGAAAAGCAATCTGCTCAGGCCGACGGACCCTTCGGGCATAGTACCTCCAACACCGTTTTTCTCACCGTGAGTATGAACTGTTACATTCTAGCAGTATTCCCCTCACTTGTAAAGTCAGATTATTTCCATTTTACGGGAAATTATACGCAAATCTCTGCGGGCTTACGGAGTCATCCGCTCTTTTTTCTCACGCTGTACCCAAAGTCTCCCAGCTTTTCCCCGCAGACATAATAGGCCCCATGGGAGTAGACAATGGGGTCCGCCTTTTCCAGATGGAATTTATGCTTTTCGTCCATATATTTCTCATCCGCATGCACCGCCGCCACATCCGCCAGAAACATATGGTGGGAACCCAGAGGCAGAATCCGGTTCACCCGGCACTCGATGTTAACCGGGCTCTCCCCGATCAGAGGAGCGGCCACCTGTTCTCCGGGCAGGGCCGTCAGACCCAGGGTCCTGAATTTATCCACCTCTCTGCCGCTTTTCACGCCGCAGTAATCGACGGCACGAACCAAAGCCCTGGTGGTCAGATTGATCACGAATTCCCCCGTTTCCTTCAGAATTCCATAAGAATACCGCTCCGGCCGCAGGGAGATACTGACCATGGGCGGGTTAGTACATACGGTTCCCGCCCAGGCGATGGTGATGATATTATATTTCCCCTCTTTATCTGCCATGCTCACCAGCACTGCCGGCAGGGGATAGAGCATATTTCCCGGTTTCCAGATCTCCTTCTCCATAGCTTCCATTCTGTCAGTCCTTTCTCCGCCCGGCTCCTTCAGCCGATTGTTCCTGTCCCGGCTAACTCGAAATCAAAACCTTTCCAAAATTGAAAAAAGCCTTTAAAAGGGAAGTACGTTCAGCCTGCCCAGGATCTGAAGCAGAATCGCCGCCAGGGAGCAGATCATTGCGCCTATGGAAACGCCGAAAACCGCCCCCATCCTGCCCTTGACCGCCTCCACGGCCTCCTGGGTCTGCGTCAGCCCCTGGGCCTGCTTGCCGGTCTCTTCCACCACCACTGCCTGAACATTGCGGTATACCTTGACGCACTCCTTATGTACATTCTCCTCCACCGCATCCAGCTTCTCCAGTATCTGCCCCGGTTTCTGATCCTCCATCTGGGTATACAGGCGGTCGATTTTATTTCCCAGGGACTTGACGGATGTATCCGTCTTCCAGGTGAAGGATTTGTCCATGTTTTCGCATTGCTCCGAAAGCTTTTCCAGAACCGCCTTAAGGCCGTCCACTTCCCTGCGCAGAGCCAGAGTACCGTCAACTCCCTGCTTTACCAGCCGGCTCACCTGTACGTCGTTTTCCCTGATCTCCGCCAGCTTTCCGGCCCCGTCGTCAATCAGTTTCTGCAGCTTTGCCAGACATTCATTGTATTCCGCGATCTGATTCTTCAGCTTATTCAGTTCCTCCACATCCGCGGCCGTATTGGCTCTGATAATCTCCTGCGCTGTCAGCTTCTGTGCCAGCTTGTCCATAAACATGTCCATCCGTTTTCCTCCCGGGTTTCTTGTTCTTGTGCAAAATGCACTCATTCTTCTTGGATTTTAAACTGTTTTTATCAATATTCATCAAGTATTTACATGATGTCCATACTGTGTTCATATTTTATTGTTACGCTTATTATAACAAAGCAATAACTTCATTACACAGCATACTGAATGTTTTTTCATAATAGCCCGGGCGCCGCAAGGTGTCCGGGCACTCCTCATTCTGTTGACTGTTATTCGTCCAGCCCCTCCCGGGCCATCTCCAGAATTTCCTCATTGAGCTTCAGCATTCTGATATCCAGATCCGACACCATTTTGGCGCATTCCACCAGCTCGGTCTTGATATACTCAGGCACATCCCCTTCAAACTTATAGTGGATCTTGTGCTCCAGGCTTGCCCAGAAATCCATGGCCACCGTCCTGATCTGGATCTCCACCTTGGTATCCACCGTCCTGTCGGAAAGGAACACCGGCACAGTCACTATCATATGGTAGCTCTTATACCCGCTGGCCTTGGGAAAAGTGATATAATCCTTCACCGCCAGCACCTTGATATCCACCTGTTCGCCGATCATATCGGCGATCCTGTAAATATCGGAGGTAAAGGAGCAGATAATACGGATGCCCGCAATATCGTTTATGTATTTGATCATATTGCTGATGGTGGACTCTCTGCCGTCGCGCTTCAGCTTCTTTACTATGCTTTCCGGCGTTTTGATGCGGGATTTAATATGTTCAATTGGATTGTACTGATGCACATGCTGAAATTCATCGTTCAGTATATCCATCCTTGTCTCAATCATCTTGAGGGCAGCATTATAAATGAGGGTGACCTCTTTCCAGCTGTCAACTCCCTCTCCGTTGTCTTCTTTCAGTTCCATAGTATCTCCTTTTATCAAATGAAAGCCTTTCGTATCAAATTCAGTATACCATAAATACCAACATAAATGTAGAGAATTCACAAAAAATTTCATCCTTTTTCTTCAAAATTCCGCAGACCACAAAAAGTGCGTACCTTTTATATATATGCGGGCATGGAAATGGCTATGATCTTTCTGCCGCATAAAGTGAGAAACCTGTATTATGTCCCTTGCGTTTCTCTCAGAAATCCATTACCATATAGAAAGCCGGCTGCGGGGTTCCCGATTCGGATTATCCGCAAAACGGAAGGGAGGCTGCAGATCCGGATAGCCTCCCGGAATTCCGGCAGACAGAATCGGGCTTGTGCCGGTTCACGGATCGGAAATCTGTCTGATATACAATGGAGCAGGAAAAAGGGGAGAACCGATGAAAAAGGGTTCCGGAAAGCTCTGCGGAAAGCGGAGGAGAGATTCCGAGAGTATATTTGTAAGGAAAGGAAGGAAGGAAGAAAAGACATGTTTCGATTATGGGCAAGAACCTTTAAGGATAACCGTATGCTGCAGGATACCTGCATAGAGGATGGCAGTGCGGATACCCGCACGCACAAAATCTTCCGTGCCCTGGATGAAATCTGCTGTCAGTTTGATCTGGGAAAGCCGATCTGGCTGGACAAGACCATCGCGGATTTCAAGCGCCACAGCAAAGCGCGGTTTACACAGGATAATTTTATAGAGAGTATCGACTTCGATTATCTGGAAATTTATGTAATTGAAGAAGATTAAGGATTGACATTTCTCCGCTTCGGGTATAATATCATTCTATCGGATGTAGTAATAAAAACCACGTATCAGCGTTTATAGAATTTTAATATGGTTTTGCAAAACTTTATATGTGGTTTATGTATGTCGTCACAGTGACTGCATTCCCGGGAAAACCGGAAAGCAGTGCTCCTGTTTTTATACTGCACATGGAGTGTATATGCGGTCATGTGTTATAACAGAATCACTGTCATGGCAGCGGCTTTCAGTATTGAGCTTCAGGTTTGTGTCCGCGCGGTCTCCGCAAACCTGATATACCCGTAAAGTCCGCGCAGAAACGGAGGAAAATATGCAGATTACAATCCGGGAGCCCGGAAGTGCAATCACTCATTTCGTAGGCATGATGCTGGCCCTTTTCGCGGCAGTGCCGCTTTTGGTAAAGGCCGGAGTGTCCTCAGGAGAGAAGAATATGGCCGCCATGGGTATTTTCATGGTCAGTATGATACTGCTCTACGGGGCAAGCGCCACCTATCATTCCGTAAACCTGAAGGGGAGATCCCTGCGTATCTTCCGCAAGCTGGATCACATGATGATTTTCGTGCTCATCGCCGGCTCTTACACACCCGTATGCCTCATTGTGCTGGGCGGGAAGCCGGGCTATACTCTGCTTGCGCTGGTGTGGGGCATTGCCCTGGCGGGCATGCTCATAAAGGCCTGCTGGATCACCTGCCCCAAATGGTTCTCCTCCGTCATCTATATCGCCATGGGCTGGGTCTGCGTGCTGGTCTTCGGGCGGCTCTTTGACACGCTGTCCACCCCCGCCTTTCTCTGGCTTCTGGGCGGGGGCATCATCTACACCGTGGGCGGAGTCATCTATGCCCTGAAGCTTCCCCTGTTCAACTCCAGACATAAGGGCTTCGGCTCCCACGAGGTCTTCCACCTCTTCGTCATGGCCGGGAGCATCTGCCATTTTATCTTCATGTACTTTTATGTGGCCTGACTCTCCTGCCCCAGGAAAGGATTGATTCTCAGATTCCACCTGCCGGGGAGGTGCGTCTGCCATAAGCCGGATTCATGGGACTCCACAGCATATGGGGCTCAGTCCTCATACCCGTTGGGATTGTTCTTCTGCCATCTCCAGGAGTCCTCGCACATCTCCCGGATGCCGTACCGGGCCTCCCAGCCAAGCTCTTCCTTCGCAAGCTTCGCGTCCGCGTAGCAGGTGGCGATGTCTCCCGCGCGTCTGGGCCTGATGGCATAGGGAATCTTCACTCCCGTGGCCTCTTCGAAATTTTGCACAATATCCAGCACGCTGTAGCCCACGCCGGTGCCCAGATTGTAAATCTTAAGTCCCGCCTTTTCCTCGATCTTCTTCAGGGCCTTCACATGGCCCACTGCCAGATCCACCACATGGATATAGTCCCGCACTCCCGTTCCGTCCGGCGTATCATAGTCATTTCCGAACACGCCCAGTTCCGGAAGCTTGCCCACGGCCACCTGGGTGATGTAGGGCATTAAATTGTTGGGAATACCGTTGGGGTTCTCTCCCATGGTACCGCTCCTGTGTGCGCCGATAGGATTGAAGTAGCGAAGCAATATCACATTCCATTCGTTATCCGCCTTCTGAATGTCCGAAAGGATCTGCTCCAGCATGGATTTCGTCCAGCCGTAAGGGTTGGTGCACTGCCCCTTGGGGCATTCCTCCGTGATGGGGATGACGGCCGGATTCCCGTAAACCGTGGCGCTGGAAGAGAAGATGATGTTCTTCACGCCATGCTTCCTCATCACATCCACCAGAGTCAATGTACCGGAGATATTGTTCTCATAATATTCCCAGGGCTTCTGCACGGATTCGCCCACTGCCTTCAGCCCCGCGAAGTGAATCACCGCGTCCACATTCTCTTTTGCAAAAATCTCCTCCAGGGCCTCCCTGTCCAGGATATCCGCCTTGTAAAAAGCAACCTTTTTCCCCGTGATGGCCTCCACCCTCTGAAGGGATTTCTCGCTGGAATTGCTCAGATTGTCCAGCACCGTCACATCATACCCCGCCTGCTGCAGCTCCACCACTGTATGGCTGCCGATAAACCCGGCGCCGCCCGTCACTAAAATTTTCATCGCACCCTCTTTTCTGCACGGCTTTTGCGGCATCTTACGCCCTGCCGCGCCCACAATTTATGGCAGGGAACATTTTCGGTTTCCTATTGCCATGTTTTCTTTGTAATATAAGGATAGCCGAATCCGGCGATTTTATCAATGCTCATATGTTGCGGGAACCTGTCGAAATGTTATCTACAGCTCCACCCCGTTTTGCCGCAGCAGCTGTCTGGCGCTCTCCACGGAGTCCACTCCTGTCCTGTTCTTGATGGGAGCGAATTCCTTCTCCCGCACCACCTCAAAAGGCAGGCAGCTCTCCATCTGGTGAATCATATCCAATACAAGATTCTCGAATTTATATCCGTTGGGCGCCTCCGGCTTCACCTTCTCCCCCGTCTCGCCCAGATAGGGAATCTTCTTCTCCACCACATGGAGGGGCAGACTCTGGCTCACTATCCGCTCCAGCTCATCCACCCGGAAGAGATAGTTCAGGATCACGCCGAAATTATAGGCGGGCTCGCCCTTCGCATCCTTCGCCTCCATCAGCTCCTGCGTCATATCGTAATACTCCACGATGGAGGGCCTTCCGTCCTCCAGACAGATAGCGCCCACCTTCTCATCCGGAGTTACCTTGCGCACCACCTTTGCTCCCGCCGTACAGTTCCTGTCCATGACCGCCCCCACAAAGCATGGGTCTGCGATTCTCTGAAGCACATTGTCCACCGCGAACACGTTCAGCCATTCGATTCCCTGTCTGCGGACCACGGACTCCAGCAGCCCCGCGTCCTTCAGCGAGATGAACCAGCCCCCGTTTCCGTTGGGGGAGCTGGCCATCCTTCCCTTCTCCTCCAGGTAGATTCTGCCCTCATAATCCACTGCCAGAGCCATCTTCTGCATAAAGAAATGCACATACTCCGGCCGGTAGCCAAAGAAGGCATGCTCCTCAAAGAAACGTACCGTGGTCTCATGGTTCTTGTCGCTGGTCATCACAAAGAGGTGTACCCAGCTTTCCGCCTGCCGGACCACATCCATCAGATTGCGGATCAGACACTGGAAGATATAGAGCTCCCTGGTAAGCCCCACATTGTACACGCCCTTTGGCGCGTCGGAACCAAGTCTCGTTCCCATGCCCCCCGCCAGAAGCACGGCCCCCACCTTTCCTGCGCGGATGGCTTCCAGGCCTGCGGCGGTATACTTTTCCTCATTTTCCCGGATCCGGGGCAGCTCCATGGCGGCCAGGGGCGTGATCACCCCCCGCTTCAGCAGCTCCTCCTGATGCCGGCAGGAATCCAGAACGTCCATGTCCGAGGTCTCAATCTGTTCAAGCAGCGCCGCTTTCTCCGCCTGGGACAATTCCTCATAATATTTCAGCACATGCTCCTGCCCGTATCTTTTTAATTTCTCCTTCGCCTGTTCCAATGTGATGCTCATTTTTTCTTCCTTTCTGAAATTACTGTTGAGTTAAAAGTTTTTATCCCTAACCCGGATAAACCGGAAGCAAAATTTTGCAATTTTGCGCAACATTTCATTGTTAAGCGCCTAAGAAGCAAATGATTATGTGCAATGCTCAGTCTGTTTCTTTCCGTCCGCTATGCAATTTATATTGGTGTTGCAAAAAATATTGTCAGGTTATTTGTAAGTACGGGTTCCCCCGTTCAGTTTATAATAGCTCTGCCGGATATGCAAGTTTGACTTTTTGCTTCAGAACTCCGGCCCTTGAAAGAAATCCTCCATGGTACGCTCTTCTTCCCGGCATTTCAGAAAAAAGCCTCCCTCACTATCCTATAAAAAAGCCCGCCACTTCTTTGAAAAAGCTGCGGGCAACGGGGATCAGATGGCAGCTCAGACAGCTCAGGGCTATCTGCAGCGTTTATGAAATCAGGATATGCAATTCTGTCCTACGCTCTGCTCCGATCTATCATGCCTTCCACCGCATCCCAATCGATGTCCGGCAGGTTCTTCTGCATCACATTTGCCGTCTTCTTGTTCTTGGAAGTCATCTTGACCATATTGACGGCAAACAACAACACCGCAGCGGCGACGGCAACGGCCATAATGCCGATCGGTACTCCCAGCTGCCAGGACTCCTCAAAACGGCCCGGCTCACTCTTTATGTAAAAATAGCTGCCCACCGCAAAAATCAGTCCCACGATAATGCTGATAATGGAATTCTCGAAGAGCTTGTTCTTGAGATTCGACACCGCCCAGGACTGGGGCTTCCCGCAATGGGGGCAGATATCCTTGAACTCCTTTATATAGATATGCTTTCCCTCAGCCTTCTCATAAGCCTCCTGCAGGCTGCTCTTCAGGTTCTTGAAGGCCTGCTCCTGCATTTTGTCCTCCTCCTTTTCGGAAATAGATCTGGACATCGAATTGTGGACCGCCTCCCCACCGACGATAGTGGCCTGCAGCGTCCCGCTGTCCTTCATGCACTGCTCACACCGGAAGGAATAAGGCACCTTGGCGCTCTTCGTCCTGGTATGCTTGTAGTAAGAACTCATCTTTTTTGTCCTCCTTATGTTTCTTATAAATGTATGCCGCACAAGGCCGTCGGTATTTTTCATTCCGGCAGCCCTGCATAAGCTCTTCTATATCTATATATCGTCAAAAAGCACGTCCGGAATACCCTTTATGCCACTCTTTCTCATATTATTTTAAAAAATCACCGCATACTTTTCTCCGTTCTGCCCTCCGTTCTGCGGGTTCTGTAATAGATTCCCAAAGCGTTAAAGCTCCAGCCCCTGAAAGAAATCCTCCTCGGTATGCCCCTCCCCCCGGCATTTCAGGAAATAAGCCTTCATCTCGGGGTGGCCGTCCCCGATCTCCCCGAGGATTCCGCTGAAATTCTCCTCATTTATACAGGATAGTTCCGCAAACAGGCGGTAATACGCCCTTTCGTCTCCATGCTCTCCAAGGAGGACCTGCCAGGTCTCCCCTCCGCCGCAGCCCCAGGTAAAACCCTGCAGAATCATCTCCAGCTCTTCTCTCAGAGCCGGAGCCAGCGCCCGGGGATGGAGCAGGCGCAGGAAGGCAAGCCGGACCTTTTCCTTTCTCCTCTCACTGATATACTCCTCCAGATCCATGCCGATATAGTCCTCCTCCCCGTAGACGGAGTGGCTGATATAGCCCTCCCGGTCCGAGGTGCGCAGGACGGACGAAAGCTTCTGGTCCCATCTTCCCAGCCATTCCCCGCTGCCTGCCGTTTCCGGGTCAAGCAGATAATAGGCATCCATAAGGCTTACCGCGGCGGCCAGAAGCTCTGGTTCCGCATAATGTCCCTCTTCCCTGCCGTATTCTTCCGGAACAGCTTTCTCCGAATTTACTTCCTTCCGATTCCCTGCCCCCCGAACGCCTTCTTCCTGTCCGTATTCCCGGACCGCAATCCGTTCCAGCTTCCCGCAATTCTTAAAAACCGCCCGTCCGAAGCGCATTGCCTTCTTTGGGAGGCTGATTTCAGCCAGTCCGGCGCAGCTGGCAAAGGCCCAGTCCCCCACCTCCTCCACCGATTCCGGCAGCGTGACGGCATACAAGTCCCTCTGCCCCAAAAAGGCCTTCTTGGCAATGGAGGATACCGGACAGCCCTCTATCCGCCGGGGGATTTCGATTCTGGTATCCCGCCCCTCATATCCCGTAATTTCTGCCTTTTCCCCGTCTGTCCTATAACGAAAACGGCTCTCTTCCACCATCTGCCCCTCCTCTGTTCTTTTTTCTGTACAGGACTGTTTTTATGGAATTGCTTTCTGTACAGCATTGCTTTTTGTACACGACTGCTTTTCCGGCACAGACAATGCCGCTTCGCTCACAGTAACCCAATGCCTCCCGTCTGCTTCGCCTCGCATTCAGCCCTCTCAATCCTGTATTCCATAATAGCAAATGTACCAATATCTTTTCTATTATTATAAGGCCATCGCATACAACTCACAACCTGTTTATCGTTACTTTTCACGGGGTGGGGAAAGTCTAGCTGGTGATTGTGCAAAATGCTGAATTTAAAAAAATAGTTATCCACTCCAAACCGGCTGAATTTAGGAAAATGTGGATATCGGTCTGATTTTCCGGAACAGCCGGTTTTCTC
>CAJUSI010000055.1 GCA_910589035.1 uncultured Acetatifactor sp. | reverse complement strand
CTGTCTTTTTGCTCATGTGAGATAAAGAAGTAAAAGAAGTGTAAAAAATTTTGCCGTCCCCTGTCCGGCTGACTGCCGGACGAGTCGGGTATTGCCCGCAATTAAGACATCAGCGCCCTGAAGCTTCTCCGATTCCGGAAAAGGCTTTACATCACAGGGGGGCATAGATTATTTTGAATTATACAGGAAGCCCCTTCTTCTCGTAAAATACCAGCGTGAGCTTCTCGTTGACTTTCTCCTGCCTGCCGGTTCTGCCATATCCCATCTTCTCGTATAAATGACAGTTTCTCTGCTCCTGCAAAATGGTGTCCAGCTCCCAGTTGTCCTTTCCATGCATTTCCTCACACAGCAGAATTGCTTTCTGGGCAATGCCCTTCCCCTGAAATTCCGGCAGAATGAAGATGGGGGAAATCCTCTTGTTTACTCCGGCTTCCTTCCTGTCAACGATGCGCACGGCCCCCACCTTCCGCTGTCCGACACAGATAAAATAGTAAAAGGTAAATTCCTGCCTGAGGCGTCCCGCCACTTTTTCCATGCTCTCATTTCCGGGATTCGTGTCGTAATCCTGATATTTCTCCAGCAATTCCCTGAAAGCTTCCACCTGCATTGCGTGTATTTCATCCGCATCGTCAACGGCAGCCCTTAATAATCTTACGTCCATACATATCCTCCTTATTGTCCCTCAAATGACCTCTCTGAAAAATCATCCCATAACAGCTATTTACTGTTATACCCTATCTTTGAGAAATATGCAATGAAAACTATTTGGATTATTTATGCAATCCCTTGAAAGCTGCTGCTTCTATTTATACTGCTTAACGATTTCACTTGCGCCTCGCAATGAGCCAGATCCGCGCAGGCGACTTAGTGCCATGCTCTTTGATTTTCTTTTCTACTGCCCGTTGAATTAAGAGCAGAAACTAACCGACACGGTTATGGTTTTTTTCTGTATTTGTAGTAAAATAAAACCATAACTCCCGGAATCTTCAGTTCGAAAATGATGCTTTCTGATTCGGATTACCCGTAAAGACACAGGAACTGATTCTTTCTCGCAAATTTTTGCACAAATATGCAAATCCCGGCAGTCCTGAATATAAAAAGAGTCGGGAAAGTAAGAAGCCCGGGAAAGGTAATTTGGAGACTTGGAAAATATATAACCATATGAAGGAGGAAATCTTTATATGAATATCGGGACAGTCATCATGAACAAACGGAAAGCCCTGGGCTATACCCAGCAGGCCCTGGCAGACAAATTAAACGTCTCCTTTCAGGCCGTGTCGAAATGGGAAAACGGCACGAATTATCCGGAGATGAACATGCTTCCCATGATAGCGTCCGTGCTGGAGACAAGCATCGACTCCCTCCTTGGCTACAAATCCAGCGTAATCTCCGACTACGACAAACGATATGACCGGGCGGACTACTACTGGGGAATTGCCCCCAACCAACTATGCTATGAAATCATGAAACTACGCCCCCCGATCAAGCCCCTGAAAGTGCTGGACATAGGCTGCGGAGAGGGGAAAGACGCCGTCTTCCTCGCCCGAAACGGCTATATGGTGACAGCCTTTGACCTGTCCGAGACAGGAATTGAAAAAGGGAAAAAACTTGCCGAAAAGTGGAACACACAGGTGGACTTTTTCAAAGCCGACATCACCGACTTCCGCGCCGCCGAACACTACGACATCATTTTCAGCAGCGGCGTATTTCACTTTATCAGACCACAAATCCGGGAAGAAATCGCGGCCAGCCTGAAAGAACACACAAACAAAAACGGCATAAACGCCATCAATGTCTTCGTGGAGAAACCCTTCGTGGAAGTCCCCCCGGATAAAGACGCCAACCGCTCCCGCTGGAAGTCCGGAGAACTCTTCCTGCTCTACCACGACTGGAAGCTGCACAGAACGGAAGAAATCATTTTCGACTGCAACAGCGGCGGAATCCCCCACAGGCACTGCATGGACATTATGATCGCAGAAAAAATGTCATAACCCGAGAGGCGTCCTTCGCGCTGTATTCGATTACAGGAAGCCGTCCTTGCTTCTGATAATATAACCTATGAGAAATTGCTGCATTTATACTATACATGATTCAGGGTTCGCGAAGCGGTTCCCGTACTATAAACCAACGAAAGGATTTTCTATCATGAATACATTGTATGTTACAGACCTGGACGGAACCCTGATGCGGGACGACAAAACGATTTCTGCGGAGAGCACGGCCCTGCTGAACCGCCTGCTTGCCCGGGGCATACACCTCACATACGCAACCGCAAGATCCTATGCCTCAGCCTCCCGAATCACCCAAAATATATCCTTTCACCTGCCTGTCATCATCCGCAACGGCACAATCCTCGCCGATCCCCGCACCGGAGAAAACCTGGAAATCTCCGCATTCGGAGAGGAATTACAGCAGATAAGGCAGGTCCTGTCCGGCGCAACCGTCCCCGGATTTGCCACCGCCTATTTCGGCCGGGAGGAAATAAAACTATGCCCGGCGGGAAGAACGAACGAAGGCTTCCGGGATTATCTGGAAGGCCATTCCGGGGACCGGCGCCTGCGCATGGTGGACACCGAAGAGCAGCTGTACCAGGGAAAAACCTGTTATTTCACCTTTATCGCCCCCAAAGAAGAACTGCAGCCCCTCTATGAGCGCGTAAAACAGATAAAAGAAATCAACTGCATCTTCCAGCAGGACAAATACAGACCCGAATACTGGCTGGAACTGTGCCCTGGAAACGCCACAAAGGCAACCGCCATCCAAAAAGTCAAGCAACGATACACCTGCCGCAGAGTCATTGTCTTCGGAGACTCAGCCAACGATATCCCCATGTTCCGGACGGCGGACGAAGCATACGCCCCCCGAAACGCGTCCGCCGAATTGAAAGAGATTGCCACAGGAATCATCGACGCCAACAATGACGACGGAGTGGCAAGGTGGCTGGAGGCACATGCAATCGAATGAATAGAGAAATGTGCTTCTCCACCACCCGCCCCGCACAAGCTTACCCGCCTCCCTGAATCCCCATTCCCCATGATGAAGGTGCAAATGATCCTGTCCTTTTTCGCTGTCAGCGCCCGTGTTCTTCAGACTGCTTCTCTCCCCCCACATAGCTTACCGCACGGGGCAGAAGAAAATCTTATGTTGGTTTTTCGTTTTTCAGCTTCTTTCAATCACGCAGCTGTGCTCTTTCTTCACCGCGTCATAATTGATTCCTACAAGCACAATCTCGCCGCCGTAGTCCTCCAGTACCGCTGGGTATTTCCGCTCCTTAATCTGCTGCAGCGCACCCCCGGCCGACTTGTTCCATTTCAGCTCCACCACCAACGCCGGGAGCAGAGATTTCCGTTTCGGCAGATACACCACATCCGCAATCCCCTTCCCGGATGGCAGCTCCTCCACTTTCAGATACTGATCGATGGCAGCGACATACGCAAACTTAATCACATACCGCAATGCCTGCTCGTCATTGTAGAAAGTCGGCGCATACTGCGTTTCGCGTATCTCCTCGATAGCCTTTGTCACTGCCTCGGCATTGCCCGCGACGGTGTCCTCCAGAAGCTTTCCGGAACGGCCGATCAGCTCCATCCACTTCCGGCTCACCCCCGTTCCCTCCAGAATCTGCTCAAACTCCGCCCTTACTTCCTCATTCGGGACATGTGCCGTCCCCTCTTCCTCATTCCAGGTAAGATACCCAAGATGGATCAGGAGCGTCAGCACATCATCCCGGCTCCGGAATGTCTCAAAATCATTTTCAAACCTGTTGGTCCTTACCTCGATCTCCTCGCCGGAAATCAGCCTGGCAACAATCTCCTGCAGCCCTTCGAAATCCATATTGATATAAGTCATCAGCGATTCCGCCGCCGAGGTTCTGCGCCAGTAAGAACGGCACTTCTGCTCCCGCACGGCGCACATCACGGAATAAGGATTATAAATAGATCCATGCCCGGAAAAATCATATCCGTCATACCACTGCCGGACCTCCTCAAAATCCATCCCGTACTTCCCGCACAGAGATCGAACCTCGTTTTCCGTAAACCCTGTGAATTCCGCAAACCTGCCGGGATCCAGGATGGTTACTTCCCAGAAATCCGAAATGGCCGACTGGGAGCCGTCCTTCTTGATGGGCAGAATCCCCGTCATGTATGCCGCCGCCACTGCCTTCGGCGTGAAGCTGCTGTTTTTAAACCACTCCCTGAGCAGGTTCAGGTACTTCTTCTGTGCCGCCGTATCCCCTTTCGCCTCCCGGATCAGCGCATCCCACTCATCAATGATAAACACAAACTCCTTTCCTGATTTCTCCACGCAGCCGATCATGGCATCTGTAAGACTTTTACCCTCCAGCTCCGGGTAACCTTCTATCAGTTCCCCATAAACTGCATCGGCAATCATATTCGGCACATTCAAAAGAGGTATATTCACTCTTGCAGCCTCGGAAAGAAAACCGGCAATGTCGAGATTGACCACATGGTACTGATTCATATGCAGCAGATACCCTTCCGTCTTCGCAATCTCCTTATCGTCAAAGAGCTCACGGGAATCGCAGGAACAGTCATAGTAAGCACACAGCATCCTTGCGGCATAGGACTTCCCGAAACGCCTTGGCCTGCTGATGCAGGTCAGCTTCTGCGTCGTCCCCACAGTCATGTTGACCAATGCAATCAAACCTGTTTTATCCACATATTCCGACTGAAGCATTTCCTGAAATCCCTTATTCCCCGGATTTAAATAGATTCCCATGGAATCACCTCCTCATCAACGCCGTTTCCTTAAGTGTATGCTCAAATCCGCCATAAGTCAATGCCATGGAACGCATTCGGAAACTTTTCCAATTCTGCATATCCTGTCCATCCTGCCCACCCGGAACTGCCAAAACTCCTCTTCCGGAAAAACCTTTACGCCCCATCCGGCGCCTGCGCCAGTCTCCCACCGAAATCAAAAACCGTTTCGACGAAATTCTTCGCCTTCCCCTTCGAACTCCCCTCCGGCTCTTCACTTAGGTTCCCGGACTCACATCCCGGCTCTTAGCCAAAATTCCCAGCCCCTCCGGTTCCTTTCCAGCCGCTCACCGAAAGTCCCTGGATTCCGCTTCTGCTTCTTGCTCTAACCCCTCCGATTCCTCATCCAGCTCCTCTCCCAACCCTTCGCCGAATTCTTCATATTCCCCGTCAAAATCCTCGAACCCATACTTCAACTCCCCGTCGAACAGAACCTCCTCCCGCATATCCGTCTCCTCCTGCAGCTGCGCCAGCCACGCCCTACCCAGCTCCTGGGCGCTGCGCACTTCCTTCTTTCTGCCGCTCTGCAGTCCGGCCATAACCCTCCCGGTCATGGCGGCGATCATCTCCCGCCTTCTCCCGGTGCTTTCCTCATAATATGCCAGGAAGCGGTCCAGCATCTCCCTGTTTTCCGGCTGCTGAATGGGCGGCAGCATGATTTTCTCCATCTCCCGGGTGTACCGCTCCAGCTCCGCCTCGCTGAGGGTCTGGTTTGCCAGCAGAATCTGCCTGCGCTCCCCCATTTCATTTTCCACCACCACATGGAGAATGCCGTTGATGTCATAGGTAAACTGCACCTCCACCCAGGCCTGCCCCGCCGGCTTCAGCGCCACCTCTATGGTGAGCTCTCCCAAGAGCGCGTCGTCGTCCACATAATATTCCTCCCCCTGGTAAATGCAGACTTTGATTTCCTTCTGATAATCGGCCACGGTCACAAACCGGTCCCTGTGGGAGGCGGGCAGGGTGGAATTGCGCTCGATCATGGGTCTTAAGATATTCTTGTCCCAGTTGGCCCTGTTGTTCACGCCGATGCCCAGGGTGAAGGGACACACGTCCGTCAGGAGCATATCCCGGATCTCCTCCCTGCGCTGTCGGATGCCCGCATAGACCCCCGCCCCGTAAGCGACCACCCGGTCCGTCTCCCCCAGGACAACGGGCTCCTTGCCCAGGAGCTCTCTGAGGAAGCGTTTCACCACCCCCAGCCTGGAGGAGCCGCCCACCATGACCAGGTCGTCTATGGCGGATACCCTGGAGCCGGCGTCCTCCAGAATGTGCAGAAAGAGCTGCTTTATCTTCCCGAACAGGGGCATGCAGATCTCAAAGAGACGGTCGGAATCCAGAGAAGCCCTGCAGACCTTTGTCCCCGCCGCCCTCTCCATCGATTCTGTCGCCCTCTCCGCCGTTCCTGCTGCCGGCTCCATCGATTCTGCATCCCTTTCCGCCCTCCCTGCCGCCAGCTCCAGCTCCATCGTCACCTCTTCCTGCTGCGCCAGGGCGCATTTGGCGTGTTCCGAGAGCTTTTTCAATTTCGCCTGCTCCTCCCGGCTCAGCTCCTCCGGCCGGATCCCGTTTTCCCGGCAGAAATAATCCGAAACCGCCTGATCGATATCATCCCCGCCCAGATGGTTGTCCCCCGCCACAGCGATGATCTCTATCACATTGTCAAAGCATTCCACATAGGACAGATCCAGCGTCCCCCCGCCGAAGTCGAAGATCAGGAGAGTCCTGTCCTCCTCCCCGTACTCCATCCGATAGGCCAAAGCCGCCGCGGAGGGCTCGTTGATGAGGCGCTCCGCCTTGAGTCCCGCAATCTGGGCCGCCTTCTTGGTGTCGCTGCGCTGCTTGTCGTTGAAATAGGCGGGTACCGTGATCACCGCCTCCTCGATCTCTTCCTTCAGGAAAAATTCCGCGTTCCTTTTGATTTGCTCCAGCACCATGGCCGAGAGCTCCATGGGCGTGTAGGTCCGCCCTCCCAGATGATACTCCTTCGCCGTGCCCATGAAGCGCTTGAAGGAGGCCGCCGTGTCCTCCGCGTGGGGAATCAGCCGCTCCTTTGCCGCGGCCCCCACCAGGAAGCCCTCCCCTTCCGCATGGCTCACCACGCTGGGCAGCAGGAACTGCTCTTCCTCCATGGGGATCAGATGCACCCCTCCGTCCTTCCAGTATGCCCCCAAGCTGTTAGTGGTTCCCAGGTCGATTCCTATGACCGCCATTGTTTTTCTCCTTTTTTAGATTCCGGTTGTTTTCAATTCCGTCTGTTTTTCATCTTCCTGCCGATGTTTCATTACAATCCTTTTCCTCTTTCCACTGCAAATCCAGATAGCAGGTTTGTAGACCTTTATTTTCCGGCCTAATCCCCGATTGCCTCCATATAAAGAATCGTTCCCGTTTCATTTATATAGACAGCCGTATTCATTTTCTGAGTGTCCCTAATATCCGCCTGGAAGGCAAACGGCGCATCTTCAACGCTCTTCCACTTTTGCTCCCTGCTTATTCCCTCCGGCACGAAATATAAATCTATCGCATCTTCCCGGCCGCCGACTTGCATGCCCTGCAGCTCGCCGCTTATGTCATGGTCATAATAAGCAAAAAGGTACAGCCTTACCGTGGACAGCCCGATTCCTTCCGATACTTCGCTGCACCACTGCATTTCAGATGTCCCCGGCAAATCGGGAAAATGGTTATAAATCGGCTCTGTCTCTGTACGGATTTCGATGTCAATGTTTTCTCCTGCTTCCTCCGGCAGATAGTCGTCTTCGGATAGTCCACAGGCGCTTAACACTGTTATCAGGCTTCCAAAAAGCATTGCCATAATCGGCCCTTTCCGGAAAACAGCCAATACCCTTTTCATATTTTTCCTGCTCCTCCTTAGCTGCCTCATTTTATCCCCTGTTTCGTAAACAGACCGGTTCTACCGTTTCTTCATAAATGCCTTTTAAATGTGTGTCAACACTCCATATTCTGATTTTATGTATTGCAGGCGTCTCGTTTTTGTATTTCTGATACGCCCTGATAATGGATAAATCTCCAAAGCCTTCCCCACGCATTGCATAATCCGGAAACTGTCCGCAAATCTGTTCCAAATCCTCCGGCGTCAGCTGATTTCCATAATACTGCCATGGAGCCTTATTGTGGATTGTTTTATCAATGCATTCCGTAAATTTTTCTGCTATCCTTCTTCTCTGGTTGCCGTCGCTGCAATGCGCAATATGATTTCCTGTCTCTATAATTGTTGCAAAAGGCAAAACAAGCGCGTTTTTGTCTTTTTGCCTCATTAAATCTTTCAGTTCCTTCATGACCGCATCGCGCTGCTGATTTTTTCCCGGGACATTGATTATATTCGTAAATATCGAAGTATCTATAAAGTGAACAAACATACCCTAATCCTCCAGCCAGGAATAATCGGCAGTCGCCGCGTTCCCCTGCTTGATATATTCCAAAACCATATCGCTGGTAAAAACATCGCCTAATTTCCCATTTGCAAGCAATTCCGGCATTCTGTCAATGCCGATTAGCGGAATGAATCTACCGTCCCCCTCTTCCTCATCTCTGTACACGATTTCCACGCCCGCCAGATCTTCTTTACCCAGGGCATTCAACAATATCGCATTATGTGTGGTTATGAGCACATCCACTCTTCGCTGTCTCGCGATATCCGATATGAGATGAATCAATATTTTTGCCCTTCCCGGATGGATGCCATTATCTATTTCCTCAATTACAATCATGCCGCCCTTCTTTTCCCGCAGGACGGCGGCCACGATTGCCAGACATCTTAAAGTGCCGTCTGACAGTCGTGTGGCATCAATCTTTTCCTTCTCCTTCCCGGATTTTTCCTCCAGAAACAATATCACATCATTTAGCGGGCCCTCCATAAAAGTAATGTCTGATATCTTATTCTCCGGCAGCTTTTGCATAATATCCATTAATAAATCCCTATTGGCGCTCTCCTGGCATAACGCATAGAGCACAGCCGAGATATTAGAAGCATTTACCTTTAACTCTGTATCATTGACCATGGAATATCCCCTCATCTGATAAGTCTCCGGATTCAGATACAGAATATCCTTAAATGTATTGATTACCGTATTCGCATATCCCACGATTTTTTTCCCATAATGTCGTTCCTGGGGCAGTTTGGTAGCCATCTGGCTTATGACAGCCGAGAGCCGAATACATGTAATGTCTGGATTTCTCCCTTTTTTCCCATTGTTACAGACAACTACAATATCCCCGGAACGTCTGTCCACAGGTTTTGTATCATACATAATTCTACTGCTGCCGTCATTCACTTCAAAGAGCTTTTCTTCCGCAACCATTACACGGTCTCTGACTTCTATCCTGATTCTGTATTCCAAATCGATACTTTCGTCATATTGTACCGTACATCCCAAAACGAAATAATCGGAGTCAAATCTGCAGCACCCTCTGGCGCCTCCGCGAATCCCGGAATCGCTGTTCTTTGTCCCGTCCAGGATAGCCGCCAGATCTCTTCCCGACATCATTTCGGATAGTATCATCATCCCTTCAATGGCATTCGTCTTTCCGGCAGCGTTTGTTCCGATTAAAGTGGTGATATTTTCAATCTGCAGCTCCGTTTTCAGGAAGCTTTTAAAATTTTCAAAATATATTTTTTTAATCAATTCCGCCATCTCCATCAACTCAATTTTATTTGTTCCATCTCAGCCCGACCGCCAATGCCGGGAGCGGAGACTTTGCTGAAACCCTTTATTCGCCGGATTTAAGAAGGTCCCCATGGAATCCCCTCCGTCCAAAAACAACGTTTTCTTTCAGTTTATGCCCGAATCGGCAATAAGTCAATGTGCATCTGCCTTGAGTTTTCCCATTTTTGAAATTCGCGTCTCTGAAACCTTCATAAAATATGTATTTTCCATAAAAGGGGTAGTCATAACGAACTATCCCCCTTTCGTTTTGTATTTATAAGGCTTTGCAGAAAGCAGACAGGAAAAATGGGGAAATTCAAGCAGTGTCTGACCTCATTGGGCACCCGGAGATAGCCGGGGAACCCCGGACACCCGGACCACCCGCCCGCACTTCGCCGCGGAGGTTCCTCTGTGGGTCACCATGAGAAAGGTCTTCTCATCGGCCTCCCGGAGCAGAAGATCCAGAATCCGGCTCTCGTTCTGGTAGTCCAGGGCGGATGTGGCCTCGTCGAAGACAATGACCTCCGGATCCTGCAGGAGCAGCCTTGCGATCATCAGCCTCTGCCTCTGTCCGCCGGACAGGCGGATTCCGTTTTCCCCGATGACGGTGTCGAATCCCCGGGGCAGCTCCTCTATGAAGTTCAGGATATTGGCTCTGGCGCAGGCCTGCGCCATCTGCGCCTCCGAAGCGTCCTCTCTTCCGAACCGCAGGTTCTCCCGGACGGAAAGGTTGAACAGGCCTGCTTCCTGCATGAGAAACCCTGTCCTGGCGTAGAGGGAGGCTCTGTCCATCAGCCCCATGGAGACGCCGTTCCACCGGATTTCCCCTGCGGCGGGAACCAGGCAGCCCGCCATGAGCCTGATCAGCGTGCTCTTGCCGCAGCCGCTCTCCCCCACCAGGGCCACGCTCTCTCCCCTGCTGATCGCCAGGCTGAATTTCTCCAGCACGGCTCCCTCTTCCTCCTTGTATGCAAAATCCACCTCACGGAATTCCAGACTTTCAAAGCTGTCCATGGTCTGCGGTCTCTCCGGCTGCGGTATCTCCAGGATTTCCTTTACTTTTTTGACCGATTCCTCCTGTTCTCCCCTTCTCATAATGCTGTCGATCACTCCCAGCAGCCGGTTTGCCAGATCCGCGTAATACTCCATAAAGGCAAGCAGCACCGGCACTGCCACATATCCCCCAAGCGCCAGGAAGCCTCCCAGAAGGTACAGTCCCATCTTTGTCAGGAACACGTCCTTGAATGCCAGAAAGGTGCGGTTGAGGAACCAGCACATATGGGCTTTGAGAAACGCGTCCCCCATCTCCCCCCACAGCTGTGCAAACCGCCGCTGCTGCGCCTCCTCCCGGCAGTCTGTCCTGATTTCCTTCCAATCCTGCAGGCTGTGAATCATGAAATCATTGTAAATCCCCTGTACCCGCCTTCTTCTCTCATATTCCGCATTGCTCCTCCCCTTGATATAGCGTGTGATATAGTAGGACAGGGGCAGGAAGAGAAAGCTCACCAGGGCAAGGATCCGGTTCAGGTACAGCAAAATACCCGCCGTGGCCAGGATCCGCACGGAAGAAATACAGATTTCCAGCATTTTCTCCCGGTACAATACCGCATTTTCCGTATCCCTGTGCAGGCGCTCCCGCAATTCCCCCGGGGTGTACTTTTGCACCGCGTCCATGTCCAGGCGGCTGTATTTTTCCAGCACTTTTTCCTTCCATTCCATGTGCATGGCGGGGAAAATGCGGTTATATACCATTTTGCCCGCAGCTGATACCAGGGTGTCTCCCAGAAATACCAGCACATAGAACAGGCAGACGTATAAGAGAAGCTCCGACTTTTCTTCCAGAATCACCTGATTCAGGAACAGCAGGTAGCAATACGGGGGCAGCAGGGCGCATGCGGTCTGCAGAAATTGAAGGAATATATACAGGGCAATTTTTCCCCTGTACTTTTTCCCGGTGATCATTTTATCCTGAGTCATCCTGTTTTTCCTCCTTAAGCACTTATAAACGAAATTTTGATTCTGCATTTACATGCAGGATTTTGGTTCCAACTGGTTCAGGTCTGGAACCGATGCTTTGCAGTTTGGAATTTGTTTCCCTGCCGTCCGGCGTTCCGGTACGCCTCATAGGACTGCCTGTATTGCCGGTTACTCTGCAGCAGAGCTTCATGGGTTCCCACCCCCGTGACGCGCCCCTCTTCGATCACCGCGCATTTCTCCGCGGCCAGCACGGTGGCGAAGCGGTGGGCCACCGTGAGGATGGTGGTATGGGGGAGCTGCTGGCAGATAAAAGCGTTTACCGTCTGCTCCGTCTCCTCATCCAGCGCCGATGTAGCTTCGTCCAGCAGCAGGATTTTGGGCTGCCTGTAGATGCATCTGGCGATGGCGATCCTCTGCTTCTGCCCGCCGGACAGCTCCCTTCCCCCGCTTCCCACCACCGTACCCAGCCCTTCCGGGAATTCCTCCACCGTCTCCCTTAATCCCAGGCCCTCCAGGATCTCCCAGATCCGGCCGTCCCGGGAGCACTCATCCGTGAAAACAATGTTGCTTCGCAGGCTTCCCGGGAACAATCCGTTTTCCTGCCATACCACGGCAATCTGTTCCCTGAGGCCGGACAGGGTGTAGGCATCCAGGTCCCTGCCGTCGATGGAAATCCGTCCCGAAAGGGGCTCATAAAAGCGGCAGAGAAGCTGCAGCAGCGTACTTTTCCCCTCCCCGCTTTTTCCCGTAAAGGCTGCCTTTTCCCCCGGGCAGATTTCCAGATTCAGTTCCTTTAACACAGGCTCCCCGCCGTATCCGAAGGTGACATTTTCAAAGCGCACCGCGCCTTTTTCAATCCGGATATCCGACGCCTGCGGGGAATCCTCTTCCTCCTCCCAGGACAGAAATTCCTCCACCCGCCGGATACCTGCCAGATTTGCGCTGATATTGGTTATCTTGCTGCACAGGGCATTATAATAGGCGGCACAGGTGGAAAAGTATGCCGCACAGGAGACAAACTGCCCCACGCTCATACTCCCGCGCCCGATGCAGGCAGCCGCTATGCAGTATATGCCAAGCTGCCCTGCCAGGGCCAGCGCCTGATTGATACGCTCCGATTTCAGGGCAAGATATCCCGCATCCACCTCTTCTCCTATGACCTTTGTCTGCTTTTCCCTGTAGTCCCTTTTCACCTTGCCGTCCGCATGCAGAAGCTTCCACTGGACGATTCCCGTCATCATCTCCAGAAGCCACGCCTCCGCAAGCCCTTTCTCTGTCTGGATTTCCTGATGCCGCTTATTCAGCCTTGCCGTAAAATAACGGACGCTGTACGCTATCAGCAGCATCATGACCAGTGCAGTCAATCCCAGGACAAAATCCGCATGCAGCAGATAGGCGATGGAAATTGCCAGCTGCACCCCGTTGGCCAGCACATAGAACAGGCTGCGGTGGATGAACTCCAGATACATTTCCGTATCGTCCCGGATGCGCTTCATCACATCCCCGCTCCTGATATGGGTCCGGACCTCCGCCTTCAGCCGCAGCAAGTGGCGAAAGCACCTCCTGCGGATGCTCACCACATAGGTAACCTCCAGATGCGCCCACAGATAGTTCAGTGCCCCATGGGCACATTGGTTGAGGAAGTAGAGACCTGCGTAGACCAGGAAAGTCAGCAGGAATTCCTTCAGCCGCCTTTCATAAAAAATTTCATCCACGATTCTCCCAATGGCGTGGGGGAACAGCGCGCCCGTCACGGTGCCCAGCAGCACGGTGAACAGCAACGCCCCCAGCCGGAGCCGGTAGCCCTTTGTGGTGTCGAACACATGTTTCATACTTATTTTCAGCGACGCATTTCTTTCTCTCTTCATCTTATCACGCTTCTTCCTGTTTCTCTGTCCTTTGGATTCTGCCTTTCGGATTCTGCCTTTCGGATTCTGTCTCTTTGGCTCTGGCTTTTTGGTTGCGGCCTTTCGGTTCTGTCTTTTGGTTTTTGCCTTTCGGTTCTGTCTTTTGGTTTTGGCCTTTCGTCTTCCGGTCTTGGAGATTTCTCCGTCTATTCCTTTTTTCCAATCATCATCCTGCTATGTCCCGGGATGACAATCTCTCCCTCTTTTTTCAGAAATTCATCCAGATAGCTCACAAATTCACGCCCATAACCCGCGATCTGCTTTCCCACAGCGCCCCTGTCCAGAAGGAAGCGGTACAGGTCGCCGCTGTCGCCGATATGCAGCTCGTTGTCATACTGCCTGCAGTCCGTATGGGGAAAATATGCCCTGAAATCCTTTTCGGTCTCCCGTATCCGCTCCTGGTGCCTTTCGTCCTCCTGCCGAATATCCAGGCTCCGTGAAAAGCCCTTTAACAGGCTGTCCAGGCCAAGCGCATATTCCCTCCAGTTGACATTGGCGCACATGCGCCCTCCGGGCTTCAGCGCCCGAAACACCTTCTCCAGAAAGGCCGTCCTGTTCTCGATGTAGAACCACATATGGAGGGACAGGATACAGTCATAGGCTTCCTGACCGTAGGATACCCGATTCAGATCCTTATTTTCAAAAGAAATTGCGCTGCCATCCTTCAAAAGCGCTCTGTTCTCGTCCACAAAGCCCTGAAAAAGCGCAATCTGCTCCCGGGATTTGTCCAGCACCACAATCTGCACCCCCTGGGGAATATGGGCAAAGCTTCTCCGCCAGACCAGCCCGTAGCCTCCCCCGATATCCAGCACCTTCTCCCCCTTTTGCAGTCCCAGCTGCCGGAACAGCCAGGGATACCAGTCCTGCTGTTTTACCCCGTATTTCTCATAATACTCAAAGGATTTGTTGGCGGCCTCATTGTAAGTGAGCATTTTCACCAGCTCCGAAAGCTGGGAAAGGCTGAGTTCATCCCTGCTGCAGTAATCCCGGGTTTTCTCCACCACGGCGATTACCCGGTTTAGCTGTTCTCTTTTTTCCAACAGCATCCTGTGCTGTTCCACCAGAAGCTCCGTGACAGAAGACTCCTTACGAAGCCGGAATATCTCTGTGATCTCTTCCAGAGAGAAGCCGATATATTTCAGCATCAGAATCTGCTGCAGCCGCAGAAGCGAGCTTTTGTCGTACTGGCGGTATTGGCTTTCCGAATACGCCACAGGGGAAAGCAGCCCCTTCTTGTGGTAATACCGGATTGTCCTGGAGGACACCCCCGCCAGGTCTGCCAGCTCCCCAACTGTGAATCTTTCCTGTTCTATTTCCATTTTCTGCCTCCTGTTTCTCCTTCCGCATCCGCCTGCCGGCACCCGGACACAGGCAGACACTTACCGCGTTTTCCCATTTCCTAACCGCACACAGTTCTGTGCCCCGCCCAGACAGGCCGGAACCAAACTTCTGCCTTTAAACGCAGGCTTTCACCTTTCAGTACCTGGTTATAATAATAATGCTTGACCCAGCGTCAAGGTCAAGCATTTGTTTTTAAATCTGCCTTCCATTCACAGCAGCCGCATTTCATCCGCCAGTATCAGCCCTGTATTTCCCCTGGCCAGGTCCGGGAGCCCTGGCGTAAACCCGCTCTTGCTGAAGATAAGAAAAAGCCATAGTCTGATCAGTGCTCCTGTTTTCTTGTCAGGAAAATTCCAACAACTGCCCCTATCAGAATAATTGGCGCTAACCTGATGAAAAGATATTCAAATACGTGAAAAACTGCTCCGAAAACAGCGGTTTCAGGGTCATTATAATTCCAGCCTAAGTAGGGGCTGTCTAATATGACCAAAGCAGAAAAAATCATAACTATGACTGCACATAGTGCGATAAGCAGCCAATGAAGCGCTTTCCTTCTTGCGGTCTTTCTCCTGGCAAGCTGCAGGTTTATCACCTCCAATTTCTCGGAAATCGTTTTTAAGTCATCTCCTTGCGGTGCGGCAACCGTCTCCCCAAGTAAAATGCTTACAGGTGTTTCAAGCACTTCTGATATGGAAATTAACAGATCGGAATCAGGAACCGACAATCCATTCTCCCACTTTGAGACTGTCTGCCGCACCACATTTAACTTGATAGCCAGTTCCTCTTGGGAAAGTCCTTTTGACTTTCTGATGGTTTTGATATTTTCGTTTAGCATTCGGAATAACCTCCTCTTTCTTTATTGTTACCACCATTGTAGGAAGAACTGCCCGTTGCTGCAAGCAACGCATATTAACATGCAGGAATTACCGCATTGTTCATCGGTTCTGCGTCGGTTTTCCCGCAATCCTGAAGCAGAAGATACTGCACCCCAGATGTATCACCATGCCGAAGCCGAACATCATGCAGATAAAGGTTATGCCGGGTGCAAATACCCCTTTTAGCATGAGCCCGTACACGATTGGATAATAGATCAGATTCACAACCGCCGATATGAGAAAGCAATACTGGGTTTTGCCGTGGCCGATTAAGATATTGTCGAATAAGGCCGTATAGCTGTATGCCAGGTAAAACGGAATCAAAATCATTAATATTTGTTTTATTACTTCATGATTCTCAATCCCCATCACGTTTTTTAAGAAGGGATTCAGCATGGGGATAAAGCACAGCCATGTCAGGAATGTCACAAGTATTACGATATTGTAGTTTCTCATTTTCTTTCGCGTTATACTATCCCTGCATTCTTTTTTGATAATTTCTGCCAGCGCGGATATGGGAATCAGCATCAGTCCCCAAATGATATTATTTGCCGCCCAATAATTTCCCTGCTCCTCCACCTGGTTCACCATTTTACAGACCACGGCAGCATAAATCAGGTTATCCAGCAATATCTGAGAACCCCCAAACAGGCCAATAAACAGGTAATCCTTTAAAAAAGCTTTCTCAAAGCGAAGGGAAACGGTAAATAGGTTTTCCCGAAATACAGCAATCAGGCACAATACAACACATACCGTATTGACTGCAATGTTAGACCATGCAACGCCATTGACTCCAAACCGGGGAATCAGGAATAAATCACCGATGATTGTGAAGGCTGTCTTCAAAACCAACATTGCATAGATATAGCGCGGTTTTTCCAGAACCACAAACAATACATTTACAAAGCTTACAACATTCCCGATAATAAACCCTATCGTTTCCAGCCGAAGATACTCTGTCACTTCCCCGATCTCTCCGGGTGCCATTGCCGATACAATATGTCCGCAGTAAGCAAGCGTAATAACGGAGAATACCACGTACACAGCATTTACGATTAAAAAAGTCTGAAAAATCCGCTCCTTCAGTTTCGCCGCATCTTCCATGCACCTGTTGAGCAGGGCATACAGCGGCACAATCAGAAATGCCTGTATCGTTTCGTTGATCAGATCAAACCATTCAATATGACCCGCAATGCCCAATCCGTCTGCCGAAGGACTGTTTGCAATTGAATTCGTCCTCACAAGCGTATACAGAAACGGAATAAAGCTCAGCAGCATCAAACTGCAGAACAGGTTGACCGGAAACCCATCGTATCTTTTGTTCTTCTCCATTTTTATACCTCTCTGCGCGCTTCGGCACGCGTACCAATCAAAATTGCACTTTGATGGCAGGCTGCCAAGTCTGGCATATGGAAGTTTACTTCCAAACTTATACCTCCCTGCCTGCTTTAACTGGCATCCATTCAGCAGTCTGAAAGGAACTTTCAAACTACTGAATGGCCATGAGCCTCTGTGCTGTATATGGAATCCTCTCTATCCCTGCTGACAGCCCGAAGTTTCCTGCCCTCTTTTGTATCCTTCATTATATCATTGGGCATCCGCCTGCGCAATCGCTATTCTTTTTGCGGGAATAAATATAAGTTGATAACCCCTCCCGGATAGTATATACTGAGTATATACGGTTTGAGGTTTCGTGTTTTTCTAAAAAAGAAAGGAGCATCCAACCATGGGCATTCTCGCAGGCTTTATGCTGCCTCACCCGCCTCTGATCATACCGGATATCGGCAGGGGGCAGGAGCAGACAATTCAGAATACAATCGACGCATACCACAAAGCGGCCAGGGAACTTGCCGCCCTCCGGCCGGAGACCATCGTGCTGCTCTCGCCCCACCAGACCATGTACGCGGATTATTTCCACATTTCCCCGGGCAGAAGCGCCAGGGGAGATTTCGGGCAGTTCGGGGCAAAGCAGGTGTGCATGGAGGTTTCCTACGACACGAAATTCGCGGAATACCTGGGCGGACTTGCGGGCTCACGGGGCCTGCATGCAGGATCTCTTGGGGAGAGTGACAAAAATCTGGACCACGGCACCTGCGTGCCTCTCTGGTTTGTAAATCAATATGATACGGAATATCAGCTGGTGCGGGTCGGCCTGTCCGGCTTCCCCCTCTCCGCCCATTACCGCTTGGGGCAGTGTATCCGCGACACCGCCGAAGCGCTGGGCAGAAACGCAGTGATCATCGCCAGCGGGGACCTGTCCCATCGTTTAAAAGAGGACGGGCCTTACGGATACTGCAAAGAAGGCCCGGAATACGACGCCCGCATCATGGATGTCATGGGACGGGCCGCCTTCGGGGAACTCTTTGACTTTAAGGAGAGCTTCTGCGAAAAGGCCGCGGAATGCGGGCACCGCTCCTTCACCATCATGGCGGGTGCCTTTGACAGAACCGCCGTGGATGCGGAGCGCCTCTCCTATGAAGGGCCTTTCAGCGTGGGATATGGCATCTGCACTTACCATGTCCGGGGGACGGCCAAAGGACGTTCCATGGAAAAAGGAAATTCCCTGAAAGAAAGGCTGTCCCCGGAAACAGAATGTTCCATGGAGAATGAACGTTATACGGATGAAACCCGGAATTTCCTGGAACAGTATGAGGCCCGGGAGAAAGAGAGGCTCCGGGCACAGCAGGCAAAAGAAGACCCCTATGTAAAGCTTGCCAGGCACACCATCGAAACCTGGCTCCGTACCGGGGAGCGGCCCCCTGTGCCGGAAGGACTGCCGGAGGAACTCTACCGACGCCGTGCAGGCGCCTTTGTGTCCCTGAAGGAGGACGGGAAGCTCCGGGGCTGCATCGGCACCATCCAGGCAGTGCGCAGTTCCCTTGCGGAGGAAATCATCCACAATGCCGTCAGCGCCTGCTCCGAGGATCCCAGGTTCTCCCCCGTGGAGGAATGGGAGGCGGAGCGGCTCACCATCAGCGTGGACGTGCTGGGAGACACGGAGCGGATATCCTCCCCCGGCGAACTGGACCCGGCCCGGTACGGAGTCATCGTCACAAAGGGCGGCAGGCGGGGATTGCTGCTGCCCAACCTGGAGGGCGTGGACACCGTGGAACAGCAGATCGCCATAGCAAAGCAGAAAGCAGGTATTCGGGAATACGAGTCGGTGGAACTGGAACGATTCGAGGTTGTGCGGCATTATTAGAGCCATTAAGGAAAATAGTAGGTTATCGCCGTTAAACCGTTAACCGGGAGGATTGCCCATGAATCTCATAATCAGTTTTTCAGCCAGGGAAAACGGGAACTGTGACAGAATTGCCAGACACATATCGTCAGACGCCGACAAGATCGTTTTCTTTCGGAATCTGGAGATACACCCCTGTTCCAACTGCAGCTACGAGTGTTTCCAGGAGGAGTGCAAATACAGAGCCGATGATATTTACAATCTGTATGATACCATGTGCAAATACGACAAGGTAGTCTTGATTGTCCCCATGTATTGCGGCAATCCGGCATCCCTGTATTTCATCTTCAATGAGCGGTTCCAGGACTATATCATGCATAATGATATCTATGAGGAGATAATCCGACGGCTGTATATCATCGGTATCTACGGAAAAGCCGAAACCAGCCCCGATTATATTCCCTGCTTTGAGAAATGGTTTGACGGTTCTCCCTTCCAAAATCGCGTATTGGGAATTGAGCGCCATCTGTACGGTCAGAAGCTCCATGACAATGTACTGGATGTGGCGGAGGTCAAGACCCATATCAGCACATTTTTAAAATAGGAGCAAGAGGGTATAAGTTTGAAAGTTCCTTTCAAATATTGATTGGTATGCGCGCCGAAGCGCGCTAGGGGTATAAATATGAAAATCACCTGTCAGGTATGCATGCACCGCTGTACGCTGTCCCCCGGGCAGACCGGACTCTGCGGAGCCAGAAGAAATGAAGACGGAAAGATCGTATGTGCCAATTACGGCCGGATCACCTCACTTGCCCTGGACCCCATCGAGAAAAAGCCCCTGAAAAACTTCCGCCCGGGCGCGAATATTCTGTCCGTGGGGAGCTACGGCTGCAACCTGCGCTGCCCTTTCTGCCAGAACCATGAGATATCCATGGAGAAGGAAACGGACGCCCAGGCCCCATACCTGTCGCCCAAACGCCTGGCGGACATAGCCCTGGAATGGACGGAGCGGGAAAATGCCGGGAACATAGGCATGGCCTATACCTACAATGAGCCCCTGGTGGGCTGGGAATATGTCCGGGATACCGCGCGGCTTGTGAAGGAATACGGCATGGTCAACGTGCTTGTGACCAATGGGACGGCCTCCCCGGAAATACTGGAGGAGCTGCTGCCCTGTATAGACGCCATGAATATCGACCTGAAGGGCTTCCGGGCGGACTATTACCGCATGCTGGGCGGCGAGCTTGACACAGTGAAAACCTTCATTGCCAGGGCGGTCCGGGACTGCCATGTGGAGCTCACCACCCTGATCGTGCCCGGTGAAAATGACAGCCCGGAAGAGATGGAGGAAGAGGCCCGGTGGATTGCGGCTTTAAGCCCTGAAATCCCCCTGCACATTACACGGTTTTTCCCCCAGTATCATATGCTTGACCGTGATCCCACGGACATCCGGCATCTGTACCGGCTGGCTGAGACTGCCGGGCGGTATCTAAAAAATGTCTATGTAGGAAATGTGTGAGAAAATCCGCCCGCCACAAACATTCCATATTCTTTGGGGACATGCAGATATCCGTTTGCTTTTTTGGAGTTGAAGTAATTCAGTAAAGTATCATAATGTTTCCGTTCAAGTCCCTGCATGGAAGCCATGGAATAAATATACGCAAGATAATCCTCAATGACATCGATCTCCAGGGCATCCTCATAATCCCGCCGTTCTACATCTTCAAACTGCTTTTTAAGCAGCTGCATTCCATTCTGCAGTGTAAAAGATATCCCGGACTCACGATTATAAGGAATCCCCAGTTCATCCAGCGCGCAATACAGAAACTGCGTCATTCCGTTCATTCCCAATGTGGAGCAGAAAAACAAACCGTCCTTTCTCAGGACGCGCCTTACTTCGGAAAGTGCCCTGTCGATATCTTTCACATGATATAACATGGAATTGGCTATCATCAGGTCAAAAGAGTCATTTTCAAACGGAATATCCACTATATCTATACTTTCCACAGACATTCTTTTTCCTGAATACCTCTGGCGCATATATTCAACCATTCCTTCCGAGAAATCCGACAATGTAATGTCCATTTCGTAGCTCTGAAGCATATCATTCTCGAAATAGCTGCTCCACAGCTCCCCCCGCCCGCTTCCCAATTCAAGAATTCTGATTCCGGGAGAAAAAGGATATTGCTCAAACATCCATTTCTGAAAACCGACCTTATTGACACTGTATTTGTCATGTAAACTTTTCCGCAGTTTAAGATTATCCGTGTTTTTATACTGTTCCCTTATCAACGTTTTACTGGACATATTATTCGTATCGATCATCTGCTCTTTTCTCCCTGCTCCATGCCCTTCAAGTACTGAGGCGCATTCTTACTCATCCGCACATCTGTTATCCTTATGCCGTCATAGATATGTTTCCTGCCGTCCGTCAAAATCCTCTTCCTCCATATTCAGAATCTCTATATCCGTATCATACAGTGCATCCATGTAATGTGCCTTCCAATACTGCATCCTGCTCTCCCTTCCCTGTGCCTGCGAACCGTTGCCCTCCTTTGCATGACTCCACCTGGCAGGACGTCCTGCCTTTTGCCGTCTACATCACACATTGCCTGCAGGGATCAAAAACGCCAGAACAGACATATCCGTCATTTTTTCTTCATCCCCTTACAGAACTCCCGTGTCCGCTGCATGATATCCTTTAAATTTTCCATATTTCGCAGGGTGTCGGCGCACTCCAGGGAATGATTGCATCCCTCATATACGGCTATGGGGATATGATTTGCATCTGAAAGACGGATAATCTCATCCGTGTCGCTCCATGGGTCTGCCGTTCCGATAAATGCCACTGCATTGTCCGGAGCAAAGAGATAGGTCTGTGCCAGGGGCGTATACAGAATATGCGCCGCCCTTTTCAGTCCATACTTTTGGGCATAGGATGCGGCAATGATTGTACCGATGCTTTTGGAAATAAATAGCACATCCTCATATTGACGCCAGTCCATATCCCCAAGCTCCTTTTCGGCCTGGGAAAACAGCGCCTCATACGCTTCTTTCATTTTCTCCTCATTGCCGCGGATATTTCCGGCCTGATAGGAGTAGCTTATATTTCTGTAATCCGTATATCCCAGTTCACGGGCGATACTTCTGCCATAATATAGAAGGGGTTTATCGCAGTGGTACCCTATGCCCGGAAAACAAACCATAAGCTTCGACATAATGCCTCCTTTTCCTGCTGCTGCACTGCCTTTACGGGTTGCAGCAATCATCATATATAATACTTGCCTAAAATATAACAGTAACCCCGATTGATGTGATTATAAAATACTTGTCCGTCATTTGCAATGCATATTTAAGGCCGCTTCCGCTGATTTTCAGCAAAAACGGCCGCATAACCTATCCTATAAGCCCCCTCACCTGCTCTCGTTTACATAGAGCTGAATCCGGTTTTGAATCACTCTTACCACATCGTCCATCCCTTTCTGCCCGGTATAATAGGCGGGAGCTTCCTCATTGATAATTTTGATGATTTCGTCCTCCTGGATGGAATAAAAGGGCGTTGCATCCGGCACCAGTTGAAGCGCTGCATTGATATCCTCCCATGTAAATCTATCCCTGACTATGGCAGCTTCCACTCTCTCCTCCAGGGTCTTCTTCAATGCAGGATAGGTCAGCCAGAGCTCCCCATAGAGTTCGCTTTTCTTCTGTGTCAAAGAATCCTCAATAAAGTCCCAAGCGCTGTCCTTATGCTTCGACACCGCGGCAATCGCATACGCATTGCTGCCAAGCAGAAGGTGCCCTCCCCTGCCGTCCGCGGTGGGAAAACCTACATAGGCAGCATCTTCTCCGAACATTTTCACATAATCCCACAACAGGTATGGGGTCGTCTCCCCTATCGCAAACAGTACCTCTCCCCTTTTTATTCTGTCGGACAGAGCTTCCTCTTCTCTCCCGGTTTCTGCGGAATCCGGAAATCGGCTCACATACGCGAGCAGCGCCTTAAATTCTTCCGAGTCAAAGAAACATGCGCCGGAATCCCGGTCAATAAAGGTATCCTCATTGAACATCAGACAATATTCCATCATCTCTTCCCTGGTCACTCCGTCAAAGGCTCTCACCCCCGGATAACGGTCTGCAATCGAATACAGTTCTTCCAATGCCAGCCCTGCTTTATTCTCCAGCTTCGCCCTGTTCCCTACTACGGTCCGAATCATGAACTCCGCTGGAATGCCCGCCAGGACAGTATCACAGTTATATACATCCAATATTCCGTCCACAAAGTCCGACCGGCCAAACGCCTCCGACTGCTCTACATAGGGAGTCAGATCCTCGAAGAGCCCCCGGGCGGCCATCTTCCGCACATCCACGCCGGACAGATCGATCAGATCCATGGGTTCCTTTGCCAACAGGGCATTGTACAAATCCGTCAGGGAGCCATAGCTCTTCACCGTGAGATGATACCTGCCGTTTCCCCGGTTGAATTTCACCGCTATGGCTGCCAGGTCGCTGCCTTCCTCCACAGTGACCAGCACCAGCTCCTCCCGCCTTGGTGCCTCTTCCGCCTTTGTCCTTTCCAGCACCACTATGACCCTGTCATCGTTCAGCCAGTCTTCCACCGTGGCGCACAGCCTGCCGTCCTCCAGCAGATACAGATTTGCCACACAATATCCGTTGATATCGCTGTCCATCCAGAGAAACAGCTCCTCCCCCGGCGAGCCCGAATCACCTTTCAACCCGTCGAAACGGTATCCATAGACTGCCCTGTCGTCATATAGCAGGAGGTCGTATTGGCTGCCCAAACCGTCCCCTTCCTCTGCAGAGGGATCTCCGCCCCCGCCCGGGGAATCGCTTGCCTGCCCGGCAGATTTCTCCCCGCTCCCGCCAGAATTGCTGCCGGTTTCGCCGGAATCATTGCCCCGCCTGCCGGAATCAGCATTTTGACCAGTGTGGTCATCGCGCCGCATTCCCCCGCAGAGTCCCTCAATATTCGGGAGATTCCCCGCAGCCTCCGCCAGCCTGGCATTCTCAAAATCGATTTCCGTCAGGGTACAGCGGACATTCCCCGCGCTTTCCTGGCTGAAGCAGGCATAAAATCTGCCGTCAGCGCCCTCACATGCTCCCTTTATCTGAACGGACGCCTGATCCTTCGAAGAAGGATAGCTCACAGAGCCGTGATACTCTCCCTCGCCGGTATACAGCAGGATCTCCTCGCTGTCAAGGAAGATATAGAGCCGCCCCCGGCTGTCTGCGTACAACCCGTGAATAGAGACGTTCCCCCCGGCCTGCTCCGTGATATCCCTGGAAAACAGACAGTTTCCTTCCGCATCAAACCTGCACAAAAACCGTTTCATGCCGCCGGACGCCGGATAGACATTTGCGGTCATATACAGACCCTGATCCCGGGTAAAAAAGCGATAGCCCGGATCCCAGTCATTCCCTCCCTCCGGCCAGTTGATGGGGGTAGTCTCAAGCTCCCCGCCGGTCAGGGAATACCGGCAGATATTCTTTTCCCTGCTCCCTGTATCTTCCTGCAGCACATAACAGAGGGTATCGCCCACCGGCTGCATTCTCCCATAATCCACATACTGTTTGGTATCCACCGTGAAAACTTCCGGTACATAGACCCACTCCCGCCCCGGATTGAAATAAGAAACGGATCCCTCTCCCGATATAACTTCCTGATCAGATGCGCCGTCCTTACCGGAAGCACCGTCCTTATCAGAGATCCCGTCACCGCCGCATGCCGTCAGAAGCAGCGATGCGCACAGCATCAAACAGCATACCGGCTTCAGGTAGCGTGCCGGTTTCCGATCACATACGGCCCTGGTTCTGCTTACTTTTTTCATGTCATACACTCCTCTTCCCCATACCGCTTTTTCTTCCCGCAGAAAAAGCAATGCATACTACCATGATATTTTGATCATGATAGCACACACTCTACTCCGGGAATGTATCAGTTTGGTTTAAAGAATGTATCGCTTTGGTATCGGCAAAAATACCGTTCATGCCCTATGTCAGCAAGCCGCCGCCATACCACTTCATCTGATGATACCTGGATTTCGCATCCTTAAACCCCAGTGATTTATACAAAGGATATCCTGCATCTGTTGCTTTCAGTTCCACCATGTCCACATTCATGTCTAATGCATCTGCCAACAGCATTTTCATCAGCTTTCGCGCATATCCCTTATGGCGATATTCAGGCTTTGTGTATACATTCAAAACAGTGCCTGTTTTACCTGTAATAAACCGAGGACTCATTGGTCTTTCAGTCACAAGTAAAAGTGCACAGGCAACAATTTCCTTCTCCTCTCTTGCTACATAGCCATATATGGTATTGTTTAAATTACGAACAAAATAATCTGGCAGGCTATGTTTGATGATATCCAAATCCTTTTCTTCCAATTTGCCGTTATCTTCTATTAAATAAGCAAGTCTTAATTCCGACAGTTGTCCTGTATCTTCTATTACCGCCTTTTCAAAACGCATCTCTTTCCCCACTCCCCTCGTTTTTTACTATCCACTTCCTTCATAACGCATTCCTTCTTCATAAGGATATATATACGCCGGTCCCCGCTTGATGTCCGCTCCGATTATAAATCCTGAGTCCTTTCAATGAGGCAGCTGTGAACCTTCGTCTTTGCATCGTAATGGATGCCCGCCATGACCACCTCGCCGCCATATTTCTCCAACACTGCCGGATAATTTCTTTCCCTGATTTGCCGGATCGCCCCCTCGGAGGACTCGTTCCATTTCAGCTCCACCACCAACGCCGGGAGCAGAGAATTCCGTTTCGGCAGGTACACTACGTCCGCAATCCCCTTTCCGGACGGCAGCTCCTCCACTTTCAGATACTGATCTATCGCAGCAATGTAAGCAAACTTAATCACATACCGCAAAGCCTGTTCGTTGTTGTAGAAAGTCGGGTCATACTGGGTATCACGTATTGCTTCAATGGCCGTCGCCACTGCCTCTCCGTCGCCTGCAAGCGTATCCTCCAGGAGCTTCCGGGAACGGCTGATCAGCTCCAGCCATGTCCGGTTGGCATTGGTGCCCTTCAATATTTTCCGAAATTCTCCCCTCACCTCTTCGTTAGGGTTACGCACCGTACCGTCTTCCTCATTCCATGTCAGATACCCCAGATGGATCAACAGCGTCAGCACATCATCGCGGCTCCGGAAAGTTTCAAAATCATTCTCAAAGCTTTCCGTGTCAACCTCTATCTCTTCCCCGGAGATCAGCCGGGAAATTGTCTCCTGCAGCCCTTCAAAATCCATATTGATATACGTCATCAGCGATTCCGCCGCCGAGGTCTTCTGCCAGTAGGAGCCAAACTTCCTCTTCCGCATCGAAAGCATCACCGAATAGGGATTGTAAATTGCCCCGATTTCCGGAAAGTCATACCCATCATACCATTTTCTGGCCTCCTCAAAACTCATCCCGTAGCTTTCGCACAGCCTCTTTACCTCGTCTTCCGTGAAACCGGTAAACTCCGCAAACCCATCCGGGTCAAGAATCGGGTATTCTATAAAATCCGAAATAGCCGACTGGGAGCCATCCTTCTTGATGGGCAGAATCCCCGTCATATAGGCTGCCGCCACCACATTGGGCGTAAAATTATTATTCTTAAACCATTCCCGGAGCAAATTTAAATACGCCGACTGAATCTCCTCATCCCCCTTCGCCTCCCGGATCAGGGCATCCCATTCGTCAATGATAAATACAAATTCCCTGTCTGTTTCTTTCACACAGCGTATCAGGTCATCCATAAGGCTTTCCCCCGCAGACAGCTTCGGAAATATGTCCATCAACTCCTTGTGGACAGCCTCCACAATTCTATCCGGCACATCCGCCAACGGTTTCCTCTGTCTCTTCGTCTCGGAAATAAAACCGGTAATATCAAGATTGATCACATGGTACTGATTCAAATGTGCCAGATACCCCGGCGTCCGCGCAACCTCCTTATCGTCAAAAAGCCCTTGGGAATCGCAGGAACAGTCGTAGTATGCACAAAGCATCTTCGTCGCGTAAGACTTTCCGAAACGCCTGGGTCTGCTGATACACGTCAGCATCCCCGTTGTCCCTATGGTCTTATTGATCAATGCAATCAAGCCGGTTTTATCCACATATTCTGATTGTAATATTTTCTGGAATCCCTTATTCCCCGGATTCAAATATGTTCCCATTCAATTCACCCTCCATATAAAAATGCACATGCCGATGCTCCATAAATGCCCTTTCGTTCAGTTTATGGCCCGACAGGCCAAAAGTCAATGGAATCTTTGACAATGTACTCCCGGTTTATAATGCGGTTCTTTTCACAGTTCTTAATGCCTCGATTCTATGCTTTAGACGCTTATTAACGAAATCTTGCGCATTTTGGCAAAATTTTGGTTCCGGCTTGTCCGGGTTAGGGCTAAACAAACCCATTCTCACGCTTCCATTCCTTCCAGGCAGCGTCATCCATCAGCAGCCGAAAGCCTCCCCGGTAGTCCAATCCAAAATATCCGAACTGCCGCATCAGATTGCTTGTGAGCTGCCCCTCCGGCCTGCTGGCTCCCAGACAGGCGCCTCCCCTTAAGACCATCTGGCTGCCCTTGTAGTCGAATTTCGTATTTTCGTGGGTTCTGTACCTGTCCATCAGCCGCACATAAAGCTCCTGCAGCTGCCGGTCCTCCACGCCCTCTGTGCACCAGACGGCATAGATCAGCAAAGTGGGATTTTCCTCTGTAGACAGATACTCCAGGAAATAATCCAGCACCTCTTCCTTTCCTTTCAGCTTCTGGATGCAGTGGAACAGCGAGATCCTGTCATTCCTGTCCAAATCCTTCCGGTTCAGGGCTTCTCTCAGCCTTCCCGCGTGGACATTGGGATAATCCTTCACGGCACTGATGGTATGGCAGGCATCCCGGAAGCCCTCCCCCCGGAGCCTGGGCAGTATCTCAAATACCCTTTCATACCACGTCTCCTTCACCTCCCAGGTCCCTTCATAGGTGATGATGGAGACAGCCTCCGCATAGGCCCCGTATTCCCACAGCTTTTCAAGCTCTTTCGCCATCCCCGGCACATGGAAGCGGGCCAGCATCTTGATCAGCTTCATCCGCACCTCCATATCGGCTTCCCCGGCGCAGGCCTGTTTGAAATATGTTTTCTGTTTTCCAGGCAGAGTCTCAAATTTATAGAAGCTGTCGATGATCTCGATTTTTTCCTCCGGGTCTTCGGTCTGTTGGTACAGCTCCATCAGCTGGACGGGGGTTCCGTCCATGTTCAGGCCAAATCCCACTTCCTCCTCATTGTAGCCTGCGATCACCTCCCGCAGCCACCGCTCATACCATGCCAGGAATCCCTTTTCCCGCACGAAAAAGGGCGGCCCGCAGAAATCCTCGTCATAATAGACCACCTGCCCCCGGCAGGGTCCCGCCAGCATGATCCCCGTCATAAGGGTGCAGCCCTGGCTCCCGATGGGCAGGACGCCCACATACGGATGCACTTCCTCCCCTCGTCCGCTGCCGCCTGGCCCGCCGCCCGACCTGCCCTCCGGATCTATACCTATCATCCTGTCCCATTCCTCATTGCTCATCTTCGGGTGAATCACCGGCTCCTCCTGAACCCGGTAAAGGCGGGCGTGGGAATCGTGAAGCTCCTTTTCCTGCGTCTCCAGCCCGTACAGCCCATAATAAGGGCCTGCGCCGCCGTTTCCCACAAAGAGCAGAAAGTCCCGATATTCCTCCGGCAGGCGGATGCCCTGCTGCTCCTCAAAGCTCTGTATCGTCTCCTCGCTGGCGGGCGCAGACACCCTGTATTTGTGGCCGTATGCCCCAAATCTTACAAAGTCCGGGTCTTTCGCCCTTGCCTGTTCCAATAATTTCAAGATGCGCTTTGCCCATTGGGGCTGTCCTCTATTGTTCCTTTTTTCTCCTGATTCCATTTTAACACCTCCATACCCGTCTCCGTTGGGCATTACTTAAGTTCTAAACTTCATTTCTTCTCCAAATCCCGTTTCAGCATATCGACCAGTTCATTCCTCTTCCCTGCCATTTTCTTATCCGTTAATCCCTCCAGTATTTTTTTAACCAGGGCTTTTGTGTCCCTGTCTGCATTTGCCAGGCTTGTTTTGCACTTTTGAAAATTGCTCCCATTCAGCAAAATTTTGACAATCCCCTCACAGCCGCAGTGATATCCCTTTTCCGGAATAAAATGCATCTGCTCCAGTAACATCCGTATTCCATCCGGCTTTTGAGCAGAAGCCACATATACCGATGCTTCACATAAATATTCCATAGCCGTGCTTGTCCCAGGGGAGCTGGGTACTTTGACTTCATCGTCAAACAGAGCGAATACTTCCTTTAAAAGATTCAGATCCTTTATTCTCCAGACAGCTCCCTCGGCAACTCTGTAAATCTGAAAATCTTCCGAGAAATTTTTTCGTTCCTCCGAATAATCTTTTATTTCTTTTCCCTCAAATACACGCTGTAGAAAGGAAAGCTTCTCTCTGAATGATCCATCGGCAAATTTCCTAACTTTCGGACATCTGTACCATTCCTTTGCCTCATTTGCGGCAGTCACCGTAAAAGTGCTACAGCGTTCGCCGCAAAAGACTCGGTTCTCCCTGTCCTTATACAGTTCCTTTCCTATATAAGTCGGGGCAGTATTCTTTACCCTCACACAATTCCTTCTAATCTCACGAATCATACTTTTGAACAGGGCGGCTGAAAATTCCGTCTCATGCTCCCTGTTGATATACACATAAAACTCGCATGTCAAATCCTCATGTTTCTCCATGCCTTTCAGCTGCACACCATTTGTATATTCAAGAAGATTCATGCAATACCTGGCAGTGCCGTCCCTCTGCATCCTGCGCCAGTATAGTTCAATGACCTCTGTTTTCGGCGCAATCATACAACGGGGCGCGATGCTGTGGGTGGCGGTAAAATCATCTGCAATCTCCTCGATTGTGGCGAACTCCATTTGGGGCACTTCCTCTTTGCCACCCTCCTGATTCGCCTCTATCAGGCAGTATTTAATGGAAAATTCTTGTTCAACCACTTTAAAAATTTTGCAAAGATCCTGTTTTGAAGCAAAAAAATGAAAACAGCTCAGCATTTGTTCTCTCCTTTTGTTACTTAAAACCGTTTCCCGGTAATCCCCTGGAAAGCCGCCATTGCGGTGGACACAAAGCGCGCCGGAAGCTCCTCCGGGGCACAGCGCAGACTTTCAGGCACATGATCCCAGAGCAGAAAATGCCGGAACCGATAAAAGACCACTTTGTCCATCGTAATAATCTCCGGCCCGTATTCCGGCCCTCTCCAGATGCCGTCAATCCCTCTCCGTCTTCTTCGCCAGGCCGTGGTAGTACCGCATGAACCGGCATACTTCCTCATAAGTCTCCTGAATCCTGTCCCGGCGTTTTTCTGCATCTGGGGTCTCCTTTGTCCCAAGAAACAGCCGGGCATTGTAGTACATCACCGCCATGGCGTCTCTCGGGTCATTGCAGGCTTTAGGGAACTCTTCCAGGCGTTCTTTCATATAAACGGAATTGTGCCTCACACATTTTTCAAGGCGTGCGTATCCTTCGGTTTCCTTTCCGGTCAGCAGGTTCCATACGCCGAACAGATAGTCGTCCGCCCGCCAGGGATCTTCCTTTCCTCCCGTATCCAGGTTCCACATGGGCCTGTTGGTCCTGGGATTTTGGGGGCCTGTCTCGGTGACTTTCAGATAATCCCGGCGCTCCTTTGCAAAATAGGTCTCCAGGCTGTCTATCCTCTGCCACTCCGGCAGCATGCCGTCCGCCAGGTATATCAGGATGTCGTCAAATTTCCTGTTGATGCGCTCCACCATGGCGGCATCCACCGCTTCCATGCCGTACTGAATCGCTCCCCAGTCCTTCTGCATCCTTTGGAAATTCTCCCCCTGGCAGATATGCCCCGGCAGGCCCAGGATGCCGTACTGTATGGCGTATATGGGGCATAAATAGCAGTTCATCGCCTCGTATCCGCCGCCCCGGAAATAGCCGATGAACTGGATGCGGGACACCAGGCCGTTCTTCTCCCGCACAAAGGTTTTGGGACCCGCCTTTTTCATGCCGTATGCTTTTGCCAAGGGAGCAATTTTTGCCTGCAGATTCTCTTTCAGGCGAAGCTTCAGCTCCTCTCCGCACTCCTTCCACTGCTCCGTTGTCCTTGCTTCTTTATAGGGAAAATCCTTTGCCGGTTTCTGCCCGGAAGGTGTTCCCAGCAAGCTTTTCCAGTCAAAAGAGATTGTGTCTGTGGGATGATCCTGCAGATATGCCTCCCACTGCTGTCTGGCAGATGCGGTATTCATATGATACTTTTCCATGGCTTTCTGCCTTTGGCGCCTTTCCTCTTCCCGCGCTTTTTCCTCATAATAGCCGGAAGTCTTTACCGGGCGCCCCTGGGCATGGAAATAATATGCGACGCCGCTCTGGGTCTTTGCCATCCAGTAATAACTGGCACTCCATAAGGCAGGCATCATCCTCATCCTGTCTCCCCGGTTGAGGAATTCTTCCAATCTCAGTCCGTTGACATCCCACCACTTTGCCCACTCTTCCGGCTCCACTTCCCCCGCTGCCACGCGTAAGAACATCTGTTTCATTTCGTCCTGGAAACTCATTGGCTTCTGCCCTCCCGTATATTGCATCCCCAAGGCCTTCCACGACCTCCATCAGTTTCCTGTATCCTGTCTCCACATAAAAATTTTTATGATGTTTCATCATTTCCCGCTCCCTCCGGGCCTTCCGGAATATAGTAAACGACTTTAAAATCCTTACTTTGACACGCTAAGCCGATTGTCGTTGCTGTGATGGCTTTCGGGCAAAGTAAAAATAGTTATGACGTTTACTATAATATACACCTTTTACGGAAAACCCAAATCAGGAACCGCTGTTTTCTGCCAAAGGATTCCGAGAACCTGTTTTATCGATTCAAAAACGGGTGCAAAAATGCCGCAGAAAGCATCCTTTCTCTGTAGATACTTCCCATGGCTTTACGCCATGGATTCTCAATGGAATATCATGGCCACGGTCCCGGCTGTCAGAATGGCCACAATCACATGCCTCTTCCACGTCAGGCTCAGATACCCCGCAAATTCCCGAAGCAGCGCGTTCAATGTAAAATACCACCTGGTCTTCGCCCCAAAGCCCACGCATTTCAGCCCCTGCTGCCTGGCCAGGAGCAGAGCCCGGAACACATGATAGGCTGTGGTGACCAGGATGACCCTGGGCTTCTCCCCGCACATCAGCTCCCTGGAAAACCGCAGATTCTCCTCCGTAGATCCGGACTTATCCTCCACCATAATTTTCTCCGGGTCCACGCCCTTCCGGACGGCGTAGTCCGCCATGGCCCTGCCCTCCGCCAGATCCTCCCCGGGTCCCTGGCCGCCGGACAGGATCAGCACCGCTCCGGGATTGCGGGCGAGCAGCTCTATCCCTTTGTCGATCCGGGCCGCCAGCAGCGGCGTCACCCTCGCGCCAATCAGCCCCGCCCCCAGGACGATGATGTAATCCGCCCTCCGCTTCTTTTTCAGATGAATCAGGTTGAGCACGGCGGAGAGGGAGTAGATGGCCAGCAGGGAAAGAAGGTAGAAGGCCAGCAGGCTGATAAGAATATACAGCCTTGTCCCCAACAGACTCCTCCCCAGGCGGCCCATGGCGGGCCAGACAGTCAGATAGGCCAACAGCATCACGGAGAAAGCCATGGACAGCATGTTCGCCGGCTTCATGCCCTCATGCCGGATAACCTTCAGCCCCTCTGCGAAGAACGTGATAATCAGGGCAAGCGGGAGCAATGCCACACACAGCAGCGCTGCCATCAGCAGTATGAAGAGAACCCATCTCAGAATCGTATGAGATGCCAGCCATTCCAAATAACCCCAAAGAAAGCAAATCATAAGAAAAGCCAGGCAGACCATCATCCAGAAGAAGGAAATACCGCTCCACAGCGTCCTGGGCTCCCGCACCATGACGCCTGCGAAAAAACAAAATGATACCGCAAATATAAACAAAGCAATCTGCCACATAGTCCACTGCCTCCCTGCACCTTCTGCATACATCCCTCTGCCAGCATTCTCTTTTACATATCCCATGCCCCGCGTAATTGCCATTCGCCGCATGCCATCATAAAGGCATGATCTCCTCGCCAGCACTCATTTCATCATAGGAATTGCTTCGCGAACCTTTCCTTTCAGCGCAGCTTTTCAGCCAGCTCCTCCAGCTGCGATTTCGTCAAAGGCGGAATCAGGATATGGTCTGCGTCGAACTGCCGGATGCCGTATCTGCCCAGCTCCTCAATAAAACGCTCATAGGGGAACATCCCCTCCAGCACGCGCTGCTCGCTGTAAAGCACAAACTGGACGAAGCCTTCTGTCACATTCAATTCGCCCAGGTTGAGAAACCCGTCGGCGCGGAGGGGAAAGACACTCTCACATTCTTCCGTCAGGGCATAAAAGGCTCCGATCTCTTTTGTGTCGTTCTTCTGCAGAAGTCTGGGCTTTGCGTAATAGACATCCATCGCCTGAAGGCCATGCAGCGTCTGCTCAAAGTCCGAAAGGTCTGTACAGGTTTCCCATGCGGCCACTTTATCTTCTGTCAGAGTATAGGGCCACCGCGCCAGGGTAAGGATGTGGCTGCGGAATTCCTTATTCCCGCAGAACTGGTTCAGCGACTTTTGGCTGAACCCGGCAAAGACTTCAATCCCCAGTTCCAGTTCCCTGCCGGTGAAGCTCCTCTCCTCTTCCACGCAGTACATCTCCGCCTTGCCCAAGCGCCGTTCTATCTCCCCTGCAAGCCGGGCAAAGTCTGTGATCTCTGCTTTGGTTGTGGGAATATTATAGCTTATCTCATAATATCCTTCCCGGGCATTGCTGCCGTCAAAGTAGATTCCCCGCCCTATGCGCCCGGGATTATACAAAACAGCGGTTCCCTGTCTCTGCTCATTTTCCTGAAGTATATAAAAATCATTATTGGAGCCGTAGTTAAGTCCGCAGGCATGGGCCAGCGTCGGAATGTCAAGTACTGTCTTTCCGAATCGTTTCTTCTGTCTGATCTGCAATGTGAATGCCATAATAAAATCTCCTTGTCTGTGCTCCAGGACCCTTCGCCGGTACATCCGTAAATGTCCGGGAAAGAAGTCCTCATATTTCTGTAAAATCTTCCGATAAGACAGGCAATAACATTCAACGGTCAGGCAATGATCCTGAGCCGCTATGTGTACTGCCATCATTTTCCGTGTACGTTGAGAGGAAGCGGGGCTCACGTTTTGTACACTGAAAAAACGCATCCATATATCTGCTGCATCCGCTCTCCTCTCTATCCCTAAGCGATCTGCCAGCTCCTGCCGCACTCCCCTTCGCTTCCCCAAAAGCCGACCGAGCCGTCCGCAAGCAGAATGTATTCACCGCCGGAACCGGTTCCTGCAAATGTTTTTCCCTGGATGCTATAGGCCAAGTGTTCGAATTCATCCTCCGGCTCCTTGAATTCCGGGAGAATTTCCATGTCACAAACATCACAAAGCAAGTCCGACAAATCATTGTCCTCTCGCAGCATTTTAATAAAATCCATTCCCGGATACCTCCGTCATTTCACATATTCCAGCCTTCTCCAAATCCCATTTCATCATATCATCCAGCTCATCCCGCCTGCCAGATTTTCCATGTAATTCCAAATATCGATCAGTGTACTCAGAAATACCCTGCAGAAGAGCGATTCTTTGGTTGCGCTTTAAAGCGGCGCATTTAGTTCCTTCCTGTTATTCTGCCTCCCCGGCTCTCTCCGCCACCGCATACTGATAGCCTGTACTCATACCGCATGTACCATTGGAATGAATCTTATAATCTCTGTTGAATTCATCTTCAGGCAGCACATCCAGCTCTTTCTGTGAGGATACAGCGGCCCGGACTTCCACTTTTCCGGACTCCCTGCTGCGGCTTAGTATATACAGGGATCCTCCATATTGATCCGCAAATTCCTGCGGCACATGCATAACCGTTGCATAATAGCTGTCAGGGGTGTCTTCCGTCACTTCATACACATCGGAAACCAGCCTGTATGTCTGGATGCCGGCGCTTCCACGGTCAATGCTCCACATTTCCGCGGAAATCCCCTCTTCCGCGGAAAGCTCCCCTTCCATGGAATGCTCTCCTCTGCTAATGCAAAGGATATCTTCTGCCTCACAAGGAAGCCTTGTAATAAACGATATCCCCTCTGCCTGAACGGAATGAAATCTCCAGTATTCTCCGGACAGCTCCCTGCCTTCCGCACCCCCGTCCTTAAGGCAGGCCTGTCTCCACTCCCTGAAATATGGAAATCCCGCAATGTCAGGATGGTCTGCAGACTGATCCACGTATTCGGCTTCCGGGGAGGCATATACCCGCAGATTCCATTCCACAGTCCCCCCTTCACAGACCGGCCAGTCCCCGGCCTCAAAGGAAAGAGAATCCAAAGCCTGCTCCACGGAAAGCCAGGAATCATGAAATTCCAGACGCTTCATCCTGGCAAGCAGTTCTTCGGCCGTCTGATTCTGAAAATAAAAGTCCACCATGCTGCCATGGTCATACCCTTTTTCCCGCCATTCTGCCGGCGTGGCCGTATGATAGTTGGGGGCGTTTTTCAGCCAGAACCCGATTTCTTCCCTGTAAGGCCGGGGCAGGTGATACAGCTCTGTGAAATATGCCTGAAGGACTGCGCCTATTTCCTCCCTCTGGTAATTGTCCCAGAGGACTGTCTCATCATCCACATCAATGCCCGCACAGAATTTCCTGCCCTCATATTCCAGGAATACCACCACATTGGAATTGACATAAGGCGCAAAAAAATCATGATGCCCCTGAACCCAATACCCTTCCGCAGAAGCGTCTATCCCGTATTTTTCCGCAATATAGGCTTCTGCCCTGTCCTCTGCCTTTTTTTCCGCCGCCTTATAGATACGGTCAATTTCCCGGCGGGTCTCCATCCGTTCCCCGCCGCATCCGGTAAACAGGAACACTGCCAAAAGCCCTGCTGCCGTGATTTTGGCGGCTCTGCCAAATGCTCTGTCTCTGCTGCCTGCTGCCTTCTTTCGCTTCATATCTCCGCCTGATTCCTGCTCTTCCTTATATCCCTTCATCCCTTCCCAAAGCGCTTCCATAACCACCTTCCGTTTCTTATATCCTGATTCACTGTCGGCTCCATAAAGCGCTTCCTGGAATAATGGATTTATACTTTCTATTTTTCTAATCCTTTTTACGCTCCAATACTGCCTGTATCATGGCAGCGGCTACTTCCTGTTGGCCGGGCGGTGTACTCTCCCACAGTTCTGTCAGTTTCCTGATTCTGCTGATATCATTATCCGTAAGGGAATCACGGAGCAGATAATCAGGGGAGACCTTGTCTCATAAGCTGTCAGCATTTATTTTATTCACTTTTAGACTATACCAAGTCAATCCCGGAAGCGGAGCAGGTCAGAAAATGACCTGCCCCAGGCGGCAGGAGCAGCTATCCTCCTGTTATCAGGTCTGCTGATGGTGCATGGAGGCCACCCGGCACTCCGGGCATACCTCCACATAGCAGTTGCCCTCCATAAAGTCCAGCATCTCCCATGAAAGCTTGGCCACAAACTTCATGGGCTTGCCGCAGTCAGGGCAAGGGGTATACTCCCAGTCCTGAATCCAGAAGGGAAAGCCGCCAACAGTGCTGATATCGTTCCAGTCCGCCCCATAGAAGAGGGGAGCCGGCCCATCGGCAAGCACATAGGGATTGTCCCCCATCTGCTCCACATCCTCGTCCTCCATGGCTTCCTCACAGCCGCCCTCATAAGGGAAAATGGGGGTGCTGCCCCCGTCCAAAGTAAAACGGGAGTAGGACGGACTGGCCCAGGGAATGCAGCCAAGGCAGGCGGTGGCGGTAAAGATGCCGTCTATGCCCAGAAAGCGCAGACGCTCATCCCGGCCGTCCAATACCAGGAAATCCGACAGCCTGCCGCCGCACTCCGGACACCGATCCTTTCGGGGGCGGAAAATACGGGCGGCGCCGTCCCGATTCCGTTCCCCCTTGATGAGGGAATAGCAGGTATCGAAATTCAGCCGTCTCCGCTTCCCGGCCTTGTCAAAGGTCCATCCGCCGCACTGGGCGTACACCGAAGGATCCACGTACAGCTTTTCCCGCCAGGGACGGGGATACTGCTCCAGTTCATAGAGGGTCTCCAACGCCTTATCATCTCCCTGCATGGCCAGACAGCACATCAGGTTTCCCGCTGTCTGGGAGTCCTGCGTCTCCAACAACCTGGCAATCAGGCCGTCCCGCACGTCCTCCGGGGCGTGATAATAGATCTCACTGGGACGGTACACTTCCTTCTCCAGGGCCGCCCGGGCCAGTTCCGGGGAGAAAATGCCATGGACATTGATAAGTCCTTTCAAATCATTGTCCCACCAGTCGTCTTTCAAACGCTCCACATGATTGATGAGATTCTCTAATTTTGCCTGAATCTGCTCCGAATTCCAGTCCTCAGGCGGGATATACGGGGATTTTGCCATCATTATCATCTCCTTTTCTTTTCTGTATATAATTTTTCTGTATATGATTTTTGTTCCATGTAATCTTGAAATCCATGTCCGCCGCTACCCGAGGCGCAAAGCTGTCATTTCTGTTATCACTTCATCCAATTCCTGTGCGTCGTAAATAAACGGGGCTAAATAGTTTTTCGCAATCGTTCTCTTTCTCTCATAATGCGCCTTTTCCCATTGCCTGTTTTTCCTCGTTCGAATGAAAGCGCGTTCTTTATAATCAGGCCGATTTTTAAGCCGGAACCATACTTTCCACTGCCCAGACTCATCATTTTTAATAAGTTAGACAGAGCGAACGAGCAGCGGGCAGAATTTTCGTTTCACACATCTGATATACTGCTATTTCAGCGCAGTTTTTCAGCCAATCCTTCTGTCTGCGCTTTCGTCAAAGGCTGTATCAGGATATGGTCTGCGTCAAACTGCCGGATCCCCATGCCGCATCTGCTAGCTCCTCCATAAAACGCTCATAGGGAAACCGTAACGCCTTTTCCGGTCTGAAAACAGACTGTCGCTGTCATGCCTTTTACTCTATATGCTCCACATGCGTTCTTAAAAAATCGAAATACTTTTGCCCGTCATCCTCCCCGTTTTCATAAGGCTCAAATATTTCTCTCCCCTCCATCATATAAGCCCGAAGCAGATACTCCATGGCATTCTTCTCATCCCCGATTTCGAAACAGCATTCCCCTAACCGAAGCATGATAAATGGGTTCCCATATCCGGCGCCGCTCAAATTTCCCCGTGCCTTATCAAAGCATTGATGCGCCTGTTGGTACATTCCTTTTTTGAAATAAACATCCCCAATAGCTGCCAAAAACCATACTGTCTCGCTATAAAATTGCTGCGGATCCGGAATCAGATTGATCCCTTCTTTCCATACCTGCACAGCTTCTTCATATCGTCCTTCTTCCTCAAACTGATTTCCTCTTTCAGCAAAATCATCTAACTTTGCTTTAAGAGCCGGTGTTATTTCTTCCAATTTCTCTTCACTCTTTTTCTTCCCGGAAAACAATCCCATAACGAAATACCTCCATATATTCGGGTTCCATAACGCTTTTCTCATCAGTCAATCCAATTCTGCCCGGCTGAATAAATCCGAAATCAAGCCTCTGTCTTTACAGGCCTCTTTGAACCTCAGGATAAATCAGCCGGAATCCAAGCTTACGCCGGAATGGGCAGAATTTCGTTATGACCCACCTAATAAATATGCTCCTCGCCGTTATAGACAAGAACCACCGGCTCCTCCGCCCCCTTGCGCAGGGACAAATCCGTCACCTTTCCGTCCTTCCAGGCAAAGGACAGGGTATGGCCTCCCATAATCTTCACATTGTTCACCCGGCCTTCTGCCCGCCACTCCTCCGGCAGCGCCTGCAGCAGCCTGACTTTTCCGTTCCAACAGCCGAACAGCGCCTCGTTCACCGCCGCTACCGCGCCCAGGTTGCCGTCGATCTGGAAAATGTCCCCGCACAGATCCAACAGGGAATCCGTGGCGAAATCCTTCACCAATGCCGCAAAGTGCTCATAAAAAGCCTCCCCGTTATTGCATCTGGCCTGCAGACATGCCGACCAGGCCCTGCTCCATCCGGTATGTCCCCCGCCCTGTCCGAGACGGAATTCCAACGATTTTCTGGCAGCCTCATACTGCGCAGGCCTGGTCTCCGGATTGAAAATATCCGAGGGATACAAGCCATAGAGGTGGGAAAAATGCCGATGCCCCGGCTCTGCCTCCTCCACCTCCCGGTCCCATTCCAGGAGCCTGCCGTCAGATCCGATTTTAAAGGCAGGAAGATGCGCCCTGATTTCCTCCCACTTTTCCCTCCGCTGCGGGTCTATGCCCAAAAGCTGCGCGGACTCTATGGCGTAACCCAATACGTCATAGCACAGCTGCACATCCATCGCAGCGGAAATCCCGATACTCACCGGGAAATCCCCTGTGCCAACAAAACGGTTCTCCGGAGACTGGCTTGGCAGAATCTGGTACTCCCCCTTCCCGTCCAAAACCAGATAATCCTCATAGAACTCCGCAACCTCCCGGAAAAAGGGATAAGCCCTCTCCCGCAGGAATTCCCTGTCATTGCTGTAGCGGTAATGCATCCAGAAATGCTGCGCAATCCAGGCGGCAGCGCCGATCCAGGCAGCCCATCCGCAGGCTTCCGGCGTGGAGCGTCCCCAGCAGTCTGTCTGCAGCGGAAAATAAATCCCCCTGCAGCCATAGAGATCCCGGGCCGCTTTCCTTGCATGGGGCACAAAACGCTCACAGAGCTGTAACAGCGCCTCCGCGCACTCTCCCATATCATTCTGCTCCGCAGCCCAGTAATTCATCTCCAGATTGATGTCAAAATGATAATCGCAATCCCATGGCGGCAGAATCAAATCATTCCATTTTCCCTGCAGGTTCGCCGGAAGCTCTCCGCACACCGAAGAACACATCAGCAGGTACTTTCCATAATGATAGTATAATAAAAGAAGCCCGTTATCCTTCTCTCCCCGGCGCATCCTCCGAATGCGCTCATCCGCAGGCAGCGGCACCTTGGGCGCTGAAATCTCCACCGAGGCACGTCTCATCATCCCCGAGAAACGCTCTTCCTGTCTTCCAAACAGGTTCTCCGTATCATACTCCCCTGCCGGAAGCGGATACCTCATCAGCTCTTCCTCTATCCCCTTGTGCTCCACCCCAATATTCAAAAACAGGTCTAAATATCCCGCATCTTTGATTGTGATACCGTCTCCGTCCGCAAAAATGTGTCCGTCGGAGGCATATACCGCCTCCGCCCGGTAGCTTTGCCCCTTTTCAAAAGCGCATGCAAAGCAGATGCGGTTCTCCGTGTACTGCACCCGGGTTACAGACTCCCCATCCTCCACTCTGGTATAAAATAGCCTGCCTGAAAAGCGTATCCCCTCTCCCCAGTACCGGAGCATCAGGAAATTGTCCGCGCAGCTCACTGAGGCCTTGCACTTCAGCCTGCCGCGGCCGGCATCTTCCCTTCCGCAGCTTTCCCCTGCGGTTCCTTCCCTGCCGCCGCCTTCCCTTCCGATGCTTTCCCCTGCGGTTCCTTCCCTATCGCCGCACTTCACATCCCTGATGCAATAAGCCACTGCCGTATCCAAATCCAGGGAGCGCTCCAGGAAGCATCCTCCCTCAGGCACGAAAACAATCTCACCTGCCGTCTGATAGGGATCCACCCTGCCCTTTACTCCGGAGATTCCGCCTTTTCCGGCAAAGTACCGGTTGGCAAGCTCCGTTGCCGTACGGAAGTCTCCCTTTTCCAGACAGCTTCTTACCTCCGGCAGCCGATCCGCCGCATACACGTTATCCCTGTCCCTGCTCACCCCGCGCCACAGCCACTCGTGATTCATCGGAATGCGGTCCCTGTCCGCCTCGTTTACCACCATCGCTGCCAGACGGCCGTTTCCGATGGGAAGTCCGTCCTCCCACCTGCCGGAAGGGGTCTGGTACCATAACAGCCTTCTTTCCATTTCTTTCCTCTCCTCTTTTTTACGACCTGTTCACTTCTACCTGCATCATCTTCTGGCGCTGATTCAAAATGTATGCGCCGTAATCCGTATCCGGCACCGCGTCACAGGCAGGCATCTCTCCGCTGCCAGCAGCAAGCTGCGGGGAAATAAACCCTCTTTTGGATTAAATCAACTCTTCTATCATTATAATACACATTGCTCAGAAATACAATCTGCCTCCCCTTCATAGTCCCCCTGACTACCTCCACTTTATTGCCATTTGTTTCACCATTTGTTTTTCGTATGATGTTGATTTTACAGGATTGTTATGCTATAGTATCCTTATATAAAGAAGAATATATTTGGAAGGAAATGATGAAAATGAAAAAAATCTTATCAGCCATTGCATTTGTATCGATTGCCATGATAACAGGCAGCATTGTTTCCTATGCGGTCAATAAAAGTCCCCTGGAAGCCGAAGATACAGCGCAGGAAAGTCAAATAAGCGTTTCCTGCATGGTTCCGGAATGTACCCAGACGGAAAAGCACCAGCATGGCCTTTGCGGAATCGACGGGTGTACACTGACCGGTGAGCACAGCCATGACAGATGCAATGTTGCGGACTGTACCGAGACCGCTCCCCATATGCACAACGGCGTATACTGTTATCCCCACACTGCAGGCGACGGCCATGGGTATCATTCCTGCGGGCTGCCCGGGTGCAGCCTGGAAGGTGTGCATGTTCACGGGGCCTGCGGAATCGACGGTTGTACGCTGACCGGTGAGCACAGCCATGACAGATGCAATGTCGCGGACTGTACCGAGACTGCTCCCCATATGCACAACGGCGTATACTGCTATCCCCACACTGCCGGTGACGGCCATGGGTATCATTCCTGCGGGCTGTCCGGATGCAGCCTGGAAGACGCGCATGTTCACGGGGCCTGCGGAATCGACGGTTGTACGCTGACCGGAGAGCACGGCCATGACAGATGCAATGTTGCGGGCTGTACCGAAACTGCTCCCCATATGCACAACGGCGTATACTGCTATCCCCACACCACCGGCGACGGCCATGGGTATCATTCCTGCGGGCTGCCCGGGTGCAGCCTGGAAGACGCGCATGTTCACGGGGCCTGCGGAATTAACGGATGTACACTGACCGGAGAGCACGGCCATGACGGCTGCAATGTTGCGGGCTGTACCGAAACTGCTCCCCATATGCACAACGGCGTATACTGTTATCCCCACACTGCCGACGACGGCCATGGGTATCATTCCTGCGGTTTGACCGGGTGTACGGATGCGAGCAGCCATACTCACAATTCCTGCGGCATGTCCGGGTGCATGCAGACCGGAACACACAGCCATGGCGGAAACGGACATCATCGATCCGGCCATAGAGGCGGCCATCATTGAGATGAATTTCAGAAACCTCCTGTACACATTATTGCATGTGTGTACAGGAGGTTTTTTATACCGGATAATATGCTATTCCAATAGCCCAGGGCTTCAACCAGATTAATTGCCGTGCCCCATTCACCTGTTTTACCGCCGGCTTCGCTTCGGATACCTTTACTGTCCGTCACCATTTAGCACTGCCTCCTCCGAATCATGCCACAGGATGATCCGGTTTATCTCTTTTGCAATGTGCTCCAGCGGCGCAGCCTCAAACGCGCCGGGATGCTCCGCCAGCACCCCGCGCCAGCCCTCCATGGAACCGCGGATCTGCTCCTCCGAAAGAGGCTGCGCCATTTCCGTTCTCCGGATGTCTTCTTCCACTGCCTGCAGATACCTGTCTGCCACCTTACAGTATGCTTCCGGATTCCATTCCCGCGATGCCTGCAGCAGATCCCTGCTTATCTTTCTGAGGCGTCTGTTTACAAAACCGCCGAACACAAGCAGAAGCATAGTCCCGGGCATGGTCTTCGTTCCAGCTCTGCTTCTCCGCAGACATATATTCCCTCAATGCCTGTGATATCAGTCCATGATATTTCTCCGGCAAAGCCTTGAGTCCCCATTCTCCGCCCTCTTTCTTGGACAGGATCAGATCCTCTCTTTCATAGGCAAGTACCCTGCAAAGATTTAAGATGATATAGACGGGATTTGCCAGGATATCCTCCCTGGCATTTTCCACATCGGACAGGATGCTGTCAAGATAATGCTCCCTGCTAACTTTCTCAAAAACATCCCTGATCTCTCTCCCGTAAAGGCATTTCCCTCTGTGGAAAACAATGGTAAAATGCGCCGCCAGATCCCTGTCCGTTCCCTTCATTTTCGCCAGGTAATCTGCCGGATTTTCCTGATACCATTTCAGGTGCGCGACGGAAAAATGCAGTTCAAAGGGCGTGGGATAGGCAAAGGGTCTGCACACATTTTTTCGTACAATACTCATTTCAATTCCCTTGTCCGGAGCGTTCTCGTTCAGCCTTACAACCATGTCCATATACCGCTTTTTTATCTCATCCGAGGGGCTTTCATTGACCACAACCAGTAAGTCGATATCGCTTTTTTCCAGGTTAAAACACCCCATCGCCGCGGAACCATGGAGATACACTCCGACCAGATTCTCACCTAAAATTCTCCTGCTCTCCGCCACGAAATCCCCTGTTACCGATTCTAATATATCCATATTTTCCTCCCTGCTCCAGATAAAATATAAGTCCCATCGGCTAAAAATCTGGTCCTTTTCCAGGTTCCCCAGGGCAAAAGACTATAATGTTAATTTCATGAAAACATAACCGTCTTCCACACAGTCTGAATAGCCAAAGCCCAGCTTTTCCCAAAACCTTTGTGCCGCTGTATTCCGTAACTCTGCCGGAACGGAAACTCTTGAAGTGATAATTTTCCGTCTTAAATCACCCTCTTTTCTCCCTGCCCGCAGGAATTCCTTGTTAATGGGCTGCGTGGCCATAGCGTCCGCCTGGCTTCTCCCGTTTTCAAATCGTTTCGCTGTCATCATCCCGGGATTCATCCCGGGGAGCCCGTCATCCCGCCAGCACCTCAATCAAAATCATGTAAAGTATGATGGATAGTCCAGTCCTTATATCTTTCATAATTTGGATCCGCTATATCATCATAAGAAAGCAGAATGACTATATGACGGAATATCGTAAAGAAACAAAATCCCATCACACAGCCAAATGTCCAGGTGTATTCTCGCGCTCTTTTCCATACGGCGGACACGGCATAGAAGATGAGACTTATAAGCAATCCCACAAAGCTGATCATAATCATATTAGTACTGTGGGCTTCCATACTAATTCTTCAATCCTGAATTCTGAGGTTTCTCTTTGTCTAATCTATGGTAATCCCATATACCGTCTCAAACACGTTCGCTCTTCAGAACATTGAAGTCACCTCCACATCCAAACGCCGTTTTGTTCAGTTTATGCCCCAGCCGGCCAAAAGTCAATAGTCTCCGGAAAGCCTTATTCCAGATAAAACACCGGCCCCTTCGCCGGAAAGGGCAGGCTCTTGCCCCTTGGCACCAGGAATGCGTGGTCCCGGCCGAAGAGGTTCAGACGGTCGCACTCGCAGTCAGTGATGATCAAAAGCGGCGCCTCCTTGGGGAAATCCTCCGCCTGCTCCAGAAGCTCCACTCCCGGCTGCAGCACCGTGCCGCCCCGGCCCCGCACTCGGACGCTGCCCGCGATGTCCGCCGCCTCCATGTACCCCTGGTCATAGGGCGCGGCGTCGCAGAATACCACCCGCACCCGCTTCACGTCCCGGGCGGCGCTGTAGCTGGCGATGGCCCCCAGCGCCGCGGCCAGAAGCCCCCTGTCCATGGAGCCGGAGGTATCCAGCAGCACCCCGAAGGTCCGCCCCGCCTGAGCTTCCTCCTCATAGCGGTAGGAAGGCCTGGGAATGTCCGGCGTGGCCGACTGCCTCCGGCTGAGCCTGGCATAGGTCCGGCGCTTTTCCAGGGGCTCGAACCGCTCGTCGAACCACCTCGCCAGCTTCACATCCCAGGGAATGGGCGGCTGGGACAGAGCCCGGATCTCCTCCACCAGTCCCTCGGGGAGATACCCCCTGCCATGAACCTGATGGAAATCCAGCCCTCTCTGAATAGCCCCCCGGCACCAGGCGTCCAGATCCACAAAATCCCTGGACTCCTGCCAGCCCGGCGGCCCGAACAGGATGTCATGCTTTGCCATACGCCTGTACTTCCGCAGATTCACCGCCAGAAGGTCATAGACGCTCTCCGCCGACAGTCCCGCAAGCTCCGAGTCATAGAGCAGGCCCTCGGGCATGGTTCCCACCTCCATATCCCGCAGCCACTGGTTGATTACATAATCACAGGCCGTGTTCCACAGCTCCGGATCCCGCTTCCCCAGCCGTGCCTCATGGCAGAGCGCGGCGTGAAGGTACTCATGGGCCAGCACGAAACGCCACTCCTGCTCGGTGAGATGGGCGGCGGGGTTCACGTAAATCTCCTGCATCTGCACGGAAATCGCAGCGATGGAAATGTCCATCCGCTGTGCCACTAAGGCATCCTCCACCAGCCGAAAGCCCGCCGCCACGCCCCCCAGCAGGGGATAACCGGACAGGAACCACTCCCTGGCGCGCTGAATGGGCCCCATTTTCCTGGAGTCCCCGGGGGCGGATCTCACGCCTCCCGCGTAATCCACCGCAGTCCGCAGGGCGTCCCGCAGGCTCTCGGCAAAAAGCTGCCGCCAGTCCGTGGGACCGCTCCACCAGTGCCAGGGCCTCCCCTCTCCCTGCCACTTCATATCCGCCCGTCCCCCGCTCATGGTGGAAAAAAGGAAACAAGCCGGATCCCTGTTCTCTTTCAGCCAGGAACAGAGCTTTTCCTCCTCCCGGGGGCCGGAGGGCAGCGGGGCGGACAATTCCTCCGGAACCGTTCCGATATGAAGATCCGCCAGATACCTGGCCGCCACACAGTCGCAGGCGGCGTTCCAGAAGGGATCCCTCTCCTTATCCTCCCGGATATGGCCCAGCCCCAGGTGGAGCAGGCAGTGAGCCAGCACATAGGCCCACTCCCCCGGGGCAGCCCGTCTGTGGCTGTTGGCGTAAATATGCCCCTCCGATGTGACCCAAGCCCAGTCCTCCTTCGCCATGGGGTAATTGTCCTCAAAATGGGGATAGGACCGCTCCAGCAGGGGACCCAGTATGGCATTTTGCTTCACCAGCCCGCAGCCGGCCTGAAAGGCTTCCGCCGCCGGATTGGTTTTCTTCGTTTTCCCGCTCATTTTTGCTTTCCCGCTCATCCGTTTCGTTTGTCGGCCAGCCGGGGCAGATCCCGGAAGAGCTCCACCACAAACCAGTCCGGCAGCTCCTTTCCGTCCTCCGGCGTCACAGCCATCCGGGCGATCTCCAGGCTTAAATTCGCCAGCTCGGTGATGCGGTCCTTGGCCTGAAGGACCAGAGTCCGGCTGTCCGCACCAAGCCTCCCCCGCTCCCCGGGCAGCTCCTTCACCAGCCGGGCTCTGAGGGACTGAGCCAGGAAGTAGAGCACATCCCGCTCCTCCGGTTTGTCCGGCCAGGGCTGTTCCCCGGACAGGATCTTGTCCAGGGCGTACTGGCTGCGGATCTGGCGGATGTAGGCCAGAAACTGGGTGGCATGCCGGGCGCTCAGGCACCCTGCGGCCAGGATCCGAAGGGCCTCCTCATCGATGTCCGGGCCGTAGCTGTGGATGGCGTCGCTGAGCATATGCCAGGAGCGGGGCGTGGAAAAAGGCTCCTCACTCTTGGGCGGCTTTGCCCACAGATGGTCCGGACGGGTGGATATGTAGTCGTAAATATAGGGATGGATGCCGTTTTCCGCGGCCCACTCCAGCCACAGCCTGGGGCTGGCAGTGAGCTCCACATGGAACATCCGGTTCACCAGGGCGGAGGACATGGGCCTGGTAATGGCGTTGTCCTGGGTCCGGTTGCCCGCGCCCACCACAATGGAGCCCTCCGGCAGCCAGTACTCCCCGATGCGCCGCTCATGAATGAGGGAATAAAAAGCCTTCTGCACCTCCGGAGTGCAGGCGTTCAGTTCGTCCAGGAAGAGTACGTAAGGTTCCTGTCTGGCAATGGTACGGGGCGGGCAGAAGACGCTGTATCCGTCCCTGATCTGGGGGACACCGATGATGTCCTCCGGGGCCAGCTGGCTGCCCAGGAGGGAGACGCAGGCCAGCCCCAGGCTGTCCGCGAATTCCTGGACAATGGCGGATTTTCCGATGCCCGGGGCTCCCCAGATGAACACCGGGCGGATGAGCCCTACGTTCAGCAGGACGTCTAACAATTGTTTATGATTCACTGTGATTGTGAGATTCATACTATGTATTTACTCCTTTTCCGGTTTCAAAAATCAGGTTCCGTGAATTCTTCTTAAAGCATTCCACGGTTCAGCGGCCCGCAAAGGCCAATCTTCTGCGGCTTACAGCGTTATTCTCATAAAAACATACCCGTCTTCCACGCAGTCTGAAAAGCTGAAACTATTTCCTCGCCCTTATAAATTGCGAACGGTCTGGTATCCTCACAGTAGACCCATGCTTCTGCCAAAGAATAAATGACGGAATCCACAAAATTTTCGTTCTCTACACTGGCCTTTAAATGGAAACATTGTTCATAATTGCTTTCATCAATTGTCCGTAAATTAATCAACAGCCCCGCAGCTTCCGCCGCGGGGCAATTTTCCCTGATTCCTTTCCTCATATTCAGCCTCTGTCAATCGTGCTGATTTTCCCCAATCAGCCTGCCCGCCTGAAAGCTTAATATAAACAGCTCCAGCATCTGTGCGTCATAATTCCTGAATTTCAGGTAATAATACAATGTGTCAAAATAGTTCAGGATACTTTTCCGCTTTTTTTCGGGGATGTCACTTCCCAGCTGATTTCCCATGAGGAATTTCGCCAGTCTGGAAAACACAAATTTTTCATTGGCAAATACAATCCTCTCGTCATTATCGGGATTGTCGATAATCTGCAGCGGATGCCTGCGGAGAAGCCAGTAGCTTTGATACGCATATACTTTAATATCATTTACTTCCTTAATCCCATGGAGCTTTTTCAACCGGGATATATCCGTAAAATAGTCCAGCATTCCATGCGTCAGCGCCACCTCGTCCACCTTGAGATACTTCGCCAGCTCATAATCCTCCAGGAACTGCTGCATTTCCCTGTAAAGGTTCTCGTATCCTGCCCTTACTTTTTCCTCGGTAAACTCCTGTATGATAGGGCCATAGTCCAGGTAGATATTTTCGATATTATTCATATCCTGCTACCCGTAAGGTTCATCAGATCATAGCAGAACCTTGTCTTTATGAATTCTCCGTATTCCATCATCTCCCGATGCTCCACATCGCTGTCCCGCTCAAGGTTGGAATTTCCCATGATGTGCATATGGATATCTCCATCCTTTATCAGCTGCATCATCTTTTCTCCCGAATCAACAATCGCCTGGCTCATCCCTGCTTTCACCATATCCTGGCTCCTCCTATTCCCTGACCACACTGTCTATTGCATCCTGAAAGGTACGGACATCACCGGCATCAGCCAAACCGTCATGGTTTGAATAATGAAGCTGTCCGCCATGCGGTTTCTTCACCGCAGCCTTCTTTCCTTTAAAGCTTTGTTCCGGCACATCCTGCAGCCTATGGTAATAAGATCCCATTTCATCTCCCATACCCGACAGCCTGTTCAGCAATTCGGAAAACTCCAACAGCATGGGATTGTCTTTCTGGCAGGGATACAGAATGTCATGGTCTATTTCTCCCCAGCCTTCTTCGAACAGGGTCCTTATCTGGATTTCAATATAAGTTCCGCGGTAATTCACTATATAATGTACAGAACGGTAATGCTTTCTATCTAATATATGCTCCAGGGGTATCCAGTCGGCATATATCTCATAAAAATCCCCTGCACGGATATGGACTTTGGGCGCTTCTGCCATAAATACGCTTCCATCATTCACATAATCCCGTACACTATCTCCTTTTATATATCTTTCAGGAGAATTCGGGATCTTTTCAGTGATATAGGTGTGGAACTTTACCCAATCTTCCCTATACAGCAGAAGCCCTCTGACTCCTATTAAATCTGTCAGGAACATCCAATAATTATCTTTGCTGAGGTTCCTGTATTTTACATAATTCTCGCTTCTTTTTCGGATAATCTTCTCAACCACATGCTCTGCCGCTTTGCATCTGCTGCGATAAGACTGGAGACCCGTCACTGCCTCCCTATTCTGAAAATATTCCTGTATAAACTCATTCCGGATTCCGTCCAACCTTAACTGCTGTCTTTCATAGTCTTCCGCAATTTCTCTTAATTCATCCCATGAAAATTGTGAATCAGCAAATTGTTGGGGTGTAACCCGATATATCCTCATGAATTCCTCTTTTGCGATATCCATGAATTCCCCCGCATCTATACATATGTATGGGCAATGCCCTGAATTTTCCTGCAACGAAGTATTGATAGTATACCACAGTCTATCGTGAAAAGGAACCCCTACAGGCCAAAATAACCGCAAAACTTCTGTTCTGGCTCCTTGTTTTTTTAATCGATGCAATCCATTCCCAAACTGTGGTCTTATCTTTCAGTTCCGCCTTTTCCGGCAGCCTTCATGGGGATATGACATTCTTCACTGGATTGATTCCTATCACACATATGGGCCTGGCGGCCCCGCCGTGCAGGCTTTTTATCGCTTCCCATAAAGAGGCGTGCGGCGTTCCCATGATATAGCTGCCGTCCCTGTCCCGCCTGTAGCAGTTGTGGAGGACGAAAGCTTGCTTATCGGTCTTTGATACATTCATCGTATGAATCTGTTTCGTGATATCCCTGGCGTCATTATAGACTGTGAGGATGGCAGTCGCGTACTCCTCTCCCATTCGGTTGATATCCTCGGGCGCAGTACTGACAGTCAAAGCGGCGTCATAGCCTTTTTCTTTAAAATACCGGTAGATTGCCCTGGGAGCCACTCCCCAGCCGCCCCATAGAACGGCTCCCTTTTTCTCGCAGGCACCGATTAAATCCGTAATTCCCTGTTCCGGCAGCGTTTCTCCCAGGGAAAGGAGCGCGTTCCAGGCGGCAATGATTTCACAGCCGGAATAATCCATGGTATATCTTCCGAATCTTACCTGCTTCCATTGGGGCTGATTTTCGATATATTTTCCACGAGCGTAAAAGCTCCTTCCGGAAGAAAAACCTTCTGTAGATACTTCTGTGGAGATTTCTGCAAAAGCTTCCGCATTCGCCCTGCGGTTGGCATTGCCTTTTCGCTGTGATATCTTAAAATGCGTGCAGATATCCAAAATATTCAAAAGCGCCGCATTGGACAAATGCTGCGGAATAAACGCCTTCCACCATCCCATCCCGGTTCCGCTCCTTTTCTGGCTTACAATTCCGCCGCAGAAGTTCTGCGCCGGTCATCCCTTTCCGTAAAGCCCGCACCCTCTGTACCAGAGCCGCATCCCATTATTTGCGCCTGACCGCCTCTTCCATGGGCAGTCCGGTGCAATAATCCAGCTGGCGGGGTTCGTATTCCTCATTTTCCCGCTGCCTGGTATAGCCGGTGTATTCCCAGGTGGGATCCGGCAGGTTTTTCCGCCAGGGCCTGTGTTCCCACTGGTATCCCCGGAAGGGATCCCTGGTGGCGTTCATCCATTCCAGGAGCAGTTTGTGCAGGCGGATTCTTTCTTCCTCGTAAGCTTCGTCCCCGATCAGATTATTCATCTCATAAGGATCCGCTTCCATATCATAGAATTCGTCCACGGGGTCCAGCAGATGCACCGCCAGTTTGTAGCGTCCGTCGAAAATAGCCCGCATCATCTGCAGTCCGCCGAATCCGTCATGGTCTATCTCATAGCGGGTGAATTCCGTAATCACATAATCATTTGTCCGTATTTCCGGATTATAAACTTCCTGCAGCAGGCTCTTTCCCTCAAAACAGTTGGGAATAGGGATGCCCATGTATTCCAGAATCATGGCGGGAAGGTTGATATGGCTCACCGGATGTTCGTCCACCCTGCCTTCCGGCACGCCGGGACCTGCGATCAGCAGCGGTATCCGTGCAATCTCGTTATACATCACGGGACCCTTGGCATAGAGGCAATGGCTTGCCAGGCCTTCCCCATGGTCCGAGGTGTATATAACCAGCGCATCCGGGGCGCAGGTTTTGATGCAGTCCAGAATCCTTCCCAGTTCCGCGTCCGCGAAGGCGTTACAGCCCAGGTAGCCGGGAGCCTTGAGCTTCACGGCGTCCCGGTCGGCAAAACGGCTGGGGCCGGCCCAGTATTTCTGGAACAGGGGCTTCCCCTCCAGGGTGTCCCACACATTGGGAGCTTTGGGGAATTCATAGTCCGCAAACATGGAGGCGTAGGGCTCCGGGCAAAGATGGGGGGCATGGGGCTCGTCCAGGGATACGGTCAGGAAGAAATCCTCCTCCCCATATTTGCTTAGAAAATCCAACGCCCGGTTGACGCAGCGGTGGCCGAAGGTGAAATCCGCGGAAATATTCTTCCCGCTTGTAGCGCTGTCACGGGAAGCAATCCTCTCCGCTTCCGTCAGTTCTTCCAGGTAGCAGCGCATATCGTACCAGTATTCCGGATCCCATCCCTCGGGACAGGCGCCCAGGCCAAAGTAGTCGCCGCCGTCTAAATGCCATTTTCCGATGTAGGCCGTGCGGATGCCCCGGTCTGAGAGCCGCTGTCCGATGGTTTTTACATTGGCGCCCAGGGGGATGCAGTTTGAGAAGCTCCCGTTGGAGTGGGGATAGATGCCGGTGAAAAGCGCCGAGCGGGCAGGCCCGCAGACCGGCTGGCAGGT
>CAJUSI010000054.1 GCA_910589035.1 uncultured Acetatifactor sp. | reverse complement strand
GTCATGGATAAGCCGATAGGCCCCACCTTGCCGGGATGGATGTCCGGCATCAGGCGTATTCTGCTGCCCTCCGCCACCTGATTGTCGCATATCATTTTTACCTGGGCCTGAGCGTACTCCTCCACGTCGTCCGTAAATATCTTTGCTTCGGCATAAATGCCTTTTACTGTCTTCATATAATTTTCGTCTCCTTAAAATCCTCAAAAATGGGCGCAAAAAAAGCACCCCAAAGGTGCCGCAGCAGCAAGGATGCCTAATAATAGCTTTGATAGATGCCAAGAATGACCTGTCCAGGACAAAACTATCTATAATTTTTGCGGAGCGCTGTACCTTTGATTGTCAGTTCCTCTATTTTGTTCTGATATTGTCTGTTACTCTGCATGGTAAGCCCTCCTTTCATAAACCCTTTATTTCCTCTTGTTTTGGTAACGAATACATGGTAGCACAAAGGCCGGGAATTAGCAAGCGGAAAAATAAATTCCTATCTATCTCTGCCCCAAATCCCACAAAACCCTTATAAATCCAGTTCTGACCGCCATTTTATACTCGAGACCGCCAGAACGATGGCGGCTTTGTTGCAGGTTACTGCAAGTTTCTTTGACATGCATTGCAAATTGACCTGTGAATTAATCTATCGGTCTTTGGGACTCTCCCCGGCCTGTTCCAAAACGAAAGCCTCAACCCTGGAATCAAAATAAAATCCGTTCCTTTTCATTTCAGCCAACAGCGTATCTACCCTATGCACAATTCCCTGCCTTTTTGCTTTCAGGAGAACTCCCAAAGTCCCTGTGACAGATAATCCAAGATATTTTGCTGTTTTCTTTGCCGCATTATCGTCAATAATAACCAAATCCGCCTTTTGCTCCTGCGCAAGAATCATGACCTCCACTTCCCCGGCATGCAACTTTGCTTTATACATCTTCTTTTCAGTGTCGCACGGATAGACTCCACATGGATCCAACTTCCCGCATTCCTGACTTGCATACATGCTGAATCCTCCATCGCCGTAACTTTCCGATATACAGCGCTTGGAATCGTTACTTTTCCATACAGTTCACGCAGGATACCCAACTTCCCAATTCCGCAGAGCACGATAATTGGCGTAGAATTCACTATTACCTTAAGCATTCTTAAGTTCCTCCAGAAACTCTTCCTTATCATCAAAGCGGAAAATGGAAACATGATTCCTGCCAAGGTATCTTATAAATTCCTCTTCGGACAATCCTGCAATCTGGGCGCAGTATCCTATTGATACACCATTCTGGGTATAATACCCTAACGCCACAGCACGTCTGGCGAATTGGTTTGCTTCTTCCTGGCTCATTTTTGTATCAAACAGGACTTCATTCGGTATGTTGATTGCCACTTGACACATGATACTCCCTCCCTGTAATCCAAGTTCTATTACAGGAACCGCTTCGCGAACCCTGTAATCCAAGTTCTATTATGCCCTTTAAAAAGCTTTCCTATTTCACTGGCGCTTTGGACGAAATCCGCTTTTTGAACCGATGCCTTTTTCGACTTTATGGCCAGCAAGCCAATCTCCAATGATTTCGTGTTCACATTGTATTCTTTCTCAAAAATTAAATCATCCCTGTCCGGTCTAAAATGCAAACTCATAGCAGGCACAAAAGCCGAATGCCATCTCCCTATGTGTACTTTTTCAGTATATCATTTTTCATCCTCCTTTGCCACCTGTCTATCCAAAATTTCATAAAATTTACAGGAATACAACAACTCAACCTTTTTCTCCTGCTATTCCGCTTCCATGAATGTAATGAACTGATCCATTTTTCCGTCTGCCTCAAAACCATTGAACCCACATAAATCAGGCTCTGGCCGTCATTTGACAATAATCTATAAAATAATCTATCCGTTAGGATTTTTCAGGAAAAAGCAGGAAAATCTTCCTGATTTCGGTAACGGTATAACCTGCGCTTTCCTTTGCCTTAAAATTCCAGGCCCCCGCAAACTCTTGATTTTACTGCATAAAAACACCCCGATGAATCTCTCCACCGGGGTTCCGAAGCAGGGCAATCCCTGTTTTCAACAGGGCTACAAGGATTCGAACCTTGAAATGACGGAGTCAGAGTCCGTTGCCTTACCGTTTGGCGATAGCCCTATGTGCTGTACTTGATGTATTATACACGAAGTATCTCCATATTGCAATACCTTATTCAAAATTTTTTTGATTTCTTGTTTTTAGTTCTTGTTTTTTACTTTTTTCTCGTTTTTGCGCTTGTTACTTTCTTTTTCCTTTCCTGCCTCTTGTTTCTGATTCCCGTATGTCTTTTGCAGTTTTCCCGCATTCACTGAAAAGGCTGCCCCGGTGCAGCGAAGCCTGAAGCAGCCCAAAATGAATCTCCGGTTTCCTTTCAGCCCCATAACCGGCGCCGCGGTTTCTCATTTTACGGCTCTATGGTCTGAAAATCTGAAGACCGATATCTTACTCAAAACAATATTATATATCGCTCCCCATGTTTAAACCTCAAAGGTCAGTTGGCCGTAAGAAGGCACCGGCCATACCTTCTTATCCACCATCATCTCCAGCTCGTCGATGGGTGTGCGCAGCTCCTCCATCGCCGCTCTGACCGTATCCTTGTAGAAGAATGCCTGCTCCTTTATATCCGTCATGGACGCCGCCTGAGCGGTTACCTTCTCCAGTCTGGATAACGCCGCTTTTACGGATGTCAGCCTCCTGCTCACCTCATCCAGCATTCCGGCCTGAACGGAAGCGTCCGCGCCGGCCTCTCTTACGGCAATTATGGTATCTGCCAGCGTTTTTGTATATTTCACTATGGCAGGAACATATTGCTTACCTGCCATATGAATCATAGTGTGGGCCTCAATATTGATAGTCTTCGCATAGGTTTCATAGAGGATCTCCTCGCGGGATTCCAGCTCAACCCTTGTAAAGATACCGAATCTTTCGAAGAGCTTAACCGCCTTGTCAGTGGTCAGGGTGTTCGCCGCCTCTACCATGGATGTTATATTGGGCAGTCCGCGCCTGGCCGCCTCCGCGACCCATTCATCCGAATACCCGTCGCCGTTAAAGATGATTCTCTGATGCTTCGTCATATACTCTTTGATCAGGTCATGTACGGCAAGTTCAAAATCCTCTGCCTTTTCCAGAGTATCCGCCGCTTCACAGAAGGCCTCAGCCACAATGGCGTTCAGCGTAGTATTGGGACTGGCTATGGAATCCGAGCTTCCCACCATACGGAACTCGAATTTATTGCCGGTAAAAGCAAAGGGAGAGGTTCTGTTGCGGTCCGTGGCATCCTTCTCCAGATCAGGCAGGGTGGAAACCCCCGTCTCCAGCTTCCCCCCTTCCAGGCAGCGGGCTGCCTCCCCGGTCTCTACCAGCTGCTTCACCACATCCTCCAGCTGCTCCCCAAGAAAAACGGATATGATTGCGGGAGGCGCCTCGTTTGCCCCCAGCCGGTGGTCATTTCCCACATCCGCCGCGCTCTGACGAAGCAGATCCGCATGAGTGTCCACCGCCTTGATGATGCAGGCCAGCACCAGCAGGAACTGAATATTCTCATTGGGCGTCTCGCCTGGATCCAGAAGGTTTACCCCATTGTCGGTACCCAGGGACCAGTTGTTATGCTTGCCGGAACCGTTCACACCCGCAAAGGGCTTCTCATGAAGCAGACAGGTGAGGCCATGCCGTCCCGCCACCTTCTTCATGGTCTCCATCACCAGCTGGTTATGATCCACGGCAATATTTGCCGACTCATAGACCGGCGCAAGCTCATGCTGCGCGGGAGCCACCTCGTTGTGCTGGGTCTTTGCAGTGACGCCCAGCTTCCACAGTTCCACATTTAAATCCTTCATATATGCGCCGACCCTCTCACGGATGGTACCGAAATAATGATCCTCCAGCTCCTGCCCCTTGGGCGCGGGCGCCCCGAAAAGAGTGCGTCCGGAGAAAATCAGATCCTCACGCTGCAGATATTTCTCCCTGTCCACCAGGAAGTATTCCTGCTCAGCTCCCACGCTTGCCACCACCTTGGCCGCCCCGGTATTGCCGAAGAGACGCACGATGCGCAGCGCCTGCTGGCTAATGGCCTCCATAGAACGCAGAAGAGGAGTTTTCTTGTCCAACGCCTCCCCCGTGTAGGAACAGAACGCCGTGGGAATACAGAGAATCACCCCTGTCGCATCCTCTTTCAGAAATGCCGGAGAAGTAATATCCCATGCGGTATATCCCCTGGCCTCAAAGGTGGCGCGCAATCCTCCCGAAGGGAAGGAGGACGCATCCGGCTCTCCTTTGATTAATTCCCTGCCTGAGAATTCCATAATCATCTTGCCATCCTCATCGGGATGGGTCACAAAGGCGTCGTGTTTCTCCGCGGTAATGCCGGTCAGGGGCTGGAACCAATGGGTGTAATGGGTAGCGCCGTTCTCAACCGCCCAATCCTTCATGGCCTTCGCCACCACATCGGCAGCTGCCAGGGACAGCTCCCCGCCCTCTTCCATTACCTTCCTTACTTCTTTGTATACACTCTTGGGCAGTCTTTCCTTCATTTTGCCGAAGGTAAATACTTTACTGGCAAATATTTCTTCTACATTCAACACTTCACTCATTTTCTTTTCCTCTCCCTTTCTGATTTCTCCCTGATTCGCCGCGGTCCTTCCGGCATATCCATGCCGAACAGACATTTCGTATCTATTGCCGCCCTCGCCCGTCCTGGTTCCGCCATACAGGCACATATATTGTGCTATGCCCTCATGCCTTCAGACTGCGGTCCTCTCGGAACGCCTCCACCCATACCTTCATGAAATAAAAAGGGTTCCAAAGTAAAACTGCTACCATGGAACCTCCTCGTTCAATCAATACCGCTGTACAGAAGCGGCGGGGCTTTGCTCCAACGCTTCGTTTTCTATAAAATACTCTCTTTTTTTCCAAAATGCAATCCCTAAATTTAATTTTAGGCATTTGCGCAAAAATTATGGTATTTTCCCTTTATGTATGGGCAGATTCTACAATGCTTTTCTTTTCCGATTACAGTTCTGTTTCCCGGCAGGTCTCCCGCCGCAACAGGTCATAGGGCTGCGCAGCTTCCGACAGCCTTACCCACAGCACCTGCCTGGCGTGGGGACAGCTGTCCACCGGCTCCCCGCTTTCATCATATAGGGCTTCCACCAGCACCGTCACATTCCGCCCGTCCGGTTTCATAATCTCAATAGTCTCTCCCACGGAAAATTTATTCCGCTGTTCAAAGCGTGCCAGGGGCGCACCCCCTGCCACAGAGAACTTTTGTTTGCGGCAAAGGCTTTCCGCCGGAGCTTTCTTCCGGGATCTGTTCTCCGTATTATCTGCCGGCTCCTGTCGACCAAATTTATCCTTGTCCCATATCTGCTGCCTGCGAAATTCCCCCTTGTCCGCATTCCGCCGCGGGGGCAGTGTCTCCTCTCCTGACTCCAGCATCTCCCGGGGCAGCTCTCCCGCCTCCAGCGTCTCCCGGGGCAGCTCCCCTGGCTCCGCCACCCGGTCGATCATGCCCAGATAAGTATATTCGTTCACATAGGTACTGTTGTCGTAGATCTGGCTTTCTGACCTGGGCTTACCGAAATAGAATCCCGTGGAGAACATCCTGTGGGTACATTTGGAGATTTCCTGCCTGTACCAACTCTTCCGGGAAGCATAAATTTCCGGGGAGGCAAAATAGTCGTCCAGGGCCCTGCGGTAGGTCCTCGCCACCGTAGCCACGTACAGCGCCGTCTTCATGCGCCCCTCCACCTTAAAGCTGTCAATTCCCGCCTCCGCAAGCTCCGGAATATATTCTATCATACACAGATCTCTGGAATTAAAGAGATAGGTGCCCCTCTCGTTTTCGTACACCGGCAGATACTCTCCCGGCCTCGTCTCCTCCACCACGGCGTATTTCCACCGGCAGGGATGGGTGCAGGCGCCCTGGTTTGCGTCCCTGCCCGTGAAATAATTGCTCAGCAGGCAGCGGCCGGAATAAGAGATGCACATGGAGCCCTGCACAAAGCTTTCGATCTCCATCTCTTCCGGAATCCGCTCCCTGATACCATGTATTTCTTCCAGGGACAGCTCCCTGGCGGAAACCACCCGCTTCGCTCCCAGCTCCCACCAGAACAGGTAAGTCCGGTAATTGGTGTTGTTTGCCTGGGTGGAAATGTGGATTTCCGCCTCCGGCCAGACTCTTCTGGCGGTGGCAAACATTCCAGGATCGGAAATGATCAGTGCATCGCAATGCTCCGGCTTCATGTCCCGGAGCTGCGCGAAATAGCTCTCCGCCCCTTCCAGATCGTCATTATGGGCAAAAATATTGGCGGTGACATATACCTTCGCCCCACGGGCATGGGCAAAGGCGATCCCCTCCGCCATCTCTTCCATGGAAAAGTTTTTCGCCTTGGCGCGAAGCCCAAAGGCTTCCCCTCCGATATATACCGCATCCGCGCCAAAGATCACCGCGGTCTTCAATACCTCCAGGCTTCCCGCCGGAATCAGCAATTCTGGCTTTTTTCCCGCTCTCATCTTATTATCCTCATTCTGCATTTATAGAAATGTCATAGCAATTCCTTACTTTTCCCAGATAATATCCCGGCAATGGCAGTCCGTATAATCCGGAGCTATCATATCAGCCCCTTCTTCTATATGTCCTCCCATGCACAGCCCACAACCTGCAGTTTCCGGACTTTCTGATGCCGCGTCCGTAATAAACGCCTTAGTTTTCCCGGTTTTATCCAGATGCCGAAATAGAGGCTAAGGTCAACACCGTGTACCAAAACCGGAATTATCAGAATCTCTCACTTTAACACTCAGCGCCGCTCCGTCTCCCACCGGCAGTATCACGGTCTCCAGTGCAGGGTGATGCTTCAGCTGGTAGAGATATTCCCGCATTCTGCCATGGATGGTCCGGTTCCTTCTGGTTACCGCATAGCGGGACTGGATAATCTCCCCGTCCTGCAGCACATTGTCCGATACCAGCAGCCCTCCGGGCGCAAGCAGCCCCATTACCTCCGGAAAGAAATGAAGATACTGTCCCTTGGCCGCATCCATGAATATCATATCATAGCTGCTCTCCAAATCCTGCAGAATCTCCAGCGCATCCCCCTCCAAAAGGGTAATCTGCTCTTCCCTCCCTGCAAGCCTGAAGTTCTCCCTGGCAGCCGCAAGCCGTCCCTGGTCCTTCTCGATTGTGGTAATGCGGCAGCCTTTCGGACCGTATTCGCTCATCAGCAAAGCGGAGAATCCCACCGCCGTACCCACCTCCAGAATATTTTCCGGCCGCCGGAGCGCCAGCAGGAATTTCAGGAGGCTCTGCATGGACCTTCGTATAATCGGAATCCGCTCTTCCAGCGCCGCCCTCTCTATCCCGTCGAGTAAAGCGGTATTGCCCCTGTCCAGCGAGTCGATAAAGACTGCCATTCTCTCGTCTATAATCATATCGATACCGTTCCGGGAGATTACTCTTCTTCCCCTTCTTCCTCTTCCTGCTCCACCACCATGGCCGCCATCATATCCTCCGCAGTCATGGTGGTATTCAGCTCAAAGGTCCCGGGTCCCACTTCCTTCACATGTTCGGAGAAATAATACTGCAGCGCAAAAAGCTTCGCGTCCCTGACAAGTCCCCTGCTCTCAAAAAGCTCGCCTATATCCCACGGCGACATCTCGGCGGTTATGGACACGGTCACCGTCCTGCCCTCACCGGCCGAAACGGCGCTCTCGGTGAAAATGCGGTAGCCATAATCATAGCAGATCCCTACTCCCCTGTATATCACATATACAATGACGATAGCCGCCACTACCCTGAAGATAGCTCCCGCCGCAGCTCCTATTATATTTGTCACCTTCATAGCCTTCCTCCCCGTCACTGTAATATACTCTCGGACTCTCTCTTCCGCCTTTTGCAGGGCCTTCCGAAAACCTTTCTCACCGGTTCCCCTCTTTTTCTGCTCTGTGCTTTACCGGAGACCTGAAAAGTTCCCGGGAGGCAGCTCCACTCATACTTCCATAATAATCGGCAGAATCATGGGCCGCCTCTTTGTCTTCTTCCAGACGAAATCGCTCAAGGTATCCTTGGTGGTATTCTTGAGTCTTCCCCAATCCGTAATGCCCCTGTCCAGACATCTCTGCAATGCCTCGTCCACCGTCTGACGGGCTTCCTCTATCAGCTCGTCCGATTCCTTTACATACACAAATCCTCTGGAAACGATGTCGGGACCTGCCACCAGGTACCTTTCCGTCTTGTCCAGGCTCATGACCACCACCATGATACCGTCCTCAGCCAGATGCTGCCGGTCACGCAGCACCACATTTCCCACATCTCCTACGCCGAGGCCGTCCACCAGAATCGCTCCTGTGGGAACTCTGCCGTTTATCCGCGCCCCCCTCTCGTCCATCTCCAGGACGTCGCCGGAAGACAGTACAAATATATTCTCTTTATCAATCCCCAGGCTCTGGGCAATCTTCGCCTGCGCCTTCAGATGCTTGATTTCTCCATGTACTGGAACCGCATATTTCGGACGGATCAGCGCATAGAGCAGCTTGATCTCTTCCTGACAGGCATGCCCTGATACATGAGCATCCTGAAATACCACATCCGCTCCCTTCTGAATCAGCTCATTGATCACCTTGGTCACGGATTTCTCATTGCCGGGAATGGGATTGGAGGAAAATATAACCGTGTCCCCCGCACCGATGGTAATCTTTCGGTGCATGCCGCTGGCCATACGGCTCAAAGCCGCCATGCTCTCCCCCTGGCTGCCTGTGGTGATGATCACCTGCTTCTCATTGGGATGGTCCTTCATCTGGTCGATTTCAATCAGGGTATTATCCGGAATACTGATGCATCCCAGGTTTCTGGCCGTCTCAATGATACTCACCATGCTGCGGCCGTCCACGCATACCTTCCGCCCGAATTTGTAGGCAGTATTGATGATCTGCTGGACGCGGTCCACATTAGAGGCAAAGGTGGCCACAAAAATTCTGGTATTTTTATGTTCCTCAAAAAGCGAGTCAAAGGTGGTTCCCACCGTCCTCTCAGAGGGAGTAAAGCCCGGACGCTCCGCGTTGGTGGAATCGCACATCAGGGCAAGCACGCCTTTTTTCCCCAGCTCCGCAAAGCGCTGCAGGTCGATGGCGTCTCCGAATACAGGGGTATAATCCACCTTAAAGTCTCCCGTATGCACCACAACCCCTGCCGGGGAATAGATGGCCAGGGCGGCAGCGTCCACAATGCTGTGGTTCGTTTTGATAAATTCTACCCGGAATTTCCCCAGGTTAATGGACTGTCCGAATTTCACCACCTTGCGCTTGACGGCCTTTGTAAGCTCATGCTCCTTCAGCTTGTTCTCGATAATACCCATGGTAAGCCTTGTGGCGTAAATAGGAGCGTTAATCTCCCGGAGCACATAGGGAAGCGCGCCGATATGATCCTCATGCCCGTGGGTAATCACGAATCCCTTCACCTTATCCAGATTGTCCTTCAGATAAGTCACATCCGGGATCACCAGGTCTATTCCCAGCATATCGTCCGCCGGAAAAGACAGTCCGCAGTCTACCACAACAATACTGTCCTCATATTCGAAGGCAGTAATGTTCATGCCGATTTGCTCCAGTCCCCCCAGGGGAATAATCTTCAAACCGGAGCTATTCTTATTCTCTTTTTTCTTCAATCAAATCTCCTCCACATTCTACACGGCGGCCCCGGAGTCCCCCATCCTGATTCACAGCAGCAAATCCGACAGTGACGGCAGTTCTCTCTTTCGGCTCCTCCGGTCTGCCGCCCCAACCAGGCCCCACGGGCATCCCGCCCCCCTGTGCCGGATTCGGAAAATCCTGCAGGGAGCAGATCGCCTCGCCCTGGCTTATGGAACATCAACCCCAAAAGGAAAACGCCCTGCCCTATTTGATACGGATTTCTGATGACAACGGTATTTTCCTGCGCCTTTCGGAGCACTCCCCATCTCTCAGCGCACAAAACCGCCCCAAAATAAATCCTGTCAATCAGATGCCTCACATATGACAGCCGTATGATTCTATCAACAGCGCTAACCCGATGTCCGGATTTTCGCTTTTGCACATACATTTTTCTTGTATAACATCGATAATATTTTCTGGCTATTCCTAACCCGGATAAACCGGAACCAAAATTTTGCCATTTTGCCGTACAGAAACAGCCGCGCCGTTTCCGTTCAGACAGTCAAATCACCGGAAATCCCGTCCTTCACTGCAGTTCCACATCCTCCAGCATATTTTCAAACACGCCCGCCACGGCGGCCAGCTCTTCTTCGTCAGTAACAGGTTCGAATATTCCCTCTTCTTCCCCGTCATGGGAAAGGTCCTTCAAAATCATTGCCTCCCCGTCGCCCTCCGCGCTGTCGGAGACGAGAATATAATCAGTCCCCCCGATGCGGGTCTGCTCCAGCACATAGAAATCTTCCTGCTTATCTTCTGCACGAAAAGTAATCTTCTCCATACCAGCCATGTCAATCCTTCTCCCCGCGGTCCGCCTGTTCCGGCTTCCCGTCCTCCTCCGCCTTCATGGCACGCCGGTCCAGGTAGCCCTGCAATATCAGCGCAGCCGCAATCTTGTCCACATATTCCCCGCGCCTCTCCCTGCGGATACCGGCCTCCATCATGGCTCTGTCCGCAGCCACGGTGGTCAGCCGCTCATCCCAGAGCGTCACGGGCAATCCCGTTCTTCGCTCAAGCTTTTCCTGGAATTCCCGGGTCAATTCCACACGAGGTCCTTCCGTTGCGTTCATATTCCTGGGATAGCCCAGGACAATCTCCTCCACCTCGTACTCCAAAATCAATTCCTCAATCCGCGCCAGTGTCCGCCGAAGCTTGTTCGCCTCCGGCCGGCGGATAATTTCAAGTCCCTGTGCCGTCACAAGCAGACTGTCGCTGACAGCCACTCCCACCGTCCTGGAACCGAAGTCAAGCCCCATAATCCGCATAGTATTTCTCCTGAATTCTCACTGCCATCCCTTTGTACGGATATATTCCCTTAAAAGCTCCTCCACCAGTTCATCCCGCTCCACCTTGCGAAGCATGCTGCGGGCATTCTGATAGCTGGTAATATATGTGGGGTCGCCGCTCATAATATATCCCACAATCTGATTTACCTGATTATACCCTTTTTCCGTCAATGCTTCATATACCACAGCCAGAACCTCTTTTGCTCCGCTCTCGGCTTCCTGGTCTACCTTGAAGTACCTCGTATTTTCCAAATTCTCCATACCCTGACCTCCGTGCCGCTGCCGGCACTCTCCACACCATATACTATCTTTACAATATACCTCATTTGCATCTAAAATTCAAGCAGCTTTCAAAATTGTTTCCTTTTTACACCAGAATTTCATCCGTGAGAAACCCTCGGACCGGAATTTTTACAAAGGTATTCAGCTGCGGGGCGTCTGCCTGCGCAGCATCCCCGATTTCCACGGCTGCCTTCACATAATCCCCCGTATGTCCTATCCGGTAGGTCCGCTCCCCGATCTTCCTGGTCTCCTCGAGAAGTACCTGTGCTTCCCTTCCTATGTACTGCCCCCGGAACTCCTTTGACTGGCGGGCGGTCAACGCAAGCAGCTCCCTGCTCCGGGCCGCCTTTACCGGCTCCGGCACCTGGCCGGGCATTCCCGCTGCAGCCGTCCCGGACCGCCTGGAATATTTGAATACATGCATTTCATAAAAGCATGCCTTTTCCAGAAAGTCCTTAGTGGCGCCGAATTCCTCCTGCGTCTCTCCAGGAAATCCCACAATCACGTCCGTGGTAATGGCGGGCCGGTCAAAATACCTCCGCAGGGCCTCCATGCTTTCATAGTATTCCCCAATGGTATAATGCCTATTCATCCTTTTCAGAGTAGCGTCGCATCCGCTTTGAAGGGAAAGGTGAAAATGAGGACAGAGCTTAGGCATGTCCGCCAGCCTTTCCGCTGTCTGCTGGTTGATAATCCTGGGTTCCAGGGAGCCCAGCCGGATGCGTTCCAGCCCCGGAATATCCTGAAGGAGTCCCGCCAGCTCTACCAGTCTGCTCTCGCCGGTATCCGTCCCGTAGGAACTGATATGGATGCCGGTGAGCACCACCTCCCGATACCCGGCCTCCGCCAGGCCCCGCACCTCATCCAGGATATCCTCCTGTCTGCGGCTGCGCACCCTCCCCCTCGCATAGGGTATGGCGCAGTAGGAGCAGAATTGATTGCAGCCATCCTGAATCTTTATATAGGCCCGGGTGTGCTCCCGGGAATTCTCCCCCGTCCGCTCCAGGCGGAATTCTTCGCACTCTCTTACTCTGCCTATGTCGTGGATCGTGGTTCCCCCCAGGGTTTTATCCCCCCTGCCGGCCAGAAAGGCCTCCAGTATTTCCGCAATATCCTTTTTACGGTTATTGCCTATGGCCAGGTCTATGCCCGCGTCCTTCTCCACCGCCTCCTGGGCCGTCTGTACATAACAGCCCGCCGCCACCACAATGGCCTCCGGATTCAGCTGCCTTGCCCGGTGAAGCATCTGCCGGCTTTTCCTGTCCGCAATATTGGTGACCGTACAGGTATTTACAATATAAATATCGGCGGCTTCGTCAAAAGGTACAATGGAATAGCCCTTTTGCAGCAGGCTTTGTCTCATTCCCTCCGTCTCGTAGGAATTTACTTTACAGCCAAGGTTATACAATGCCACTTTTTTCATGACCAATCCTCGCTTTTTTTGTACTGTTTTCTCCTTGACTTTTCACCTCCAAGCCTTTAATATTGAAGTCTGAAGGTATGACAATCTTAAAGGAGGTAAGAACGATGAAGACAGTACAGATTTTTTTGAATTCCATTGACAAAGTAAAATCCTTTGTAAATGACATTTCCAAATTTGATTATGACTTTGACCTGGTTTCCGGCAGATATGTCGTAGATGCAAAGTCCATCATGGGTATCTTCAGTCTGGATCTGTCCAAGCCTATCGACCTGAACATCCATACGGAAGAGGGCGCGGATGAAGTGCTGGAATTCTTAAAGCCATACATAGTACAGTAAAAAATACAGCAATAGGATTACGCTTCGTGAGTTATCTATTGTCAGGAATCAGGATCCGTTTTCAGGCGCCAGATGCAGGTCTGGCGCCTGGGTCCGTTCCGGGAAAGCCCTTCCCGCCGCTTTTGTCTGTTATTCCACTATGATCAGTTCTTCCGTCTCCAACGCGGTTTTCGTCAGTTCTTCTATTTTCTCCTCCAGGTTAATCTCATGCCGCCGGATGACATTCAGGTTCGGCTTCGTAACGGGGTGCTTTGCCACAAAGATCGTGCAGCAGTCCTCGTAGGGCAGAATGGATGTCTCAAAGGTGCCGATTTTATTGGCCACCTCCACAATCTCCTGTTTGTCGAAGCCAATCAGGGGGCGATATACCGGCATTTCGCACACTTCGTTGGTGGCGGCCAGGGAATTGAGGGTCTGCGAGGCAACCTGTCCGATGCTTTCTCCGGTAATCAGCCCCAGGCAGCCCGTCTCCCCGGCAATATGCTCCGCTATCCGCATCATATACCGGCGCATGATAATCGTCAGCTCCTCATGGGGGCATTTCTCATGGATATAAAGCTGAATATCCGTAAAATTTATCACATGAAGCCAGATAGGGCCAGTGTAAGCGGACACGATCTTTGCCAGATCCACCACCTTCTGTTTGGCGCGTTCACTGGTGTAGGGCGGCGCATGAAAATAGACCGCATCGATCTTCACGCCCCTTTTGGCTATCATATAACCGGCAACGGGGGAGTCAATGCCGCCGGACAGGAGCAGCATGGCCTTCCCCCCCGTACCGACAGGCATTCCCCCGGGACCCGGAATCGTTTCCGAATAGAGGTATATTTTATCCCTGATCTCAATGTTCAGCAGGATATCGGGTTCATGCACATCCACCCTCATTTCGGGATAGGCGTTTAAAACGGCTTCTCCCACTCCCGCGTTGATTTCCATGGATTCCTTCGGATAGTCCTTGCGGGCACGCCTTGTGTTTACCTTGAAGCTTTTCCTTCTGTCAGGATAGACCTGGCCGATATACATGACGGCCCTGTCACAAAGCTTCTCAAAGCCCTCGTCCTCCGCATATTCCACAGGGCTGATGCCGGAAATACCGAACACCTTCTGCAGCTGTTCCACCGTCTCCTGGTAATCAAACTCACCCTGGGCCTCCACATGGATGCGCCCCTGGGATTTGTGGATGGAAAAGCATCCCTCGCATTTTTTCAGGGCAATTTTTATCTGATGCACCAGCGCATCCTCGAATAAATGCCGATTCCTGCCCTTAATACCGATCTCGGCATATTTTATCAAAAAGGCTGTAAACATTTCTAATCCCTTCCGTCAGAAACCGCCCCGCTGCGGCTGGTTTCCGACCACATATAACATGCCCGTTTTTCGCCGGGCGTAAAACCCGGCCGCCGCGAAGCAATGCTCCCTCATCTGCGTGTGTACCTTCTCAGCATAGGAATTTTATCATACATTGCCCGCAATGTATAGTCCAATTCTTCTTTTGTGGTATAAACCGAAAAGCTGAACCTTATAGTGGATTCCAAAAGGGAATTATCGATACCGATGGCCTTCAGCGTCACGGACGGCTGGGGCTTGCGGGCAGCGCAGGCACTTCCCGCGGACACATAGATTCCGTCCTCCTCCAGGGCATGCAGCAGCACCTCGCTGCGGACACCCCTCACCGACACGCTGACAATATGGGGCGCCGTTCCCCCTCCGTCCTCCTGCCCCGGCAGCAGCCCGTTGATCTTCACCCCGTCCAGGCGTCTGACGCCGTCCAGGAAATAATGCTTATACTGGTACAGTCTCTTACTGTCTTCCTCGATATGGCCGTACATAAGCTCCGCCGCCCTTGCCATGCCTGCAGCCCCCGGCACATTGTCGGTTCCGGAGCGCAGATTCATCTGCTGGCCCCCGCCGTGGAGAATGGGCTGAATTTTCACCTTTTCACCTATATACAGCAGGCCGATTCCCTTGGGGCCGTGAATTTTATGTCCGCTGACACTCATCAGATCGATTCCCATTCTCTTCGGATAGATCCTGGCCTTGCCGAATCCCTGCACCGCGTCCACATGAAAGAGGGTATAGGGGTTCATCCTTTTGATCAGTGCTCCCGCCTCCTCTATGGGCTGCAGAGAGCCGATTTCATTGTTGGTATGCATGATGGATACCAGAATGGTGTCCGGAGTCATGGCCCGCTGCAAATCCTCCAGGGAAATCCGTCCGACGGCATTCACCGGCAGATAGGTTACTCTGTATCCGACGGATTCCAGATAACGCATTGTATTCAAAACAGCCGGATGTTCGATCCGGGTAGTGATTAAATGTTTCCCGCGCCTGTTATTTGCAATAGCACATCCTGTCAGCGCCATATTATCGGACTCGGTCCCTCCGGAGGTAAAAAATATTTCCTTTTCCTTTACTTTCAGGATTCCGGCAAAAATTTCTTTTGCCCGGCGCAGGTGCTGTTCTGCCTGGACCCCCTTCATATGAAGGCTGGAAGGATTGCCATACTCTTCACACATGATTTTTGTCATCAATTCCGCCGCTTCCGGGAATACTCTGGTGGTAGCAGAATTGTCCAAGTACACTTCCATGGCTTTGTTCCTTTCACATAGTCAAATTCATGTTATCATATCATATGCAGCAGAATCTGTCCCTGTCCGCCTTCTGCGCGTAAAAGCCCCGATGCGGATACCTCTTCCCGGAGCTGCCGGGAAGGCTCTTTCGGCGGGCTTACCGGCCTTCCAGGAGATATAAAAGCCATGACAGGACTGTCATTCCTGCGGTCTCCGTCCTCAGAATGCGCTTTCCCAGGGTTATGGGCTCCACTCCGTTTTCCAGCGCCAGCCTGATCTCCGCCTCTTCAAAGCCTCCCTCCGGGCCGATAAATACCGCTATCTCCTGACCAGGCTTTATCTTCTCCATCAGCTCTCTGGTATGGGCCATATCCTGTGCCAGTTCATAGGGGATCAGCTTTACATCCATTGATACTGCGCTTTTGACAGCCTGTGCAAAAGTTGACACTCCTGTCACTTGTGGTATTACTGCTCGCCTGCTCTGTTTGGCCGCAGCCTCCGCTATCCCCTGCCATCTGACAAGCTTCGAAGCCGCCTTTTTCTCCTCCAGCTTTACGACACATCTTTTCGCAGCCACCGGAATAATCCGACAGGCGCCCAGTTCCACTGCCTTTTGAATCACCAGCTCCATTTTGTCCGCCTTGGGAAGTGCCTGAAACAAATGTACACGGGAGGGCAGTTCTACATTATCCTCTTTGATAAAGCGCAGCTCGCAGATTATTCTGTCCTCTTCCACGTTCTGAATCGCGCAGCGGTATTCTCTTCCGTCCCGGCCGTTGCTCACAGAAAGCTCCTCCCCTGGCTTCATGCGCAGAACATTTTTCATATGGTTCACATCCGGGCCCAATATTATGACACATCTGTCGCTTTCTCTGATCTGCTCCGGAGATACAAAAAACTGATGCAAGCTTACTCCCCCAATCCTTTTTCGAGGCTGTTTTCTTATCCTGTCTGGTCTTTCTGTTCCCAGACTCAGAATTTTTTATGATGACCTTATACCAGGCCCAGTCGGACGCCCTCTGTGCTGACAAATAACCTGACAATATTTTTACCGCCTGAACAGGCCCTGTCTTTCCTGCAGCAGCATATATTTTCCGCGTATCCTTCTCTCAGAACGGCTTCTGCGCGGTGACGCTCACCCATTCTCCCTGGCGGGTTATCTCCAGTATCTTAAGCCCGGCCGCCCTCACGGCTTCCGCAACGGTTTCCTCTTTCCGGTCGATGATGCCGGAAGTAATATAGATTCCTCCCGGCTTCAGCTGATTCACAATGACAGGCGTCAACGGCACCAGGACCTCCGCCAGAATATTGGCGGCCACGATATCATAGCATCCGTACCCGACCCTGTCCTGCACTTCCTTTTCCGTGATAATATTGCCGATCATCATATCAAACCGGGAAGGGTCTATGCCGTTGGCCTCGCAGTTCTGCGCCACTGCCTCCAGGGCGCATGGGTCCAGATCCGTGCCGACTGCATGCTCCGCCCCGAACATAAGGGAGAGAATCGAGAGAATGCCGCTGCCGCTTCCCACATCCAGCAGTCTGGCGCCGGAGCCTACATATTTTCGCAGCTGCCGGATGCAGAGCTGCGTGGTCTCATGCATTCCCGTGCCGAAAGCGGTTCCCGGATCTATATGCAGTACCATCCTGTCCTTATCCTCCACCTTTATATCCTCCCAGGAAGGGATCACAAGGATATCGTCAATGTAAAACTGGTGAAAATACTGCTTCCAGTTGTTGATCCAGTCAATATCCTCCGTCTCGTCCACGGTGACGCTTCCCTCCCCGATATCACAAAACTGACGCAATTCTTCCAGTTCCTCTTCCACTCTCTCCAGAACCGCCTCCCGGCTCAGTCTCTCGCCCATAAGCTCCAGTCCGCCGTCTTCCTTCTCCTCTACGAAAAAGCTCAGCCAGGCAAGCCCGTCATCCTGAGGCATATCCGGCAGAATATCCACAAACATCTGCTCCTTTTCCAACGGCGTCAGGGGAATCCTGTCCTCAATCTGAGCACCCTCCAGTCCGATGTCATAGAGCGTGCTCACAAGAATATCCTCCGCCTCCGCAATCGTCTTAATCCGCAGTCTCATCCATTTCATAATAAATCCTGCCTTTCTTACACCTTCCGGTTTTCATGTACAGTTATAATCTGCGAGAAACAGATGTCAATTTCCGTCCCGAAAGCCGCTCCCGCATACTCCCAGCGCCAGGAAAAGTAAAGGCGCATTTAAAACCTGCTGGAAGCTCACCAGGGAATGGATGCCGTACATGGCAAACGCCAGAAATCCCAGCCAGCTCTGCCACAGAGCGCCTCTTTTCTTCGCCCCGCTTTTTTCCTTCACACCGCTTCTTTCCTCCGCACCGCCTCTCTCTCCCCGGCAGCGCCCGAGGCACATGCCCAATCCCGCCAGAAAGATTGCCCCATAGCTTGCAGCTCCCAGAATACCAGTATTGCAAAGCTGACTCAGAAATTCGTTATGCGCATTGGTAAAAATGGAATATTCCCAGCGCTCCCCTTTCCAGACATCCGATCCCATGCCCAGGCTTTGAAATACCGCCGCTCCATAGCAGTCCGGTCCCGCGCCTATCAGTTTATCCTTCAGGCCTGCATCCGAAAACCACTCCAGCGAGATACGCCACAGAAATCCCCGCCCGCTGCCGAAGCCGTCGTCCACGCTGCGGCAGACTATAAGAAAGGCAATCAGCAGCGCCGCTATAATGCCGCCGAATATCATAATTTTTTTCATCCTGCTCCCACGGAGCCCTCTCTCAGCGGCTTCTTCCTTTATGGCTGTCTTTCTATCTTCATATCCGCCTTTTACAGCGGATACTTTCCCATCCGCCTCGCCTTTTTCGGCCGTTCGCCTCCCTTCATATCCGCTTTTTACAGCGGATACTCTCTCATGGGCTTCGTCTCTTTCGGCTGTCTTTCTCTCCTTATCCCTGCCTTTTCCGGCAGTCTTCCCTTCGGTTCTGCCCGCCAGAAGGAACAGCAGCAGGCTGACACACCCGGCAATCAGCCATGTATACCATGCCGTATGAGCAAATACATCCCCGTCCGCAGGCATTGCCGCCCTTTCACCCCGAAGCTTCACCAGAAGCTCCATCAGAGGCATGCACAGAAAAAAGCCCGATAAGAGCAGGCATATTTTCCGGGAAATCCCCTTCTGTCCACGGCCCAGCAGGATACATGCCCCCGTGCAGGCCGCCAGAATCAGCCAGCCGCTCTGGCTCCCCTGAATCCCAAGCAGCACAAAGCTCAGCATGGAAACCAGGTACAGAAGTATCTGCAGCCAGCGCCTTCTCTCCCTCAGGAAATGTACAAGCAGGAAAGCCAATGCCGCGCTGTAATAGCCGCACAGCCAGTTAATATTTCCCAGAGTGGACAGCAAATGGCTATATTCCCAGTCTTCACCGGTCCAGCCCGTCATCAGGCCCAGGGGGTCGATTCCCAGCCGATGCAGGAGCCCCAGCAGGGTCACGACAAACAGCGCCGCTTCTCCCAGGTACAGGGGCCAGGAAGCGCCGTCGTACTGTCTGGACACAAAAAAATAAATTCCCACAAAAAGCAGCTGGGAATATGCCCCCATGTACCATTCGTCGTAGCCGGTCCACGCCAGTTTGCCGTAAGAGCTACAGACGGCGGAGATTACCACGCAGACAGCATAGGCGGCCACCGCCCAGTCAAGCCAGTTAAAAGGCAGTGCCCTGCCCTCTGTGCCCCTCCGCCCGGCCCCGGCGCCAGCCCCCCGGCCCCACTCCGTCATGGCGCGTATGCGGCCCGGCATTCCGGCCCCCAGCCATATCCCCAGGCACAAAACGGAAATATTGCGAAACAGCATATATTTGATATCGCCCAGCCGTCCGTATCCGTCCCCCGTATACAGAGGCAGTGCGGCCAACAGGGCAACAATATATAAATTGCATAAAAGTGCCAGGAATTCATTCTTTTTTCTTTTCATCATTTCAATCCACTGCTCTTCAACACCCTTTTCAGTAAAATTCTTCCGGGAATTTACCCGCTTTTCTTCCCCTTACTGCGCCTGATCAATGCAATGGTCAGCCCGGCAATTCCCCCGCCCAGCCAGACAATGCCCATTGCGGTATTTTCTATCACAAAGAACCATAAAGGCGCTGAAAAATCCATATGATTGCCGGAAGCAAAGCTCCCTTGTCACTCATGGTTATTTCTCCTGTTTCAGCTTATATATCTGATTATACGATATTTACTGCTCCTCTGCAATACGCATTTGCCCTTCTCTTGTCCATCCCCATGTCCCTTTACTAATTTTGTATTCTAAAAAGGGAATGTAAATGCCGCAGCACCAAACATTCCCTTTCCATGGTTCATTTTTCCGTTGTCTGCCAACCTCCGGAACCCATGTCCGGAAAATAACAGGTTTTCCTGTTGCCTGCCACCTCCGACACCTGCGTTCGGAAAACATATCAGATTTCAGGTGTCAGCCCACCCCTGGTTCACAGCTTTTCTAACAAGTTTCTTTCTTCATTTCCAGAACTTCTTCTTTTTGCCCTCTTTCGTGCCGTCCCTGCCGCTGTCGCCGCCATGTTCCGGTTCCGCGGCAGATTTTGCGGAGTTGAGGGTATTGCCGGTCAGTTCGTCGAACTGCCGGAGCAGCTCCTTTGCCTCCGGCTTTAATCTGTCAGGCACCTGTATCACCAATGTCACATAATGGTCTCCCCGGACATCCTTATTTCTCCAGGAAGGCACGCCCTTGCCGCGCAGCCGGATACGGGTATCTGTCTGTGTACCCGCCTTCACGTCATAGATCACCTTGCCGTCCACCGTATCGATGAGCACCTCGCCCCCCAATGCAGCCACCGCATAAGAAATAGGTACCGTAGAATAAATATCAAAATCCTGTCTCTGGAAAATGGGATGACGGCCCACAATCACCTCGATCAGCACATCTCCCCTGGGCCCGCCGTTGATTCCCGGCTCTCCCAGTCCGGGCATGCGCGTGGACTGTCCATTGTCAATTCCGGCGGGGATATCCACGGAATAGCGCTTTTTCATGGGGATGTATCCCGTTCCGCGGCAGTCGGCGCATTTCTCCTTGATAATCTTGCCGCTTCCCTGGCAGTCAGGACAGGTCTGCACATTGCGGACCGTTCCGAAGAAGGACTGCTGGGTGAACACCACCTGTCCCTTTCCGCCGCATTTCGGGCATGTCTCCAGATTGGTTCCGGGTTTGGCCCCCGACCCGTTACAGGTCTTGCAGGTCTCCTTCACATTCAGCTCTATCTCTTTCTTGCAGCCAAATACCGCCTCCTCAAAGCTGATGCGGACACTTGTACGCAGATTTGCCCCTTTCATGGGACCGTTGCTGCGGGCCCTGCTGCGGCCGCCGCCAAAAAGGTCGCCGAAAATATCCCCGAAAATATCGCCGAAATCCGCTCCGCTGAAGTCAAAGCCGCCGGCTCCGCCTGCGCCGCCCTCAAAAGCAGCATGACCAAACTGATCATACTGACGCCTCTTATCCGGATCGCTTAATACGGCATATGCTTCCGATGCTTCCTTAAATTTTTTCTCCGCGTCCGCATCCCCGGGATTCATATCCGGATGATACTTCTTTGCCAGGGCACGGTATGCTTTTTTGATCGCGGCATCATCCGCGCCTTTGTCCACGCCCAGAACTTCATAATAGTCCCGTTTCTGCTCTGCCATAATCCACACCTCATATCCAAAACAGCTTATGCTGACTTCTTTTTACATACTATCTTTACTCACGAACGCATTTCATTGCTGCTTACTGCACAGGGATTGCAGAAGCATTCGCCCGTTATACATTCAGATTGGCAATGGTTTTCATTCGTGAATATAAATTATCACATTTTGTGCATATATTCAATCATTTATTGCCAGAAAAAATGATTTCCGACATTTATTTCCGGAAGAAAATGATTTCCGACAATACGGCTCTTATCATTTACCGCGAAAACGGTGCCGCATACGGCACCGTTTTCCAATGTTGGCTTTATACCTCACGGAAGTCCCCGTCGATCACATCGTCATCGGGAGCGCCTGCACTTCCGCCGCCGGCCTGGCCGCTCATATCCGGGCCTGCCGCGCCGCCCTGTGCCTGCTGCATGTTTTCATACATCTTGGTAAACAGGCTCTGTGCGCTGTTCATCAGCTTCTCCCTGGCCGCCTTCAGCTCATCCACATCGCTTTCGCTCATCTCCTGGTCCTTTGTCCTATCCAGAATTGCCTTTACCGCATCCAGGTCTGCCTGCACTGCGGACTTTTCGCTGTCACTGATCTTGTCTCCCACTTCGGTAAGTGCCTTCTCCGTCTGGAACACAAAGGAATCCGCCTCGTTTCTCGCCTCAACGGCTTCCTTCCTCTTCTTATCCTGTGCCTCGAACTCAGCAGCTTCCTTCACTGCTCTCTCGATCTCGTCATCGGACATATTGGAGCCGGCCGTAATGGTAATATGCTGCTCCTTACCGGTTCCCAGATCTTTAGCGGATACATTCACGATGCCGTTGGCATCAATATCAAAGGTAACCTCGATCTGAGGAACGCCTCTTCTTGCAGGAGGGATTCCGTCCAGACGGAACTGTCCCAGAGATTTGTTATCCCTTGCAAACTGTCTTTCACCCTGCACCACATTGATATCCACCGCAGTCTGATTGTCCGCCGCAGTAGAGAAAATCTGGCTGTGCTTGGTGGGGATGGTTGTATTTCTCTCAATGAGTCTGGTCGCCACGCCGCCCATGGTCTCGATGGACAGGGAAAGGGGCGTTACATCCAGAAGCAGGATATCGCCTGCGCCGGCATCGCCTGCCAGCTTGCCGCCCTGCACGGAGGCGCCGATGGCCACACACTCGTCGGGATTTAAGGACTTGCTGGGTTCCTTGCCGGTGATCTGCCTTACCTTATCCTGTACCGCAGGGATACGGGTGGAGCCGCCTACCAGAAGCACCTGTCCCAGATCGGAATTGGTCAGGCCTGCATCCTTCATGGCGTTCTGCACAGGAATGGCGGTCTTCTCCACCAGATCATGGGTCAGCTCGTCAAACTGCGCCCTGCTTAAGTTCATGTCAAAATGCTTCGGTCCCTCTGCCGTTGCCGTGATGAAGGGAAGGTTGATATTGGTGGTCATGGCGCTGGAAAGCTCCTTCTTGGCCTTCTCCGCAGCTTCCTTCAGCCTCTGCATCGCCATCTTATCCCCGGAGAGGTCAACGCCCTCCGCCTTTTTGAACTCGGACAGCATCCACTGAATCACCTTATTATCAAAATCGTCGCCGCCAAGGTGGGTATCGCCGTTGGTGGCCAGAACCTCGATGACGCCGTCGCCGATCTCAATGATGGATACGTCGAAGGTGCCGCCGCCCAGGTCATATACCATAATCTTCTGCTCTTTCTCATTGTCAAGGCCATAGGCCAGCGCCGCCGCCGTGGGCTCGTTGATGATACGCTTCACGTCCAGGCCTGCGATCTTGCCCGCATCCTTGGTAGCCTGACGCTGTGCATCGTTGAAATACGCGGGAACCGTGATGACCGCTTCCGCCACTTTTTCTCCCAGATAGCTCTCCGCGTCTGCCTTCAGTTTCTGAAGAATCATTGCCGAGATCTGCTGAGGCGAATATTTCTTGCCGTCAACGGAACGGCCGTTGTCCGTACCCATATCTCTCTTAATGGAAGCGATGGTCTTCTCCGCATTGGTAACCGCCTGGCGCTTTGCCGGCTCACCTACCAGTCTCTCTCCTGTCTTTGTAAAAGCCACCACGGAAGGCGTGGTCCTTGCACCCTCGGCGTTTGCGATAACGGTGGGCTTGCCGCCCTCCATTACAGCCACACAGCTGTTTGTCGTACCCAAGTCGATACCGATGATCTTGCTCATTTTTATATCCTCCTGATTTGTTCTTCTTTTATCTTAAATTATGTCTTGGTTCTCAAACTTTATTGATGCCCTGCTCCTTGAAATTAAATCCTGAAGCAGGCCGGCCGCGCAGAAACCGACGACCGTGTCATAATCCATCCTCACATTACGACGGCCACCATGGAATGCCTCACCACACTGTCCCGGTAAGTATAGCCCTTCTGCAGCTCCTGTGCCACCGTTCCGGACTCATATTCTTCACTTTCCACCTGCATGACCGCATTGTGAAGATTGGGGTCAAATTCCTTCCCCACTGCCTCAATGGGCTTCACGCCTATATTTTCCAGCTCCGTAAGCAGCTGTTTGTATATGCGCATCATTCCGTCCACAAAAGGATCTTCCTTCTTATCCTCGGGCACGGTAGCCAGCCCTCTCTCGAAATTGTCCACTACGGGAAGTATCTTCTCCACCACGCTCTTTGCGCCGGTCTCAAACATGGCATGCTTTTCCTTCTCCGTGCGGTTCCGGAAATTTTCAAATTCCGCCAGCTGCCTTTTTACCTTATCCTCCAGCTGCCCGATCTGCTCCCTGTAGCCCTGAGACTTCTTATCCAGCTTCGCCTGCTTTTTCGCGGCCCTTTTCTCCGCCCAGGTTTTGGGGTCCTCTCCCTCCGGAGGCTCTGCTTCCGCATCCTCTCCCCCGGACTCCTCACCGGAATCTTCCGGCATCTCTTCCTCTCTTTCGGCGCCGTCCCCGTGATCCTTCAGAACGCTGTCCTCCGAAGCGGTACTTTCTTCCGTTCCCGCCGTTTCCTCCGGATTCGCCTGCTGTCTCTGCTCATCCATTTCCTTTTCTATTTCTTTCTCCTGATCAGCCATAACTCCGGTTTCAAACCTCCAGTCCTCTCTTATTCCGCGTCACCGCGTTTCTTTATCTTTATATAATTCATCCAGCTGCGTCTGTATCGTTCTCAGAGTAACCACCACCTTGTCATAGTCCATCCTCTTGGGCCCCACAATGCCTATCGTTCCCTTCATGCCGTCTCCCAATTCATAAGTCGCCGTAACCACACTGCAATCCTGCATGCTCTGCACCGGCGTCTCCGATCCGATGTACACCTGAATCCCTGTCTCATTGTTCTCGGCATGCGCCTCCTGCAGAAGCTCTCCCAAAAGCTGCTTTTCCTCAAAGGTATTGATCAGCTCGCTGGCCTTCCTGTGATCGGACAGCTCCGGATAGCGGAAAATATTGTTGGTGCCGCTGGTATAGATCTCCAGATCCTCCTCCGTCTTAATGGCCTCGGCTACCGCGTCGATTACTTCCCCCACGATATGGCTGTGAATTCCCGCCTGCTGCTTCATAATGGCTATCATGGCCAGGTTGATCTCGTCGATGGCCAGCCCGTTTAAATAGGTGTTCAGCAGGATATTCAGCTTCAGCAGGGTCTCGTCGTTCAGCTCTTCTTCCACCGGAAGGATATTGTTCTTAATCACATTTCCCTCCAGTACAATAACCGCCAGAAGCTGATGGGAATCCACCCTGGAAAGCTGAATAAACTTCAGCTTGCTCCTTTTGGTCCGGGGGGCGGATACCATGGTGGCGTACTGGGTGTTCTGTGCCAGCACCCTGGCAATCTGCTTCAGCAGGGTCTCCATTTTGTCCTGGCGCTCCACCAGCATTTCCTTCATTTCCACCACTTCCCGCTCTTTTTCCTCCATCATGGTATCCACATAGAGCCGATATCCCTTGTCGGAAGGAATCCTTCCCGCAGAAGTGTGGGGCTGAAATATATATCCCATCTCCTCCAGATCGACCATCTCATTTCGGATTGTGGCAGAACTCAGATTCAGATCAGTGTACTTGGATATGGTTCTGCTGCCAACCGGTTCACCTGTTTCCAGATAGTTGCGGATGACCGCCTGCAGGATTTTCTTTTTTCTCTCATCCAGCTCCATCCAAGCCGCCTCCCCTTTATTATCAGCACTCATTTGGAGAGAGTGCTAACATCTGATAACCATAAAATAACACTTACCCTATCCATTGTCAACCGATTTCCCTAAAAATAATTCTAAAAAAATTCTAAATGAAAAAAACGGCATCCGATCCTGCACTGCCGTGCCGGTCCGAATGCCGCTCCTTTGACCGCCTTCTCTCAGATGCCAAAGCTTCCGGCTTCCCCGTTCATCACATAGTAAACCTTGCTTTCTTCAAGCTTTACATAGAGATCAATACTGGTCAGCTCGCTCGCCTTATGTTTGAGGTCATACTTCCATACATCGGCCGCGATCTTCATCAGATCTGCCTCAGTGTAATTTCTGTCCTCACACTGAACATGTAAAGAACCTTTTACCTCCGCTTTCTTTGCAGTCGTCCTGACAGCCGCTTTTTTCGCCGTCTTTGCCGTTGTTGCCGCAGTCTTCTTGACAGATTCCTTTTTCTCATCTGCCGCCTTGGGTTCTGCTACTTTTTCTTCTGTCTTTATCTCTTCTGTCTTAGGTTCAATAGCCTTAACCTCAGCTGCCTCCGTAGGTTTTACTGCAGATTTTGTAGATTTTCTTCCTGCCACAGTTGCCCACATCCTTTCTCATTCTTTTTAAAAACTGATACACATTGCCGGCCGCTGGCAATTTCTGCCATACAGACCATAAAGCATTGTATTCCATTTTTGCAAAAATGTCAACATAATCGTGTTTTTTCAAAATAATTCCATTAGAATTCCTCATAAACAGTCAAATTATCCGTTTCAGGGGCTGTCGGGAAATGAATGCCGCCCCTCACAGGCTCTGGGAAATCATGCCGTTTAACCCGAAATACACAAGCACCGCAAGTCCCAGCGCAATCCGATACCAGCCGAATACTTTGAAATCATGCTTCTTGATATAGCTCATCAGAAAGCGCAGCACGAACAGGGACACTACAAAGGATACCGCCGTTCCCACCATGAGCAGGGTCAGCTCCAGCGTCGTAAATTCAAAGCCGAATTTCACCACCTTTAAAAGGCTTGCCCCGAACATGACCGGAATGGCCAGAAAGAAAGTATATTCCGCGGCAACGGTTCTGGATACGCCGATGAGCAAAGCTCCCACGATAGTCGCGCCGGATCTGGAGGTTCCGGGGAACACGGCTGCAATCAGCTGGAATACACCGATAAAGAAGGCCGTCTGATATGTAATCTGTGACAGTGATGTCACTTTGTAATGTCTCCCCCTGTTCCAGTTCTCAATGACAATAAATGCCACGCCGAATACGATAAGCGCTATGGCCACGCTGGTGGGATTATAGAATAATGCGTCGAAAACATCGTCAAACAGAATCCCGATGACTGCCGCCGGCACACAGGATACCAGAATTTTGAACCACAGAACCCAGATGTCCTTCTTGAATAAGGACATGGCACCGGTTCCGCCCTCCCGTTCCCGCTCTCTCTTCGTAAGCGCAAAAGGCCATATCTGTTTCCAGAACAGCACTACCACCGCAAGAATGGCCCCCAGCTGGATCACCACGTCAAACATCTCGAAGAATCCTCCGCTGGTGCCTTCAAAGGGAAGCAGGCTTTCCACCAGAATCAGATGCCCCGTACTGCTGATAGGAAGCCATTCCGTAATTCCCTCCACAATTCCATAGATAATCGCCTTTATTACTTCGAACATTTTACCCTCTCCATTCTTTTTCTATAAAATTACAACTCTGCAAAATGCCAATCCGCCGATCGCCCTCGACCCGCCGAAGCTTAACGGATGAAAGTCATCGGCCGGAAATTTCCCCCGGAAATTCAATGTTCCAGGAATTCCATCAGCCTGTCAAAGCACTGCCCGGTGTCCCGATACCCCTGCCGGTACAGTTCCTTAAGTTTATCCGCGTCCTTCTCCACCCGTCCCACGTCCACGCTGCTTCCCGGACGGATCACAAATGCCTGCCCCTTCTCCTGCAGCCTCTCAATGTACGCAAGCTGTTCATTATAATGAATATGGCGCTGCGCCATCAGCTGCGCCACCTTCGGATAGCGCAGGTATCTCATCTTTACCAGGCCAAGATGGGAGGAGGGCTTTCGCACATAGCCTGTCTCCTTGGTCATAACCACCACGTTTTTCCGATTGCCGTCCATAACGGACCTTCTCACAGGGATGGAGTCGCTGATACCGCCGTCCAGGTACAGCCTTCCGTCGATTTTCACATTTCTTGACACCAGCGGCAGGGAGGCGGAGGCGCGGATTTTGTCGATATCCTTCTTCATGTCCCTGATTCGGAAGTATTCCGGCCTGCCGCTCACGATGTCCGTGGCCACGCTGAAGGCTTTCCCCTCATACCTGTCAAACTGCTCATAGTCATATGGGGAGAGATACTCCGGAATCAGATGATAGCATGTGTCCACATGAAAGAGATCCCCGGTAAGCAGAAGACTTTCCACACTGCAGTATTTCCTGCTGTCCAGATAGTCGATGCTTACATCCAGTGCCCGGCCCCGCTGCATAGACAGATAGCTGCACATATTGACGGCTCCCGCCGATACGCCGTACACGCCGGAGAACATTATTCCCTGATCCAGGAAAAAGTCCAGCACTCCGGAGGTATATACTCCCCGCATCCCTCCGCCTTCCAATATTAGTCCTGCCTGATACATGGACATTGGTATTCCTCCCTCACAAATTTATGCAGCGCCCCCAGGGATCTTTCCACCTTCTCCGTATCGATGCAGTATGCCATGCGGAAATATCCGGGCGCTCCGAAGGTATCCCCGGGCACCAGCACCAGATCGTATTTCAGGGCCTTTCTGCAGAATGCCCCGGCATCCTCCTCCAGCGCCCTGGGGAATATATAAAAGGTTCCTCCGGGCTTCACACAGCGAAATCCCAGGCTGCGCAGCTCTCCGTACAGAATTTCCATATTTCTCTCATAGACGCTTAAATCCGCCGTTGTGTCCAGCACCTTTGCCACCGCCAGCTGAATGATGGAGGGCGGACAGTTATGCCCGGTCCCTCTGGAAATCTGGCCGCACATATTTATCATATCCTCCGCATCCTTGCAGTGAGGATTCACCGCCACATAGCCGATGCGCTCCCCCGGGATGGACAGGGATTTGGAAAAAGAATAACACATAATGGTGTCGTCATAAAAGGCAGACACGCAGGGAGCCTCCACTCCCTGAAACACGATCTCCCGGTAAGGCTCATCGGAGATCAGGTATATGGTATGCCCGTACCGGGCGGATTTTTCGCGCAAAAGATCGGACAGCCGCTTCAGGGTCTCCCTGGAGTATACCACTCCCGAAGGATTGTTGGGCGTATTGATCAGAACGGCCATGACCTTCTCCGTCAGCATTTCCTCAAATTTGTCGAAATGAATCTGGAAGCTCTCCGTGTCCGGAGGCACCACCTTCAGCACTGCACCGGTCAGATCCACGTAAGGGCGATACTCCGGGAAAAAGGGAGCAAAGGTCAATACCTCGTCCCCCGGCTCCGTCACCAGGCGGAAGGCATGAGCCAGTGCCCCTGCCGCGCCGGAAGCCATAAAGATATGCTCCCTCCGATAGGGCAGTCCGAAACGCTTTTCCAGGGAAGCCGCCACGGCTTCCCTGACACTTGTAATGCCAAGGCTGGGGCTGTAGCCGTGAAGCTCATTGGTTTCCATCTGGGTCAGCATGCGAATCATCTCATCCGTAAATTCCCGGGGAACCGGAACGGAAGGATTCCCCAGGCTGTAATCAAATACATTCTCATACCCTATCTCCCGCCCTCTGGCAGTTGCGAATTCCGACAGCTGTCTGATTACGGATTTCCCGGATAGCATATCCTTATATTTTTGTACCAGCATATCTTCTTCCTCTCTTTTATGATTTCTATATCCTCTCGGAATCTCCAAGCTTGGCGGCTTTCTGATGTTTTTGCAGCTTTCGTTTGTCGTTTTTCCGATATTTTTATGATTTTTATCGACGGCTTTCCGTCGGTTGTTTTATCCCCATCTCAGCCTTCTTCCTCTTCCGCCCAGGCAAGAGCGCATTTCACCGCCCGTTTCCAGCCCTTTATGAGCTGTCTCCTCTTCTCCTCCTCCATAGCGGGACTGAATGCCTTTCCGATCTTCCAGTTGGCCCGGATCTCCTCCCTGTCCTTCCAGTATCCCACCGCCAGGCCGGCCAGATAGGCGGCTCCCAGGGCTGTGGTCTCAATGCATTCAGGTCTGTGGACCTGAGTATTTACAATATCCGCCTGAAACTGCATGAGGAAATCATTGGCGCTGGCTCCCCCGTCCACCTTCAGGCTCTTCAGCGAAATCCCGCTGTCCTGCTCCATGGCCCGGAGCACATCCGCAGTCTGATAGGCGATGGATTCCAGAACGGCGCGGATAAAATGCTCCTTCGTACAGCCCCGGGTCAGCCCAACCACCGTGCCCCTGGCATACTGATTCCAATACGGCGCTCCCATCCCCGCAAATGCCGGTACCAGATAGACGCCGGCCGTATCCTCCACCGCTTCGCAATACTTTTCACTCTGTCCGGCATTGCGCAGCATTCGCATGCTGTCCCTCAGCCATTGCACGCCGGCTCCTGCCACAAACACGCTGCCCTCCAGCGCATATTCCGGCTCTTCGGTAATTCCCGCCGCAATGGTGGTAAGCAGCCCGGACTTTGAGGCAATGACCTCTCTGCCCGTATTCATCAGCAGGAAGCAGCCCGTTCCGTATGTGTTTTTCACCTCACCCTGTTCAAAGCAGCATTGGCCGAACAAGGCGGACTGCTGGTCTCCCGCCGCCCCTGCAATGGGGATTTCTCCCCCCAGCACGGAAGGCGCCGTGCTGCCGAACACATGACCGGATGGGTATACTCTGGGAAGGATGCGGGAAGGAATGCCGAATCTCTCCATAATCTCCTCATCCCAGGACAGCCTGTGAATGTCAAAAAGCATAGTGCGGGAGGCATTCGTATAGTCCGTGGCGTGAACGGCGCCCCTGGTCAGGTTCCAGATCAGCCAGGTATCCACCGTGCCGAAGAGCAGGTTCCCCGCCTCCGCCTTTTCCCGGGCTCCCGGCACATTCCGCAGAATCCACGCAATTTTGGAGGCGCTGAAATAAGCGTCCGGAATCAGCCCTGTTTTCTCCCGAATCAGTCTGTCGAAGCCGTCCCGCTTCAGCGCTTCAATCATGTCCGAAGTCCGGCGGCACTGCCAGACAATGGCATTGTACACCGGTTCCCCGGTGTCCCTGTCCCACAGGATTGTGGTTTCCCTCTGATTGGTAATGCCGATAGCAGCAATCTGCTGTGCGCTCACGCCCGCCATGGCCATACACTCGGCGGCAACCGCCAGCTGAGAGGACCAGATCTCCTTGGGATTGTGCTCCACCCATCCGGGCCGGGGATATATCTGGGTGAATTCCTTCTGGGACATGGAGCAGATTTTCCCCGATTTGTCAAACAGAATACAGCGGGAGCTTGTAGTCCCCTGATCCAGCGCCATAATGTACTTTTGCATTGAAATACCTCCTGTTCTGTGTGCAGTCCGGCCTCCCCGCAGCTCTTCCTTTTACTTTGGCCTGAATCCATCCTTCAGCCCTTCTCCGCGAAGCTCTAATTCAGCTCTCGTAGGAGCTGACGGAAATGCATCATATCCCGTAGGGCCTTCGTAGGGTGAATAATAGAAGGTAACGCCATCAACCTCATAGCTTTCCACCTCATAGCTTTCATATGTCTCCGACCAGATATAACAGGGACGCAGCCAGCAAAGCGTCACATAGCCGCAGCATGTATAAACTTTATACGCCCCATACAAAACAAGTGCTAGATACGCAAACTTTGTCAGCTTCAGCTTTTCCAGAATATATCCGCCTGCGACCGCTGCCGTCAGGAGCACATATGCGTAACCATATCTTACCATAGGCGCCGAAAACTGCCAAAACAGATAACAGCTGCTGAGGGTTCCCATCACCAGCAGTAAATCCAGCTGCCGCCATCTCCTTTTCACAAATATAATCACCGCCGATACAGCTGTCCCTGCACAGACGACAAGATCCGTGACCACCAACAGCCTTTCCATAGTGGACAGCGCATTTCGAAACCAATGCGGAAACCAGGAGCGCAGGCTGGTGTCCTTCAGGGTATTTGCGGCTTTCGCCCATATTCTGATCAGATACGAGTCCCTGCGGATTATGCTTTCATCCACAATCTTCCAGTCCACGGAGAACAGGTCCAGATCTGCAAAGGGATACAGAAGCCAGCCGGTAATGATCACCGTCCGCGCCATCCAGGGAATAGCGGTCACAAGCCCCAATACCAGATAAATCCCTGTTTCCTTCCATTTTTTGTTTTTAATGAGCATACAGGCGGGCTTTACAGTCAGCAGCAATATCAGGCCGGCTGTCAATTTCAAAGTAATCGTCCAGATGCCCATAACACATAAAAGCGCATATGGAGCTATTCTGTCCCGTTCCTGTGCGTCCTCCTTCTCCAACTGTGTAAGCCATTTTATGATAATGAAAAATATGACGCACATAACTGCATAGTCCGAAGACGGCGCAATTACCTCATCATATATTGTAGTCAGATAATAAATTGCCCCCACCCGTGCATAGTCGGACAGCAGCATTCTGCGGCGGCGAAAGGCCTTTCCCAGTTCAAGCGCAGTGAGGCTTAGAATGAACGCAATCAGGCCGTTAATCGCATGCAGGGAGCGCCCCAGCAGAAACTTCATGCTGTACAAAGCGGATACCGCAAAAATAGAGCTGTTGTAGCCAAATCTGCAATGCAGATTCCCCAATCCCTTCACCACACCGTACTCTTCAATCCATCGGATGCTCTGTCCATGATAAATATCCATATCCGGCACCATATATCCTCTGGAGGCAAAGAAGCTCCACAGCACAAACAGCAGTGGGATCAATATCCTGGCGGAAAGCGGCAGATTAGCCAGTCTTTCCCTCAGGAATTGCTTCATCTGTCTGCGGAGCACAACGCAGATCAGAATGCAGAAGCCTGATAATACTATATTTGCTTCCACGTTAACCCGGTATAATAAGCTGAAGCTCTGTGCATAAACCGTTGCTATGACCAGGCCCGCCATCAAAACACTGTCCATCCGTTTCACAGAATACCGCAGCCGCTTCTCTGCCATCCAAAGAAAGAAAAAACCACTGCTAAAACAGGTAAACAATATATAAATCCAGTCAATAAGAATCGTCAGCATAGTTACTTACTCTCCATTCCGGCCTTTAACCCGCCTTTCTTTCCCCTCCCTCACCTTTCTGTCAGCCCGCCGGCTTTACCTTCTCCTCCGTATTCCCCGGCAGCACTCTGTCATAGATATCAAAATATTCCCCAAAGGTCAGCTTCCTTCCGAAGGTGAGAATCTCCATCTCAACCCCCATCAGCTCCACACGGAAGTCCATGGGAACCATGGCATTTCGCAGGTAGAAGGCTCTCCGGCGCAATCGCCAGATAGTCCAGCAGGGCAAATTCTCCTGACAGCAGCATGATCGCCAGCCCGCAGAAGTCGCCCCTGTCATTTTCTATTGCAAGAAAGTCAAAGAAGCCCTCTTCCCTTTTTTGCAGCATAAAGGAGAAGGGCTTCTTCTCCGATTCCGGAAAGGAGCCTTCATATAGAATTCTGATATTCTCTAAACTCTTTTTGTCTACAGCTTCTTTCAGCATAAAATCATCTCCCGCGATTCCCGCATCCCTTCGAACCCCGCCCCTGCCAAATCCGCATTCCATGCAGCCCCGCCGGTCTTCCAATACCCACAGTTTCCCTCCATGATTTAACGTGAATGCCCCCATTCCGTTCCGTCCAGAAGCCGCAGCGCTTCCCTTCCTGTCACCGCCCGGGCAAAATCATGAATGTCCCTCAGCTTCCGCGGAAATATCATACCTCCGTAAACCATCTCCACGCTGTGCTGGTCGGAGCCGGCCGTCAGAGGCAGATCATGCTCCCTGGCATACGCAATGGCCGCTTCGTTGAACTCCAGATGCTTCTCCTTAAAGCTTCCTGGATTTCCGCTATGCCCCCCGTTCATCCCTTCCACAGCGTCCACATATTCCGGAAACAGACGCATTTCGGATAAATACGACGCCTCCCGGCAGGGATGGGCGTGACTGATAATCCCCCCGGCTTCATGTATCAGCCGAAACTGTTCTTCTATAGTGGCATCCTTAATCTCCGGATGGGCCAGCAGCCACTCCTTATCCGGCCCGTATATCAGGAATTCCGTCCCGTTATAGCAGGACTCCCATCCGAAGAACACCTGCAGCCCCAGTCTGTCCCCTTCTGCCCTGGTATGCTCATACCCCAGGCAGAATCCCTCCACCCAGTCGCTCCAGGGAAGCTTTCGGTCCACCCGTGTATTTCCATAGAAAAAATGATCTGTCACAATGATTCCTGTATACCCGGTCCGGGCGTAGGCCTCTGCCATCTCCGCGCCCCCGCTCCTGGCGCAGGCGCTTGCCTCGCTGGTATGCATATGGGTTTCATATAAATAGCCGTTTATCCTCATAACATCTCTCCCACCGTGAACTCCGCCCTGCCCCGATTAAGCCAGCGTCAGAATTCTGCCGACCCATGTCCAGGGTTTACTATGAAACAGAACCTTTCGGGTAGCCAAAAAACGCAGACTGCCCCTATAACAAGATTTGTCTCAAAAATATATGATTAAGCGGGCTGTCCTGCCATGGCTGTAGGAGCCTCCCAGCTTAATGCTTTTAGTTTCTTCAAGTAAGCGTTGATTTTACGCTCTTTGTTGAACTGATTATAATAATCGGCGCCCAGATCCTTGAATTCTACCCCATCTTTCAGGATGTGGTAGATGGCAATCAGCATGGAATGCGCTACTGC
>CAJUSI010000053.1 GCA_910589035.1 uncultured Acetatifactor sp. | reverse complement strand
TGCTGGTGATTTTTGCAGCCTTGACATACATAGACAATAAACACAACCGCAAGTAACGGAAAAGGCTATCTTCTACTGCAATAGAGGATAGCCTTGTAATCCGTTTGATTCTAAACTGATTATAGTTTCCGATTGAACAACCGTCGGACCCACAATATCCTCCGGCTTCTAAGATGATTATAAACCAACACTGCAGATTTTGCAAGAGGGTTTATAAAACGGTAAAACGGGAACGCTTCGGCGCTCCTGTTTTTTTGCCGTTTTATAGGCTGCATTATAGGAGAAAATCCGGCGTCTATGGCTCCTGCAGGCATTCCAGATCCTCCCGGCTGTCAATATCCTGAAGCTCCCGTCTGTCCCGGACAGGTACCCTGCGTATCCGTTCGGGATATTTTTTCAGCAGAAAGCTTCCCCCCTGCCCCCCGGAAAGCGCCAGCAGCTCCGGAAAGCTCCATTTGGGGAACAGTACGGGAGCCCCTTCCGTATCCCGCCAGACCGGGCGCCAGATGGCTTCCCTGTCGTGCAGGGCGTTCAGGGCCAGGGAAGCTACCGTTTCCTGCCGCAGCAGGGGCTGGTCCCCCGGGCAGAAGAGGCATCCCTCCACCTCCTCCGCCACGGCCCCAAGCCCCAGTCGAATGGTATCGCTGCGGTCGGGCAGGTCATGGAGGAGCACCTGGACGCCCCGCAGGCGGGCAAGCTTAGCCACCTCCCGGTGTCTGGTCACCACAATCCGCCTGGCGAAGATCCCCTCCGTGGCATCCAGCGCCCATTCAATCAATGGCTTTCCCCGAAAATCCGCCATCAGTTTATTGCCTCCAAAGCGCCTGCCCTGTCCGGAAGCCATAATGACGCAGCCCAGCCGCCCCTGGGACCGGTCCGGGGATTCTTCAGGACTGCTCCGGAAAGAATTCGGAATACAATCTGAGGTTTGCCTGAACGCAGGCGTCCCGATAGGATTCATATCGCTCCAGCCACTCCTTTCCTTCCGATGTGAGGCTGCTGCCGCCCCCGTCCCTGCCTCCGGTGACCCGGATTGTCAGGGGAAAATCAAGCGCCTTCTCCGCGTTCCTCAGAAGCTTCAGCGCTTTGGTGTAGGCCATACCCATGGAGGCCGCCGCTGCACGGAGAGAGCCGTGCTCTTCCACCCCATGCAGCAGACGCGCCGGCCCTTCTCCGAAAAATTTCTGTCCTTCCTCATCCACCAGGATGATGCGGGTTCTGGCTTGCATATGATTCCTCCCATTGATAGTCCATATCCTCCCGGAACCTCCGGGCCTTATTTTATATCTCCTTATTCCTTCAATATACTCTCGGAATCTCCAAGCCTTATCTTATGTAGCTTCCAAGACACCATTTTGATAAATTCCCCTATCTTTTACGGAAAACATGAATTAGAAACCGCCGTTTTCTGCCAAAAGATTCCGAGAACTTATCGTCCTTAAGCCGCTCTCCTTATTCCTTCAACATCACAAGCCGCTCCCTGCCGCCGCGGTCCTTCAGTCTGGTCAGGCTGATTCTGCCGTATATCTGCCCCAGCAGCGCCTCCATTTTCTCAGCAGAATCCTCCTTGGGGCCGAGCATCCCCAGGCTCCTGCCTTCCGAAAGTACCAACAACCTGTCACAGTAATTCAGTGCCAGCAGGGGATCGTGAAGGGTTACGACAGCGGCTCTGCCGCCGCAGGACACCCAGTCCCGAAGAATCTCCAGCATCTGATGGCGAAACCGGAAATCCAGTGCGCTCTCCGGCTCGTCCAGCAGCAGGAGCCCGGTCCCGCAGCAGAGAGTTCTTGCCAGAATACAGAGCTGCTTCTGCCCTTCGCTGAGGGTCAGATAATTGCACTCCTCCTTCCCCTCCAGTCCCACCAGGGCCAGCATCCTGCAGGCCTCCTCCTTCATGGCGGTGTCCGGACGCTCCAGCAGTCCGAGCCAGGGATTAAAGCCCATGAGAACCACCTCAAGGGCGGATATGTCGATAGCGATTCCGCTTTTCTGGGGAATATAGCTGCACTGCCTTGCCATCTGCCGCGGGGACAGCTCCTCCAGTACCTTTTGTTCCAAGGTACAGCTGCCTGTATGGGGCAGGATTCCGCAGACGGCCTTCAGCAAGGTGGTTTTGCCGCTGCCGTTGGCTCCCAGGATGCCAAGCAGGCATCCGCTGTCCAGGGAAAAGGACAGATCCCGCACCACTGGGTTCTTCCCGTATCCAGCGGTTAAATGGTCCACAGCGAAAAAGCTCATATTCCCCTCCTTACGGTTTCCATGCTTTTGCCAATCCGATAATGTCCATGCTCTATGGCTTTATACTTATGATTTCCCGGCTTTTCTCCAGATCAGCAGGATTAGAAACGGCGCTCCCAGCAGGCTGGTGAAGATACTCACCGGCAGCTCGGCGGCAGTCAGGCTGCGGGCCAGGATGTCCGCCCCCAGCAGCAGGGAGCTTCCCAGCAGACCGGCAAGCAGCATGGTGCCCGGGCGGTTATCCTTTGTCATAAGCCTGGCCCCATGGGGCGCAAGCAGCCCCACAAAGCTGATCAACCCGGTGAGACTTACCACGGCGGACACGGCCAGCGTGGCGGCCAGCAGCACCAGCAGCCGCAGCTTTCCCACATTGACCCCCAGCATCCTGGCCTCCCCCTCCTCGCCGGACAGGAGAATGATCTGCCGATGAAGGGGAAAGAGAATCCCCAGGCACAGAAGGCACAGAAGAAGGTTGCCCCCGATTGCATAGCTGCTGATCCCGTTCAGACTGCCCATAATCCAGTACTCGATGGAGGCCAGCTGTCTCTCCGGGTCGGCGGCGAGCTTCAGGCAGGTCAGCACTGTCTGGGCCAGGGAATGAACCGCTATCCCGGCCAGAACGATGGTCCCCTTCTTCCCGCTTCTGTCCAGGGCGGAGAGGCCCAGCACGATCCCCACCGCAAGGAGCGCACCCCCGAAGGCGGAAGCCGTCACGGCCGCCGCACCGGAGAGAAAGAGAATCCCCACCGCCGCTCCCGCGCTGGCCCCGGAGGATACCCCGATGATATCCGGGGAGGCGAGCGGATTGCGGAACACCGTCTGATAGACAAAGCCCGCCGTCCCCAGGGCAAAGCCCCCCGCAAGGCCCACGCAGGTTCTGCCGGCCCGGAGCGTCCGGAATACCTTCCATTGCAGCTCATTGCCCTCCATAAGTTCCCGAAGGGACAGGGGATATTTGCCGATGAACAGACTGGCCGCGGCCAGGAGCGCCGTCAGCAGCACGCCCGCCGTACACAGCTTTTTAATTTTCACTGTAGACAAAGCCGTAGAATGTCTCATAATATTCGTCGATCACCTCGTCGCAGGCCGCCGGCGGGTACAGGTCGGGATGCAGGATGCCGGCCAGCCATACCGCCCCCAGGATACCGCCGGGAACAGGGCTGTCCCAGGCTTCCGCCCTGTTCGGCATCTGGTAGACCTGCCCGTTCAGGACAGCGTCGCAGTCCGCCAGATTGGGGTCGGCAAGCACATCCTCCGCGCTGTAAGCCGCATCGGAGGCCAGAATGATATACTCCGGATTCCAGGCCAGCAGCTGTTCGTAGCTGATCTTCACCCAATAGGTATCTGTAATTTCAGCTGCCGCATTGATGCCCCCTGCCAGGCGGATCAGGTCCGATTGGTACATGGCGTCTCCTGCGGTGGACAGCATACTGGAATTACCTGCCAGATATACCTTCGGAGCCTCCGCCCCCTCCAGCTTTTCGGCCAGCCGCTCCTCCTGGGCCGCGGTATGGCTCAGCAGCTCTTCGGCCCTGGCTTCGGTATCTGTGGCAGCCCCGATCAGGCGGATCATTTCATTCAGCAGCTCCTGGTTCTCCGGATTTACCAGGAGAACGGAAATGCCCAGTTCCTCCAGTGTATCCGCGGCATTGCGCAGCTTTAAGGGCAGAATCACCAGATCAGGCTCCAGAGCGGCGCAGCCCTCCAGATCAAATTCCTTTGCGGAACCCACATTCGGCAGCTTCGTCAATTCCGGAGCACTGAGCCGGTATACGGCGCGCTTATCGGCTTTGGCCTCGATGCCCACGATCTTTTCCTCCAGGTTCAGGGCAATCAGGAGGCTGGTGGAAATATAATAGCCGCTTACCAGCTTCCGGGGCTCTTCCGCAATGGTCACCGAACGCCCCGCCTGGTCCGTGAGGGACACAGGATAATGGGCAGACTCCCGGGCCGATTCATCGGAAGTATTCTCTTCGGAACCACTGTCCTCCCGGTCTGCGCTCTCCCGGGCGTTCTGCCCGGAATCGGCGGAAGCCGGATCCGAAGCTTCCTTTTCGCCGCAGGCGCCCATGGACAGCACCAGTGCCAGAGCCACCAGCAGGGAAAATATTTTTTTCATCCTTTTCTCCTATCCTGTTGAATTGAAAGTTCTGTTTTCCACACCGGAGCCTGTACTTTATAAAGAAAGGCAGCTGCTAAAAAAGTATGAATCCTGCTATGAACAGGAGAACCCTCAACTCTCCAGTCCTATTCGTTATAGTTTTAATAATACAACGGAATTATTATAACAAGTTCTCTTTTCAAAAGCAAGCCATACTGCTATAATAAGTATTACTCCCTTTTCGAAATTGTGTGCTCAGTGAGGCTCCCCGCTGCAGGCTGCGGGGAATTAGACCTCTTTGGGATTAAAGTCGGGCTTATAATATACATTGCAGGCAGCGGGCAAATATTTTATAATCAAGTAAATAAATTTGGAGGCCGCAAAGGAGCACTTTCATAAAATACATTCCAAAGGAGTATCTGCCGTGATTACGATTCAGAAATATATCCGGGCCGAAAGCCTCGAAGAGGCGTACCAGCTCAACCAGAACAGGCAAAACCGCATCATGGGCGGCATGCTGTGGCTGAAAATGGGAAGGGGAAATGTAAATACCTGCATCGATCTGTGCGGGCTGGGCCTTGACACAATCGAAGAGACGAAGGAGCATTTCTCTATCGGCGCCATGACGTCCCTGCGGCAAATAGAGCTTCACCCGGGGCTGAACGCTTATACCGGGGGTGCGGCGGCCTGTGCCGTGAAGGACATTGTGGGCGTTCAGTTCCGCAATCTGGCCACCGTGGGGGGCAGCATCTGGGGGCGCTTCGGCTTCTCCGATGTGCTTACCCTTTTCCTCAGCATGGATTCCCATGTGGAATTATACAAAGGAGGCGTCATCCCTCTGGAAGAATTTGCATCCATGAAATACGATCGGGACATTCTGGTGCGCCTCATTGTGAAGAAGACTCCCGGAGCCTTTGTATACAGAGCCATGCGCAGCCAGCGCACGGATTTGCCGGTCATTGCCTGCGCCCTGTCCCGGCTGGAAGGGGAATATCGTGCCGTGGTAGGCGCTCGTCCCTCCCGGGCCATGATAATCCGGGATCGGAACAGACTTCTGAGGGAAGGGCTTACAGAGAACGGCGTGAAGGCCTTTGCGGATTATACTGCAGAATCTGCGCCCACCGGAAGCAATGCCCGCGCCGGCGCCGCATACCGTACACATCTGATCAGAGTGCTCACGGAACGGAATCTGTTGGAATTGGGAGGAATGCTGTGATGGAAATCAGAATAAAGCTAAACGGAAAAACAGTTGCCGATCATATCGACGCGGATCTGCTGCTCCTGGATTTTCTGCGCAGTCACGGATGCTGCAGCGTCAAGCGGGGCTGTGAAACTTCCGGCTGCGGACTGTGCACCGTGCTGATGGACGGACGTCCCGTCCTCTCCTGTTCCGTTCTGGCCGCCCGGGCGGACGGGCACGAGATCCTGACGCTGGAGGGGCTGCAGGAGGAAGCGGAACCATTTATAGGCTTCATTGCCGACCAGGGCGCGGACCAGTGCGGTTTCTGCAACCCAGGATTTGTCATGAATACCATCGCCCTGCTCAGGGAGAATCCGGATCCCGGCGACGAGGAAATCCGCGCCTACCTGGCCGGGAATCTCTGCCGCTGCTCCGGCTATGAGGGACAGCTCCGCGGCATCCGCAATTACCTGGACAGCCGGTAAAGCCGGTAAATATATTGATAAAATCACTTGCCTGAAACGGCGTTGAGAAATCTGACAGGTAAAGAGAGAATCTATGGATCTTCTTTGATGTTACCGCAGCATGCCGTTATGTCTGGATACAGAATTGGCAATGACATTGTACCTGCGAAAGCAATCGGAATGAAAACAATTTGGGTGAAGCAGGATTTTGGCAAGTATTGGAAGAAGGCAGCCGAATGCGGGCAGGCAGCTTATGAGGTGAACAGTCTGTCTGAGCTTTTGGAAATTAAAGAGACAAATTTTCCGGATAAAAACGGAATAATGTGGGAATCACGGAAAGAAATCCATGGAGGTCAGTATGGAGCAGAAAGATAAGATGTCTACAAACGAATATAAATCCGTCAATAAATCCGTCCGCAAAAAGGACTCCATGCAGCTGCTTCTGGGAAAGCCGGTATATATGGACGACATTACACCCCGGGACGCTTTGATTGTAAAGCTGCTGCGCAGTCCTCACCCCAATGCGATAGTAAAGGAGATCCATACCGCGGCCGCCGAAAAGGTTCCCGGCGTAGCGGGTATTTATACCTGGGAAGATGTGCCCTCCGCCAGATTCTCCATCGCAGGGCAGACCTACCCGGAGCCCTCTCCCTATGACCGCCTGATCCTCGACCGCCATGTGCGCTTTGTGGGAGATGCGGTGGCTATCATCGCCGCGGATACGGAGAAGGCGGCGGACAAGGCGATGAAGCTGATTAAGGTGGACTATGATGTGCTGGAGCCCCTTCTGGATTTCCGGACCGCAAAGGACAGTCCCGTTCTGGTCCATCCGGAGGAGGACTGGTATCCTCCCTGTGAGGTGGGCGGTTCCAACAGACGGAATCTGGTTGCCAGCGGTGTGAATTTCCAGGGGGATGTGGACGCCGTGATGGAACGCTGCGAGATCCGAATGGATCGTACTTTTCATACCAAAGCCTTCAATCAGGCCATGATGGAGACCTTTCGGACCTACACCAGCCTTGACCGCTACGGCCGCCTTCATGTGGTATCCTCCACCCAGATCGTCTTTCACTGCCGCCGGATCCTCTCCAGGGCGCTTGGCATTTCCAAGAGCAGAATCCGGGTGGAGAAGCCCCGGATCGGCGGAGGCTTCGGGGCAAAGCAGACTGCGGTCTGCGAGGTCTATCCTGCCTTTGTCACCCTGAAAACCGGACGGGCGGCCAAATTGATCTACACCCGGGAGGAATCCCTGATCGCAGGCTCCCCCCGGCATGAGATGGAGATCCGGGTGCGCCTGGGAGCCGATAAGGACGGCCGGATCCGCGCCCTGGATTTATATACCCTGTCCAATACCGGCGCGTACGGGGAGCACGGCCCCACCACGGTGGGGCTTTCCGGGCACAAGTCCATTCCGCTGTACACCGGCGGCCTGGAGGCCTACCGCTTCGGCTATGATGTGGTCTACACCAATACCATGGCCGCAGGCGCATACAGGGGTTACGGCGCCACCCAGGGCATCTTCGCCCTGGAATCCGTTGTCAACGAGCTGGCGGAGACGCTCAAAATGGATCCCACAGTCCTCCGGGACAGGAACATGGTCCGGGAAGGCATGCTTATGCCCGCCTATTACAACGAAACTGCCAGCGCCTGCGCCCTTGACCGCTGTATGGAGCATTGCAGGAAGATATTCCGCTGGGAGGAAAAATACCCCGTCCGGGACATGGGAAACGGGAAAGTCCGCTCTGCCGGCGTGGCCATGGCAATGCAGGGCTCCGGCATCTCCAATGTGGACGTAGGAAGCGCCACGGTAAAGCTGGGGGAAGACGGCGGCTATCACCTGCTCATCGGTGCGGCGGATATGGGAACCGGCTGTGATACCGTTCTGGCACAGATGGTTGCCGAATGCATGGAATGCCATGTGGACGATGTGGCCGTCTTCGGGGCGGACACCGACGCCTCCCCCTATGATTCCGGTTCCTACGCCTCCTCCACCACCTATATTACAGGCAGAGCCGTGGAGAAAGCCTGCGCCGAACTGAAGAGAAAAATCTGTTCCATCGCCGCCGGCATGCTGGAATGCGATGCGGAGGAGGTGGTGTTCGAAGGCAACGGAGTGCGCCGTATCCATACGGATCGGACATTAACCCTCTCGGATATCGCCTATAGAACTCAGGTCTCTTCCACCCAGACGGCGGAGGCTACCGCCGCCCATTCCTCCCCCGTATCCCCTCCTCCCTACATGGTGGGCATGGCGGAGATCGAGCTGGATAAGCTGACCGGACAGGTCACCGTTCTGGACTATATGGCGGTGGTGGACTGCGGTATTCCCATCAATCCCTCCCTGGCCCGGATTCAGGCCGAGGGAGGCATCGTCCAGGGAATCGGGCATACGCTCTTCGAGGATGTGCGCTACGACCGCAGAGGCTGTCCCATTCAGTCCTCCTTCCTGCAGTATCGGCTGCCCACCCGCCTGGATACGGGCAGGCTGAAGGTGGAATTTGAACACAGTTATGAACCCACCGGCCCCTTCGGCGCAAAGTCCATCGGGGAGATTGTCATCAACACCCCCGCGCCCGCCATCGCCCATGCCATCTACCGGGCTACCGGAGTCTGGCACAGGGAGCTGCCCATCACGCCGGAGCAGATCGCCATGACGCAGCCGGAGGAATCCTGATTTCCTGACCCGGACAGGCCGGAATGATACTCTTTCCAGAACGCGCAGGATTTCATTATTAAGCTGTAACGCATTCAAGTCAGGTATGCCATAAGCTGCAAAGTACCGTAAAATCAAAGATTTCATAATACTAAATTTTTCAACAGCATACCTGATTAGGTATGTCATAAATTGTGAAACACATTGATTTCTCTGGCTTTTTTAAGAATGGCTTACCTGACAAGAGCGTTACAGATTAAGAGCTTAACCCGAATACGCCGTAAGCTCCACTGCTTTTCCATGACTGTCATAGGAAGCCAGCAGGGTGCGGCTTCTCTCATCCCATTCCGCGGATACGGATACCGGGTTTCCTTCCTCGTCCAATGCCGTAATCCGGTCCGCGGGGCGGGGCAGGCGCACCCTCAGAAACGCTCTGATATTGTCCGCCGTTTTCAGCCGGAACCGGATTCCCTCTTCCGTGGCTTCCGCCTCCTCCACCCGGGCGGATGTGCCGATGATCCGGAATGTATCCTTCTCGATTTTCGAGAAATCATACAGAATCGCGGTTTCGTCCGGCCCGACCTCCTTATCTGTGATAATCCGATAATCATTTTCCAGCATATCAGCGTACAATCCCTCAAAGCTCTTCGGTTCGCCGTTTACGCTCTCGTCCATGACAGCCGAAATGAGATAAGGGCCCCTGCGCAATGTCAGGTCGTTCCGATACTGCCAGTCCAGGGAACAGGTCCGCAATCCCTCCCTGACCAGCTCACGGTATTCCTGCGCCAGTTCCTTATTCAGACAGATCCTGGCGGGCAGCATATTCCAGACCAGGATTCTCCCCTTTCCTGCCGGATAACAGCCGTCCTCCGGCTCCCGTTCCAGATCCGCCAGCTCGAACAGGTGCTGTGCCGGATTCTCATAGCCGGACTGTCTCCACCAGGAGGTAATCCCATGGAAGGGATCGCTTCCGTCCCCGATGTACAGAAGGCATCCTCCCTTTCTCACCCAGGAAATCAGGGAAGCGTTCACATCCGGCGCTTCCGGCTTGATATATTCATAGCTCAATATCAGGAAACGGCTGTCCTCCAGATAATCCGCAAACCGCCTCACATTGTCCAGCTGCACCGGCCTGACGGGCAGTCCGTGCTTTAACAGCGGAAGCGCCATGCCGAAAAACTGCGGAAATGCGGAGCTTTGGATAAAATCCTTCATCATGGAATCATCCGTCTGAATTTCTTCCATCAGCTTCGCTGCATTCTCTTCCTCCACCCGATTGGAGTTATCATGCCTTACCTCCCAGAGCCTTCTCTCCGCAGATTTCCCCGTTACAATCCCATCCGGAAAGGTCCGCTGAAACAGGCCGCTGTCCGACATGAAGATGCCTGCTCCCTGCACGGCTCCCTCATAGGAGATATCCGCCTGCTCCATATCGCCGAACATCTGGAACATACCTGACAGAAGCGTGGCATAGCCCGGCGGAATGGGCTTCGACTCCTCCGTCTCCACGCCGTCCTCTATCTTTTCTGCTATCCTGGGCTGCAGCTTCGGATACTTTTCCTCAAACACCCGATGAGGCCAAGGACAGATTTCATAATGCCAGATACCGGGATGGAGCAGGGAAGCAGCCGCCGTCTTAATATAATTATAACGGTAATTCTCCCAGGTATAGCCCGCCCCATCCTCTATCGGATCATTCAGAAACCACATCCTGCGGCCCGTTCCCCTCACCAGCTCCTGCATCACGCCGTATTCCAGATACGCCGTTTCGAAGGTGCGCTCCTTATAAACGCCCTCATAGACATTGGCCTGTCTGCTGGTACCCGTCCAGACCTGGGCAATATAGCCGTCCACCGAGGGTATCCCGATCAGCGCAGCCTCCGGGCTCATGATTTTCCACTGGGTATAATTCAGCAGACTGTGGGTGGGAATATAGATTCTCAGATCTTTTCCATACTCCACCCTGGCATATTCCTTTAAGGCCGTGCTCACTCTCTCGATGGTACGGCAGTACAGATACGCCTTCAGCTTTGCGGATTTATACCGCACATCCAGGTCCTCGTGCTGGGGCCTCCAGGGCTCTCTATAGTAAATCTCATATTCCCGTTGAAACGCTTCAGAATAACCGCTCCGGTCCCAGAATTCCGGCTCTTCCATATGAATCGCTTCCACGCCGGAATCCACCGCGGCCTTCATCCGCTCCGTCAGATAGTCCGCAAAGGCCACTGTGGGCACCATATAGGGGACGGTGGGATTGTGGCACACGCCGGTGCCGTCCCTCTGAACCTGCCCCTCGTCCCAATGCTTTCTGCCGTCCCATTTTCCGTCCAGATAATCCTGATACGTTCCCCAGGCGATTCCCGTCATCAGATGAACGATATATCCCCTCTCCCTGTACTGCCGGATACGCGCCGGCATGGTATCGTCGATTCCGTACACCATCACGAAATCACATGCCAGATCTACAGACGGCCGAAACTCTGCGCCCGCCTGATAGCCTGTCAATTCCTGCTTTCTGTCTCTTATGTATGCCATGATAATTCCTCCCTTCTTTCTTCAGCCGGCATTTCCCGCCGTCCATCCTGCCTATCCATTCCGCAAAACCAAATCCCCCTTAAGCTCTGGTTCTCACACCAGAATTTCATCCCTCCGCTCTTACATCCGTATTCCTGTCTTCATCCCTGAAGCCCATGCCTCCTCTGCCGCATACATGTCGGGAAAAGTCGGCTTCTGTCGAATTTCGCCGTCGAAAATCCGCAAAAATGACCCGTGACAATTCCTCCCCCATGTGATATGATGGAGGTAGTCTTTGAAAGGAGGGCTCATTATGAATTTAACGAATGAAGATCTGCTGGCATTCTCACATTTGCTGGATGTGAAATTAAAGGCAGAGATACAACCGATAAAAAATGAGATTCAGTCCGTCAAAACTGAACTTCATGCTGAGATACAATCCGTCAAAGCTGAACTTCAGACTGAGATACAATCCGTCAAAGCTGAACTTCAGACTGAGATACAATCCGTCAAAGCTGAACTTCAGACTGAGATACAATCCGTCAAAGCTGAACTTCAGACTGAGATACAATCCG
>CAJUSI010000052.1 GCA_910589035.1 uncultured Acetatifactor sp. | reverse complement strand
CGAGTGCAGCAGTCAAAGTGCTGTGCCTTACCGCTTGGCGATAGCCCTATACTGACACCAAGCGTGTCTGAAGAGAGAAAAGGTGGGTAAAGGGATTCGAACCCTTGGCCTCCAGAGCCACAATCTGGCGCGCTAACCAACTGCGCCATACCCACCATAAATCCGAAAATACTTCGGATAAGAGATATCGAACCGATGCTTTACAACGGCAGCTCCATCCCAAACGTGCCCGAAGGGATTCGAACCCCCGACCCACGGCTTAGAAGGCCGTTGCTCTATCCAGCTGAGCTACGGACACATTGCATACAACACTCAAACCAACGAACTATATTCTACCTTATTATTTTCTGTTTGTCAACAGTTTTATGTCGTCTAATGCAGAAAATGAAAAACTTTCTGTCACTGCTGCCAGGAACCGATCACCGTTCCCCTGAAATTGTCATAGAGAAGCACGGCTATTCCATCGGTACCGCCTCCGTATGGCGTCCGGTTGATTTTGACATCCTCCGTTCCGGCTTCGCCGTATTTTGCGGAACGATTCTCTATCCGCAGGGTATCTGTCCGGCTCAAGTCCAGAAAATAGACCTGGGTATCAGCTCCGTCCATGGAAAAGATACATTCTCCGTTCTGCCAGACCCACTTTCCGCCCTGCGGATAATCCAAGATATAAATGCCCAGCTGTTCCATACATTGGGACAGTCTGGCAGAATATTCTTCCCCGGATATTCCGGAGCCGATGCTTATAATCATAGTAAGGTATTCATCGTGCATAGCCTTGTACAGGTATGCCTCAAGGCTGTCTGTAGACGTATTGTATTCCATTTCCGCTTCCAGACGGCAATGGTACAGATAGCTCAGATCCCAGAGCTCATAGTCTTTGGAGCCGCGATGATCGACGAGCTGGTAATGCTCTTGCAGATAGTCCCGCCAATAGCCGGTCACCTTGGCGGCGCCGTAAGCATTACAGTGATTGCTGTCGGTGAAATCCTTTGCCGGGTCAAAATACAATTCATGGGAGAGCTTTGCAAAATCCACAAAAACGCTGCCCTGTTCCCGAACATACTCGGATGCGGCATTGATGATCTGCTGATTGTCCCCGTACAGCTGCATGGGGGCTACGAAAAAAATCAGGTCGAAATCATTTTCCCTGGAAAGCGCTAACATACTGTCCAGCCACTCCTTATTGTCTTCGCTCAGCTCGGCCGTGTCCGTACAGGAAATCTGCCTTTCCAGATCAGGACCGTATCCTATCGTCCAGTCGTGCTCGGAACCTCTGCCGTACACGCTGGGTTTATACTGTACAAAATCGTATTGGGTTAGCTCCCGGTAACGGGTATGCACAATGGGCCAGCGCAGGATGTAGTTCCAGAGATTTTCTCCGTCTATTTTCTCAGCCAGTGCGATGCTGTCCGCAGAAAGCCCGTGGGAGAGCAGATTTCTGTATTTATTTCCTTCATGTCCGTAACCCTCGAAGATAAGGGAATAGCTTTCGACCAGAACCACCTTCGGAGTCTGGGTTTTCAGGGCTTCTCTGAGCGAATAATAGGAAGACCACTTATCCTGTCCGGATATGGCAAGGTCAAAGGCGGCGATTCCGCTGTCCCTCCAGAGGTAATCCGGATAGACAGAACAATAACAATGGCTGCTACCCAGAAATAATACATCGATCAGGCCCTCTCCTGTGTGTGAAAGCTGCTGGGTGGAGGAAAGATAGCCGCCGGTGGTATCCTTCCAGGACAGAATTCTGTAGCTGCCCCAGACAGCCCAGACAACCAGTATTGTAAAAAGAAGTCCTCTTAAAAATTTTCTCATGTAACCATTCTTCCTTTTTTAATTCGCAGATTTTCAAAATGCAAAATAGATAAACTGTTTGGAGTCAAAGAGAATGCCGTATTCTCCGTACACCAGCGTGCAGACAATAAGAGCGATCACAGCTGCCCATGTAAACCATAAATTCTGCCGGTACAGAAAATGGCCGATATCCGTCTGTTTCTTATACCTGACAAGATCCACAAGCAGAAGCAGGAGCAGCGCGGCCGCCAGAATATGAAATTCTGTGGTGTCCAGACCCCAGCCATAAAGGCTCTGGTCGAACAGTACCCAGGGATTCCACTTTGTCAGCATACGGCAGATGTAGTATAACGCATCTGAAATGGTCTGCGCGCGGAAGAAGATCCAGGCGAAGGCTGTCAGACAGAAGGTGAGGACAATCCGGCCCAAGTGAAAGCTTTCGGTATCTGTCTTTACGCCGCACTTTTCGATGAGCCATGTCCTGACAGGCTTCAGTACATCTCCCATGATCTGATACAGTCCGTGGAGACCGCCCCAGACCACATAAGTCCAGTTTGCACCGTGCCAGAGACCGCTGACAAGGAAGGTTGCCATGAGATTGCCGTACTTCCGGCCCCGGCCCCGGCGGTTCCCGCCAAGCGGGATGTACACATAGTCCCGGAACCAGGTGCTTAAGGAAATATGCCATCTTCGCCAGAAGTCGGAAATGCTGACGGCAAAGTACGGCGTATTGAAATTTTCCATCAGATCAAAGCCCATCACTCTTGCCGCACCCACCGCAACGCAGCTGTAGCCTGCAAAATCGCAATAGATCTGCAGTGAGAACGCCGCGGCTCCCAGTATGGTTTCCACCGTACCGCAGGCGAAAGCATTGGAAAATACGGTGTCCGCAAAAATTGCCAGCCTGTCGGCAATTACCATTTTCTGGAACAGCCCCCATATCATCATGGTAAAGCCTGTGCTGATCCTTTCATGGTTTAAAAGGTGCTTCCGGTCCACATTGTCCACATTGCGCAGCTGCGTCAGGAGGCTTTTGGAGCGCTCCACAGGCCCAGCCACCAGTTGGGGGAAGAAGGACACAAACAAAGCGTAACGCAGCAGATTCCGTTCCGGGCGGGTGTCGCCGCGATATACATCGATCAGGTATCCGAGAGCCTGAAAGGTATAGAAGGAAATTCCCACGGGCAGCAGATAATGAAAGGGATTATCGACTGCGGCGATATGCAGGATATCCAACAGGGCATTTATATTGTCCAGGAAAAAATCAAAATACTTGAAAAAGAAGAGTATAAACAGATTACTCAGGATTCCTCCCGCCATAATCAGCTTACGGAGGGTGGGCTTACGGAAACTGTCCACCAGCTGGCCGCAGGTCCAGGTGATCAGGGTGGATGCCGCAAGCAGCACCACATATTTGACATTCCAGCACATGTAAAAGATATAACTGGCAAGCAGCAGCCAGAGATACCTTGCTTTTCTGGGAATTATGAAATAAACCAGCGTTACTGCCGGAAAGAAAACCAGAAATTGAAATGAATTAAACAGCATTTTTTCCACCTCGATATTTTGTCCTATTCAGCGTACCATTTTTGTGCGGGTAAGTCAATGAGATAATGGTTGACAGTGTTTTAAGCTCTGTGCTAATATTTGCCTTGCAGGGCTATGAAAGCAGGCTGGTTATACGGCGGAATGAGAGGTACCTATGACAGGCAGAGGGAAGAGGAAAAAAATTTTTTTATTTGTGGGTATTTTGTTTCTGGTATTTGTGGCAGCGGCGGGAGTGTTTCTGCTCTGGCTGCGGCGGAAAATAAACGATATTGAAGTACTGCAGAATTATCGGATACAGTACACGGAAGCGACCGGGGATGCGGCGGACTGCCTGGAACAGCTCTGCCGGGACAAGCTGGGGCTGAAAATGTACCGGGCGTCCGACCATTCTCATCTTTACCTGAAGCTGATTGCCGACGCGCAGGAAGCGCAGAGCTATGGATTTTCCCTGGAGGGAATGGAAGAGGGAGGCTTTTGCATTGCCCGCAGCGGAAATACCTTATATCTCCTGGCGAAAACGCAAAGGGGGCTGCATCGGGCATGCTATTATCTGGTGTACAGTCTGACGGATGAAAACGGGCATATTATGCTTGCGCTGGATGAAAGATATTTTGACAGGGGAACGGATGTGCGCCGTGAGATCCTGATCGGTGACAGGTCTGTGGGCGATTACTCCATTGTACAATCAGGAGATGTTCCGGCGCCCCATGCCCGGGATCTGGTATATTATATCAATCAGGCATGCGGCGCCCTGCCGGGAATTCAACAGGAAGAGTGTACTCCCTGTATCCGTCTGATGACGGATGTCTCTCTTCCTGCAGGAACATATAATATAGAAGGAACGGATGGAGATATCACGATCAGAGGAGCGGACGAAGCTTCCCTGGCAAAAGGAATCTGCCAGTTTGCCAACACTTATCTGGGGTGGATGTATGCAGGGACACAAAAGGAGTCCATGACAGGCGGTTCTGCCGCCATCCATATTCCCGCTTCCATCGGGGAGGCAGAGACATCCTGGATAGAGGAAAGGGAAGCTATCGTGACTCTGTGGAAGATCAATTTCGACCGCGGCGTGTTCTGGAACAATGCCACAAGCCTGAAAAACGATATTATGTCCTTCTCGGAGGAGCAGCTCTACGAATATGTGCGGATGCTGAAATACTGCGGTTATACCGGAATCCAGGTCACTGACATGTGCTCCGCATGGGCCGGGGAGGGCGGATACCAATATGTGCATGAAAGAATCCGCATGCTTGCCGACGCGGCCCATTCGCTGGATATGAAATTCACGCTCTGGGTATGGGGGGCGCAGTTCGACGATTTCGGATGGGTGGATTCTTCCGTGGCCTATGCGTCAAAGGATGGGGGGCCGGCCTGGGAGGATCAGGATGTGCTGGATACCTTTGAGAAATATTATTCCATCTATGCGCAGCTTGCGGACTGCTGTGACAGGGTCATAGCGCATTATGTGGATCCCGGGATGCTTGCGACTTCTGAGGATGTGGCATATTTTGCCCAAATGCTGGCGGATAAGTTCCGGGATGTGAATCCGGATATTGATTTCGGGATAAGCTGCTGGGTGGATCATTACAACAGGGAAACCATGATAGCACAGCTGGGGAGCAATATTACCCTGTATGAAAGCGGCCACCATGAGAATGAGGAAGAATATGAGACCTTTCGCGGATTCTGTGTCGCGAAGGGATGCCGGCTGGGAACCTGGGCATGGAATACCTGCGAAATGGAGATCGATCAGCTGGCGCAGATGAATTTTAATCCTCATATCATCCGATCTGTTTATTGGACTGCAATGGAATACGACAATATCAAGAAGCCGGAATACTGGAGTGAGATGGATTCCTATCATGTGCTGAATGTTTTTTCCCTGTATTGTGCAGGGCAGCTGCTGAAGGACCCGTCCCTGGAACCGGAACAGCTGACTTATGACGTGGCGCTGGCAGCTGTGGGAGAAGAGTACGCGGAAGGCTTTGCGGGTATTCTGAAGCTGATCGAAACAGCCCGTTCGGGGGAGAGCTGGGATACCTACTGGTGGCAGAACGAGAACTACATTCTGAAGAGCGAAGCTTATCCGGCGGAAGAAATCCTGGCGGAAAGCAGGAAGGCGCTGGAACTGCTGCAGGAGATGATTGACAGCGGACTGGAGGCAAATACGCTGCCCCTTCCTCTTGAACTGGGGGAGGTTCTGAGACTGATGCTGCCTCATATACAACAGATAAAAGCCTATGCGGAGTTCAGAATAGCGCTCTCGGAAGCGGAAAATATGTATTCCGGGGGGGCTTCTCCGGAAGAGCTTCAGGAAAAGATAGACAGTATCAGCGCTCCCATACCGGAGTACAATGCGGTGATCGGTCTCTGGGGGCAGCCGGAGGGCCGGGCCCAGCAGGAGCTGTTGGAGGCGTTCTGCCGGGAAAAGAGTCTGGAGATGCCTGTGGATCCGGCCTATGACCGGGAGCGGAAATTCCGCATTTACTCCGATCTGGTCAGGATGCAGAAGGGGAAACAGGAGCCGGTCTGCTTTCAGTCGCCCAATTACCAATACGGTCTTGCCTATGGACAGGAGACCACGGACAGGCTGATCGGGGAAATGATAGAAGAAGGAATCCTGAAAACGGAGGACACTACGGGAGCGGTATACCTTGCAGACTGGGAGAAATATCGATTTATCTTCCATTGAGAAAGCAGGAAGCTAAGACTACGCCGGACGGCCTCCTTCGGGAAACCGCGGGAAAGGCCCGGCGCCGGACGGCAGGGCCCGGCATGTGTAAGCCCGCCGGTAAGCCGGAGAAAAGGAGCTGCGCCCGTTTTGGACGGGCGGGGAAAGGAGAAAATAAAAATGCTGGAATTCCGATACGACACACAATTGCTGATCGAGGGGGAGAATCTTGACGAGGATGTGATCAGCGAATATTTTACGGAGAATTTAAAGGGCGACTGCCTTCTGGCGGTTGGGGATGATGAGCTGATCAAGATTCATTTTCACACCAATGAGCCCTGGAGGGTGCTGGAATACTGCGCTTCCCTGGGAGAGATCCACGATATCGTCATCGAGGATATGGACAGGCAGGCCAGGGGACTGCAGGGGTGAGAGGAGCCCTCTTTCTCCCGGAACGATTCTCCGCGGCGGCTTCCCTGCGGCAGGAGGCGCATAAAATCAGGGAATTCCACGTTTTGCGGCAGGCCTTTGAGCCCGGGCGGTATAAAAGCGGGGTATTTCGGGCTTGCCGGAAAATTTCCGGGAATTTGGAAATAATTTTTAAAATTTTAAAAATATGACAAAAAACTCTGTTATTTATCATCAATTTGTTGTATAATTATTCCAGAACTAAAATTTTAGGAGGGCAGTTATATGGCAAAAGAAATGATTGCAATGCTTTTGGCCGGTGGGCAGGGCTCCCGTCTGTACACATTGACGGAAAAGCTGGCGAAACCGGCGGTGCCGTTTGGCGGGAAGTACCGTATTATCGACTTTCCGCTGTCAAACTGTGTCAATTCGGGGATTGATACAGTGGGTATTCTGACCCAGTATCAGCCTTTGGTGCTGAACGAGTATATCGGGAACGGGCAACCCTGGGATCTGGACCGCCTTTACGGCGGAGTACATGTCCTGCCGCCTTATCAGAAGGCAAGCGGATCGGATTGGTACAAGGGAACGGCAAATGCGATTTATCAGAATATTTCTTTTATTGAGCGCTACGATCCTCAGTATGTGATCATCCTTTCCGGCGACCAGATCTGCAAGCAGGACTATAGCGATTTCCTGAAATTCCATAAGGAGAAGAATGCGGAGTTCAGTGTGGCGGTCATGGAGGTTCCCTGGGAGGAGGCTTCCCGCTTCGGTCTGATGGTTGCGGACAAGGATGACAGGATTACAGAATTCCAGGAGAAGCCCAAGAATCCGAAGTCCAATCTGGCCTCCATGGGAATCTACATATTCAACTGGGAGATTCTGAAGAAGTATCTGGAGGAGGATGAGGCGGATCCCAATTCCGAGAACGATTTCGGGAATAATATCATCCCCAATCTGCTGAAGGATAACCGCAGGATGTATGCATATCATTTCAACGGATACTGGAAGGATGTGGGAACCATCTCCTCTCTCTGGGAGGCGAATATGGAAATCCTGGATCCGGAGCACAGCGGAATCAACCTGTTTGATGAGGATTGGAAGATTTACAGCCGCAACAGCGGTATGACCGGTCATAAAATCAGTGCCGGAGCAGTGGTGGAGGACTCCATGATTACCGACGGATGCCGGATCAAGGGAGAGGTAAAGCATTCCATCCTCTTTTCCGGTGTCAGGGTGGAGAAGGGCGCCGTACTTGAGGATGCCGTAGTGATGGGCAACACAGTGATCAAGGCGGGTGCCGTTGTGAAGCACTGTATCGTGGCGGAGAATGTGACCATCGGGGAGAATGCCGTGGTGGGAGCAATGCCCACGGAAGAGGAAAAGGGTGTGGCCACCGTAGGAGCGGGTATCACCATCGGCGACAATGCCAAGATAGGCCCCAATGCCATGGTAAAGAAAAATGTAGAAGGCGGTGAAGAAGAATGGTAAATTCAAAGACAAGTGCACTTGGCATTATTTTTCCCAACAGTTACGATGCTCTGGTTCCGGAATTGGTGAATGTGCGCCTGATGGCCTCCATCCCTTTTGCCAGCCGTTATCGTCTGATCGACTTTATTCTTTCCAGCATGACACATTGTGACATTAACAATATATCCGTCATGGTGAACAACAATTATCATTCGCTGATGGATCATCTGGATTCCGGACGTGAATGGGATCTGGTCCGCAAGAACGGCGGTCTGCATATTTTCCCGCCCTTTATGGAGAAGAGTGCGAAGCCCTACACGGGCCGTGTGGGGGCTCTGGCCAATATCCTGGACTTCCTGAGGGACGAAAGGGAGAAATATGTGGTGATTACGGATACCAACATCGTGGTGAATTTTAATTTCCGGGATATGATCCGCGCCCATATTGAGAGCGGTGCCGACGTGACCATTGCCTACAATGAGCAGGAGCTTCCGGAAAGCTTCCTGAAAATGCAGGCAAATGATCTGGGGTATTATTATACTTTTGGAATAGAGAACGGCAGAATCAGGAAGATCTATGTGAATGCCAAGGACACGGGCATTCAGAATTTCTCCATGAATATGTTTGTGGTGGAGCGTGAGCTTCTGATCGACCTGATCAACACGGCTTCCGTCCGGGGAGATGAGTTCTTTGAGCGCGATGTGCTGCTGCCCAGACTGAATAAGCTGAATGTACAGGCTTACAAATATGACGGCTATGTGGCCCGCATCTGCGACATGAAGAGCTATTTTGACGAGAATATGAAGCTTCTGGATGATTACAATCTGGACGCCCTGTTCTCCGGACCGCAGATTTATACCAAGATTCGTGACGACAATCCCACCCGGTATATTGAGGGTGCAAAGGTCAATAATGTAATGGTTGCCGATGGCTGCGTCATCGAAGGCGAGGTGGAGGACAGCATTCTCTTCCGTGGTGTCAGGGTTGCAAAGGGTGCAAAGGTCAAGAACTGCATCCTGATGCAGGATACCGTGGTGGAAGCGGGAGCGAATGTGGAGTACCTTGTCATGGACAAGAATGTCACCGTCACAGCCGGAAAGGAAATGAAGGGGACGAATACCTTCCCCGTGTACATCGGGAAATTCCAGACAGTATAAAGGAAAGGGCACAGCGCTCCCGCGGGGGCCTTCCCTGTGCGTAAATCAGGAGAATTCGGTTTGCAGAAACCGGATTCTCTTTTTTTTCTTGCATTTCATGCATTCCTCTCCTATAATGGAATTCGGAATGGAAGAAAAAGGAACATCCGCAAATATTTGCAAAAATTTGCAAAAGAAAGGTTTTCTTCAGACGAAAGGAAGAAGCCTGAGAGAAAAGCGCCGGAACGAAGAGAGACGGTATCAGAGAGAAGAAGCGCGAAGATGCGCACAGGGCGGAACGATAACAGGAGGTTTGAAATGGGAACAGATGATTATATGAAAGCATTTAAAGCGGGAAAGAAGGACTATCAGGCCAGAATGCTGCGGGGCGAGAAACCCACATTGCAGGTGCTGGATGATATTATGCCTGAGAAGGGGGCCTATCATGAGGTGCCCCTTGGACTGGTGCAGATTCCCGTGGAACGGATTGTGGGAACCAAAACCGTGGGGAGGAGCAGCTCCTTTGCAGGAAATTTCATGCCGATTCTTCTGGATGAATCGGAGTTTGCGGCCAAGTGGGTCAGCCTGAGCACCAGCCATCTGGAGGAGGGAATCAGGGAGCCTATCAAGGCCTATGAGTACATGAATAAGTTCTATGTGGAGGAGGGTAATAAAAGGGTCAGCGTACTGAAATATTTCGGGGCGGTCTCCATTCCCGGAAATGTGATCCGCATTGTACCCAAGCGCACGGAGGAAAAAGAGAACAGGATCTATTATGAATTCATGGAATTCTATAAAGCGGCGCCCATCAACTATATCTGGTTTTCCCAGGAGGGAAGCTTTGCCAAGCTGCAGAAGGCAGTCGGAAAGGCGCCGGGGGAGATCTGGACGGAGGATGATCTGCTGAAATTCAGCGCTGTCTATACACGCTTCGGCGCCGAGTACGAGGCGGAGGGCGGAGCAAAGCTGAAAATCACAAAGGGAGACGCGTTTCTGGTATTTATTACATTACATGGCTATGATGCGGTGGACGAGATGACCACCAACGAGCTGAAGCGCCTGATGGAAAAAAGCTGGGAGGAAATCGAGCTCCTGAATGAGGATGAGGATATCGAGCTGAAAATGAAGCCCAGCCATGAAAAAAAGCCGCTGCTGAGCATGCTGCTCCCCTTAAGCTCTCCCAGGCTGAAGGCGGCCTTCATCTACGAGAAGACCCCGGGAACTTCGGCATGGACCTATGCCCATGAACTGGGAAGGCTGTATCTGGAGCAGACTTTTCCGGATGAAGTGAGCACGGTCTGCTATGAGAACGGCACCGAGGAGAATGTGGGCTCCCTTATTCAGAAGGCCATAGCCGAGGGCTGCAACCTGATTTTTACCACAACGCCGCCCTTTGCGAAGGCCAGTGTAAAAGCCGCCATTGATAACCCGGAGGTAAGGATTCTGAACTGCTCCCTGAATACCTCCCACAGGTATATCCGGACCTACTACTCCCGGATGCATGAGGCGAAATTCCTCATGGGAGCCATTGCGGGAGCCATGGCGGAGAACAGTGTGATGACCTATATTGCCGATTATCCTATTTTCGGCGAGATTGCAAATATCAACGCCTTTGCGCTGGGAGCGAAGATGATCAATCCCCGGTCGAAGGTTTATCTGGAATGGTCCACCAGGAAGGAGCTTGACATCGATAAGAAAATCCGGGAGACGGGCTCCTCCTGTATATCGGGAAAGGACATGATGATCCCGGAGGAAGCATCCCGCTTTTTCGGTATTTATCATTTGGATGGGGAACATCCCAGGAACCTTGCAATGCCCCTGTACCATTGGGGGAAATTCTATGAGCAGCTGATCCGCACGATTGTGGACGGAACCTGGAAGTATGACGACAATGCGTCTGCCACGAAAGCGATCAACTACTGGTGGGGAATGTCCGCAGGGGTGATCGATGTGGTGTGCTCCAGGCATCTGCCCATCGGCACCAGGCGCCTGGTAGAGCTTTTGAAAGCCACGATCAGTTCGGAGAAGTTTAATCCGTTTTCAGGCGTCCTGTACTCACAGACAGGCGTGATTCAGGAGGATCCGGACAGAAGTCTTACGCCGGAGGAGATCATGACCATGGACTGGCTGGCGGAAAATGTCATCGGTTCAATTCCGAAGAAGGAAGAATTAAAGGAGCAGGCTGAGCCTGTTATCAAGCAGCAGGGGATAAAGAACTGAACGCCTGCGGACAGAGGAATGCGCATAAGCGCTTCCGGGGAAAGGCCTGCTTATGAGGATAATGGTAATTGCGGATGAGGAATCGAAATCCCTGTGGGATTTTTTCGAAAAAAGTAAAGTGGAGGGGATTGACCTGATTATCTCCTGCGGCGATCTGGACCCGCGGTATCTTACTTTTCTGGTGACGCTCTCATCGGCGCCGGTATTGTACGTGCATGGTAATCATGATAAAAAATATGAGAGGATTCCCCCGGAGGGCTGTATCTGCATTGAGGATCAGATTTATGTCTACCAGGGGATCCGGATTCTGGGGCTTGGCGGGTCCATGCGTTATAAGCCGGGACCTCATCAGTACACGGAGAAGCAGATGGCAAAGCGGGTCAAAAAGCTCAGGTTCAAGCTGCTGCGCAGAAGAGGCTTTGACATTCTGGTGACTCATGCGCCCGCGTACCAGATGAATGACGGGCGGGACCTGCCCCATCAGGGGTTTCAGGTATTCCGGACGCTGATGGAGAAATATCGTCCGAAATATTACCTTCACGGTCATGTGCACATGACCTATGGAAGGAAACACAAACGGTATGACAAATATATGGATACCCATATTATCAATGCCTATGAGAAATGCGTCTTCGACTATGAGGACGAGAATCCCCAGGAGCATATCCGCTGAGGAGTATTCATGCCCCGTATGCAGGGCATTTTCAGACTGTCCGGGATTTCGGAGAAACGACGGCGGAATTGCCCAGCCTGAAGAAAAAGTATAAGGACAAGAGATTTGCCGCAGGCTGTTCCAGGGATGTGATCGCCGCCGGCGCGGAACGGCTGGGGTGGATCCTGGATGAGCTGTTGGAGAGGACTATTCTGGCCATGCGTTCCTGCGAGGAAAGCGTAAATGCGGCCCTGGCAGAAGAGGGAAATTAAACCACAAATGAGCTGAAGCGTCAAAAAGCCCGGCATAAAGTCAAACAGTGAAATTGATTCAAAAAGTCAAGTCCGGCGCAGAGGAAGCTGCTATAATGAGATCACGATATCGGAAAGGAGCGTGATTTGGAATGCGCCGGGTGGAGCTGCTGCTGATCTCATTGGAATATATTGAAAATCATCTTCGGGATGACATCAGGACGGAAGATGTGGCTGCCGCCTGTTACTGTTCCAAATCAACCCTTGAAAAAATGTTTCGCTGTGTGAACCGGATATCCGTCCACGACTATATTGTCCGCAGGAGGATGATGCAGGCGGCCAGGCTTCTGGCCGGCAGCCCGGAGAGGAATATTCTGGACATTGCCTTGGAATACGGATACAGCACACACGAATCCTTTGCGCGCGCATTCAGACAGGTATGGAACTGTAAACCATCCGAATTTCGGGAGATGAAGTATGAGTTGTACCCGAAGATCCGGATACCTTTGGAGAATGGAGGACAGTATATTATGGGCAGAAGACATGTGGATATCAGCGAGCTGTACGATTTGTTCAGAGAGAGGAAGGAGTGCTGGTTCGTCTGCTGTGACATTAAGGAGATGATGCGTATCAATGATATTTCCTATAAGGCGGGAGATCTGGCAATTATTGAGACCATGGAGCGCATGAGCGCCGCGGCGGGAGAGAACGACGTGGTATTCCGCATCGGCGGGGACGAATTCTGTATCCTGACGGACAGCAGGGAGAAATCCTATGCGGAAGGCCTGGCGGAGGCCATACGTGCCGGAAACGGGGAGACCTTCCCGGGAGAGGGCAGGGAGATTCCGCTGTTTTTGCACACTACGGCCGTGAGGCTGGAGCTGAGCAGGCTTCGGTATGACGAGCTCTATACGGGGCTGCACAAAGCGATTCAGGAGGGCAAGGATGCCGCGGAATAATGCCGCAGAATGATGCGGACTTAAACTTTTCAGCTCACACTTAGATTGGCATACTTTTTGGGGGACACGCCCACCGCTTTGGTAAAAGCCTTGAAGAAGCTGCTGTAATCGCCGAAGCCGCTTTTCTCAAATGCGGTGTTCACGCTGTCCCCCTCATTTAAATGTGCCTTTGCGATGCTGATCCGGCGGGCGGTGATGTATTTGTTGATGGTGGTGCCGGTGGCCTGCTTGAAAATCCTGCAGATATAGGACTCGCTTAAGAAGAAATTCCCTGCCAGCTGTTCCACCGTGATATTCTGTCCGATATTTTGATTGATATAGGCGAGAATGTCATTCACCTGCTGGCTGTATTTGTAATCGCTTACAATATTTACCTCGGCGCCGACATCGGAGCGGGCGTCCATGACCAGGGCGTTGATCATGACCAGCAGCTCCATGAAAGCGGCCTGCTCCACGATATCGTGGGCGTAGCCTGCGGCGGAGGTCATTTTGCTGATATAGTAAAGAAAACGACGCTGGGACGCCTTGTCCAGGGAGAGCTTGTGTTGAAAGCGGCTGTCTCGTCTGGAAAAGCAGTAGTCCAGGTCGGTTTCCGGGGTGGAGAGGCGCTTGACAAAATCAGGGGAGACGGACAGCACGATTCTCTCGTGAATGCTGTTGTCAATCTGGGTCAGCTTGTGGCTTTCGTACTGGTTGATAATGAACAGATCTCCGGGAGAAATGGAATAAAAACGATTGTCGATGAGGAATTGCTTTCCTCCGGAGATGGAATAGTACAGCTCGTAGCAGTCATGGATATGCATGTCCATGGCTTTTTCTTCTTTATAAAGATGGGCAATGGAGAAAGTTTTGGTCTGGGTGCAGCGTTCGATAGATGTTTTACAGGAATTCAGTTCTTCCATGGGCGGGCTCCTTTTAGGTGATGATTGTTACAAGGCTATTATACTGCAGATCAACGTCTAAATCAGTGTTGCAAATCGATGCTGCTGCCAGAAAAAGCTTGCAACTCCAGATGGGATATGATATGATTGCAGTAATATTTTTGATGGGAAACCATAGAGCCAGAGGCGGCTTTACCCTCTATTAGGAGGGGCAACCCTCCGGAAAGGGGGGATTCCGATGTACGTTACATATCCGGACTTAATTCAGATAGGTATCTTCATTGTGGGCTTGATAGGTTTGTGCTATAAAATCTTTCGAGGCAGAAAATAGCCGCCGCTACTCCCAATAGCGACGGCTGACCTCGTTGAGAGGTTAGTAACTGTTGTTTAGGGTAGAGCCGCTTCTATGGCTTTCCCTTTTTTATAGTAACATATCCTCAACAAGTATGCAAGAAAATTTTTCCCCGGCATCAAAAGATAAATTTTTCCGAAAAATTTCCCCGGCGCCATCAATTCAAGATTTGCAAGGTTTTGAGCTATATTTGAATAGACCTGGATAATTTTTTCGTTTATAATAAGACTAAAGTTAAGGATGTGCGGGGCAGTACGGGAGCGCAGGCTGTCATTGGCACGGTCCGGAAAGAGAGGTAGCAAGGTGGAACTTAGAACAGCAGTATCTCCAAGAGATGTGAAGCATTATACTACAGAGCGCCTGAGGGAAGAGTTTCTGATTCAGAATCTCTTCGTGCCCGGCGAAATCAAGCTTGTGTACAGCCACATCGACAGAATTATCACAGGCGCGGCAGTGCCGGTGGAGCCCATCACCCTGACGGCGGGGGAGGAGCTGCGGGCGGAGTATTTCTGCCAGAGAAGGGAGCTGGGCGTCATCAATATCGGCGGCGCGGGCACCGTCACCGTGGACGGCAGAGTGTACCGGGTGGACTTTAAGGAGGCCATGTACATCGGCATGGGTTCCAGGAATATTGTATTCGCCAGCGAGGATGCCGCAAGACCGGCTAAATTTTATCTGAATTCCGCACCCGCCCACAGAACCTGTCCCACGGTGCTGATCCGGCCGGAGGGAACTCCGGAGGAGGGCGTGGTCATCGTAAAGGATGAGAACAAGGTGGAGCTTGGCTGCCTGGAGGATGCGAATCATCGCGTGATCTGTAAATACATTCTTCCCGGCCAGGTGGAGAGCTGCCAGCTGGAGATGGGAATGACGAAGCTGGAGCCCGGAAGTGTGTGGAATACCATGCCCTGCCATACCCACGACAGACGCATGGAGGTATATCTGTATTTCGAAATGCCCGAGGACACCTTTGTCATGCATTATATGGGAGAGCCTCAGGAGACGCGCCACATCGTTATGCGCAACGAGGAGGCTGTAATTTCCCCCAGCTGGTCCATCCATGCCGGATGCGGCTCCAGAGCGTATACCTTTATCTGGGGCATGGTGGGAGAGAATCAGGATTTCGACGATATGGACGGCGTGGCCATGAAGGATTTGCTGTAAAGAAACATTTGCTGTAAAGAAACTTAAAATATTACTGTAAAATCCAAATAAAATGTATGGTATATGACCGGAAGCCGGATTATAATTGTAATATACGATGTACAGGCGTATGAAAGAAGGACCGGGAAAGCCCGGAAATCATGGGAAAAAGCCCGTAAAAGCCCCGGAGAAAAGCCGGAAATAAAACACGGGAAAAGCCCGCAAAAAGGACCGGGAAAGCCCGAAAATCATGGGAAAAGCCCGCAAAAGGACCGGGAAAGCCCGAAAATCATGGGAAAAGCCCGCAAAAAGGACCGGGAAAGCCCAGAAATAAAACACGGGAGCCCGAAAAGAAAAGGCGGGCAAAGCCCCGTGAAAGCCCCGGAGAAATCCCGGAAAAGAAAGAATAGAAAAGGAGAAACGAAAATGTCTGATTTTACAAATTTTTCATTAAACGGAAAAGTGGCCCTGGTGACGGGCGCATCCTATGGAATCGGATTTGCCATTGCTTCCGCATATGCGGAGTGCGGCGCGACGATTTGCTTTAACGATATTAACCAGGAGCTGGTGGACAAGGGGCTGGCCGCTTATGAGGAAAAAGGCATCAAAGCTCACGGATATGTATGCGATGTAACCGACGAGGATGCGGTCAACGCTCTGGTGGCGCAGATTGAAAAGGAAGTGGGCGTCATCGACATTCTGGTGAACAACGCGGGCATTATCAAGAGAATCCCCATGACGGAGATGACAGCGGCGCAGTTCAGGCAGGTGATCGATATCGATTTGAACGGTCCCTTCATTGTATCTAAGGCAGTCATTCCTTCCATGATCAAAAAGGGACATGGCAAGATTATCAACATCTGCTCCATGATGTCCGAGCTGGGGCGTGAGACCGTGTCCGCATATGCTTCCGCAAAGGGAGGCCTGAAGATGCTGACCAGGAATATCTGTTCCGAATACGGCAGGTACAACATCCAGTGCAACGGCCTTGGACCCGGCTATATTGAGACGCCCCAGACCGCTCCCCTGCGTGAGATCCAGCCTGACGGCAGCAGGCATCCTTTCGACCAGTTCATCTGTGCCAAGACGCCTGCCAACAGGTGGCTGAAGCCCGAAGAGCTGACCGGTCCCGCCGTGTTCCTGGCATCCGAGGCATCCAACGCGGTAAACGGCCATATTCTGTACGTGGACGGCGGTATCCTGGCCTATATCGGAAAGCAGCCGGAATAAGGAAAAAGTGTTTTGAGGACGAAGCGAACGAGCAAAGCGATGGAGGCGGATATAAGATGAAAATAGCATTGATCAATGAAAACAGCCAGGCGGCAAAGAATGAGCTGATCTGTGCCACATTGAAAAAAGTAGTGGAACCTATGGGACATGAGGTGTATAATTACGGTATGTGCGGTGCGGAGGATCCCAATTCCTTAACCTATGTGCAGAACGGTATCCTGGCGGCGGTGCTGCTGAATTCCGGCGCGGCAGATTATGTAATTACCGGCTGCGGCACGGGGGAGGGCGCCATGCTTGCCTGCAACTCCTTCCCGAAGGTATTGTGCGGACATATTGAATCTCCCCTGGATGCATACCTGTTTTCCCAGGTGAATGACGGCAACTGTGTCGCTATTCCCTTTGCGGAAAATTTCGGCTGGGGCGGCGAGCTGAATCTCCAGTATATCTTTGAGAAGCTCTTCTGCGCACCCGGGGGCGGCGGATATCCTCCCGAGAGAGTGGAGCCGGAACAGCGCAATAAGAAAATTCTGGATAAAGTAAAGGAGGTAACCCATACAGATATGGTGACCATCCTGCAGAAACTGGACAGAGATCTGGTGAAAGGGGCGCTGTCCGGAGCAAAAGTTCAGGAATACTTCTTCGACAACTGCAAATGCGATGAGATTGCAGCTGCAGTGAGGGAAATACTGGCTTAGGTTTTGCCTGAAATACACCGCACAGGGCTTCAGCTCCTTTCTTATAAGGTAAAAAAGCATGCAGAGCCATGCAGAAAAGAGGGAAAAATGAACGCAGTATTAGAACAGATCAGAAAAATAGGTATTGTTCCCGTTGTGAAGATTGACAGGGCGGAGGATGCGCTTCCTCTTGCAAAGGCTCTGTGTGCGGGCGGACTGCCCTGTGCAGAGGTTACCTTCCGCACCGGCGCGGCGGCCGAGGCTATCCGGCTTATGACCACAAGCTTTCCCGATATGTGCGTGGGTGCCGGTACCGTGCTGAATGCGGAACAGGTAGATGCGGCGGTGGAGGCCGGCGCAAAATTCATTGTCAGTCCCGGACTGAACCCAAGGACGGTCAGGTACTGCATGGAGAAAAACATTCCCATCACTCCCGGTACTTCCAGCCCCTCCGACATCGAGCAGGCCATCGAGCTGGGTCTGGATGTGGTGAAGTTCTTCCCGGCGGAGCAGTCCGGCGGCCTTGCCAAGATCAAGGCCATGGCGGCTCCTTATGTGAATATGAAATTCATGCCCACCGGCGGTATCAATGCGAAGAATCTGACCTCCTATCTTGATTTCAACAAGATCATCGCCTGCGGCGGTTCCTGGATGGTGCCCGGCGATCTGATCAATGAGGGAGCATGGGACAGGATAGAGCAGCTTACCAGGGAGGCGGTTCAGACCATGCTGGGCTTCGAACTTGTCCATATCGGCATCAATTCGGAGAGCAAGGAGGAAGCGGACAGGACGGTGAGGCGCTTTGCTTTCCTGTTCGGGCTGCCTGTGAAGGAGGGCAGCGGCGGAAGCTTTGCCGGTACCATGGCTGAGGTGCTGAATGCCCATGGCAGGGGCACCCATGGACATATTGCCATCCGGACAAACTATATTGACAGAGCCATCAATTATATGTCTACCGTGCTGGGCGTGGAATTTGAGGAGCCCATTATGAAGGGGGATAAGATCAACGCCATCTATCTGAAGGAAGAGATTGGCGGATTCGCCGTTCATCTTCTTCAGAAATAGGAAGCGGAAAAATTTCAAAATGGAAGCCGGAAATTTGAGAATGAAGATCGGGAAAATTTTCAGAATAAATGTCAGAACATTTTCAAACAGAAGCGGGGAAATTTTGAGAACAGAAATCCGGGAAAATTTTCAGAACGGAAGTCGGAAAAACGCCGAGAACAGAAAGTAAAATACTTCGAAAAAATAAGCAGTCAACAAGAAAGGATATTACGAAAATGGCCAAAGTAATTACCATGGGTGAGATCATGCTCAGGCTGTCCACCCCTAATTCTGAGAAATTCATTCAGGCAGACGAGTTTGATGTCTGCTACGGCGGCGGAGAGGCAAACGTGGCGGTATCGCTGGCAAATTACGGACACGAGGCGGAGTTTGTGACGGCGGTTCCGGACAATGAGATCGGCGAGTGCGCCGTGGCGGCTTTGCGGAAGTACAATGTGGGGACGAAGCATATTGCCAGATGCGGCGAGAGACTGGGCATTTATTTCCTGGAGAGCGGATCTTCTATGAGGCCTTCCAAGGTGGTGTATGACCGGGCGCATTCCTCCATCTCCACGGCAACCGCGTCGGATTTTGACTTCGACGCCATCTTTGAGGGGGCCGACTGGTTTCACTTTACCGGAATCACTCCCGCCGTGTCCGATGCCGCCGCGGCGCTGACGGAAGAGGCGCTGAAGGCAGCCAGAAAGCATGGGGTGAAGGTTTCCGTGGACCTGAATTTCCGTAAAAAGCTCTGGTCCTCCGAGAAGGCCCAGAGGGTGATGAAGAACCTGATGCAGTATGTGGATGTATGCATCGGAAACGAAGAGGATGCGGAGCTGGTCCTGGGCTACAAGCCTGGCAGGACGGATGTGACCAGCGGAGATCTGGAGCTGGCGGGATACAAGTCCATTTTTGAGCAGATGGTGGCGGATTACAATTTCGAGTATTGTGTGTCCTCCCTGCGGGTGAGCCGTTCCGCTTCCGATAACGGGTGGTCTGCATGCATTTATTCCAGGGATACAAAGGAATTCTACCACTCTAAGGAGTACAGCATTCATCCCATTGTGGACCGCGTGGGCGGCGGGGATTCCTTTGCCGGCGGCGTCATCTGCGGCCTGCTGGACGGAAAGGACTTTAAGGCCGCTCTAGAGTACGGTGTGGCGGCATCCGCGCTGAAGCATACCATTCCGGGAGACTTCAATCTGGTGTCCAGGAAAGAGGTTGAGACCCTGGCCGGCGGAGACGCCTCGGGACGGGTACAGAGATAAGGATGAAAAATCAGAAAAGGTGATAAAAGCAGGATACCGCACCGTTTGGTATCCTCTTTTTATGCGCAGGCCCGCATATGGAATTTTCTTTCCATTTTACGCCCTGCGCGCAGTTGCATTCTCCACGGGAATTTGCTATACTTTGCCCAACGGGACGCAGACATGGATACAGGAGGGAATGCAGGATGAAAGGATACATATTGGAAGCCTGCGTCGATTCCGCGGAATCGGCGGTGGAGGCTCAGAAAGGCGGCGCAAACCGTCTGGAGCTGTGTGCGAATCTGGTGATCGGCGGGACGACGCCGGAGCGGGCTCTGTATGAGAAAGTCAGGGAATTGACGGATATCAGGATTAACGTGCTCATCCGGCCCAGGTACGGGGACTTTTTATATACGGAGTATGAATTTGAGATTCTCAGGCGAAGCGTGGCGCTCTACCGGGAACTGGGGGCGGACGGCGTGGTAAGCGGGTGCCTGCTGCCGGACGGAGCTCTGGATGAGGAGCGGATGGAGTTTTTGAGGGAGGCGGCGGGAGACATGGAATTTACCCTGCACCGGGCCTTCGACATGTGCAGGGAGCCTTATAAGGCCCTGGAGAGCGCAAAGCGTCTGGGGATTCAGACCATTCTCACCTCCGGACAGAAAAATGTCTGTACGGAAGGGCGGGATCTGATAGCCGGACTGGTGAGGGAGAGCGGAGGAGAAGTGGATATTATGGTGGGGGGAGGCGTGAATGCAGGGGTGATCCGGCAAATGCTTCCGGTCACCGGCGCTCCCGCCTGGCATATGTCCGGCAAGGAAATGCTGGACAGCAATATGGTATACCGGCAGCAGGAGGTATCCATGGGGGTTCCGGGCCTGGGAGAATACCAGGTATTCCGCACGGCAGAGGACAGAATCAGAGAGGCGCGAAGGGTGCTGGACGGAATTCAGAAAGAAAATATGAGGATATATTGAAGGCAGATAAATTATACTGGGAGCTTTTTGCAGGCCGACAAGCATTGCGGCAATAGGCTGCGTTACTGTAGAGAAAAATGGCATCCGTATATAAGCAGGCTCTTATTTTCTTCCCGCCTTTACCAGAAGCATCATGGGTCGGCGTAATTCGTCGCTCATTCCCGGAATGCACATCATTTCTTTCGGCGGCTTTGCTTCTTCCACAGCTTCAAGCCCGAAGCCGTTATGCAATAATCCCATCAGAATCTGCGTGAGGGTGTGATGCTGCTTCACAACGTCACACCCCAAAAAGTGCGTGCTACGCTCTCCTGGGACAAAATAATTGTCAACCGGCCAGTATTGCGGCGTTCCGGCTTTTGTGTAAATCCAGTCCTGTCCGACGCCAGCAGTAAAAACAGGATGTTCCATGTTAAAAATAAACACTCCGTCCGGTTTCAGTGTTTGATATACTTTTTGGAATACCCGTTCAATATTTTCGATATAATGCAGGGCCAGATTGGAAACGACGCAGTCCCATGTATTTTTCGGGTATTCATATTCCTCTATGCCGCAGACACGGTATTCGATTTGCTCTGCGGTATTTCTCGCCCTGGCTTCTCCGATCATTTTTCTGCTCAGGTCAAGGCCCAATACCCGCGACGCTCCCTGCCTGGCAGCAAAAGCGCAGTGCCAGCCATAGCCGCACCCTAAATCGAGAACCGATTTCCCCTGAAGCGGAGGGAACAGGGGCTTTAGCTGGCTCCATTCCCCGGCGGCATTTAAGCCGTCCCTGCTGCGGGGCATTTTTGCGTATTCTTTGAAAAATTTTTCATCATCATATTCATTTTTCAAGGCTGATTTTCCTCCATTCATTTCAAGCTGTTCTTGTTTTTCATTTTACCACAAATCCCGGGGCGTGGAAACAGCGGGACAGGTATATTATCGAAATCTTTCCTGCAGGGTGAAGGTTTTGCTTAGAGACTATGCACGGTCTGAGCCTATACCAGAAATCTCTGAATCAAAACTCCCATGCATCCCTCCGCTCCACCATGCATGAAAGCAAGGCAATAAAGAGAATTGTCAGGAGGTTTACTGTGGATGCACACAAACCGCAAGAGAGCGGGTTTGGCACACGGCTGTCTTGCATGCCATAGAATATGGCATTAATAAGCAAGAGAGCTTATTCGGACTGCGCGTTTTCTGCAGGCAAGTTACAGGCCTCAGTAGTAATCCGTAAGGTCGACGCTTTACGAGGAGAGCTGTGCAGGATATCTCATACAACAGAATGAAAGAACAGACGAAGGAATAGAATCGGAATGCAGGGCATAAAAGCAGATTGACAGATGAAAGCGCTGCAAGTAAAATGATAGAAGACATATCCGGAGGAAACAGGGAATTTAAATTTGTATAACAGGAGGATGGGAACCATGGGAGAATTTATGCTGAGCTGCTGCTCTACGGCGGATTTATCCAGGGAGCGTTTTCAGGAGAGGAATATACAGTATCTGTGCTTTCATTTTACATTGGGCGGGCAGGAGTATACGGACGATCTGGGAGAGTCTGTTCCGCCGGCGGAGCTCTATCGGAGAATGGTAGGGGGTGAGGATGCCAGGACCTCCCAGGTGGGCGTTGGAGAATATGCGGCTTTCTTCGAGGAAGTCCTGAAAGCGGGAAAGGATATCCTGCATCTGACCTTGTCCACGGGGATTTCCGGTACCTACAATTCCGCATGTGTGGCCAGGGATGAGCTGGCGGAGCGCTATCCCGACAGGAAAATATATGTGGTGGATTCCCTGGGCGCTTCCAGCGGCTACGGACTGATTATGGAGACTCTGGCGGATATGCGGGATGCGGGCATGGGAATCGACGAGCTGCATGGATGGATCCTGGAGAACAGGCTGAGGCTGCATCATTGGTTCTTTTCCACGGATCTGACCTTCTATATCAGGGGAGGAAGGATTTCCAGGACGGCGGGATTTATCGGCTCGGTTATGAGCATCTGCCCTCTGCTGAATATGGACCATGAGGGCAGGCTGATCCCCAGGGAGAAGATCCGCACGAAGAAGAAGGTCATCGCCCGGATTGTGGAGAAAATGGAACAGAATGCCAAGGACGGCCTGGAATATTCCGGAAAATGCTTTATAAGCCAGTCCGAATGCCCGGAGGACGCCAGGGCGGTGGCAGCCCTGGTGGAGGAGAGATTTCAGAAGCTGAACGGCAAGGTGGAGATCTTCCCCATCGGCGCAACCATAGGAAGCCATACGGGTCCCGGAACCATCGCGCTTTTCTTTTGGGGAGAGAAGAGGGAGAATTAAGACTCCGGGAATACAGGTTTTGTTGTCCGGCTTTGCTGTGGACAGATTTTATGTTTGTGAGGATTACAGGAGATTCGGAGGATGGCGACGCATACGAAGAATATGACTCAGGGGAGACCCCTCTCGCTGATCGTTACTTTTGCACTGCCGCTGATGGTGGGCAATGTGTTTCAGCAATTATATACCGTGGTGGATACCATGGTGGTGGGAAAGGCGCTGGGGGTGGACGCCCTTGCCGCATTGGGAGCTGCGGACTGGATGAACTGGATGATGCTGGGGGTTATCCAGGGCCTGACTCAGGGCTTCTCCATTCTGATGGCACAGAGATTCGGTGCGGGGCTGAAGGAGGAGCTTCGCACCGTTGTGGGCAATTCTGCGGTGCTTTCGCTGCTGTCCGCGCTGGCGTTGCTGCTTGCGGGGCAGCTTCTGGCCAGGCCTGTGCTGGTGCTCTTACAGACGCCGCCGGAGATTCTGGATGCCGCTCTTCTGTATCTGCGCATAATGTATCTGGGGATTCCCATTGTCATGGCGTACAACCTGCTGGCCTGTATTCTGCGCTCCATGGGAGACAGCCGGACGCCGCTCCAGGCCATGGCGGTGGCCTCTTTTGTGAATATCGGACTGGATCTTCTCTTCGTTCTGGTGTTCCGCCTGGGTATCGGCGGGGCTGCGGCCGCCACTCTGATTGCCCAGCTGGTCTCCGGCCTCTACTGTCTGTATTATATCCGCAAAACGGAGAGCCTTGTGCTGAGCGCTCAGGATTTCCGGTTTCGGAAGGGCCTGCCCCTGCAGCTTCTTCTGCTGGGGACGCCCATGGCCTTTCAGAACGCCATTATTTCCGTAGGGGGCATGATCGTACAGTTTGTGGTAAACGGTTCCGGCGTCATTTTTATCGCAGGCTTTACCGCAACCAACAAGCTCTACGGCGTGCTGGAGGTGGCGGCCACTTCCTATGGCTATTCCATGATTACATATGCGGGGCAGAATCTGGGGGCGGGAAAGACGGACCGCATCCGAAAGGGAATGCGGTCTGCCGTGGCCGTATCGCTGGTCACATCCGTGCTCATTGCAGCGTTTATGCTGTTGGCAGGGCGGCTGATCCTTGGTTGCTTTATCTCGGGCACGCCGGAAGAATATCAGCAGACGTTTGGGATAGCCTATTATTACCTGGCGGTGATGAGTCTCTGCCTGCCGATTCTGTACATTCTTCATGTGACCCGTTCGGCCATCCAGGGCATGGGAAATACCCTTCTTCCCATGGCTTCCGGTATTGCGGAATTCGTGATGCGGGCCGCCACCGCCATTTTTCTGCCCATGGTAATCGGGGAGACAGGAATCTTCTATGCGGAGATTATGGCATGGACAGGGGCTGTTTTGATCCTGGTGATCAGTTATTTTATTGTGATAAGAAAGATCGAAGCAAAATAAAAAGCGGACAGGCCCTCTTTGTGCCTTCCGCTATATGCCGCTTCCAGATCCGCCCGCCGGCGGGCTTTTCTGCAGAATAAAAAAGCAGGATACGGGAGTCGGACCCGCCTCTTCAGCTTGGGAAGCTGACATACTACCGATGTACTAATCCTGCCTGTGAATCAAAATATATTTAATTGCTTTGAACAAAGTCATTATAACATACAATGCGTCCATTTGCCAACTGTTTTTTTCGGAATTTTAAAAATTTTTGGCAAATCTTTGGCAAAAGAGAATTTCATTTACCAAAGGAAAGCCAAATGGCGCTACTGTGCCGGGATGCGGGATCTGTGGACCGGCCGCTTTTCGGCTGTATGCTGTGATCAGGATCCATGTGTTCTGGATCGGGACTTCCGCCGCCGTATCCGTTGCCTTCATCGGGACATGCACGGGAATGATCGGAGTATCTTTTGGACTTTACGGAGTTTGGTATCCCAGGATTCCGGGAAGAAATAAAACCAACGGGGGCGTATATTTTCTGACATCGGTGGAAGAATAGAATTAGTGCTTGACATTTCAGCGCGATATGATTATACTGAAAGACGGTTGAACAATCCTGGATAGCTCAATGGAAAGGCGGCGTATGACATGCAGCCGGAAAAGAACGATTCGGAGGAAAGAAAAGCTCGACGGAATTTCGATAATAAATTTACTAATCCTCGATAGCTCAATGGTAGAGCAACGACACGGTCGCACACCGAAGAAAAAGTGCAGAAAAACAGAATAATCCTCGATAGCTCAATGGTAGAGCACACGGCTGTTAACCGTGGGGTTGTTGGTTCGAGCCCAACTCGGGGAGCTTGAAAAGTCCTGTAAACATCAGCGTTTGCAGGATTTTTTGTTATCAATCATTTCATTTAAAAATTAAAAAAAGCAAGGTTCCATGCGCAATGCGATTGTGAACCGAAAACAAATACTTATCAATACATATCTACGGGATGCACAGAAATTGTTCGTGCTATCCGTCAAGACCTCATACATATCTGTATGGGGTTTTTGTTTTCCCCACATAACATATT
>CAJUSI010000051.1 GCA_910589035.1 uncultured Acetatifactor sp. | reverse complement strand
CCTCCGCCGTAACATTGGACGTCCTGTTTCCGGATGTGTCCGTAAGGATAAACTGGCTGGCCGGCGCCTGCTCCGGCTTTTTATCCGGCCCCACCAGATCACGCACCCCGTCCCATATCCCCAGCAAACCAAAGCCCGCCATGCCAATCCCGATCAGGAGCCGGACAATGCCAATCCCTTCCCTTATCTCAGCAAGCCCGATCACTGCCAGACCAAAACCCAGAAATGCAGCATAGCCTCCCAATATAAGAGGTATCAGCCGCAGCCGTTTTCCTGTTCCGTTATTTCTTCTCATCCTCTGCTCCCCTGCCGGCCTTCTCATTTTCTCGTCCGTCTTATTTCTAAAATTCCACATAAAACCCAGGCCCGTTCGTTCCTGAATTCTATACGCATGGCAGTGCGCTGCCAGCGCATGAAAACCGACTGCTCCGCACTGCATATTCTGATACGCAGGACTGCCGGAATTTACGAATCTGTCTATAGACAGTCTGTATGACTGGCAATCTTTCCTTTTGCCTGCTGCAGATTCCATTGGCATGCAGTCAAAATCCCACATAAAAAGCCAGACCGGTATGTTCCTAAAATCCCACATGAAAAGCCAGACCCGTCTGTTCCTGAACCTTTTCAAGCAAGCCGCTCTCTGCGGCCGTCTTTGTCAGCAGCATAAAACAGACCGGTTCCAGCCCCAGAATCAGCAAGGCCTCCAGATCTTTGTGGACATATGCCATCCGCAACGGAAAATCGTCCAGATCCATCAGTTCCGGATGGTCCGAGAGAGGTTTAAAATCATCCTGAATCCGCTCTGCGATGTTTTGAAAATATTCCTTTGAAAACCTTGCAGGGAAGAAATCGCTGAACAGGCAGGTTGTTTCCCCTGTATGTTCATGCCAGGCCATTCCCTCCCATTCCTGGATGGAGTGGATTGACAGAAATAACCCATATCCTTCCAAGTGTTGGTTAAACCAAGGGCCTTGATCCTGCTTATGGACGTTTAAAGGAGCGTGGATAAAAGGGATATTCCGCCTTTTCCAGTATTTCTGATAAGCTGCCACAGCCTTTCGTTTTCCCTCCTCATCCCCCTCCTCACAGGCGGTTTCCAGATTATCCAAATATTCCCAGGATATTCCTTTCGGATCATTTTCCTCCCACATATACAGCTCGCCCGAAGTTTTGCCCTTTTGTATCCCGACCACGCTGTCTTCTCCGGGGGAAAGAAAAAATCCCAGATATCTTCCCTCCCAGTGAAGAAGCTCCAATGGACGCAGATAACCGCTGGTGACCAACAGGTCTGCCATGTGCCGATAAATGTCCCGGATAGGAACGGGGAGTTTTACATGGAGCCGCTTCTCTGTCGCCAGGATTTCCTCCTCCGAATAGCATTTCCATTTTTTCAGGTCGTCCATAAGCTTCGGGCTGATGAACTGTCTAAGTATCTTTAATTCCTTTTCGATTGAATACATATCTATGCCTCCTGCATGTCTCTCCACACAAACCAATCAAACTTTTTACCTTCTAAAAAGTCCCGCCGCCTGCATTTCCTTTTCTTTGGAATGCTTTTCTTCCATTTCCTCCATCCGTTCCCGGCCCTGCCCATTCCAGGACCAGAACAGCATCCCGGTCTTTTCTTCCACCTGTTCTGCAAAGGAATAGGGAACCGGCTTTTTGGTAATCATCCCATATTTTTCCTGGGCGCTAAAGGACAGGATCAGCAGGGTTTTCTCCGGGTCTGTATAAGCATAGACCACATAATCCTCCGGCCCTGCATTCTTTCTGAACAATTCCACCCGTATAAGCTCTGCCTTTGACGAGATGGGGACCAGCCACTTCTCCATTCTCTGGCGGACTTTCCGCATTTCGTCCAATTTCTTTGGCAGGGAGCAGCCGATGTAAAAAGGAGACATTTCCTCTGTCATCCGGGATTGGTGCAGCTTCCACCAGTCCCACAAGACCTTATCCAGCACATTATGGATAATAAAAATATCCCAATAAAAGCAGGCTTTCGAGAAATACTGATTGTATGCACTTTTTCTTACCACCTCTGATTTCGGCTTTTCATCCTTCTCTTCGCCGTAACTGTTGACCCCGCTCCGCTGCCAGTTATACACGGAAAGCCAGGGATCTTTTCGGTAAATCCCCCATCCCCGATTGGTTCTCTCCATGGCTGTCACCAACAGATACCTGCCGTTCCAATGGAGTTCCTCCGGGCTGCAAAACCAGTCATCTTTCTTATCGCACATATAGTCGCCCAGCACCAGATAAAGTTCCCGGAGAGGCAGCGGCAGCTTAAAGTTCAGCCGTTTTTCTACCGCGTCCATTTCTTCCTCTGTATAGATTTTGCCTGCCGCCAGTTTGGGCTGCCAGCAAAACTCCCTGATCAGTTCCAGTTCCTCACGGATCGAGTACAATGGGCGTACTTCAAATTTGGGGGCTTCTTTCTTCCAAAACATAATGCCAGTTCTCCTTCACCTGCTTTTGTTCCTGCTTGCGTCCATCCAGTTTTATTATACTGCCAACAGACCCGTAAATCAATGATGCAGCCGGAAAACTTGCTATTTCTATGTCCATGGAATTGTGGTAAGATAAGGGGCAAAGGGTATGTCAATCTATACATAACAGAGCGAAAATGGAGAGGATGGATATGTCATACAATGATTTGAAGCAGGCACTGGAGGCGCTGCTGGATGACATTCCCGCGGACAGGCAGCCCGCCGCCCGGAAAACGTTCCTGCAAGGGTATCAGAGCGTAAAAGCATTAGAACCTGATTATGAAGAAAAGCTGATGCGGCGATTCTGCAACTTGTATTCTTATGCCGGACTGATTCGCTGTGTTGCCGAAGCGTTTTCCAATGAACCGGATTGGATGGTCGGGCTGAGGGAGAAGCTGCGCTGTAAAATGGAAGTCTTAGAAAACAGCGTAACGTAAACTGCCTATCGGATATATCTGTCCGTCCCCATGCATAACCGGATTCTGTCTTCCTCCTGCTCCAGGCGGAAGACGATTCCGTCCCAGCTTGTCTCCGAAATCAGGCAGGTTTCATCCTCCCTCCGGGGATCGCATATCAGAGGCACCACCGGGTATTCCTCATGATCCGTGGTAAAGATCAGCACATTTTCTTCATTGATGCTTTCCAGACAGATTCTGCCGAAGATCTCCTCCCCTCCTTCCCCTGTAAAGCAGGCTCCTGCCAGGCGGGGCCAGAGGGTTCCGGGAGAGGGATAGCCGCTGTTCTTCTGGCAAAAAGCCACTCCCCACCTTATATAGTAGACTTTTCCGTCATATTCCTCTGCCGTAATCCGGTCATGCTCCCCTTTTACAAAGGCTTTCCCGTCCCATCGGAAACCGTTCAGTTCTTCATCCCTTAGCCAGCCGCCTCCCTTTTGCAGGGTTTCTGTGTTCAGCGTATACTCCTGGACGGTAAATTGATAAACGCCGACACTCCCGTATGCCAGTCCGCTGTACCTGCAGGGGTCTTCTATGGGGGTGCTTTTGGGGGCGGCGCCAGGTTCTGGTGCTCTGGAACTTTTCTTTTCGATGCTTCCGGGTTCCGATGTTTGAACGCTGTCACTATCGCCTGTTTCGGGTTTCGGTGTTTGAGCGCTATCACTATCGCCTATTCCGGATTCCAGCGTTTGGAAGCAGTTCCCTTCCCCCTGCCGCTTACAGCCAGACGCTCCTTCTCCCACTCTATCCACTGCATTCTCGTCTTCCTTCCGTTCCTTTCTAAGAAGCTCCAAAGCCTCTCCGCCGATGTCCTCCAACACATCAAGCCACGGAACATCGCCGTCATTGGTGGCCGAAATGGCCAGCGACAGCCTGCAGGCAGAGCTCACTATCAGGTAACTGGTAAACTGCTCCGTACCGCCCGACTTTATCACTGCGCCTTCCCCCAGGGGAATCCGGTTCCTGGTGTAGGGAGAATCCCATCCCAGACAGTAGTTTACCGCATCGTATGCCCCCTGCAGGAAGCTCACCCCCTGGGGCCGCCTGGTCTCGTCCAGATATTCCTGTCCGATAATGCCTTTGGAATCGATAAAAAGAGAACCGAACATGGCGCACTCCGGCACGGTGGTATGGATGGCTCCCGCGCCGAAGCAATTATAATATTCCGGTTCCTCTCCCCGGCAGGACACCTTCACATACCCTTCCGCAAGCCTTCTGCCCACTCCCACGGAAGGGAGTCCCGCAGGCCCCGTGATCTGCTCCCGAAGCCAGCGGATATAAGGCTCTCCGGTCACCGCCTCCACCACTTCGGCCGCCAGATCGAAGCCGTCATTACAGTAACCGGAGAAACTGCCCGGCCTGGCCCGAAGCTTCACCGTCTGCCAGTACTCCGGCGTATTCCGGTATTTCCCTGTAAAAAGCTCCTCCCCTTCCTCCGGCGCCAGATGGTCATGGAGATTTGTCCCCGGTATCCCGGAGGAATGGTTCAAAAGCATTCGGACAGTAATCTCCGGGCAGCGGCTGTCCGCCAGCTTCCAGTCCGGCAGGTATCTGTGCACCGGTTCATCCAGGGATATCTTTCCCTCCTGCACCAGCTTCATCACGGCAGCCGTCACATAGATCTTGGAGACGGAGCCTATATTGTATAAATCATCCACCTGGGCCAGGCTGTCCTCGAACCCCCTGGTGCCGGCACAGGCTGCCGCCAGGAGCCCTTCCGGCCCGCAGACTGCGGCACAGACCGCCGCTGTTTTCTTTTCCTGTACAATACTTTCCAGCTTCTCCTGTATCCGCTCTGCCAGCGCAAGGGCACTTCCGCTGCATCTGTTATTCTGCATATGCATCTCCTCCCTATGAACCTGTTTTGATTGTTTAACGAAACAATTCCCTGATAATCGTCTCCGCACATTCTCCGGAGCTGCATATGCTTGTGTCAACCCGAAGGCGATATGCGATATTTTCACCCATTAACGCATACTGTTCATCGGATTGCGTCTCATATCTGTCTCCGCGCATCCTGTTGCGCTGTCTGCAAATATCCAGCGGACAGTATACCTCTACGATATCAAGGGGGTTATCCTGTAATATTTCCAATAATTGCTGATAATGAGGCTTAAGCTCCTCCCTTTCCATTAAGATTCCGTCAATCAGCACATTTTTCCCCATATCTGAAAATAATTTTGCCGTGTGATACATCATAATAATCACTTCGCTCAGGTATTTCCAGTAATCCACACGCAGATAGCTTTCTCCCACCATTTCCTCAAATAAATCATTTGCGACGACATAAAAGAATATGTCATCAGCTCCCTGTTCCGGTTCCTGCCAAATCCTGATTCTACAAAATCCCCGGTTCCACAAAATGCACGGCAGAACTATCCCAATACTTCTTAAAGACATCACCGTCTTCTCCATTGAAGTTCAACTGATACATCCGAAAGGTAACCAGAAAGTCCTTCGGCTGCCACTGCTCCTCATAGGAATACTGATATTTCATCCCCAACTGTCTCATCACTCCGCCGCTGCGGGGATTGTTGATGTCATGAGTCGCCGTGATATAGGGAAGCCCATCCTTTTTTACCTGCGCTATGACGGCTTCCCCGGCTTCCGTGACGATTCCCCGGTGCCAGAACTCCCTCCTGAGCCCGTAGCCCAAATCATGGCTTTCCTCCATATCCACCTGTATGTAGCCAATCGGATAGTTGTCCTCTTTCAGACAGATGGCGTAAGCGCAGGCCCGGGGCTTTTCATAAGCTGCCGCATACCTTGCTTCAAAGAAAGCCTTCGCTTCCTCCATGTTTTGCAGCGGGAACCACGGCAAAAAGGTGTTGACCTCTTTATCTGCCAGTATCAGGTACAGCGCTTCCATATCGTTTTCCGTGAACTTCCTCAATATCAGCCTTTCTGTCTCCAGTCTCGGCGTATTCATACATTTCATATTACCCCAGGCCTTTCTCCTGTCATGGGCAGGTTCATTTCCGTCTCATATATAAAAGCGGATACGGATTGCCCTGCTCGTCATAGTCCGTCCGTTTATAAACCTGAAACCCCATATGCTCATAAAAACCTTTCGCAAGCGGATTCTGCTCATTCACCGCCAATTCATTGACGGAATACTTTTCAATCCCGCACTGAATCAGCTTCCTTCCCAGGCCCTTCCCCCGCTCTCCGGGAGCGATAAAGAGCATTTCCAGCTTTTCTCCCTCAATCCCCATAAACGCCACGGAGCAGCCGCTCCCGTTTACGGCAATGATCAGATGTGCTATCTCCTGCAGGGCCTGGGGGATATACTTACTGATTTCTTCCACTTCATTCTCTGATAAAAACAGATGTGTCGCCTTAACGGATTCCTCCCATACAATGATTAACCGTTCCGCCAGCGACGGCGTCATCTCCGTAACCTCTATAATCTTCATTTCTTCCTCCCTGACCCGGACAGGCTGTCCTCCTCCACTGGAATGTCTCCCCACCGAATGGGATAAAAGCCTGACAGCACTTTTAACTGTACTGATGCGCATTCCAAAGGGATGCGGAAGGAAACCGGCTGAGCATTGTATTAATCCTGCAAAATATTTTAAGGGATATGGTCTGAAAATGCAATGCCTTATCTCCCTGAGAAGACGAATACTATCTGAAGGGCGCATACTCACTTACTTCCTTATTCCGGAAGAGACGGTGCCGGGCTCCGCCCTGGTGATGATCCTGGTCTGCGTGCTGTGGATACTGTATTTTCATGGCATTATCTGAATCCTGTCCAGGATAGACCGGAATCAAAATTATGCCTGCTGCGAATGCTTTCGTTGTCAAGTGCCCAGCTATTGATTCAAAAGCGTTTTAATAATAATGCAATCCCCTATTGACTTCTTCCTCAATTAAGTTATAATAAAATGTATGTTTTAAAACAATTGTTTTAATAAGGAGTATATAAAATATGCCGCCAAAAGCAAAATTCTCAAAAGCGGAAATTGTGGAAGCCGCAGCCATCATAGTAAGACGAGACGGGCCTGAAGCCCTGACTGCCAGGGCCTTGGGGATAGAACTGGGCAGTTCGGCAAGGCCGATTTTTACCGTATTCGAAAATATGGACCAGGTCCGGCAGGCTGTAACCGACTCCGCCAAAGCGCTGTATAAGCAATATGTGGAGAGAGGCCTGGTGCAGACTCCGCCCTTTAAGGGCGTGGGAATGCAGTATATCCTTTTTTCGCTCAATGAGCCCAAGCTTTTCCAGCTTCTCTTTATGACGGAACAGGCGCAAATTCCGGATTTCTCAGGCGTGCTGCCGTTGATCGAAGAAAGCTATGAGGAGATTTTACTGTCCATTCAGGACACCTACGGAATCCTCAGGCCCTCCGCCCGGACGCTGTACCGGCACCTCTGGATCTATACCCATGGTATTGCAACCCTCTGCGCCACAAAAATGTGCCGCTTTACCGATGAAGAAATCAGCGGTATGCTTACCGAGGTATGTGGAAGCCTCCTGAAAAATATACGGGAAGAAAGCACAATATATACTCGTGAGCGGAAGCATTTATCAGACTAAATTTTTAACAATGTCACTGCAAAGGACAGGATCTGTGCGTCGAAGCGACTTTACCCTTTAGAGCTATCGCGCAGCGATTTAAATAGGAGGAATCATGATTAAAGCGGAAAACATTATCAAATCATACGGAAATTCGGGGAACCGCTTTCCGGTATTACAGGGTATCTGCCTTGAAATTCAGGACGGGGACTTTGCCGTCATTCTGGGCGCGTCCGGTTCGGGTAAGTCCACTCTTCTGAATGTGCTCTCGGGACTTGAGCGTCCGGACAGCGGGAAGGTATATTATGGGAAGCAGGAGCATGCTTCTGATAAGGCGGATGACAGGAACCGCTTCCCGAGCCCTGCCATCGAGCAAGGTATAGAATATGCAGGTTCCGATAAGGCATATGGCGGGACGGATATCACCGCTCTTTCCGACAGGGAGCTGACAGCATTCCGCCGGGAAACTGTAGGATTTATTTTTCAGCAGTATTACCTGCTGCCCAATATGGACGTTGAGAAAAACGTAAAAATGGGTGCCGACCTGGCAGGGAACAGGGAGTATAAGGCCGTCATCGAAGCGGTGGGGCTTGGAGAGAAGCTGCATAAATACCCCGGCGAGCTTTCGGGCGGCGAACAGCAGCGGGTCTCCGTGGCGAGGGCGCTGGCGAAAAAGCCGCAGGTCTTGTTCCTGGACGAACCCACCGGAGCGCTGGACGAGCAGACAGGCCGGCAGGTGCTGGACTATATCTGTAAGTTAAAGGACCAGTACGGCTTTACCATTGTAATGGTGACACACAATTTAAATATCGCAGAAATGGCGAAAACGGTCATCAGAATGAACAGCGGAAAAATTTCTCATATTGATACCAATGAAACCCAGAAGACTGCTTATGAGATTGGATGGTGATATTATGCTGATCGGAATCAAAAATGCCGCAAAGCTCATCGGCATATCCATTATAGCCTGCTGCGCCGTGCTGGTCTGTACCATGTTCCTGAATTTTTATCTTGATGTCCGGCTGATAAAAGGTGACATTACATCCGAATTATCCATGATTTTCTATGAGGCCCAGGTATCCACCGCAAAGGTTGTCTGCCTGGTAAGCGGCGGCTGTTTATTCCTCACTTCGGTTGTCATGCTGATATTTTACATAAAGCATTATATTGACACCCACAGGAAGGATCTTGGCATCCTGAAGGCTCTGGGATATTCCAATCTGCAGATCGCTGAAAACTTCTGGGTATTCGGAATCAGCGTATTGATGGGAACGGCGCTTGGTTTCGGCGGGGCCTTCCTTATCATGCCGCGTTTTTACGCCCTGCAGAATAAAGATAAAATACTTCCGGAGATAGCGCTGCATTTCCACCCGGTTATTTTTCTTTACTTTGTGCTCCTGCCCGTGGCGGGCTTTTCCGTGCTTGCAATCGGTTATGCCTGGTTTCAGTTGAAGAGATCTGTGTTATCGCTTTTGAAAGACGATTTCCGGATACAGGAAAAGACGAAAAAGGCGCAGAGCAGGCAGAACGGACTGCGAAAGAAGGAGGGGCTAAACGAACAGAACAGACTGCGTAGGCAAAAGGAACAAAACGAGCAATACAGATCCCAGAGCCAGGAGGAGCAGGACGGGCAGACTACACAAAAGGAACCGCAAAGATATAGCGCAGAACCATCCGGCGAAAATTCTTTTTTACAGGACCTGAAAAGAAATACCCTGAGAAGCAGAAAGACTCTTGTATTTTTCATCCTCTTTGCCTCCTTCTGCTTTTCAGCCATGACACAGATGTCATTCAGCATGAAGGATCTGGCCAGCGAAATGATGGGAGTCATGATGATGGTCATCGGACTTGTGCTGGCATTTACCACACTCTTTCTGGCCATAACCACCGTCATAAACGGAAACAGGAAAACGATCGCCATGATGCGGGTGTTCGGCTATTCCCAGGAGGAATGCTGCAGAGCGATTCTCGGCGGATACCGGCCCGTGTCCTATATCGGTTTCGCCATCGGAACAGGGTATCAGTATGCCCTGCTCCGGCTGATGGTGGATATTGTATTCCGGGATGTGGAAGGCATTCCGGCTTATCAGTTTGATTTTCCTGTCTTGCTGATCTCGCTTGCGGTATTTGTCATCGTATATGAGATATTGATGCATGTGTATTCCGAGAAAATCAAAAAAATCTCCGTAAAAGAAATCATGACGGAATGACAGGACAGATGCCGCCTGACAGAAAATATGGGCCGGCTTGTAAACATGACATACTGTTGACATGTTTGCTGTGCTATAATCTTTAAGTGAAGTATCCTTGATACTATTCCTGTTTCCCGCCCACCATATTATAAGTCGGAACTACCATAGAAGAAAAAACGGAGGTACTGAACATGATTGATTCAAGATGCGGTCTGCACTGCACTGGATGCGAATACCGGGAGCCCTGCAGCTGCGGAGGCTGTATTGAGACAAACGGGCATCCCTTCCACGGAGAATGTCCCGTCGCCCTGTGCTGCCAGAGCAAAGGCTTTCTCCACTGCGGTCAATGCCCGGATATGCCCTGCCAGCTGCTGAGCGATTATTCCTGCGATCCCGAACATGGCGATACGCCCCAGGGCGCCCGGATTGAACAATGTAAAATCTGGCGCAGGGAGGAAGCCGGCGCGGAGACTTCTGCGGCAGACGTCTGAATACGAATGGGGAAGACCGGCAACCGTGTTCGCCTATGCCGAAAACAGGCAGGTAAAGCAGATTATCAAGATGGATAGCCGCATTTGCCTATATCGGGAATAGGCAAGTAAAACAGACTATCAAAACAGACAGCCGCATTTGCCTGTGTCAAGACAGGCAGATAAAGCAGGTCATGAACGAAATCGAAAAGTCTGAAAGTCCGATAAATCAGAAGGAAATGATCAAATGAATGACAAAATTACATCACTGCGCATGGAACGGCAGCACCTCCTCTCAAAAGCGGGAGAAACTGAATACATAAGCCTGTACCGGGATACCCAGCCCGGGCAGAATGTATACTGGCACGGCTTCGGGGAGCCCCCTGTCCTCTCCTTCCGGGCGGCCTTCGACGATATGGAATATAACAGAAACCGCCAGATGAAGCGTGAGCTTGTAAAAGGACGCTTCGCCGGAGGTAACCTGGGCTGGGTTATGTCTGAAGATATGGAGCTGTTCGCCTCTCTCTACCGCAAGTCTCTCACCCGCCCCACCCCGGAGCAGACGGAAATCCTCACCCTCATTGAGAACGCCGGGCCTTTCAATATCCAACAGCTTAAGGAGGAGACCGGGTTGCTGGTCAAGCAGATCACCCCCATCCTGCACAGACTCCAGGAAGCTTTCCTGATCTATGAGGATCAGTACGACGGCGAATGGGACAGAGGTTGGTATCGATTTGATGAGATGTTTCCGGAAGTAAATGTGGAACGTTATTCCCGGGGGGAGGCCCTGAAAATCCTGCTGCAGCGCTTCGCTTACCGGACCGTGTGGTTTGACACTGCCATGGCAAAGGCCTTTTACCGTGTGCCCGAAAAGAAAATCCGCATCGCCGCGGCGCAGCTGGCGGCGGAGGGCATCCTGGTTCCCCGGGAGTCCGGATATCTGCGAAAGGACGATGCTGCGCTTCTGGAAAATTATGAACCCCGAAGCATACGCTCCGTCTATGCCCTCCACCGGAACGACTTTCTCTATAGAATACAGGAGCCCGCCCTGAAACAGATGGTAAAAAGCCTTACGGAAGGCCTTCCCTATGACTGCGAGCCCCTGCAGTACCTGCTGATCGACGGGCAAATACGGGGCGCCGCCGTGGGACATTTCCGGTACGGCCCCTATGATCTGAACGACATCGTCTGTGACCTGCCGGAGGCGGAGAAGCGCCGGGAGGAAATCCTGGAAGCCGTCCTTGCCGTCAATCCAGGCGGAGAGATCAAGCGGTTTCTTGGCAGGGAGCTATAGCCGTATTTCCCGAAACTGTGTTACGGTTTTCCCCTCGTAGGACACACCCCTGGTGTTGAACAGCACCGCATCCATCCCTACTGCCTGAGCTGCCGCCAGATTTTTCCTCCTGTCGTCCACATAGACGCAGTCTCCGGCCGGCACTCCAAGCCTTCTGGCCGTAAGTTCGAATATGCGCAGGTCCGGCTTCTTCATTTTCAGATCTCCGCTGATATGGATTACATCAAAATACCGGTTCAGATCAAACTTGTCCCTTATGTAGCGGCTCCACCTGCTGGAATCGTTGGACAGGATCGCAAGGCTGTATTGCTGCTCCCTTGCCCGGGCTGCAAATTCATAGAAGCCCTGGTTCACCTCCAGGGTATCCAGGAATTCCCTCTCCCTCTTCTCTATATCCCCCTGAAATCCCAGCTCCCGCCATACTTCCAGGGACGAGATCTCTCCCATGTCCGCCCGGTCCCATACGGCGTAGATCTCCGCCTGCGTCAACGCCGGGAAAGTCTCCTGCACATAAGAATAAAACTCTTCCCCAGATTGCTTCAAAATAACTCCGAACATGTCCAAAATAACTGCTTTCATTCTTTTTCTTCCTGTTCTCTGTTCTATGCTATTGTCGCGATCTTATCTTTCAACCGCCTTATATCGCCCTCAAGAAAGTTTACACGCACTGACATCATTTCTTTCTCATTTTCTATTTTTAATGCTTCGTCCAGTTTTCTGCTCAAGCCAAGATGTCCCTCCGCAGTAATTCTGATATTTCTATTTGTTTCATTTTCAAGTGTAAGCTTAAGCTCATGTGCATCCGTCTTCAGACCCTCTACATCTGTCTTCAGCTCCTGGGCATCCGTCCTCATCGGTTCCACCGTTTTTCCCACAATTTCAGCTATCATTTCCAAATCTTTCTGATCTAACATTACCAACGCTCTTTTCCATCAAACTGTTTTACGCTTACTGATAACTTAGCCTTTTAAGAGCGCTCCTTTTCCGCCAAAAGTGCATAGAAAGTGGCCCATGGACTGGGCTTTCCCACCTTTTCCTTAGGCAGCCAGGACTTTGTCATGGTGCCCGCCAGAATGCCCCTTCCCATATCATCCTTCGCGGCATCCAGATACTGCCAGCCTGCGGCAGCCTCCGGTGCATTCCCATACCCAAGGGCAGAAACGGTCTCCATAATATTCTGAATTCCTATCCGCATAGTCTCAAAGGGATAGAACACGTCTGCATTCCGCCATCCTGCCCTGTCATCAAGTACCAGTCTATCCGGCTCTCCCCGGCGGAAAAGCAGATTTCGGCCCAGGAAATAGGAAACCAGCCCTTCTTCTATCCCGGGGCCCTCAGGGGCAATCCCTTTTTTACGGCAGCACGCGCATAGCCGCAGGGCATAGTAATCCGCTTTATAGCAGCTTTTCGGGACATAGTCCAGTCTGGCCTTCCGCCTTTCGCAGAGGAATCCTCCGTCAGGCAGGCGGTTATCCGCCAGCATGGCAAATATTCTCCGCACATCCGGTTCCCCGCCGAACCCAAGAGAAACAAGGGCCTGCAAAAGCAGGAAGGCTTCGCAGCCAAAGTCAAAGCCTCTCCCGACCCTGTCCATTGCCGCCTCGAACCAGAAAGACGGCATCATGGAACGCTCCAGACCGCATTCCGCGAGGGCGTTCACGTAATAAACATACCATAATCCCTTTGTCCTGTACCAGTCCTCCGGCAATTTCCCCGCAATCCAATGGAAGGCTTCGCACGGGTCATCCTCCATGCCAAGCAGTTCTGTCTTCACCCGATGCTTTATTGCCGGATTTCCGTTCTCCAACAGCCAACTAATCGTATCGTTTGACATCCTGTTTTACCCCCTAAAGTAAATGGCGAAAGTGATTCTGAAAAGCTGTTATTTATAATACCACTTAAAACATGACATATGTATGTCATATTATAAACTGCATGTCAATGAAATTTGCCAAAAAGCGGCTATTCCTTTCAGGAAGCACTTACCTGCCATGACCCGGAAAAATCGATTTATCGCATTTCCGTTTGCAGGTACCGCCCAATAACCTCATCGCTCCACACATGAACCTCAACATAGCGCTCCGGCCCGAATCGTCCGTCGTCATTCCAGCTCTGGGGCAGACCGTACCTCTCGATGATATCCAGGATTTCCTCGTAGCTGTACAGCTTTTTCCTGTATTCTTTTCCATCGTCTATGAAAGGACTGAACGTTGGCATGGAATCCCCATAGGTAAAAGAAAGTGTACGTTTGTCAAACTCTTCCACGGGAATCCTGAGAAAGGCTCCGTTCTCGTACCAGGTATTCAGCCATGGGCTATGCTCCACCACCAGGTAATGGGGCGCCAGGCGCTCTGCCCTTCCTCCCTTCCTGGCAAATTCTTTCCTCAGGATATCCTCGCATCGCCGGCGATGCTCCACATACAGCGGGTCACGCCCTGCACTCTGGGATCCGGGCTTTTCCTGTCTGATGCGGGCCAGAACCGCCCCGGCCTCCTCCACGGACAGGTCGGACAGATTCCGGAAGGGACCTATTGTTCTGTCGTAATAATGATACAAATCCATGATATGCTTCCTCCCATACTTCCGGGAATTACCTGCCCCGGACAGTAATAATCCTGTACTTTTTCCTTATGTATCATGAAGCATTTTCTTAAAATTAATTTGCTGCTTCTCTGTGCCATATCCGCAGCGGCGGTAAAATTCATGTGCGCCTGTTCTGGATGCCCCCGAAACCAGGCGGACACCCTCCGCTCCGGTCTCCTGCGCCCACTTCTCCACTGCGGCCAGCAGGGCCCTGCCTATTCCTTTTTTCCGCAAGCTGCCCGAGACGGCAATGCCCATTATGTTTTTCATATGCGGGGCATAAATGACATCATAATCGTTGGCATGGACGTATCCCACCACCCTATGATCCGCCAAAGCGACAAAGATCCTGTCCCTGCTGCTTCTCAACACTTGTCTCAGCTTTTCTTCCGTTTTATCCTTTGGGTAATGATATCCCATTTCCCTGGCATTTAATTCATGGATCGCTTCCGCATCCGTAATCTCGCCCTGTCTTATCTGTAAATCCATGGCCGTTCACCTCGCAATATATTGCCACCGTTGCTCTTCGGAATCTATCGTACCATACTTTGATCTGTTTTTCTACTTTTTTAAGAGTCATCCTCTGTTGCATTTTACAGACAGGCATGATAAAATCAAACCGACTGATGGATGGGATTCGTAAAGGCGATATTATGGATAAGAAAAAAGAGGAGACTGTGCATGTTTGAGCAGGATTATGTCATGAGACTCATCAAAGAAATGGTGCGGGCGATTTTAAAGCTGCTATTTAACATTGATTCAGAATCTCCCACAGCGGAATTATTGGAAAACAAAGAGCAAAAGGAAACCCTGGAAAATCTCCTGGATCTGGTTGACGCCGGGAAAATCAATGAAGCCGAAAACAGATTGTATGATTTTATCAGCGATTCGGACATGGGCAGCCTGGAAATCGCACTATTGTTTTATTCCTATCTAAACGACAAGACCGATGCTTTTTTAGAAGAAAATGCTTTCAGCCGGGAAGAAGTAAAATCTGGGATGAAAAATCTGGTAGATATGTTTGGTTTAAGCAGTATTGCCGGCATGTTTTTGGAAGATCTTTAGTCCCACAGTGTGATTCGAAATAAAAGATTTTCCAGAAAGGGCTCGCTAAAAATGAAACTGCGTATATCAAGTATCCCAATCATGCTTGCATATTTATCAGAACCGGAGACGGCATCAGAAAATACGGCTCCGCTGAGAAAAATTTTCGCCCATGAAGATTACCTGTTTGAGATGAGGCGATATGGGCTGCCATCTGCGGAACCGCTGATATCTTATTTTTCTCATTTACAAAGCATTAAGGAGGAAGACATTCCCGATTTAAGCGATCAGCGAAAAAGCGCATTAAGAGATAAACATATCCTGTGGTTGGACTGTGCATCCCATCCACAAAAATATTACAATCGGTATGAAAAAGTAAAGCATATCCTGTGTGAGGAAAGCATTCAAAACCTGCAGCATAGGCTCTCCGCTGCATTCCTCCATAAAGCGTCTATAAATGACGCAGATATTATATCAACCCTGAGTTTTGGGCCTTCCTTCGGATATGTATATGAAAATGCACTCCATTTGGACCTGTTTGGTATGGAAGATATCTGCACAATGGAAGAATTGCCCTGCATTGTCCTTCATGAGATGCACCATCTGCAAATCCAGAAACTCATTGGCAGCTACCACTCGTTCACCCGGAATTTCAGTCTGTTGGATGACTATATATTCCGCTTTACCGGCGAAGGTCTGGCCATTAAGTTCTGCAATAACGCCGAAGGTATCGTCTCAAAAAGAATCGATGCCCATTTGAATGCCAATATAGGCCTTCCTGCCATGCCCATCCTCAACCAGCATTTTACGGAGCATTTCCATCTTTTCAATGATACAGTCAAAAGGATAGGACAAAATTCCATTTCCGCCGGCGAAATTGAGGAACAGTTTCGCTCCTATTGGTGGAACCCCCATCTCTATCAGGACGAAACTGACTTTCTGGCCCAAACGCCAATCTACAGCTTTGGGAATGAAATTTTCGGATGTATTTTTGATTCTTTTGGAATGGAAACCATGTATGAATGTTTTTATCACCCGAATAAAACCATCGAATATTTTAATAAGGCAAACTGCGGGTATCGTATCTCAGAAACATAATCAGCTCTCTTTTTTTGTATGGAAACGGAGAGGAAATGATACCGTGGATACGCTATACTGAAAGCATTGAAAGAAGGCAGAAGGAATCGGATAAACTTCACCAGCTGACAGGAAACGAAAACACAGAGAAAGGAATGTGTAACATGGAATGGATTGAAAGACTGAACGAAGCAATTGGCTATATTGAGGAACATTTGACGGGTGAAATCGATCCGGAGCAGTTGGGGCGGATTGCCTGCTGTTCCTCCTATCATTTTCAGCGGATGTTCACCTATATGGCGGGGATCCCCCTATCCGAATACATCCGCAGGAGGAAAATGTCCCTTGCCGCCGTGGATTTGCAGGGAAAGGACATGAAAATCATCGATGTGGCCGGCAGATACGGGTACAGCTCCCCCACCGCCTTCAACAGAGCCTTCCAGTCCGTCCATGGCATCGCCCCCTCCGCCCTGAAAAGGGAAGGGGTATCCGTAAAATCCTTCCCGCCCATCACTTTCAAAATCACAGTCAAAGGAGTGGAAGAAATGAATTATCGGATTGAGACAAAGGAAGCGTTTCGCATCGTAGGCGTATCCGTTCCTCTGGAAAAGGATATCGAGAAGAATTTTGCGGTGATCCCCGCCAAGTGGGGACAAATCTCCGCCGACGGTACCCTGCAGCGGCTGATCGGCATGATGGATACGGTTCCCTGCGGCGTGCTGGGCATCAGCACCTGCAACGATACGGAGCCCTGGCGGTATTATATCGCCGTCTCCTCCTCCCAGGCGGCGGGAGATCTGGAGGAATACATCGTGCCAGGCGCTACCTGGGCCGTCTTCCCCGGAAGCGGAACGAACCAGTCCATCCAGGAGCTGGAGCGGCGCATCGTGACGGAATGGCTGCCCACCTCCGGGTATGAGTACGGCAACGCCCCGGATGTAGAGGTCTATCTGAACCCGGATCCGGAAAATGCCCAATATGAAGTGTGGATCCCGGTGGTGAAGCGGCAGGAATAGAGGCACTTCCCCCACGGACTGCCGCAGCTGTCATTTCCCTTATTTCCCCGAAACTACTGATTTCAAATCCCCGCCCCTGGATCTGGCACGGAGATGCTGTACCCAAATTTATAATTCCAGACATCTCCGTCGGGGTGCGCGGAGTGAAATACAAATCCGGCTTTTTCAAATGCTTTTTGTGATGCAACATTGCCTGGAAATATTACCGCATCCGCGTTTTTCATCTTGACTCCAATGATATTCTCCGACTGAGCAAGCAATTCTCACCCAGTATTGTTTCAGGCTCCTTTATCCAATATTGGTAATACGCTTCAAATCCCTCATCACACCAGGTAAAGCGCTTTGCATCCTCGTCCATCCAGGAATCAGCCGTTTCCCTGTATGCGGAGGTGTAATCAATCCAAGTATACTTTATTTTTATCTTCCTCCAATAACAGGGACGGATAATTGATCTTATGCTTCCGGAAACCGCCTTTTATAATGCTCCAGTTCTGCGCGAAGCTTCTGCACCTCCATCTCAGCCAGTTCCGCCCGCTGCCGTTCCTTTTCCCTGGCTTTCCTTTCACGTTCCGTATTGACACGCTCCTCTTCCCGCGCATCTTCCCGTTCAAGCTCTATACGCCTGTCAAATGTGTAGTCCAGCTGTGTCACCTTTGTCACCTCCTCGCGGCGCTTTGTCAGAAATTCCCGCAGCACGCCCTCCTCGATACAACGGTCTATGGCTTTGTCTATGGCTTTTTTCAAATCCTTCTCCGGCTGCATCTCAAGTTCCCCCCGCACATAGCCTACAAACTTCATGTACTCCTCTAATACCGGGCATTCCGACAACAGCTTCCGGTTCTTGTGTTATATACCGTGCAGGTCAGCTCAAGCTCCGGCTTCTTGATTCGGTTTGCATACGCGTCCGACAGCTTCAGCCGGTACTGCGACCGCTGCTCCTCCGCCCCATTGTAAAACACCACGAACCGTGGAGTCGGGATTTTCACCAGCCTTCTCCCGTATATGTTCTGCTTCTTAACCCACTGCTCCAGGATGTTTGTCACGTAGATCAGCGCTCGCAGGGGCATATTGGGGCAGACAGTGGACTCATGCTCATATACGTTTAGATTCATATCCAGAATAAACGCCGCGTCATTGCGCACCGACAGGGAAATCCCCCGCTCCAGGTTACATACCTCAATTCGTCCGGGATCCCTGTAATCCGAATGGTTCAGCGCATTGTACACCTCCAGCGCGTACCCCGGCTCCTCCATCAGCATGCTGAACACATCGCTTTTATACTCTCTGTTCCCAGCCATAACTCTCCTCCTTTTCCTGCAGGAGGACCGCGGCCTGGGTATTTTATGCGAAACTCCTGCTCTTATTGATAATGAATGGATAAAATAAAAGCATGAATTTCCTTGAAATAATGAAAAATGAATGTTTGACAGGTATGCAGCGCTAACGGCCATACCGGATTTGAAATAATGCTTTGTACTAAGTTTAGCATATTCAGGAGGGAAAGGCAAATGTTTTTCGTTTTTTCCAGGTTTTTGGCCCAAATTATCCCCTAAAAAACAGGACAAAATTTGAATTCGTCCCCTATTTCATGTATAATATATCCATAGGGCTTATATTCCGTGGATAGGAAGAACAATTTTCATATTGACAAATGAAAAATATCCTGCTAAGATTACACAAAATAAAGGATAGATACGCCCATGATTAAATTTGCAATTACCATGAACAGAATGAACCAGCAACAGCAGCTCATTGTCAAAATTGGCAAGGGGCTTTTGGGGCTGTGTTCATAACAAGTGTCTTATCCTGGTTAATCTGAACCAAACGGCCGAAAGCTCAATACGGGTTTTTGGCCGTTTTTGTTTGCACATGCCCCACATGGAAACCTGACGCTGCTGCATGCAGCCCGCGCGGCGGGCAGGGAGATGCTCTTCCCTGCTCGATTTATCACATTTCCGTCTGTTCAGGGATATAGGCTCTCGGAATACTTCGGCAGAAAGCAGCGGTTCCTGATTTGGTTTTTCCGTAAAAGGTGGAGGAATCAGCAAAATTGGAATCTTAAAAGGCCCGAAAAATGCGGCTTGGAGATTCCGAGAGGTTATGGATTCGAAAAGGAGGGATATCATGCCGGAACAGCCAGAGCTTCCCCGGTAAAAAAGGGAAGCAGGTGATGACTAAAATATCTAAAACAAATAACAGAAAGGAACAGGACAATATGATATGTAAGCGGTTAACTTCAAACGAACGCCCCACATTTCCCAAACGTGCCGTTATTACGGCAGGTATGCCCTACGGGAATAAAAATTTACATTTCGGGCATGTTGGCGGCATGTTTGTACATGCGGATATTTTTGCGCGGTTTTTAAGAGACCGAATCGGAAAAGACAATGTTATCTTTGTTTCGGGAACAGATTGTTACGGTTCCCCTATCATGGAAAGCTACCGCAGGCTGCAGGAAGCAGGATATGGAGGTACTCTGGAGGATTATGTACGTGCCAACCATGAGAATCAGAAGCAAACCCTGGAAAACTATGGAATCAGTCTGGATTTCTTTGGGGCATCGGCCCTGGGAGAAGCCGGTTCGATCCACAGGCAGGTATCAGCGGAAGTCTTTCAGACTTTATGCCAAAACGGATATATGAAGAAAATGTCCATGCCCCAGTTTTATGATGCAGAGAAAAAGATGTTTCTAAACGGAAGACAGGTGACAGGAAAATGCCCCATACCGGGATGTACATCGGAAAAAGCATATGCCGACGAGTGTTCCCTGGGACATCAGTTCCTGCCTTCGGAACTGATCGATCCCGTCAGCTGCTTATCCGATAAAAAACCTGAACTCAGAGATGTGGAAAACTGGTATTTTGATTTGGAACATTGCCTTCCCATAGTAAAGAAATATAATGATTTCCTGCGAAAAAGCACAAATACGCGCAAGTACCAGCTGGAAACCGTAGAAGAATTTTTGAAAAAGCCCTTACTATATGTACCAAAAAAGTATATAGATAACCTGGCTGAACTGGAGGCAAAGCTGCCCCCTCATACATGTACCAACGAAGAAAAGAAACCGTCCGTGGTGTTTGAATTTGAAAATCTGGACTACCGCGACAAGGCTAAAAATGTACTGGATGACAGAGGCATTCATTATACTTCCGGAAAGACACTGGTTCCCTTCCGGCTGTCCGGCAATGTGGAATGGGGCGTTCCGTTCCCGGAGTGCGAAGGGTTAAAAGACCTCACCTTCTGGGTATGGCCGGAATCGCTGTGGGCGCCGATTTCCTTTACTTTGACCTATTTGAAGGAGCAGGGAAAGGAGGACGACTTATCCAGGTGGTGGTACGATGAGGAAGCTACCGTTTATCAGTTTATCGGAGAAGATAACATTTATTTCTATGCCATCGCCCAGACAGGATTATTTACAGGCCTGCAGGTACCCAAAGGGGAAACGCCGGATATGGAGAAGGTGCACTTATCACATATCATAGCCAACCGGCATTTACTGTATATGGATACAAAAGCCAGCAGCAGTTCCGAAGTAAAGCCTCCTGCGGCGGATGAACTGCTTGATTATTACACTAAGGATCAGCTGCGAATGCATTTCATGAGTCTGGGCCTGTCCTCCAAAAGTACAGGTTTTAAACCCCAGGTCTTTTTAAAAGAGGAAGACCGGATTGGCGTAGACATGGTCCTGAAAGACGGCAATCTGATAACCAATGTGTTTAACCGGCTGATCCGAACCTGCTTCTACGCAATCCAGAACAATTATGACGGAAAAATCCCCATGGGAGATGTGAGCGAGCAGATAAAGCTTATGGCAGAGAAAGCGGTTCTTGATTATGAGCGTCATATGTATAACCATGAGTTTCACCGCATCTCTTATGTTTTAGATGACTTTATCCGGGGAGTCAACAAACATTGGGTAAACAATGTAAAGATTGCGGATGCCGCAGATAATGCGGAACTCAGGAAACAGCTTGTAATTGATTGTTTTTATGCCTGTAAGGTGACAGCAATCCTGGTTCATCCCATTGCGCCGGAGGGATGTGAAATGTTTCGGGAATACCTGAATCTGGGAGAAGAATTGTGGGATTGGAATCATATCTTTGAGCCGATTTCCTTTTATATTGCAGACGGGAAGAGCCATAAACTGAAAGTTCTGGAACCGAGGGTTGATTTCTTTAAAAAGCATGATTGCCAGCTGGCGAAAGAGTAATTAATCTCTCAGGGTTCAATTCCCCGCAGCTCTGCTGTGGGGAGTTTCATTAAGGGTGTGTGAAAAAAGCGGCGGCCTTTTTCACACCCCTTCAACACCAAAAAATAGTCTGTGTATCTGGCAGAGCCTTCATCACACTGCCCCAAACATTTTTGTTATTGGAGAATCAATGATAAGTGGGCTTGCTGCCTTTTATAATGCTCCGATTCTGCACAAATCAAGTCCTTCTCTGGATACTCCCCCAGGTACTCCCGCACATAGTTAATTTATAAGAAGCAAAGGGATTGCTTCCGAATAAGGGATATTATTGATCTGTTAACGCCTCCTCATGCGTCTCCAGCTTCCGGAACAGCCTCAGCAGCACAAAACCGGCGATGATAGCCAGGAGGAATTCCGCTGTGACCTGGGCATAGGGCAGTCCATAGAGAGGGAATATTTTATTCAGGATAAACAATGCCGGAATTTCAAATACAATCTTTCTCAATATAGCAAATACCAGTGCCTTGTTCCCCATGCCGGTGGCCTGGAATACCCCCACCGCCAGAAAATCTACGCACATGAAGGGCAACTGCAGGCACATTCCCCGCAGGAAATGACTGCCGTAGTCCACAATGACTTCATTGTCCATGAACATCCTGACCAGCGTCCCCGCGAAGGTAAGATACGCCGCCGAAATTACAGCCACGCAGCAGATGCCCAGCTTCATGCTGTAAAGGACTGTCTCCTTCATACGCCGGTAATTCTTGCTGGCGTAGGTATAGCCCACCAGCGGGAGAATTCCCTGAAACATGCCGAAGAACAGGTTCAGCGGCACCATATTGATCTTCTGGGCTATTCCCATGGAAGCCACCACATCGGAGCCGAAGGAGGCGGAGAAATTGTTCAGCAGGGTCATGCTGGTCACATTCAGAAGGTTCTGGATGCAGGCGGGAATCCCCACCGCAAATATCCCCAAAAGTATAGTTTTATCAAAGGAAAAAAGCTTCGGCGATACAGACACATAGGTCTTCCCTCTCCTGATGTACAGCAGCACGAAGAAATAACAGCAGGCCAGCGTGTTGCCCAGGAAGGTGGCAAGCCCGGCGCCGGCCGCCCCCATATCCAGACCCCAGGGCAGGATAAAAATGGGATCCAGGATCATATTCAGGACGCATCCGCTGATAGTTCCGATGCTGGCATGGAAGGTGGCCCCTTCCGAACGGACCATGTACGCCATGACCACGTTCAAAATGGCCGGGACAGCCCCGCAGCATACCGTCCATTGCATATAGGCGCCGGTTGCCGCCATGGTATTTTCCTCCGCCCCCAGCAGATGAAGCAGGCCGGGGCGGAACAGGATGCTCAACAGGGAGAATATTGCAGAACAAAATACCGTACAGTAAAATCCGATCACGGAACATCGCTTCACCGTGTCATGCTCGTGCCGGCCCAGCGCACGGCTCATCATACTGCTGGTGCCCGCCCCGAACAGGTTATTCACGGCGTTAAAAGCCAGCATCAGCGGCGCCACAAGCGTGACGGCGGCATTCTGTATGGGATCGTTGAGCATACCCACAAAATAAGTATCCGCCAGGTTATAGACAATGGTGATCAGGGAGCTGATAATTGTGGGTATGATAAGCTGCCTTACCGCGGCGGGCACTGCCGTCTTCTCGAAGAGATCCGTTCTGTCCTGATTTTTCATTCCCATCCTTCCTCCTTCCTGTCCTGTGGAACCATCGAGCACCCTATTCTGCCGGGCACAAACCATTGACAGGCAGGACACCGAAATGCCCTGCCTGTTTCATTTTACCATATTTTGTATTGATAGGCCATCCCATTTTTCAGGTATCCGCCAACTGCATCTCCTGCTGTTACGGTTCACCCGTTGCCACCCCAAGGCGTTTTCGCGTACATTATGCACGAAAAATCCGAGACAGCAGGCGCCAAATGTTGCTGTGAACGGCGACGCACGAAGCGGTTCCTGTCGTTTGCAGACAGTTCCCTACCGCCGGAACACATACCAGTAAGGTTCGCTCCCGCCACAGGTATAGTCCCCGCTCTTCCACTGGACAAAAAGATACTCCGCCTGCCTGATTTTCCGGATTTGGTATTGGCTGGCCGTGGACCGGGGATTGCAGATCACATATCCGTTCACCCAGCGCCATACCTCGGGGCCGTCGGTGTGGAAGCTGCCGTCCTCCCAGTTCCGGAAACCGTTTTCCATATTTCCGCCTTCCAGGAACCTTGCGCTCCTCCAGTAAAGCCCCTCCTCAGGGAGCACCGACCCGGTGTTATCGGGATCAAACGCCTCTGGCTCCTGCACCAGGTCACACACCTTCCATTCCCCCAGCACGGAGCTGTCATCCGCCGGCAGATCGGGAATCCTGTCCGTCACTATGAGATCCTGTTTTCGGTAGGCTTTGGAATCCGTCTTCCGGAAAACCCACAGCTCAGGCCTCCCTCCCCGGTAATAATTGGGCCCCTTGAACTCCAGGAACAGATAGGTTTCTCCCTGGATGGTCTCCAGAGTATACGGATTGCAGCTCTTCCGGGGCGGATAGCCGCATTGGGACAGCACTACCCCCTTCGTCCAGCCAAACCACCAGTACCTCTCCCCTCCCGGCAGGAAATACAGCCCGTTTGCCATCTCCTCTATACCGCCGGACTTCTGCTTCAGGGGATGGAACATTTCCCGGCAGGGCAGGAAATCGATCATCTCCCAGTGCCCGATGACCTGCCCGTCATTTTCAAAGGGCAGATCAATATCCTCATTCCGGCTTATGTCGTACTCCCCCAGCTTCACCACGGGAAGCTTGATTTCCACAGTGGCATCCTCATACAGAATTTTTACCACAGGCCCTACAATCTGGAAGTCGTGATCCAGGACATATTTCTGAAGGCTTGCAGCGGCCTCCTCATATTCCCCCGGGGAACAGACCAGGCTGGCCGTGTCCTCCCCGAAGGAGAGCATCCTTTCGGAATATCCGCAGGATTTTGGCAGCTTCCCCGTGATCTCCACGCCGAATCCCGTGTCGAAATCCTGATTCTCATATTCGGTTTCATAGTCGATCACCACCGTCCTGCGCCCCGCAATCCCGGGCAGGGCCTCCCGCATCTTCTTCAGAATCTGATCCTCTTCCGTTTTTGCGGAAATCAACTTACGTTCATAGGCCAGACGGATTCCGTCGCTCTTTCTTATCACAATATCATACATAGACTTACGCTCCTTTAACTCCGTGTTCAGGTTTCGGAGGATGGCTATGCGATACTCGGTCTGTTTTAACTGCCTGCACAGCTCCTCTTCCTTATTTCCAAGGAAGGCGGAGAAATTCTCCCGGGGCATGGAAAACAGTTCCCTGATCTCCCGGAGGCTGAAACCGAGTTCCTTCAGGGCTATGATCCGATAACAGTCAGACAGTTTTACAGCACTGTAATAACGGTATCCCGTCATTTCGTCGATATGATCCGGCGTCAGAAGCCCTTCACTGTCATAGAAACGCAGGGTCTTCACCGGAATCCTGCACAGTTTGGAAAGCTCACCGATTTTGTACACAGCAATCACTCCTTGTATCCGTAAGACACTGCCAGAAATAAATTATTTCCGCACAGTATCTCTTAATATTTGCAGGTACCTTGCAGGATTATCATATCATTCCAGTCAGGGGGAGAGTCAAGAGAAAAATATGAGAAATCGCATTGATTTCCATTATCGGCGGCGGTATAATAATGCCGTCAATAGCTCGCCGCCCGCGCAGACACAGAAAAGACAGTGCCTCCGGAGTATTTCCGCCGGGCGATGCCGGTTCGGAGGATTGCATCTGGGAAATCTGGATGCCTGTCCTTCCGCCCAATTCTGCGTCACCCCGGTGACATATTTCATGCTGTGAAACTTTATGCACAGGCTTACGCATAAGTTTCACAGATGATATATTCAAAAGCAGTACCCCCTTACATCCCGGTTCCTTTATTTATGAATCAGATAGTCTCCGAATTTTTTTCTGTCATTGGCGTATTGCTGATACATTCCTGCTCCAGCTTCACGTCATGCTCCAGCATGTAATCTATCATCTGCGTCAGCTCCGGACGTTCCCTCATGGTCAGAAGCCGCTTTCTGTCATTCTCCGTGAGCCGTTTGCCGTAGGCCTCATATCGCTGCAGCGTCTCCAGGTCCATGTGATACATCCGGAACGGGATTCCTGTTTTCTCCCGCAGATCCCGGTAAATTTCAAATCCCCCGGCGTCAATATCCCCGAAATGACAGTACACCGCCTCCGGGAAGCTTGCATAGATTTCCCGAAGCAGTCCCCGGCGGACTCCGTTGTGATATCCGCCGAGATATATCAGCAGGCTGTCTTCCTCCTGCCAGCGGAAATAGGTGGTCAGGTTTTCAATGGTAATCACCTGTTTCACCCTTTCCTCACCGTCAAATTTGCCGTCTGACCTGCCGTTGGTTCCGGCATCGAATCTGCCATTGTTCCCGCCGCCAAGCCTTCCGTTGTTCCCGCCGCCAAGCCTTCCGTTGTTTCCGCCACCAAGTCCGCTCCCGAAACGGATTCCGCCGATATCCTCCCCGGAGATCCCCAGTCCCTGCCCGAATACGGCAAGATTGATTTTCTCCCCCCTCATGTAAATGGGGACACAGCCCTTCAGATAGACATAATTGGGCGTATGGTAGATGCCGTATTCCGCCAGTATCTCATCATACGCCGCCTCTTCATAATTTTCCTTAAACCTTCGGAACACATGGGCGATTCTGCCCTCCATCCTCTCAAAAGCCTTGGAGTCCTGAAAATGGCGGACGGAGAACTCCCGGATATAAAGCTGCGAATCGTTCTCCTCGATAGCCCGGACAGCATCCAGGAGCAGCTTTGTGGAAGCAGGATCCTCCAGGTCCAGGAACTCCTTCACGGATTTGTGTCCCTCCAGGCGTTCCAGCAGATAGCCGATAAAAGCACGGCATACAGGGCCGATATTCCGGTATTTCCCCCTATACTCTTCCAGCAGCCGCCTTTGGCGCAGGGCCATGTCCCGCCTGGGCACCCGCCCCAGGTAAGCGTAAGCCTCCTCCAGCCTGTCCGTGGACAGCCGCACCTTCGCAATGATATGCCCTTCCCGCTTCCCCTTCCAGATAATCTGGATCAGCCGCTTTTGGGCCAATTCCTCCATAAAGAAATGGATCCTTTCGTATTCGGAAGAGCTCTCGTCAAAGTAAGCCGGCAGCGCCTTCCTGGTAAAGGGGAATTCGATATGAATATTTCTCCGGTTCTCCCCCGTGGAAAGCAGGCTGGACTCATAGGTGTCCAGGAGCTTATTCAAAATAGTTCTGTCATACTGCACCATTATAATATCTCTCCGCAAAGCTCACCTTCTCATCGGTCATGATCAGGAGCGTCTCCTCCACAAAGGGGCTGATATACTGAATCTTGTCCGGCGGCGCAGCAATCAGAATCTGCAGTGGGAGCCTGCGCAGGAATTCCAGCACCCCGCCGATGCGCTCGTCGTCCATATTGTTGAAGGCCTCATCGAACATCACCAGGCCCACCGCCTCCCCGCCGATGCCGTTGCGGTACAGCTGCACAAAGGAGGCCGCCACAGTCACGTAAAAGGGCGTCTGGGTCTCGCCGCCGCTCTTCTCCTCGCAAACCTTGGAGTAGAGGGAATAGCTGTCATCGCTGTGGAGAATCCGGATATCATAGTCCATATAGGTTCGGTAATCCGTAAATTCATCCAGGGCTTTGGCGCTGTTCTCATTGTCCAGGGCCAGCCGCTCAAAGAGCTCGTCGATGACCTCCTTGTGGTTCTCATGGAACAGACCGCTGAAAATGGACTCCCCCTGCACGGCGTTAAAGTCGTCCATGATCATCTCGTAATAGTGACGGTACCTTTTGCTGGGCATAAACAGGAACTCATATCTCTCATTGCTGAAGCGGATGTCCTTTAACGCCCTGTTCAACTCCTTAAATTCCGTCTGGGCATTTTTCATGTTTTCCTGGAGCTTGGCAAGGAACTGCTCTCTGAATTCCTGCTCCGCGGACTGTCTGGCGTTCTCCACCTTCTCCTCATACTTCAACAGCTCGGAATTTTTTAATTTCACATATTCCGCCTCAAACTCCGGGTATCCCTCCAGCGTGGCAGCCGCGCCGAAATCATGGGCCGTCTTGTACTCCGTCATGGCGTTTGTCATGGATTCCGTGCATTTGGCTATGGTGGTCTGGTTGGCCTTTCTCCTGCGGGCAAAATTGTCCTTGAACTGCTCCCTGCTCTTATCCTTGCGCTGCTTTTCGTACTCCCGGTTCCAGAGCGGGATTTCCGTTTCATACCTGGCGGCAAGCTCTGCGCAGAGCCCCTGCTGCCCGGCCAGGGCGACGCGCTTTTCCGACAGCCTTTCTTCCGTATTGGTAATGTTCTGCTCCGCCTGCCCCGTTTTGCGGTTTAAGGCGGAAATACGGTCTTCCGCCTCCTTGATGATTTTTTCCAGCTGCTGCAGCTGAATCTGCTTCAGGAGCACATTGGAATTCTTCTCCAGGGTGGCAATGTTGTCCCTGCAGTTTTGAATCTCCTGTTCTGTACTCCGAAGATCTGTCAGCACGTCCACCTGGTATTTGATGTCCGTATCCGTCTCGGTGGCGAGGGGTTTTTGCAGTTCCTCCAAATTCTGCAGGATATTTCGGTTTTCCTTTAGTTGCTCTCCCAGATCCGCGCTTTTCGCCTTCGCCTGCTCCAGCTGCACCCGGACGGCATTCTGGCCGATATAAGGCGTCTCGAAAATGGAGGGCTTGATGGCACTTGCCACATGGTTCTGGTAGCGCATGCACTCCTTTGTGATGGCAGTCCTGTAGTTCTTTAGCTGGCTGTAATGTTCGCACATGGTGACTTTTCCCAGCACCATGTTAATATAGCGCTTTGCATACTTGTTGCCGGAGGTAACCACGGTCGCCAGGGAGCCCTCCGGGGCGGTATCATATCCGTCCAGATTCTGGGTATTGATCAGGCCCACGCCGTAAATCCGCTTCTCCCTGCGCAGCCTGTCGTAAGTCCCCAGTGCAATATCGAAATGCTCCGGCTCCACCAGAATATAAAAACGCTGTGTATTGAGGTAGCCCTCTACGGCGTTGCGCCAGTTTTCATCCGCTATTTCAAGCATCTCACACAAGATTCTGGGCTCCTGCGTCCTGCCGATACGCAGGAATTCCTCCCGGATGGCCTGCATCACCCGGGTGACTTCTTCCGGGTAGGAGAGCTTTTTCTTCATCAGGTTCTCTACCTTTAGATCCCACTCCTTCTTCTGCCCGGACAGTTCCCGGATCCGGATGTCCAGCTCTGCCCGCCTCTTATAGACCCGCTCGCTCATCCGGTTTTTGCAGGCGATAACCTGCTGTAAAGTATCCTTAAATTCGGAGATATCCTCCGCTCTGCCCAGTTCTCCCAACTGCGCGGCATATCTTCTGATGCATTCCCCCGGATCCGTCGCCTTCGCATTCATTGAACGGGCCGCTTCGGCATCCGGCGCCTCCAGAAGCCAGTTCAGCTGTTCCTCCGGCGCTTTCAGCAGGCGGTTCACCTGGGCCTTCGCCCTGTTCACGCTCTCCATGAGCACGTCACGCTCTTCACACAGATGCCCGTGCTGTTCCTCCAGCAGGCGCAGCTTTTTCTCCTGCTCATCCCTGGCCAGGAAATCCTTGTCACTGGCAAGCTCCGCATACAGCCGATCCCGGATTCCCCGCTTCTCCTCCTTCTCCCTCCCGGCCGCGCCGATCTCCTTGCCCCAGCTCTCCAGCCGATGCCTCTCGTGGACAATCCGATCCTCCAGTCCCCTGATTTCCTCCGTCAGAAGATCCGCCTCAATCCGATCCAGAAAGTACTCGTACATTCTGTCCTTCTGAACGCCCTCCTGCACCTGCCTGTGGAAGCCCTCGATTTTCTCCAGCCTCCCCATCCGCAGTTTGATCTTGTCCAGAGTATGCTGCAGATCCTGATAAGTCCTCACGTTTTCCCGCAGGATATCTATATTCACTTCCTTCTCGTCCAACACGTAGGAGTAGACGAAATCCTTGATGTCATCGATGGGCCGGAACGCCATGGCCTTGGGAATCAGCCGGAAAAATTTATCCTCCAGCCTGCCGAAGCGGTTCTTGATCATCTGCCTTGCGTCCTTCTCCGTAGTACACCAGATCCTGATCTTCTTTCCGCAAGCCGTCCGGAACTGGGAGATGGATCTGGGCACCTTTCCCTGAAAAAACAGCTCGTCGTCAAGCCGTTCCCCCTCCATCAGATAGCGAACGGTCTTCTCCTGCCCCTCCGACGCGGAATCCACCACCGCGCCCACGATAAAGTATTTCTGCCTCTTTTCCTCATAGAACTCCAATGCCACATGGGCGCTGATCTCCCCCGTCCGCTCATAGGGCCTGTTCTCCCGTCCGGTCTTGCAGCGGATATAGCCGGTGAGCCTGCGCTTGCCGTTCTCATGGGCCGCCTTGTTGAAATAATTGGCGGAACAGGTGACCACGAACTGAATGGCGTCTAAAAGCGTGGACTTGCCGGCCCCGTTTTCCCCGGAAATCAGAACGGAATTCTCCAGGTCAATCATCGTATTGGTAAACCTGTGCCAGTTAATCAGCTTCACTCTCGTCAGTTTCTTCATTCTCCCTGCCGCCCTTCCGGTAATTTTCCAGCTTTTCGTACGCCTGCCTGATATCCTCCACCCGCACTGCCATGAGAATGGAGTCGTAGACAATCAGGCGGGAATCCTCATTGGCCAGCTCCCTGTCCAGCACCTCCACCAGCTGGAATCTGCGCATGGTGCTGACAGCGTTGCGCAGGGTGGTCTTGTCCATCATCTTATCCCGGATTTTCAGGCTCAGGAATTTCTCATGGATGTCCCCCATATTGACGATCACCTCGTCGCTGGCGGATAGTTCCCTCTTCTTCTCGTCATAAAGAATCCGCAGAATCAGCAGGAGGATGGATTCGAACAGCTTCATATTATAGCGGTTATAGTTCTGCGGGTTGGTCAGCTGCACCACGCCGTACTCCTCGTTGATCTCCAGCCGATAGCCCAGCACGGACAGATAGCCGGAGAACTTTTCCCTGTGCTGCAGGATAAAATAGAAGTCCCGCCGGGAGGTCTCATTTTTCCTGCACACAAAGCAGTTTGCCAGCAGCCTGTTGCAGATTCTTGTAAATTCGTCCTTATCCCTTTGCAGCATGCCTTCCAGAAAATCCATTTTTTATCTCTCCTTATTTTGCCTTGCTCTAAGCTGCTCTATCTGTTCTTCCGCATCTGTCCTCGGCATATTATAATAAAACAGTTTCTCATCCATTGTCATGTGCTTTGTCACTTCATAATTGCGCTGGCGAATCTTCTGTAAATCCTCAACCGTAAAATTCGGACGGATTCATTATGTCAGTTTCATGACAGCACCTTACGGATTGCAAAATCCCGGAAGCGGTATCCGTTTACGGCAACATCCCCCTGCGCCTCTATCCTGTACTTCATATTCTTCCGCTGCCCGTATAGCCGGACATAAATCAGCCGGACGAAATCCTCCGTGTCGGACAGGGGCAGCTGCGAAGCCATCATCCACTCCCTATCCTGCAGGCAGTCCAGCACATAGCGGTTAATCTTCTGGGTATTTAAGACCCGCTCCATTTTCTCCATCATCTTTTTCAGCTTTTCCTGCCGCAGCACGGCGTCGGGCCGGTGGTCCGCCAGCTCCACGGGCCTGAATTCCTTCTTCCCCTCAAGGGGTACAAACAGGGACTTTTCGTCCAGTATGCCACAGCTGTAGAGCCGGATCAGTTCGTCCAGAAAGGCAATCCGGTAGATTCCGCCCAGATCCATGTTTTCCTCATTGATTTTCTCATTTACCTCCGACAGGATTTCCTTTAGCTGTCCCCTCACGTCCTCGCCGCCGATGAGGTAGAATTTCGCCCGGTTGATGGCCGCCTTCTGATACTGGGTATTCTTCTGGTTGATTTCCGTCAGGATATCGTCCATATTCTGAAAAGCGTCTATGATTTGATGGATATATTGATACACCAGCTCTTCCGCCTGCTCTATCGATATCTCACGGATCTCCGCCAGCTCCGCGCTGGTTCTCGCCATGTAGGATTTGCTGCGGCTCCTGCTCTCCAGGCGCTCCACGATCTCCGGCCTGAATTTGGACACATTGTCGGAGGTCAGGAGGCGGTGATACGCCTTGTCCACGATATTTTCGATATAGTCGTTGAAAAGCACGTCCATGATCTCCGCCGGGGTTCTGTATTTGGTCAGCTCATCGATATAGCGCTTGATTCCGGAATTGAGGTTCTTCAGTCCCGTGATCAGCATGTCGGTATTTTCCAGAATGGAGAGAAGCACGATACCCGGATTGTCGGTGCTGCTGCGCACCAGGCTGTAGATGGTGTAGATGTAGCCCTGATACTCGATCTGTTTCCCTTCCTCAATCTCCAGAAGGGTCTTTAAGAGCTTTACCGCATACTCACGGAAGCTCGCCCGCTGCACATAGCTTTTGTCCGTCTCGATCTCGATCCATCCGTAATACTCCAGCCTCCGCAGCATCCAGTTGGCCTTGTCCCGGCTGTTCTTCCCGTCGAAGCTCTCGTCCAGAATCGCCGCTGCCTGATCCTGCTCAAAATAATACTGCAGCTCCTGCACCAGGATATCTCTTTCCACACCAAAAGAAAGCTGGTTGCTCATGACTGAGAACAGCTTTGCCAGGCATTCCCAATATATGATTTTATTCGGCGACGCCAACGGCACGAAAAAATTCTCCGGTAAGACCTGAAACATTACTGCCTCCCATTCGCTTTCATGTTCTGCGCTGCTGTATCCTCATCCTCTCCTGGAATGCAGAGCCATAGCAGCGAATACGCTCTGCCGAAATTTCACTCTCATCATGCTGGGCATGTACGACCTGCCGGTTTTCTCTCATTTGTCCGGTTTCTCAGTCCAGGGCTATCCGATCAGCACTTTCTTGCCCTGGAACGCAAATCCATAGCAGCGGATGCGCTCTGCCGGAATCCCTTTCTCCAAAAGCTGCGCCGCATACTGCTTTTCTTCGATTTGCTTCAGGGCTGCCTGCACCGTATCCTTCAGTGTGGCTTCCTCCTCCGGGTCATGTACCTTGAACTCCATAATAATTGCATCTCTTCCACAATTATTTATTATCATGCCATCTTTCCCGGGATTCCTGGGCTCCAGTATCACGTCATACCGGCCGAAACCGCTTTCCCGGTTGGAAGTAATAACGTATTTTCCCCTTAAATCCACCATCAGCCCCAGGACAAACCCGTGGTAAAATCTCTCCGGCTCCGCTTCAGAAGGATTCTTACCGGTATCAAAGTAGCTGAATGTATTCAGTGCCACCCGGTTCATATACACATTCATGGCCTTCCTGTCTCCAAGCAGCAACGCCTTGATAAAGTCATTATAATCCGCCTCGGTGCTGCTGAACCAGTCCCGGATCATGCTCTGAAACATCAGCTTTACCTCCAGATTGGTCAGCGTAAGTTCATACTTTGGCTCCTCTCCCTCCGGAATATCCAGATAATCCTCATAAGAAAGCACTTTCAGATATCCGCTGGCCAGCAGCAGACTCCAGATGGCGCTCTCATTTCCGTTCAGCCGGTTATACACGATCTGCTCGTCAATGAGGGACAGGATGGATTTTCCTTCCAGCAACGTCTCGAACTTCTCCTTTATCCTGCTGCTTCCCTCCCTGATCAGCTTCCCGACCAGGCTGTTGGAACTGGTGTTCGCCCAGTAGGTGGCAATTTTTCCGGTATCCAGGAAGTTCAGTATAGACCAGGGGTTATAGATATCTCTATATATTCCGAAAATAAAGCCGTCATACCAGTTCTTCACCTGTTCTTTCTGTTCCGAAAGCCCGCATTCGTCCAGTGCATTAAACACTTCTTTCTCCGTAAAGCCAAAGGAAGTGGCATATTCATTCGATGTAGATGTCACTACTTTCAAATTATTCAGGTCTGAAAAAATAGACTCTTTGCTTATCCTTGTAATGCCCGTCAGAATAGCCCGCTCCAGCCACTGATTGGTCTTAAAAGACGAGTTGAACAGGCTCCTGATAAAAGCTACCAGTTCATCCCAATATCCACCCATATATGCCTCCTGCATGGGTGTATCGTATTCGTCCAGAAGAATAATGACCTTTTTCCCGTAATAACGACACATAAAATCCGACAGCTGATACAAAGCGGAAGTGATATCGGGATTACTCACCTCCAGCTGCAGGATCCGGTCAAAATAAGCTTTGTCCGCATCCGCCAGCACGCCGCTCTCCCTCAAAAAGGAATATTTTATATAAAGCTTTCTGATAATTTCACAGATTTTTGCCCTGGTATCCAGGTAATTCATTTCCTTTACCCTGGCAAAGGTAAGGCTGATCACAGGGTAAGTCCCCTGAAGCTCCCTGTATGCCGCATCCTGCCAGACAGAAAGCCCCTCGAACAGTCCGCCCTGTCCCGCATTCTCTACGGAAAAGAACTGTTCCACCATGCTCATATTCAGCGTCTTGCCAAACCGACGGGGACGGGTGATCAGCGTCACTTCGTCCTTACTCTCCCACCATTCCCGGATAAAATCAGTCTTATCCACATAAAAGCAGTGGTTCGTGATTACCTTTGCAAAGTCCTGGATTCCTATTGCCACTGTTCTTGCCATAACTGCCTCCCTTTCGTTCCTGCCCGTTTTTATTCCCGTGTACATACATTACTTGTTGAACAATGAGCCAAGGCAGAGGAGCTGATTTTGCGATGCTGCTTACCGCGGGGTATATGATTTGTCGGTCAAAACACATCAAGGCTATATTTGCATTTCACCGCATCCGCCGCCTCTCCGTACCAAATGCAATAAAGGAACCCGGCAGTCCGCTGCATCCCTGCACCGTGTTTTTATTATACTAAAAGAAATTCGTTATTTCAAGCACTATCATCCACTTACCCTTCCCTGATAAGTCCCCCGCCCTCAATACACAGAATCCTGTCCGCAATATGCAATCTGGAAGCTCTATGAGTGATCAGCAGAATGCATTTCTCCTCCTGTTTCAACGAGCAAATGGTATTCAGCAGCTTCGTTTCCGATTCGGCGTCCAAAGCTGCCGTGGGTTCATACATATGGACAGGGGCGTTTCCGCCGATGCTGCGCCTGAAAAACACCTCCGCGTCTACGGTAATTCCTGCCCTTTCCACCGCATGACAGATTTCCTCCTCTGCAGTGTCCAAATTTCCGTACTGTATATTTTGGTATACAGTGGCGTAAAAATATCATTGCGCTCCATGGAAAATCATATGATATTCGGCACGATGCCGTGCTTTATCTGCTTTCTGTAATACAGATTTACAAAGAGATAGAAAAACGCCTGGAAGGGCCTGCGCAGGAGGGAGCCTGTGAAAATCGTGCGTTTCAGGATGCATCTTATGGAGTAGACATCATTGTAGAGATCCCAGTAGGCCTTTGTAAGCTCCTGTGGGGTCATATTTTTCGGGATGTGTACGGCTTCGCAGGAATTGTAGGAGTACATATCCGTGTTGTAGATTCTGTCCTGCTGCTTCATCTCCTCCCAGTATTTTGTCCCGGGGATGGGGGTAAGGATGTAGAACCTGGGGACGGCGATATGGTTCCTCTCGATGAACCGGGCGGTCGCCCGGATGGATTCCAGGGTGTCGCCCTCCGCGCCGATGACCATCTCCGTGGAGATGTCGATTCCGTGCTTTCGGATGACGGCTATCTGCTCCGCGTATTTTGCGGGGTCTGCCCAGGCCTTGTTCATTCCGATCAGGCTCTCCCTGCTGATGCTCTCCAGGCCGAAGCTTAAGACATAGCAGCCGCTGGAAGAAATCACGTCCAGCAGCTCCTCATCCCGGGCGATGTCGATGGAGCACTGGGTCATCCACTTCATTTTCAGTTTCCGGATCTCAGCGCAGAGTCTCAGAGCGTAGTTCCTGTCGGAGAAGATATTGTCATCCAACAGCAGGAACTGTCGAAATCCCAGCCTTTTGATCTCTTTGATGTCCCTTATCACCTCGGAGATCTCCCTTTGCAGGTACTGTCCCTGGTACAGGCAGTAGATGGAGCAGAAGCTGCAGGTCTTTGGGCAGCCTCTGCCGGCCTGGACAGGGAGAAAATTTCCTATTTTCTTGTCCAGCAGCATTTCGTACCTGGGCAGGGGCGTGGTAAGGCGGGTGAGCTTTTTGCGGTAGATTCTTTTCAGCTGCCCGTTTTTGAAGTCCTCTATCATCTCGCCCCAGGTCTCCTCGGAGTCGCCGATCATGACAGAGTCGCCGTATTTCAGCGCTTCCTCAGGCATGAGACTCACCATATAGCCGCCCAGGACCACGGTCTTTCCCAGCTCCCGGAATCTCTTCGCCAGGTCTATGGTCCGCATGACGGCGTGCCCCATGCTGCTGATGCCGATCAGGTCGGCGTCTGTGTCGAAGGGAACCTCCTCTATGGTCTCATAGCACAATTCCACATCCACGTCATTCGGGGTGAGCGCCGCCAGCAGCGGCAGGGCCAGCCCTACAAAATAAAGGCGGCTCTTTTTGACCAGATTGCCGTACTGGTCGTAGGGCGTGGGCTGAATGATCAGGATTTTATGTTTTTTTTCTGCGCTCATTTTGTCTGTGCTCCTTGTGTTGGTGCCGTATGTAATACTATTCTTTCTCGCTTTTTGGAATTGCCAAAGCTGTTCTAAAGCTGAAATAGAGCATTAGAACAGCTTTGAATTTATTCATATGACAAAATATGTGTAATCTCGTTTGGGATATTATCTAACGAACTTTTCAAAAATTCGGGCACAAGCTCAATTTGTTTCAGTCTTTCCATCGGTATCCAATACAAATGTTCATTATTTTGATCTGTACTGGCTCCGCTGGCTATCTGTATGTCTGCTTCTTTCATTAAATAGAAAAAAACAATTTCCCGATGACAAATATTCTCAACTGTGAAAAAGCGCTCCTCAACAAATACTAATCTGTCAATTTCAAAATGATAACCCGTTTCCTCATAACATTCCCTTATAATTGCCCTTTCTGAAGTTTCGTTTTCCCGTATTCCTCCTCCGACAGTATAAAAACAGGTATGACAGTCACTCTTTACAAGTAAAATACAAGCGTTTTTAAAAATCAAAGCAGCCGACCGCAGGGAAAATTTCATATTTGGGCTCTCATATCCGATGTCCATAGAGGCTCCTTTCCAAAACCTGTTTTTATATATTTGAGTATCAATCTTTATCTGCCCTTTACAATGCATAGTTATAAATCTCAGGGAAGAAGCAGTTTTTTCAGGTACTGCAGGTTCACCTTGCAAGCGCCGATGCTCAGTTTCACGGTATCTTTTATGCCGTATTTCCGGATCATGTACAGGACGCTTGTGGGGTTGACCATGGTTTTGTAGTACAGCATCATGGTGTAAAAATAATATTTTCTGATGGAAATATATGTGGGCTTCACCACCAGGTGCGCCAGGTCCCATTTCTCATATTCGTCCTCCCGGATGATGAAATCCTTCCGGTATTTTTCATAGAGTTCGGTTCCTTTCAGGGGCGTCAGCGGCTGGAGGTTTACGAATACGATGCCAAGCTTTTTGATCCAGCGTTCCAGGGCTTTAAAGTCTTCCTTTTTCCAGTGGATTCCGGTGATGAAGGTGCCGTAGCATTCCACATCGTATTTCTGCAGGATGCGAACCGCTTTTTCGTTCACGGCCACCTGGGTCATTTTGCGGTAATCCTTCAATTCCCTGCTGTCGCAGGATTCCAGGCCTACGATGACGGCGCGCAGGCCCGCCTTTTGGAAGGCTCTGATCACGTCCTCGTTTGCGGCGATGAAGTCCGCCCTGCCGTAGATCAGGTATCTTTTTTTGATATGGTTCTCCTTCAACAGGCGGGTAAATTCCAGGATCCGTTCTCTGTCTACCAGGAAGTCGTCGTCCACGATGTAGATTTCCGTCTCTTTGACGGTTTTCAATTCGGCAATGACATTTTCCAGGTCTCTGGCAAAGTAGCCGCCGTCCGTGATCTGTCTGCAGAAGCAGAAGGCGCATTGGTAGGGGCAGCCGAAGGAGGTCTTGATGAGGCTGCAGTTTCGGTGGAACATGTAGTAGTATCGGGAGCGGTAGCGGTCCACCTTGCTCCGGTCGGGAAAGAGATAGGGAAAGGAGGTCTCCTTGCGGGGCTTTCCGCCCTCCCTGCGGTAGAGACAGGGCAGGTCATCCATGGTTTCCCCCCGTTCCAGCCGGTCAAGGATTTCGGTGACGGTGCGCAGTCCGTTGGCCCGGATGATGTAGTCGATATGCTCCGATTCAAAATCCTGGGGGTTCACCTCCGCGTGGACGCCTCCCACCAGCACTTTGATGGCGGGATCATATGTTTTGATCTCCCGGGCATATTTCTTGATGACGTTTACATGGGAGATATAGCCGGTGATGCCCACTGCCTGGGGGCGGTATTTTTCCACAAAATAAGTAAGCTCCTTTTTCTCCAGAATCATATCCACGATCACGGATTTATGGCCATGGGTCCTGATATTGGAGGCTATGTATTCCAGCTCCAGCGGCTCGCAGATCATCAGATTCTGCAGACCTATGGTGTCTTTGTGGGGTCTGGGGCGTACCAGTAATATTTTCATAGATTGCCTTTCCTAAGCTTTTCTTCGGCTGTTGAAAATTAACAATTTTAATTGATTCTATACAATACTCAGCCAGTTTTCTTTCGGCTGCTTTACGATGATTATCAGTGCAGCAGAAAACTGAGGTTGCAGTTAGGATTACTTTATCTATATAAAGCAGGAAAAACGGCGGTATTTACTTTAGCAACATTTCCTTCATCGCCTTTATTGATTTGATTGGTTTTCCAGATAAAACAGCGCGATGGTGGGCATATAGAACCTTTCTCTGATGATTTTTACTTTCTTCAGGTCGAAGCCCGTTTTCCTGAACAGGGCTTTCATCTCCTTTATGGACAGATATCTGGCCCTGCTTGTGGTGGCTTTTAAGAAGAAATTGATAATCAGATCCTTCAGGCTGTTGGTGGAGGAATTAACGATGATTACCGCCGCCCCCGGGCTGCACAGCCAGGCGAATTTGCGCAGGGCTGCCTCTTTCTCCGGGAAATAGGGAAAGGCGTGGGTGCAGAGGATAATGTCGTACTTTTCCGTACTGCGGAACTCTTCCACCGGGCATGTCCGAAAACGGATTTTCTGTCCTTTCACGTTTTTCTTCGCGATGCGGATCATGTTCCGGGCGGCGTCGATGCCCAGGTACTCCGCCTGGGGATACCGGGCGGATATTTCCGAAATCAGCTGCCCTGTGCCGCAGCCCGCTTCAAAGAGCCTCAGGCACGGGTTGGCCTGCAGTCTGGGCAGCAGGAGCTTCAGGACCTCCCGCCTGGTGGGGCCCAGAGAGTATTTCTGCACCCACAGGCGGTTGTATTTCCGGGCAAGTTTTTCCCATTTTTGATATTTCATGCTGCACCTCCATGCTGCGGTTGTTCTTTCATCTTTCAGTCTTTCCTCTCATCCCCCTGAGAGCCTCCGCCCAGTATTCCAGGGAGGCACGCACCGCCGCGCCCAGATACCGGAAGGGCAGCGCCTTTTTCCCCACGATCAATACGGCCAGTTTTACGTATAATCTGTAAAATTCAAAGTAGAACGCACCTCTGCTCATTTTGGACGGGTTGATGGTCAAATGGACGAAATCCCATTTCCTGTAGTCCTGTGTGACGATTCTGTCCCTGTATTTTTCGTACTGCAGGGTGCCCGGCATGGGGGTGAAGATGGAGATGGTGGACAGGTAGAGCTCATGCTTTCTGATGAACTCATAGAGCTTTTTGAAATAGCTTTTTTCCGCGTCGATATCTATCATGAAGAGGCCGATGCAGGTGATATGGCATTCCTTCAGTACCCCCAGGGCGCTCAGGATGATATCCACGCTGCTGCCCTTCTCATACTTTTCCAGCACTTCATCGTCGATGACCTCCAGGCCCACGGCGCACATGGAGACGCCGATCTCCGACAGCCTCCTCATATGCTCCGGATGCGCGGCGATGAAATCCGCCCTGAAGTACAGGGAATAATTCTTCTTTAGGTTCTCCTTTTTCACCAGCTCAATAAAACGGTCCAGTTTATTCAGGTCCACATAAAAGGTATCGTCCACGATCCAGATATCATCGCAGGGGATGGTCCTGATCTCCTCCACCACATTTTCCGGCTCCCGGCAGAGATATCTGCCGCCGTTTAAGAGCGTGGAAAAGCAGTAGTTGCAGCGGTGGGGGCAGCTGTAGCTGGCCTTCAGGATGGCGCAGGGCTTCATGGTCACGTATTTGTATTTTTTCAGGTTCCGGCAGAAATGTTCCCTGTCCGGGAAGGGCAGGTCGGCGATCCGGAATTCTTCCCTGTGGTTCCTATGCCATGTCCCCTTGCGGTAATAGCAGATCCCCCTGATATCCCGGTAATCCGCTTCCGGGCTGGAAATCAGCGTCTCAAAGGGCCGGAAGCCGCCGCTGTGGATGATGATATCGATTCCCTGAAGCTGAAAATCCTCCGGCATCACCTCCGCGTGAGGACCTCCCACTACGGTTAGGATATGGGAATCAAATTTTTTGATGATCTTCACATACTTTTCGACGGATGCGATATGTACGAAATTGGCGGTCATAGCCACCATATCCGGCCGGAACCGGCGAAGAATGCGGCGCAGCGGCGCATGTCCTGTGGTAAAGTCGCAGATTCCGCTCTCCACGCCCCGCTTTTTGCAGATGGCTGTCATATATTCCAGCTCCAGGGGCTCTGTGACAATCAGGGACAATTTGGTAAATACATTGTGAAAGCCCGGTTTGATCAGCAATACCTTCATAGGCGCCCTTCTTCCTTAAACGCCCGGTAAGCCGGAAAATCATATTTGTATTCCAATAATCCTTTTCCAAGCCTGGCGGCGGCATTTAATAATCTGTTGGAGTGGTGGGCATAGAAATATTTCTTTTCCAGCTCCGCTCCGAATCTCATCTTGGTATCTTCCGAAGTCTGTCCAAAGTCGATTGCGCTGCATCCGTGGGATATGGCAAAGCATACGATGTGGTACAGCATATAATAATACAGATCCGCCGTATTGTACTCATAGTCCATGCCGCACAGCATGAAGATCAGTTTCTTCCCATCCTGTTTCAGGAGCACAAAGCCCACCGGGGCGGAATCCCGATAAAATGCAAGCTTCACCCCGTCAACTCTGTCAAAAAACCCCTTTTCCAGCTTCTCCAGCTTATAATCGGATTTCTGCCAGGTATTCAGGTACAGCCTGTAGAGACCCTGGCCGGCGTCGTTTACCTCCCTTACGGCCAGGTCCTTACATGCGGCAATGGCTTTTCGGATCCTTCTCCTGTAGGGGCTTCTCAGGTGAGCCATATATTCCTCCGGGGATTCCAGATGCCTGTCCAGAATACAGGTGGGAAGGGTCTCCCCCACCACCATCTGCGACATGGGCCGGCCGCCGCTTACATTCAGTATGAGCTTCGCCCCCCTGATCTTTTTAATCCACTCAAACATCATTTCTTCGTCGTTGGTCAGGTATCCGCAGCAGCTTAAGGAGCAGGGATACCCTATCACCTTCAGCTTCAGAACGCATTTCATCCTGCCGAAGGTAAAGATGTTCATTTTGTTTTCATAGACTGTAAAGAAGGCATAGGCGTCCTTCTTTCGTATCAAAACATAGCTCTGGCGCAGCCTGTTTTCCTCTTTCAGCAGATTAAGCAGCCCGCCCTCAAAGGGGTATTCCAGAATGCCTTCCGCCAGCCCGCTGATCTCGTCAAACCGGTCGCTGATATATATGGTTTTTCCCTGATCAAATATCTTTCTCATAGGTTACATAGTCCTTATATCTGCTGTCGCATATGGCCTGGCAGAAGCTGTCGGAGTCCTTGTTTTCCTCTAAAACCCAGGAGGTCTCAACTCTGGTGACAGGGTAATTCTTCAGAATTTTGAAAACCTGATGGATGAGGCCCAGCGCCAGCCCGGAGCGCCGGTTCTCCTCCAGAATCCCGTCTTCCATGATCAGGGCTGTCTTAATCCGGCGGCCGAAAAGGATATTTTTGATAAAATGCTTTGCCCCGAAGGTCTCCCCCTTCTTCGCCAGTTCGTTAAAGTCGGGATACCACAGGATAAAGCCCACCGGCTTCTCCCCCTGGAACGCGAAGATCAGGGAGTCCTCCTTCATGAACAGAAAGAGCTCCTTTAACATTTCCAGGTCCTCCCGGTAGGTCCGCCGGTAGTAATATCTGTGGCCGGAAAAGGCTTTGTTGTTCAGATCCGTATAAATCTTTGCGTCCTCCCGGAATCTTTTTTTGTCAAAGGTTCGGTAGGTGTAAGTCCTGTCTAACCTGTCTATCACTCTCCGGTATTTTTCCAGCCTGTTATCGATGGAGTGGAGCACATAGGTATGCATCCTCACTTCGGTAAAATCCATGGCTTTCAGATATGTATGGTAATAAGGCGGATTGGCCGCCCCGGAGAAGGAGTTGGCTGCGTCGTAATGGGAGCACAGGAATCCCAGACCGTAGTTTACATGCCCGTTCAGGCCCGCTACCAGCTTCCGGCAGCCCTTCTGTCTCCCGATCTCCGCCGCCCTGTCCGCCAGGAGCTGCACGGCCTCCGGCTGATCCGGCAGGCTTTCCAGAAAGCATAGCTGGATATACTCCGGCAGGTCTTTTGCATAGACTACGATCCCCTGGCTTACGATTCTGCCTTCATGGATCACATTCAGCGGCCAGATCTCCTTGCCGTCGAGGAAGCTGGTGTGTCTCCGGAACACCTCCCGGATCATAAAGCAGCTGTTGTCTATGAATGCGTTACCTCGCTGATATAAGTCCTTTCGGAATCTCAGGAACTGTTTTTCGTCCTTCTTATGATCTACTGTCACTATTTTCATTTTTATCTGTGTTCCTGTTATTTTCCCCGGCGGCCGCCGATATGCTTCAGCATTAGCCCGTGTGCTTTGCCGTTTTCCTGAACCTGATGGCTGTGCGCTCAGAACGCTTCATGAACTGCTTCCCATACCATTCTCCGGCAGACATGCCAACCGTACATTCTGTATTGATAAACAGTATATCACGGCTGCCTTCAAATTTCAACTCCGCTGTTCTTCCCGAAAAAGGACTACCCGATTGACCGAAAATCTGCACCAGCTGATCAAATTCGACCGGAATCACCGAAATCCGTATGAAGGCAGGACGGGAATGCCGTCGTATTTTGGCACCTTTTCTCAGGTATGGAATATATTAATAGAAATTATACTTGAGAACGCCGTGCCGGAACATAGGGCGCCGCACCGCAAAGCCCGCCGGACAAAGGCAGCTGGGAGGAAAAATATGGGAAGCCGTTTGATATGGGAGGACAATTATAATGTAGGAGTGGACATTATCGACAAAGAGCACAAGAAGCTCTTCAGCATTCTCAACAAGCTGTTTGACTTTGGAAACACAGAAGAAAAAAGCCATTTTGCCTGCCAGGAGGCCATAAAATACTTTAAGGATCATGCCATTCAGCATTTTGCGGATGAGGAAGCCTATATGGCCTCTATAGATTATCCGGGACTTACGGCTCACAGACGCATCCATCAGGATTTCCGGGAAAGGACGCTCCCCGCTCTTGAAAACGAGCTGGAGCTGACGCATTTTTCCGGAACCTCCATTCATCATTTTCTGGATGTATGCGCCGGATGGCTGATCGGACATACCCTGATTGAAGACCATATGATTGTGAGCGGCGAGCCCATATGGCATTGGGAACAGCTGTTGCCGGAGGAAGAACAGGCAGTGATGGGTCAGACCATTGCCGGCCTCCTGCGCGGCATGTTCCGGCTGGATTCCCGGCTCATCAGCAACTGCTACGCCGGCGAAAAGATCGGAGACGGTATCTGCTGCCGCCTGTCCTACAGCGGGGAAGACAACCGGAAATGGGAATATTTCATGTTGTTCGAAAAGCAGTTGATCGGCAGCACCATCGGCAATGTCATCGCTGCAAATACGGATGCTGCGGACAGGATCCTGTCCAATGTGGCAAAATATGCGGCCAGACAGCTTGCAGAACGTATCAAACAGCATTTTATTTCCCTGGAACAGTTGGAACTGACCGGGGAACAGCTTCTTACCTATGAGCAGTTTTATAAAATGTATGAAAAAATCAGCCCCCAGTTCAGTTTTCTATTTGACACGGGAAAAGGGTACTTCGCCTGTTGTATGGCTGCCTCCGAAATATCCCTGCGCAGAAACGGACTTTCAGCCATCACCGATAACGCCATGGCTGATCTCGAAAGCCGCCTGTTCACAGCCAGTCCTCCCGCTCCCCCCAAAGGCCGTCCGCTCCCCGGCAATCTCCGGAATGAAGACCTGGATCCTCACGGTTCCGCCAATCCCCGGAATGAAGATCCGAGGCCTCACGGTTCCGCCAATCCCCGGAATGAAGATCCGAGGCCTCACGGTTCCGCCAATCCCCGGAATGAAGACCCGAGGCCCCACGGCTCCGCCAATCCCCGGAATGAAGACCTGGATCCTCACGGCTCCGCCAATCCCCGGAATGAAGATCCAAGGCCTCACGGCTCCGCCAATCCCCGGGAAAGCCCCTGGGACCGCCGGAAAAAGAAAATACTTGTGGTGGACGATTCCTACTTTGTACGCACAACCATGCTGCATTTGCTAAGCGATGACTACCAGGTGCTGACGGCGGATTCCTGTGTATCCGCCATCCGCAGCATTACGCTTGCCCGGCCGGACCTTGTGCTGCTGGACTATGAAATGCCTGTCTGCAACGGAGGCCAGATACTGGAAATGATTCGCTCCGAAAAGGATTTCTCCGATCTTCCCGTGATCTTTCTCACCTGCCGGGTGGACAGAGACAGCGTCAGGAGAGCGATTTCCCTGAAACCCGAGGGCTACCTTTCCAAATTCCTCCCCGCTGAGTCCGTAAAAAAGGAAATCGATCGTTTTTTTGAAAATGACAGCCCTTGATAGTCAGCTGTCGCAGAGGATTTCCTCCCCCTCTACAAACCTTCGCTCCATCCGGTGCCGGAGCTTGCGGTTCTCCACGGTATCGAAGAGAATGGAAAAGTCGTAATCCTCCGGATAGAGCTCCTCCGCCGCCACCTGAAGCTTCACCCTCTTATGGCTGATCCAGATTTTCCTGCCCGGCAGTTGTACCTGCAGTACCCCTTTGTCGTTGGCCGGCCGGCATACAATTCCGATTTTCTTATCCGGATAAATCATGACGCTGTCCCCCCGCCGGAATGGGGTTCCATGCTTTTTCGCAGCCCTGGCATTGGCTCTGACGATGTGGGGCACCGGCTCCTTTTCAAGCTTTGTTTCCGGCATACGGTCCGAGCCCCGGCTCTCTTTCCAACCCATCCCGTTCTCCTCCCGGGAATCCATGGCGCCGGGCAGCTCTCCCACTGCCGGTGACGGCTCCGCCTCAGGAAGGCAGCTCTCCCCTGCCACTTCTCTTACCGCCTCAGAAAGACGGTCCCCCGCCGCAAAGCTCTGTGCCGTTCCCTCCCCCTTTCTGCGGCAAAGCTCCTGCCCCCGGGCCCTGTCCTCCCCGCAAGCTTCCCGGGCAGCCCGCCTTAGCATGGAGGCCGGCATGCCCAGCCTTTCCGCAATATAGAAGGCGCAGCTCTCCCCTGCCTCACCGATAACCATCCGGTACAGGGGCTTCAGATTCTCCCGATCAAAGGTCATTCTGGCATTCACGATTTCTTCCTCCTGCTCTGCATAGGTCTTCACCTCCGGATAATGAGTAGTGGCCAGGAACAGGGCTCCGCTCTTCTTCAATTCCTCCAGAATGGCGATGGCAATGCCCATCCCCTCCGCCGGATCCGTGCCAGATCCCAGCTCGTCCATCACCACCAGGCTCTCCGGGGTCACCCGCTTCAGGATCTCCAGCACATTGACGATATGGGCGGAGAAGGTGGACAGATTTTCCGACAGATTCTGTCCGTCCCCGATGTCGCAGAGAATATTCCGGTTCATGCAGATCTCCGCCTCCTCACAGGGAATGTGCAGCCCGCACTGGGCCATCAGGCAGCTTAAGGCCACCGTCTTCAGCGCTACGGTCTTCCCCCCTGTGTTGGGACCGGTTATCACAATTCCGTTTATTCCTTCCCCCAGGGAAAACTGCAGGGGCACGCAGACACTTTTGTCCATCAGAGGATGTCTGGCATCCCGCAGGAAAATACGCCTTTCGGCGATGATTTTCGGTTCCCTTCCGTCATAGCCTGCCGAAAGCTTTCCCTTGGAAAAAATAAAGTCCAGCTTCTCCATCATCCGGTTATTCTGCTCCATGGCTTCTCCGTTCTCCGCTACCAGCGCACTGAGCTCATACAGGATCCTGCGCACCTCGTTCTCCTCGTCCATCCGCAGCTCCTGCAGCTCCTCGTAATACTTTCCGGAAGCGGAGGGCTCGATAAACAAAGTGCTTCCGGTGGAGGATTTGTCGATGAGGGTACCGCTTATCCTGAACTTATATTCCTTTTTCACCGGAATGCACACATGGCCGTTTCGGATGGTGCTGAAATGGTCGGACATGCATTCCTTATTGGCCCGCATGACGGACTCCGCCTTCTCCCGCATTTTGTCCTCTGTCCGCAGAATGTCTCCCCGGAGGGATTTCAGCAATTTGGAGGCATTGTCGGAGACCTGCTCGTTCCGGATCTGATACCGCAGCTGTTCCATCAGTTCCTCCAGTGGCTCCAGATTTTCCTCATAATAGGCTAAGGGAATCTCATATGCTTTGCCCCTCTCCAGATAATCCTTGAGCCTTTTTACCGCCACACAGGCCCCGGCCATCCGCTCCAGTTCCGCCGGGGTCAGGCACAGCCCCTTTTGTGCGGCGGTTAGAAGCTCCCGGATACCCTCCAGGGACGCCAGGGGAGGCGTACCACATTTTTCCAGCATCTGCCGGCTCTGTGTGGTCTCCCGCAGCCTTGCCGCCAGTTCCGTCTCCGACAGAATCAGATGCGTGTCCTCTATGGCCTTCCCGGCAGCATCCGTTAAGACGTACTCCTTCCATTTGGCCTTTATTTTGTCAAATTCAAGACTGATTTCCGTTTTTTCTGTATAATTCATTTTATTCCTTTTTCCCTTCCTTTTTCAATATCCGGCAATAACAGCCGCTTACCGTTTCCTTTCTGGAATCTACGAACTGGCGCTGTTGTAATGCCGCATCCCCTTCTTCCAGGCAAGCGCCGTAATCCCGCCGAATGTGCACACGATTCCCGCTCCATGGGCGGCCATGCCCGGGCTCAGCTCCCCGATGAGCCCCTGCACCGGCAATGTGGCCATGATCCCATAGGGCAGAATTCCGTAGAAAACCACCTTATATATCCCATAAAACGCTATCCCCGGCAGATTCATGCACAGATTCAGCCCCGCCTCCTCCAACTGTTCCATCCTGGCATTTGACACCAGGTAGAAAGCCACACTGCGCAGCAACACCTCCATCTCGTAGTAAAGCACAATCATCAGAACCAGATAAAAAAGATATACCAGAATCCGTTCCGCACTCATCCGGATGCCCGCCGTCCGGATACCGTATCCGATAATGCCCGCGCTGAAAAGCAGCAGCGGCAGGGAACCCGGGTTCATGCATTCAAAGGTTAGGCGGAACAGGGGGCTCACCGGTTTGGTCAGATACAGGTCCATCTCTCCGCTCCTGATCTTGCCCGCAATTCCGTTGACCCCGAAAAAGTACACCACCATATTCACGGCATTGATCAGGGAAAACGTGCCGATATACAGAATCATCTCCCCCCTTCCCCAGCTGCCGATCCGCTCCACATTGGCATAAATAGCGTCAAATATCGCCAGCTGAATCAGGAACAGGCTCCCGTCCACAAAGAAGGGCCCCCAGAAGCCCAGCCGGAACATCATCAGGTTCTGAAACCGGATTTTCAATAACGCTTTCCATACTCTGAAATTTTTCATTGTTATGTTCGTCTCCTTCCTGCAATTCTGCCAATTTTTCCATACATTTCTACTTCCACGCCCTCCGCCCTTTCAGCCCCCGGCACCGCTCTTTTACATACCTTACTGATTTGGGCTTCCAGGCCTCCACTTTGTGGGCTTTCGACATCGCCACTGCCCTTTTGCGTGCTTCTCCTCTTTCAAGCCTTTGACACCGTCGCTGTTCTTTTGAGTGTCTTTCCGTTTTCCGCTTCCTTATATCCCCACACCGTCATATTTTGTGCGGTATTTTCTCCATGTGGCCAGGATTACCCCCTGCATCAGCACACACCATCCTCCCAGAACCAAAAGCCCCCTCGCCGCTTCATCCTCGCACCGCCCTATGAGAAGCATGGAGGGCAGATAGGTCACGTAATAGAAGGGCAGCAGCCTCATCACCGCAACCAGCCCCTCCGGAAAAAGGGACAGGGGCACAAGGCTTCCCGTCACCAGCGCCGCCAGATTATCCTTAATCATCAGAAAGGTGCTGATTTCCTCATATTTCAATGTCAGGATTCCCAGAAAAAAATTCAGCTGCACCATAAAGAAAAGCCCCATCACCGCCATCAGCAGCCCGCAGATCAGGGCCGTCCCGCTGTGGGCAAACACAAACCGAATCCGGAAGACAAACACCCATACAGCCGCCGCAAGCAGATCAAAGCTTAGATAAAAAAGCACCACTCCCGCCTCCATGGCAGTAAAATATCCCTCCATGTTCACAGGCAGAACCATATAATTGGACAATGTCCCGTTCCGTATCCTGGCGCTGATCTCCCCGCTGATGCCCCCGGCCATTTCCAGCTGGGACAAAAAGGAACTGACGATATAGTAGGACAGCATCCCATGAAAGGTTAAATCCGCCACCAAATCCCGTTCCCGGAAAATCATCCCCCACAGCAGCCAGGCAAACAGAATCTTTGAAACCGTAAATATCATGCTGAATACCACATCCGCCCGCCATGCAAGCTGCGCCTTCAGATAGACACGCATCACTTCTCTGTATTTTCTCATTCCGTCCCGCTCCTCCCATAATCTTATGCATATTTGCTTTTCTGTTTTATAACCCCGAATCCGAACAGACCGGAACCGAAATTATGTCTAAAAGTGCAGGTTCCCATTATATATACTGTCGATTACTAAAATTTGCCATGAATGAGCGCTGGCAAAATTGACCGCTCGTGAGTATAATCCCTGTCCGGACAATCCGGAATCAAAATTTTACAGGATCCCACATCTCTCATTATGAAATACTTAGCCTTCCGCATAAATCCGCTCCACCACTCTGCCGATTTCGTCCTCCTCCACGGTGAGATCGCCGGGGTGGTATTCCATCAATCTCTGCAAAAGCTCACCGGACTTTTCCTTCGGTACGCGAATGCTCTTTCTGTAAGGTCCCTCCTCCTTGAGCACAGCGCCTTCCGGCAAAGGGATCTCCCCTGTTGGCTGACGGAAGCTTACCGTGATCTGGCGGTCCCTCTGGTATTTTTCGAAGAGGGTCTCCGTGCTGCCGTCATAGATCCCGGTTCCGTGGTTGATGACGATACAGCGGTCACAGAGCGCCCTGATATCCTCCATATAGTGGGAGGTCAGAAGAATCGTGGTGCCCTTCTTCCGGTTGATCTCCCAGAGGAATTTACGGATCTGCCTGGATGCTATGGCGTCCAGCCCAATGGTGGGTTCGTCCAGGAATAAAATCCTGGGATTATGCAGCAGGGCGGCCATCAGCTCCATTTTCATCCTCTCCCCCAAAGACAATGTCCGCACCTGGACATCCAGCAGCTCCTCCACCCCGAACAGCTCCGCAAAATAAGCCTTTGTCTCCCGAAACTCCCTCTCGCTGAGGCCATAAATTTCCTTGAACAGCCTCAGGGTATCGTTTGCCGTCAGTTCAAAGAACAGCTGGCTCTTCTGCCCCATGACAATGGCGTACTGGCGCTTGAAATCATTCTTTAAATCATTAGGATAAAAGCCCATTACACTGATTTCGCCTGAAGTGGGAGCGATAATGCCTGTGAGCATTTTCGTCAAAGTGGTCTTTCCCGCGCCGTTGGGGCCGATGAGTCCCACGAATTCCCCTTCCTCCACCCTCAGGTTCAGATTCTTTACGGCTTCTTTGCTCTCATATTCTCTCTTTACCAGACCGCGGATGCTCCCCCGCAGTCCCTCTCCTTTCACTACTCTGCGATATGTTTTTGTCAAATTTCTGGTTTCTATAATATTCACTTTCTTTCCTCCTCCATAAAATTGTGCCTACGGCGCCTTGATGATTGAGCCGTCTGGCATCAGTCCTTTCTAAAAGGCAATAAAGTGCCTGCGGCGCCTTGACAGCTGGGCCGTCCGGCATCAGTCCTTTCTAAAAGGTACTAAAATGCCTGCGGCGCCCTGACGGTTCCGGCTCCTCCCGGCGGCTGTCTTTCTTATATGAAAAAAGACCATGGTGTCTGCCTGCCAGGGCACACTTCACCATGATCTTCCCAATCGATATACATACATTACATCACAGCAATACAATCCACGCTTCTCGAACGCCCCGCAACAGAGTCTGCGTACGGAATTCTGCCGTAGAACCCAAGAGCTCTGCAACAGCATCCAGGGACTCCGCAATAGAATCCAAGGGTTCTACAATAGAATCCAAGGGGAGGATTCTATTGTCAAGTATTGTCATGTATTGTCGTGTATTATAAGAATGCAGAAAATATCTGCTATCTTCTATAAATGAACAAATCAACGGAATATGTTAAGCACCTGTTCAGACAGAAACTACCGGCGATTCCCTTCCGCGGCAGGACAGACTCCTCCCCTCAGACTTCGGCTCTTCGCCCTCTCCCCGGCATTTCTACCCGGCAATATTTAGTTTGCCCTGTCCTCTTTTCCCACAATGCTTAACATAAAATCCTCCTTTTTCAACTTTTTGATTTTTAATCGCTTCTGTCTTCATAAAGTAATTGAAGACATTGTCATGCTAACATATCTTCGGAAGTAAGTCAACTGAAAAATCAATCCTGTTCTGTTTCTCGTTCTGTTTCTGAAATATCAATCCTGTTCTATTTCCATTCTGTCTCAAGGGAATGCTGCATCCGCTCTATCAGCGCTTCAATCTGCTCCTCCGTCTCCTCTAATTCTTCTGCAATCTGTGAAACCGTTTTTCCCTTGCTTACCTTAATCTGAATCTGCTTTTCAAGGTGCTGGTCTATTCCCTTCTCTATTCCCCGTTCCATCCCACGCTCAAAAATATCCTCCGACAGGTTGCACATAATCCGCATCCTCCTTTCCAGTTTGTCTGTCATAACCATTCCATATTTCTCTGTCAGGATCTGCTTCTTTTCTTCTGCCTCCATCCCGGAAAACAGCTTCTCCAGCATGGAAATCAGTGTGTTCCGGGATTCCTCAAGATTTTCCCCGTTCCTGACATGAATTATGATGCCTTTCATCAGATCTATTTCCTCAGGCTTCCCTTCGCCCCCAAAAACCGCTCTGCGCACAAGACCGATCTCCTCGATGGCGTCTCCGTCCTCCCCGCTATCCATACAGATCCATATGCTCCGCACCCTCTTCAGGCTGTCAAAATCGCTATGGAAAAACTCCGTCTGCTTCTGGGCGGATACCATCCTCGCCAGATAATACAGAATCCGGTTTTCCAGATGATATCCGAGCTTTCCGGGGTCCGTGGAGCGCTGGGCTTCCACATTGATCAAAAATTTCATTTCCATCCCTTTGTGCCAGGCACTAAAGCGGATATCATAGTAGATTCTTCCTTCCCCCGGCACATTGTCTTCCGCATTACTCTCCATGATACGGCCCAGGTTCGAAAGGCCCGG
>CAJUSI010000050.1 GCA_910589035.1 uncultured Acetatifactor sp. | reverse complement strand
TATTCATCGGGCATATGCTCGATAATGATATGTTCATTTTGTTTCATTAATTGATTGTATATTTTATTTTTGATTTGTTCCTCAGTAATGATAAACACCTCTTTTCGCTTGAATTGTTATAAAAAAAACATTTCTCAAATTCTGTTTGATTGAGTCCGATCTGTTGAATACATAATACCACAATAATATGGATATTTCTACCATGTCATTCAACTATTACCGATTTGAACCCTCCCCCTACGGGGCAAAATCAAAAAGTATACCAAAATCAAAAGGTTAAAGGCAAAATCGAATTGTATCAAAGACAGCGTTTACATAGATGACGGTTATTCCGGAACAACCATGGAGAGGCCGGGAATCCAGGCATTATTGGAAGAAGTCAGGCAAAATGAGATAAGCTGCGTGATTGTAAAGGATTTATCCCGGTTTTCCAGAGACTATATTGAGATGGGAACATATCTGGAGCAGATTTTTCCGTTTCTGGGTATCCGTTTTATCTCTGTTACCGACCACTATGACAGCAAAGACTATATTGGAAAAACAGCGGATATTGATATTGGATTCAAGACGCTGCTTGCGGATTTTTATTGTAAAGATATTTCTGAAAAGGTGAAAAGTTCCGTGTCGGCCAAAAGGAGGCAGGGGAAGTATGCCACGGGAAATACGCCTTTCGGATATGGAAAGAACCCGGAAAATCCTTATGAATTGCTGATTCTTCCAGAAGAGGCAAAAGTGGTTAGGCATATTTTTGAGTTGTCTCTGGCAGGCCGGAACCTGACACAGATCTGCAAAACGCTGAATGATGAAAATGTTTTAACTCCTCTGGAGTTTAAAAATCTGAGGAAGAGCCAGAGACGGAAGGAACTTTTACAGGAGCGGAAATACTGGCAGCCAGGGACAGTGCGGGAGATATTGACCAATAAAAATTATGTGGGAAGTATGGTCTGGCACAAATCGTCACAGGCAGAGGTGGGCAGCAGCCGGAAGATATTGAAACCCAGAGAGGAATGGGAGGTGGTGGAGAACCACCATCCGGCGATTGTCCGCAAAGAGACTTTTGACAAGGTGCAGGAAAGGTTTTTCCAAAAAGCGCCGGCCGTGCGAAATCCGATTTTGTATGCGCTGAAAGGAAAGGTGTACTGTGGTTATTGCAAACGGCGGCTAAAAGTGATGAAGCTGGCAGGCGGAAAGCTGTTTTTCTACTGTGCCAATCAGAAACTGAGCAGTGAAAATGAGTGCATGACAGGCAGTATCAGCAATGAGGTTTTGGAGAAAATCGTGTTTGAGCAGATAAAAAAGCAGGTGAAAGAGCTTGTCGATCTGGAATTTGTGAGAAAAACGGCATTACGGGCAGTAAAGGAAAAGCAGACCGGGCTTGTCAGAGACATGAAGATTGTGGAGCAGGAGATCCAGGAACTGATTGAAAAGAAAGGACTGTTTCTGGAAGGCTATCATGCAGGAACTCATACCAGGGAAGGATATCTGGAAGGGCGCAGACAGCTGGAGCAGAGGATTTCTGTGTTGGAACAGAGAAGCGCTGGGATACGGGATGAGATGGCGGAGTGTGAGAAGCTGCCGGAATCAGAAAGGAAAGGGCAGGAGTTTCTGTTAAAGTATGCTGGATTTGCAGAACTGACAAAGGAGATTTCTGATGCTTTTGTAGATAGAATTGAGATCGGCCAGGATAAGGCGGTGGATATTTTCTGGAGGTTTCATGGTGGGTAAGCTGACGGACAGAGGGGCTGCCTGTCAGAAAGTTAAAATCCCGGCATGAAAATGTGGCAACAATATTCCGGCTGGTGTTGGAAGATGTGGCAATCCTATGACAGCAGGGAGTGGCAAAAGCAGCAACAATGTAACGGTTCCCCACGGGTTTTCGTTAAAAAGCAGTGAAAAAAGTTAAAATATTTTAAAACATCTGCTTGACAGGAACGGGGATTGTGCGCGGGAACGACCCGTTCCTGTACGGCGAGAAGGTGAAAGCCTACCTGCGGGCCGGAGCCAGGGCACTTCGGGGGGAGAATGCATATCCCAATGAAAGAGTCGGATGGGGCGGTCTCTGCGTTGCCACCAGCATTCCAGGGTAACCTTCGGATCTAAACAGGCAAAAAGTTTATTGGAGGTATATGCGCTGTCCTGCCATGTGAATTTACTTGAATTATCAAGATATGCGAAAAGATGCGGAAAGAAGCTGGCCGAACTTACGCAGGATGAGGTGAAAAAGTTTTCTATTTAGCAAATGGCGGGAGAGATCCCGCCGCTTTTTTGCAGGAGTATCCATTTGACGAAAAAGGCCGTATAAATGATTTTATTTTCTCCGGTTTTGTGGTAAAATCAGGTTGCAGGGAAATCGGCTTTCTGCGGTTATTCTTCCCGGGAGGGAACGCCCGTCGCCGCGGGCAGAGGGAGAAGCCCTATGAAAAAAGTCATAAAATACACGGTCATCATTCTGCTGCTTCTGTCCTTGAGCGCGTCCACGGCCTATTTGGCGTATCTGCATTACTTTGCGCCCCATTATGACAATCTGTCCGGCCAGTGGACCGCCAGGGTGGACATGTCAGGACATGCCACGTCAGCGGCGCTTGCCTGGCTGCAGGACATAGAGGCCGTCTCCCCCTCCTGGCAGGATATGGAGGCTTATATGCAGGATCTGGAGATTCAGGTGGAGCTTAAGATGGAACAGACCGCCGATACTCAGGGAACCTTCCGGTGCAGGGTGTCGCCGGAGAGCTACGAAGCCTGCAATCAGGCGGCCTATGAGGGGTTTGCCGCGGCGTTCCGGGATCTTGCGGCCGAGAGACTCCGCATGGCGGGCTATACGGGCAGCATGGATCAGGAGGCCATGGAAGCGCTTGTGGCGGAAACCTTCGGAATGCCCACGGTCTCCTATCTGATGAACTGCGTGCCGGCGCTGCTTCCTTCTCTGGAAGAGCTGCAGGCCGGGTATGACGGCAGCGGTACCTATGAAGCCGTGGAGGGCGTGCTGACCAGGCAGTATGAGGATGAACTGCCCGTGGCGGAAAAGACGGAGCGCTATATTCTTACGGGAACCGGACTGGTCCTGTCGCGGGATCCGGATTCCGACTCTGCCGGCCTTCTTCTGGATCGTTACCCCCTGGCCTATACTTTAAAACGCCATGGAAATCCGTAGCATTTTTCCTGACAGATCCTCATTTCACAAGGAAAAGTCCGAGGACATTTTTACCTTATAAGAAAATCCGGTGTCAGACAGACGTGGAATCAGTAAAACAGCGGATAAGAAAACAAAACCCCGTACTCCGGGGCCATAAGACCATCAGTGAAAGGAAACAGGATGAAAAAAATCTCCCAGAACAGAGGCTCTACAAAAAGAAATTGCGGCAAAAAAAGTTCCGTCATAAGAAAATCGATAAAACCGGTCCTGCAAAAGGCAGCCTGTCTCCTGCCGGCCCTGGTTCTGGCCCTGTGCATCCTGCCCATCAGGGCGGAGGCAGATTTCGAGATTCCCCGGACCTGCCTGGTACGGGCGGATGGGGGAACCGCATACACGGTGAAAACTCTGGATTATGACTATGATTATAATACATACTTTTCGCTTAGGGATATGGCCATGGTGCTCAGTGATACGGAGAAGGCCTTTGCCCTGGATGTCACAAAGAATGCCGTCTCCCTGAATCCGGGGAAAGCCTATACCCCCGTGGGAGGGGAGAACATCCCCTGGGAAGACAGCGGGAACCCCGGCGCATCCCTGGGGCGGAATGAATTTCAGGTAAACGGGCGGAAGGTATTCTACTATACCATGATTATGAAAATGCCCTCCGGTTATTATGACTGCTTCATGATGGCGGCGGATCTGGCCATGATCCTGGATCTGGACATTACGGTTCCTGCGGCGGGTACTCTGCAGATTCAGACAGAGAAGCCCTTCCGGATCAGCCCTGCCGCGCTGGAAGAGGAGGGATATTTTGACAGAGTGGATACGGTGCTGGTGGGGGATGCATCCACCGGGGAAATCTATTACCAATACCGGGCAGATATACCGCATCCCATAGCCAGCATCACCAAGCTGATGACTTACTTTTTGACCATGGACAGGGTCTATGCGGGACAGATTACCCTTGACCAGCAGGTGGTTGTCTCGGATGCGGTTCATTTGCTGTCCTCCTCGTATGACGGAGTGATCCGTCTGGAGGCCGGACAGGAAATCACCGTGCAGGAGCTTCTGTTGGGAGCCCTTCTGCCCTCCAGCAATGAATGCGCGCTGTGTCTGGCAGAGACCATTGCCGGCTCGGAGGAGAACTTTGTCCGGATGATGAACCGGAAGGCGGCAGAGCTGGGATTGAGCGATTCCGTTTTCGTCAACAGCCACGGCCTGCCCTCCTACACGGAATCCGCCTTTCCTCCCGACCGCCAGAACCACATGAGCGCGGAGGAGCTGTTTCAGATGGTGTCCGGCCTTTTGAAGGTCTATCCTCAGGTGAAGGAGATCACTTCCCTTCGATCTGCCGTCCTGCCGTCCCTTGAGCTTGAGATATATAATATCAACCCGCTTCTGCGGAACCTGCCCGAGGCTACGGGCCTGAAAACCGGAAGCACCAACAAGGCAGGCTCCTGCCTGGTCACATCCCTGACGGCGGACGACGGGGACAGGAAGCATGACCTGATTGTGATTGTCCTGGGGGCGGAGAACTCCATAGAAAGGGGACGCATCTCGGAATTGCTGGCCCGGTACGCCCTGGATACCTTTTATACGGGAGCGGAAGAGGAGCAGGAGGAAACCCGGACGCCGGAAAAAGATCCGGAAAACCTGCCCGTACACGCGGAGGTGGCGGTGGAATGGATCCTGCAGACTGCCGGGATTGGTATGGTACAATAGCCAATTATAACTTCAATGGACTTGCAGCATGCACAGATAAAAGCATTCCGGATTCGCAGATAAGAGACAGGAGGAAAACTCATAGGATGATCGGAAATTTTGCAGAGTGGAATATACAGAATTTATGCATCAGGGTGGCGGTGTCAATGATCCTGGGCGGCGTTATCGGTCTTGACCGGGGAATGAAGCATCGCGGGGCAGGTACTAAGACTATTACAGTAGTCTGCCTGGGGGCCACGCTTGTCATGCTGACAGAGCAGTATATACAGATCCATTTCCCGGGGCTTGCCAATATGAATCGTATGGCGGCGCAGGTGATCAGCGGTGTGGGCTTCATCGGCGTGGGAACCATCATTGTATCCAGGCACCGGGTCCGGGGTCTGACCACGGCCGCTACCCTCTGGGCCAGCGCATGTGTGGGCCTGGCTGTGGGAATCGGCTTTGTGGAGGGCGGCGTGCTGGTTACGGTGATGATGCTCCTCTCCCTGCACATTCTTCCCCGTGTGGAACATTTTGCCGCCAGACATTCCCATTACTGCAATGTGTTCATCGATCTGGAGGAAAGCCGCGATCTGCACCCGGTGGTAAAGGAACTGAGGGACGCCGGCGTGGTCATAGACTCCATGGATATGGGGGAATCCAGGGCCGCGGGTGTGGGCGTGTCCGTACATATGGTGCTCTATCTGAAAAAGACGGCAGGACGTACTCTGGTGTACGATATTCTCATGAAATCGGATAAGGTCATGTCGGTGGATTTCCTGTAGCGGAAATGAAATGTTGACCGGGCGGCAGGGGCTGTCCGGACTGCTGCAGAATATCGTATCGGGCATCGTATTGGGAAAGGACAGAAGAAGGGAAAAATGATTGTATAATAATAGGATAGATGGTATAATTGAACATTAATTAAACAATTCTGGCTATAGAATCCTGTTTTGGATGCTATTGTATACATAGTTTTACCGAATTTGAACAATGGGGTGGGGCAAATTGAATGGGACATTAAAAGCAAACGGACAATCAGGCGGATTAAGGGAGAAGCAGTCAAGGTCAGAGGAGCTGGACAGCCTGACGGGAATCCTGAAGAAAAGCACTGCCGAGACGCGGATCGCAGCCATGCTGAATGCCGGGCAGGAAGGGACGCTTTTTTTATGTGATATTGATAACCTGAGACGGATCAATGACCAGCACGGGCATTTAGCCGGGGATGAATGCCTGCAGAAGGCTGCGCAGATTCTCCTGTACATGACACATCCGGATGATATCTACGGCAGGCGCAGCGGCGATGAATTCCTTATCTATATGCCGGGATGCAGGACGGAGGAACAGGCACAGGAAATCTGCAGGAGAATTGAAAATCGTTTTCGTACCGGCAGAGGAAAGGATAAAGACAGGATTCTGTTTACCGTGACGGCAGTATATGCCGCATCTCAGACAGGGGACACCTGCCGGAGCCTCTTCAGAAGAGCAGATGCGCAGCTGGAGGAGCGGAGGGCAGAATCTCTGTCAGAGGAGAGACGGGAGAAGAGAAAGGATCAATACATAAGGGATGTAAAACGGGTTCGGAAGGAGCTCATGGAGCAGATCAGAAAGCCGGGTGCTTATTGTCAGGATTACGATACCTTTAAAGGCATCTATCGTTTCCTGGAGAGGGGAATCATCCGCAGCGGGCAGAAGGCATGCGTCATCCTGATTACAGTGGTGGATGAGCAGGGCGGAAGTCTGCTGCCTCATGAGAAGGATGTACTGATGGAGCGGCTGGGGGAGCATATCGGCTCCACACTTCGCGTCGGGGATGTGTATACCAGATATTCCAGCAGCCAGTATCTCATTCTTGTCATTGATACCACGGAAGGCCAGACAGATATCATTGTGGACCGTATAAAGGAGAAATTCCTTGCCGACAGCGGGAGAAACAATATCCTGATTCATCATTGCTATGAACTTCAGCCTGCTAGGATCGGAGAACTGATGGCATAGGGCATGACCTGCGGATTCAGAAAAGTGCATTATGGAGGGGTGGGGTAACCGTGAATAAATTGTCGGTGAAAATGTTTGGGGGGTTTACTGCCAGTTACGGGGATGAGGTGCTTACCTTTGGCAGACAGAGAAATTCTAAATTCGGACAGCTGTTTCAGATTCTGATGACCAGGCCGGGACAGGGATTCAGCAAGGAGGATATTGCGGAAAGCCTTTATGGACAGGAGGAGGTGGAGGACCTCAATGCAAGCCTTAACAACACCATCTTCCGCCTTCGGAGATACCTGGAAGCATCGCCCCTGCCGTCGGGGGATTATCTGATGCTGAATGCGGGGGTGGTGCGCTTTGAAGGACAGATAGAGGTGGAATCGGATGTCTGGTGCTTTGAAAATGCTGCTCTGGAATTCGAAGGAGAGCAGGACAGGCACAGGAAGGCGGAGATCTGCGAAAAGGCCTGCGAGCTCTACCAGGGAGAATTCCTGCCGCAGCTGTCAAATGAGCAATGGGTGATAGAGAAAAGCCGGAATTACCAGAACCAGTATTCCAGGATGCTGAAATACCTGCTTCGCTATCTGAAGGACGAGGGCGATTACGGAAATATGGAAAAGAAAGCGGCCCGGGCTGCCAGGCTCAATCCCTATGAGGAATGGGAGATATGGCAGGTGGAGAGCCTGATCGCACTGGGACGGCATAAGGAGGCGGGGAATGTATACCGCAAACTGGCGCAGCGCGTACAGGAGGCAGGGGGCTTCCTGTCAAAAAAGCAGCAGGCCTGGTTCCGCAGGATCGGCGACAGGATGCGCCGGCCGGAAGGATCTGAGGAAGAAATCAGCAAATGCCTGATGGAATCCGTGCCGCCGGATGGCGCATACGCCTGCACTCTGCCGGGTTTCCTGGACTGCTTTCGGATGTTAAAGCGTTCGCTGGTCAGGGGGGGGTACTTCGGGCTTTGGTCTGATTTTGTGTACCATCCTGGACGCAAACGGATACTCTGCGAAAGACCGGCAATACTGTGAACGCCAGGGGGAGAAGCTGCGTGCGACTTTTAAGAGCTGTTTGAGAAGAGGGGATATCTATGCCAAGTACAGCGACGGCCAGTATCTGCTGCTGTGCATAGGAGCCGGAAGGGAGAATATCTCCGAGATCGGAGCCCGTATCGATATGGACTTCCGGAAACGCAACGGCGGCCGCGGAGGAGTCACCTGTGGACTTCTGGACGACGGGAGTATGTGGTAGTATTTGATTTCGGGACATTGAGTGATCAATGTCCTTTTTTTGGTTTGCGCGCCATGGGCGCGCTCTAACGGGTGAAAGTCCCGAACACGCCTGGGCAACGAGGAAGTGTATAGCTGAACAGCAAGGGTGTCCATCGTGAGGTGGAATCTGAAGGAAGCTGTAGGC
>CAJUSI010000049.1 GCA_910589035.1 uncultured Acetatifactor sp. | reverse complement strand
GTACTGGCAATGCCAGAAATGGTCTGATACAGCTTGCGGTTGACATTTTCCTGCTGTTCTTGAATAACTTCAAACAAAAGCAATTCTTTTGATTTATAAAAGAGATAGAAAGTTCCTTTTGGAATATTAACCCGTTTCACGATTTCATCGACTGTCGTGCGGCGGACGCCATACTTCGCAAGGCATTTTGCCGCTTCTTCTTTCAGCCGCTTTCTGATATATTCCCGTTCCTGCTCTGAATAGCTCTTTGGCACTTTAATACCTCCTATTTGACTAATTTCGCTTATACAGTCATTATATACATTTTTTAAAACTCTGTCAATCTATCACTGTACATGCCAATAGCCTTAATGTTCATGTTTGATTATTTGATGAATGCGAAGAATCACATAAGTTCCCATACCTTTGGTACTATGAAAAGTGAGTCCGTAATCTTCCCCATAATAAAGCTGTATTCTTTGGTGAACATTTTTAACCCCATACCCTTTACTGTCCTGTGTGAGGATTGTGATGCATTCTTCATCCGACATTCCGCATCCATTGTCCATTACTTTGAAAACAATATCCTGGTTTTCCTGATAACAGGAAATGGATAATATTGCCTGGCCGGGCAGCTCCCGGTGATCCAGACCGTGGATAATGGCATTTTCTGCCAGAGGCTGAAGCAGTAAATTGGGTATCGGACATTCCAGTATACTGCTGTCAATGTCATATACCACATCAAAAGACTGCGAATGCATCATCTGCTGGATGGATACATAAGATTTCGTATTTTCCACTTCCGATGCAATGGTAGTTATTTGCCGGCCTTTATTCAGCATAGTCCGATAAAAGGTGGAGAGAAGGCGGGCCATCTGGCTGATATCGTTTTGGCCGGAAATAATGGCCTTGCTGTTTATCAAAGAAAGGCTGTTGTACAGAAAATGAGGATTGATTTGGGATTGAAGTATTTCAATCTCATATTTCTGCTGCTTTATTTTGGATAACAGAACTTCATTCACCAGATTGTTCAGGGTATGTACCATTTTTTTGAAAGAGGAGATCAGCTGTCCTACTTCATCGGTACTGTCAGAGGAAATATCGATTTCGTAATTTCCCTGTTCAACCTGTTCCATATTGGATGAAAGCTTTTCAATTGGCGCGACAATGATTTTGGAAAGCAGCATGCTGCACAGCAATATGAGCAAAATGCATAATAAAATGATTGTCAGCACAATATAAGTTATATTTACGGCATCTGCTGAAACAAAATCTGTGGGACGATAGAGGACGGCAGTCCAATCGTGTTCTGACAGGGTTTCTTTTTTTGTGATGAAACCAGCCAGGCTATTCTCCTGAAGAACTTCGAAGGAGAGATCAGCAACAGAGTATTCGGCGGCCAGATTTGTGTGCTGATATATTTGTCTACCCGAAGAATCGGACAACAGGAAACCATAATTGCTGTGAAAGAGATTTTTGACAGACGACAAAAAAGACGGAATGTCAATGGACATACATATAAAACTGGTGTAAGTCACAAAATTATAATGCATTTTTGATATCAGGAGTAATGTATTACCGTCCGGAGATAAAACAAAAAAGGGAGAAGACATACTGCAAGCCTGCTCATACCATATTTGATCCGGCGCCTCTGTAAGCGGGCGCAATATATTGCCATGAGGATTGATGCAGGTGTCTGTGTATATAGTGATTGCGTTTATGTCCGTATTGAGAGAACGGATTGTCAAGAACAAAGGGTCAATGGTATCGCGGTAGGTCAGATACATTTCAAAATTGGAATCATATTTCTGTGTGAGGGCAAGACGTATATTTTCGTTATAAGTAATCAAATTCATGGTAGACAGATAGGAATCCAGCTTATGGGTCAACTGCAGGGCTTCCTGGTGGAGAGTTTCCTGGAGGGCGGTTTCTTCCCGCTCGATCAGCAACGAGCGCATTTTTGTGTAAGAGAAAATACCCAGCAGTGCGATAGGGATCAGGCTTATTATCACACTGATGCCGATGATCTTATTCTGAAATTTTAAGTTGCGGAACTGTAGCTTTAATCCTGTCATCATGCTCCTCCTTTTTCAGGTCTGCTAACCGCCTTGACGGAACCGTTCCGGTGTAGTTCCAAACCGCTTCTGAAAACTTTTACAGAAATAGGATGCGTTTGGGTATCCTACAGCCTGACTGATATCGGTAATTTTCATATTTGTATGAAGCAGAAGCTCTTGTGCCTTTTCCATCCGAATCTGGTTGATATATTTGTTCAAGGTACAACCGGTAACCTGCGAGAAAACATTGCTCAGATAATTAGGGTTTAAGTATACCAGATCCGCAAGTATATTCAGGGTAAGGTCTTCGCTGTAATGAGTGCGGATGTATTGCTCGACCTGGTATACGGCATAATTGGAGGCATTCTGCCCCTGTTCAAATTCAGCTGTAACAAGCGACAGATAGTGCTCGATTAGTTTCACTATGTCTGAAAAATGACGGAAACTGTATATCTCCTTAATGGCGTTCTGAAGGTCTTCTTCAGAATGGAGAGGAAGCGCGTCCATAAGCATTTTCAGGAGAGTGGTACATATATGGCGGATATAAATATGGGAGAGTTTGGGAATGTCCGCATACTGATCCACCAGGGCATGTACATGGGCTGACAACGCTTCTGGCTGCTTCATTTTCAGGGCGCTTTCTATGTTCTGTAAGATAAGATTTGTGGCATCATCTATGGATGCGCTTTCCGCTTTTTTATCAGGCATTTCACGAATAATATCATGAAAATCTGTTTCCATATATTGTTCCGATCTGGAAAACTGTAGTTTATGGGAATCCAGACGACCCACAATTTCGGTCAATACTTTGTGGAACTCATCCGGGTCTACAGGTTTCAGAATATAATTTACGGCCTTCAGGGACAGGGCGGCTTTCACATATGCAAAGTCATCATATCCGCTGAAGAACAGCACTTCGACATCGGGATTCACCTCTTTGACTCTGCTGACAAGGTCAATGCCATTGAGGAAAGGCATTTGGATATCGGATAATAAAACGTCTACATGGCGTCCTGAAAGCAGCTCCAGGGCCTCGCGTCCGTTCTGGGCTTCCAGGATATGGAAGACATCTTTGAACCGGTTCAAAAGAAAACGAATCAGAATGCGTTCATCTGCTTCATCGTCTGCAATCAGCAAGGTATACATAGGGCAGCCGCCTCCTTTTCGTATGTTTTTGGTACAGGAATCATTATAGCATAGCAGATAAAATGGGGCAATTGGGGGCAATGCAACAACTGTAAAATGTTTCATGAATATGAAAAATGTTATATTTACATATGTAGTATCCCAATATATACTAAACTTACAAACGCTGCAGCGTACAAATCACAAGCATGGAGGACACGGGTAATGAAAAAGAGACTTATGACCAGAGCGGCTGGCATGGCATTGGCGGTTTCAGTTTTACTGGCGGCAACGGCCTGCTCTTCCCAGGAGGATTCAGCATCAAATACAGGCAGCGGGGAAAATGGCTCTGTGAATGCCGGAGCAGATGCAGAAAGCGAAAGAGAGACAATCAAGGTATCCTTAGGCAGACAGACTCTGCAGAATGTTTCCTTTCCCAATGGGGATACCTATGAGGATAACGCCTATGTAAGAATGGCGGAGAAGAAGCTGAACATAGACATCACAGACGAATTTGAGGCCAATGGGGATGACTACGACAGGCAGGTATCTCTTGCATTAACGGCGGGTGATATTCCGGATATGATGAAGGTGGGAAGCCTGGACGAGCTGAAAGAGTTGTATGAGAATGAGCTGATTGCGGATCTGACAGGAGTCTATGAGGAATACGCAAGCGACTACCTGAAATCCCTTTATGATTCCTATGGGGGACGGGCGCTGGAGAATGTGACTTTGGACGGGAAGATGATGGCGCTGCCGGGAACCAATGGAGATTCCGGCCCCAGTATCGTGTGGATACGGAGCGACTGGATGGAGCAGCTTGAGCTGAAAATCGATGAGGATCAGGATGGCTGTATCACGATAGAAGATTTGGAAATGATTGCGAAGACTTTCATGGAAAAGAATCCTGAAAATGCGGACAATGTGGTGGGAATCGCATTTGCGCCATGGCTGACCAGCGGCGATCCGGATGGTACATTCAGCATGAACTCCATAGCCTATGCACTGGGAGCTTTCCCTAAGACCTGGATGGAAAAGGATGGGGGGGTAATTTACGGTTCCGTTACGGATGAAATGAAGCAGGCTCTTAAGGTTGCCGCAGGATGGTTTCAGAACGGGATTCTTGACCCTCAGGTGGGAACAAGGACCTGGGATGACATTACGGCGCTGCTGGCAAATGGGCAGTGCGGAATCACCTTTGGTACATGGCATATTCCTGACTGGCTGCTGAATAATGTGTATGCGCTTAACAGCAATGCGACTTTCGAGGCATATACTTTGTCGGATGCAGCCGGAAAGGTAAACTGCAAGCACAATAATGCCACAGCCGGATATATTGTAGTCAGCAAAAAGTTTGAGCATCCTGAGGTGGCAATCCAGATCATGAATCTGTTTTATGACGAGCTTGTAAATTCACGGGAGCTTCTGGAGGAATATCCGGAGGTTGCAGAATATGTTTCAACCGGGGTGGACGGCTCCAGCAGACCTTTCAACATTGAGGTAAATTCCTATACATCCCTTTTGGATGACTATGGGGATCTGGAGCGGTGCCTGAACGGCGAAATCACCGTGGACGAGGTGAAAACCTCTGAACAGCGCTCAAATGCAACCAACATTCTGGCTTATCTGGAGGGGAACGGTGACGCCACTGCCTGGTCGAAATACCATTCCAGATCAAAGGGAGTGGAACTGCTCCAGACGCTGACGGAGAACGATCGGTTCAGCTGGCTGACTCCCATTTTCCCGCAGACCACGCCTACTATGGAAACCCATCTTGCGAATCTGGAGAAGCTGGAGGAAGAAACCTTTATCAAGATTGTGACAGGTGATATTGATGTGGAAAGCGGCTTTGACCAGTTTGTAGAAGAGTGGAATAACCAGGGGGGCACCCAGATTTTAAAGGAGATTGCGGAACAGTTGCAGTAAATGGAAGAAGTACATTCCAATGGAAGAAGTGCATTCCAATGAAATATATGTATTTCGATTGAGATTACAGCCATGCCAAAGCGGCATGGCTGTATGAAACCGTAGATGAAAAACGGCTGTAGAATGGAGGTTTTCATGGAAAGAATCAAGCATAAAGAGGGAGGAAGTGCATCCCGTAAAAGGGCGGCAGTAAAGCGGCGCTCTGAGATGTCCTATCATTTCATGGTGTTCCCGGGATTGTTCTTCCTGATTTTGTTCAGCTATATTCCCATGTTCGGTGTTATTATGGCATTTCAGGATTTTGTTCCGGCCAAAGGGTTTTTCCGGTCTGAGTTTGTAGGCCTGAAGCATTTCATCTATATGTTTCAATTGCCGGACATAGGGAAAATTATACGGAATACAGTGGTGATAGCGCTTGGAAAGATGATATTTGGAATGGTGATTGCCATCGCGTTCTCCATCCTGTTAAATGAAATCAGGATAAAATTTATGAAAAAAACAGTACAGACCATCGTATATCTGCCTCATTTTCTGTCATGGGTCGTGCTGGCTTCCGTAGTGACAAACCTGTTTGGGCTGGATGGATCGGTGAACCAGTTCATTGCGGCGATTGGGCTTGATAAAATTAATTTTCTCGGAAACAGCAAGGTTTTCCCGGGATTGATTATCGGAACGGATGTATGGAAAGAATTTGGCTACAGCTCCGTAGTGTATCTTGCCGCGATCACCTCTATCGATCCGGGACTGCATGAAGCGGCAACCATGGACGGGGCTTCCTGGTGGAAAAGGGTCTGGAATGTGACGCTTCCCGGAATGCTGCCGATTATCCTCCTGATGACAGCCATGAATCTGACCAGTATACTCAGCGCTGGGTTTGACCAGATTTATAACCTATATTCTCCTATCGTGTATGAGACAGGCGACGTTCTTGATACCTATGTATACCGAATCGGGCTGGTGGGAAGGCAATATAGCTTCGGTGCGGCGGTAGGGCTGTGCCGTTCTGTGGTGGGAATGGTGCTGCTCTTGTCGGCAAACGCGATGACAAAGAAGCTGACGGATCAGAAAATTTTCTAGGAGGTGAGACAGATGATTGACAATAAAAGTTTTCATTCCAGAGTGAGGATTACGATTATTTATATCATTGTGATACTGCTGGGCCTTGGGTGCCTGTTTCCATTGTTGAATATCGTGGCGATTTCGCTGAGCGGCAGCGCGGCGGTCTCCGCAAATAAGGTGGGAATCCTGCCCGTGGACTTTACCCTGATTGCCTATGACAAGATTGTTTCGGATGGTCAGTTCTGGCGTTCTTTTATGATTTCCGTAATCCGGGTATTTCTGGCGCTGCTTCTGAATCTGGCGGTAACCGTGCCTATGGCTTATGCAATGACAAAAAGCAAAAAGGAATTCCGGGCCAGAAATATATATATGAATCTCCTGATATTTGCCATGCTGTTCAATGGGGGGATGATACCCACCTATATTTTGGTGAGGAATCTGGGGATGCTAAATTCAATCTGGGCATTGGTGCTGCCTGGCGCGCTTCCGATTTTTAATGTTATTCTGCTGATGAATTTTTTCCTGGGAATTCCAAAGTCCTTGGAGGAGGCCGCACTGATCGATGGGGCAAGTCCCTTTCAGGTATTGTTGAAAATTATGATACCTTGTGCAAAACCATGTCTGGCTACGGTGTCCCTGTTCAGTATTGTGGGAAGCTGGAATGACTTTTTCAGTGGTCTGATTTATATGCAGAAGCTGGAGGACTATCCGATTATGACGTACATACAGTCTCTGAATGTGGACATCCAGCAATTGCTGAAAAGCGGCGCATCCAGCAGTACATTGGAAAACGTGACAGAGCTTTCCAACAGAAATCTGAATGCTGCCAAAATCGTGGTGGCGGTAATTCCGCTTCTCATGATTTATCCGATATTGCAGAAATATCTGATTACCGGGATGGTGATGGGGTCTGTAAAAGAATGATTTAAAAGGCCATGGGGGGGTAAAAATGAAATCGCACAGGAAAAAATATAGAATGGCAGGAATATTTATTATATTGGTTATTTGTGGATTGGCGCTTGTTTTATATAGAAACAGCAATACGAGACGATACGAAGAGGGGCAGCTGGAAATCATAGTGAATGGAACAGATAAGGCAAGATATGCTCCGAAAGAGGAAGCGGCAATAACGGTGACCGTCAGGAATGTAATGGAAGAAACAGCGGATGATATTCTGCTTGATATGAAAGTGTATCATTTGGATCAGGTGGTATATTCGGAACAGCAGGACTTGGCTCTTAAACCGGGAGAGGAAAAGGAATTGGCCTTGAAGTGGCAGACGCCGGATTCTGACTACCAAGGTTACCTGATCTGTCTGCAGGTGACAGATGGGAAAGGGAATTGTATTTCACAGGATACGGTTGGGATTGATGTCTCTTCTGATTGGCTGAAATTTCCCCGTTATGGGTATTTATGCGATTACGGGGAAGATGAGGCTGCGGAAGAAATCATTGGGCAGATGAACAGGTATCACATCAATGCAATCGAATATTATGACTGGCATGCCTTGCATCATGAGCCGCTGCCGCCGGAGGTTACCAGGCAGTCCCTTGGAGTATGGGAGGATTGGTCAGGCCGGAAAATCTATGGGGAGACGGTTCGGGATTATATCCAATATGCCCATGACAGGAATATGGTTAACATGGCATATAACATGATTTATGCCGGGACGGACAGCTTTGTAAAAGATGCTGGCGGAAATCCTACAGAAGCGGCCGGCTGGCAGATTTATTTTGCGCCGGATAATGAACGGGGAGAAGGAATGTTCACATTTAAGATGGGCTCATCCCCCTCTGGAAATGGGAACCTGTACTTCATGAATCCATTGAACCCAGATTGGCAGAAACATATTTTTTCCCAGGAAAACCATATTTTTGAGGTGCTGGACTTTGACGGATGGCATGGGGATACTGTGGGGGAATGGGGAAAGATGACGGATGCTTCTGGAAATCCCCTGGGAACAGGAGAAGACGGAGAGGCGGTTTATGAGGTGAAGGAAACATACCGACAGTTTCTGAATGCCGCGAAGGATGCCCTGGGAGAACGCTATTTATCCTTTAACCCGGTGGGGGCACAGGGGATAGAGCAGGTGAATACCAGCAATGCGGATGTGCTTTATACAGAGTTCTGGCCCTGGGATCAGGACAGGAATGGAGTGCCGTATAATACCTATCAGTCGCTGGCGACGGAAATTGAGAGAACAATGGAAGAGAGCAAAACATATTCCGCAGATGGAAAGGGAAAGTCTCTGGTAGTGAAAGCCTATATCAATTATTATAAGACCACGGGGACTTTGAATGCTCCAGGCGTGCTGCTGTGTGATGCGGCGGTGTATGCAGCAGGCGGCTCGCGCCTTGAGATAGGAAGCGGAAACCATATGCTTCATGTGGAGTATTATCCGGACGATGATATACCCATGGGGGATGAATTGCAGGAGGCTATGGTAAAGCTGGCAGATTTTACGGTGGCATATGAGAACCTGCTAAGGGATGGGCAGTATACCACGGAGAACAGGGTTGAGATTGCAGGGTATCAGGTGAGTAAAAACGGGCAGAGCGACACTATATGGTCTTATACCAGAGCAGACGGGGAATATGAGATGCTTCATCTGATAAATCTGCTTGGGACAGATAATGAGTGGCGTGATGAGAGGGGGAAAAAGGAAGCTCCTGCATATGTGGAGAATCTGGCGGTGAAGTATTACACGGAGAGGGATGTGGCGCAGGTTCAAATGGCCTCTTTTTCTCTGGACGGCGGGAAGAGCAGAGAACTGCCGTTTGAAAAGGGGGAAGATGCTGACGGCCGGTACATTACGTTTGAAGTACCCTCGCTTGCGTATTGGGATATGGTTTACATGAAATAGGTCAGAGTGTAGAGTAGGCGGTAGGAGGAGAATGATAAATTGATGGAAATGAATAGGGCAGGCAATTGCCAATGGTGGAAAAATGCGGTAATCTATGAGATTTATCCCCGCAGCTTTGCAGACAGCAATCATGACGGCATAGGTGATCTGCAGGGGATCATCTCGAAACTGGACTATCTGGAAAACCTGGGGATAGATGCAATCTGGTTATGTCCTGTATGTAAATCCCCTCAGGATGACAATGGATATGATATTTCTGATTATCAGGATATTGATCCTATGTTTGGGACTTTAAAGGATATGGAAGAACTGATTCAGGAGGCGGAAAAGCGCCATATAAAAATTATAATGGATCTGGTATTGAACCATTCTTCAGATGAGCATTACTGGTTTCAGGAGGCCAGGAAGAGCAGGGATAACCCATACCATGACTATTATGTCTGGAGAGACGGCGCAGAAGGGATACCCCCTAATGATATGCGGGCAGCTTTTGGAGGATCGGCATGGGAGTGGGTTCCGGAAGTAAAACAGTATTATTTTCATCAGTTTTCTGTAAAACAGCCGGATTTGAACTGGGAGAATCCGAGACTGCGCCAGGAAATTTACCACATGATCAATTGGTGGATTTCGAAAGGAGTCGGTGGTTTCCGGCTGGATGTAATCGACCAGATCGCAAAAGAACCGGACAAAAAAATCACAAACAATGGCCCCAGGCTGCATGAATTTATCCGGGAACTGAGCAGGGAGACATTCCGGAAAGCAGATTTGGTCACTGTCGGAGAAGCATGGGGAGCAACCATAGATTTGGCAAAGTTATACAGCAATCCGGATGGCAGCGAGTTATCCATGGTATTCCAGTTTGAACATATCTGTCTGGATCAGATAGAGGGAAAAGAGAAATGGGATTTAGCGCCATTGCCTTTTTTGAAGCTGAAAGAAGTATTTGGGCGATGGCAGAGGGAACTATATGAAAAGGGCTGGAACAGCCTTTTCTGGAATAACCATGATTTGCCCAGAATTGTCTCACGATGGGGAAATGACGGAAGATACCGCGTGGAATCTGCGAAAATGCTGGCAATCCTGTTGCACGGAATGCAGGGGACTCCATATATCTATCAGGGCGAGGAGCTTGGCATGACCAATGTACAATACGGGATTGAAGAGTATCGTGACATTGAGACGCTGAATTTATATAAAGAGCGTTTGGAGGCAGGATATACAAAAGAGGATATCATGCATTCCATTTATGCGAAAAGCCGGGATAACGCAAGAACGCCGATGCAGTGGAACGACAGGGAAAATGCAGGATTTACGGAGGGAAAGCCCTGGCTGAGAGTCAATCCCAACTACAGGGAAATTAATGCCGCAAAGCAGACAGAGGATGAGGATTCTGTTTTCAGATGCTATCAGGAGCTGATTCGTCTGCGGAAGAAATATCCTGTATTTATAGAGGGCAGATTCCAAATGCTATTGGAAACGGATGAAAATATTTTTGCATACACAAGGACAGATGCCCGGACCCAGCTGATTGTCATCTGTAATTTTTATGATAAGACAGTAAGCTGCCAGGCAGGCTGCTTTGATCATTCTGCGAGGCTGCTTATCGGGAATTATAAAGACACAGGCCAGACCATGCTTCTGCGGCCTTATGAAGCGAGGATGTATTTAAAGGAAAGATAGACCGAGAAAGTCAGCCGCCGAGGCCAATATTATACTCCCAGCCGAAAGCATTTTCAAAGTAAAGTCACATGATTCTTACTGGCTGCAAGGGGTATTCCTCCAAAATGGTTGCTTATCTCAAAAAAGCCAGACGCAGACGACGAGCGAGCCGGGGGGGAAAGCGTATCTATCGAGAAACTTTCTTAAAGTGTGCCAAACATCTGGCACGGTTATAGATTTTGCTTTATTCTCCAGTTGATTGCACCTATTTACATACTTTTCTTGATCACAGTAACACCGCCGTCTGACTTTAGCTGCCCAAGAACTTTGTTCATCCAATATCAAGGTGCTTGATGTTGCACTGAAGTATGGATACAGTTCGCCTGACAGCTTTGCAAAAGCATTCACTAAATTTCATGGGATAACGCCTTCTCAGGCAAGAGAAAAGAATTGCAACTTAAATTCTGTTGCTCCGCTGAAAATAAAACTTACATTGGAGGGTGGTACTATGTTAGAGTACAAAATTGTGGAAAAAGAACAGTTCACAGTTATGGGAGTTTCTCGTAAATTCAATTCGGAAACTTCTTATCAAAAATTCCTGAGTTTTGGCAGGAACATATGAAAAGCGAGAATGGGAAAATCGTATGTGGAATGTATGGGATCTGCATGGACATTGAAGGTCAAAACTTTGAATATTTGATAGCTAATAATTACAGTCCGGCAAGCGAAGTTCCTGAGGGATTGGAAACAAGAGTAATTCCGGCCGGGAAATGGGCGGTATTTCCCTGTTATGGTGCATTGCCGAAGTCTTTACAGGATGTGAATACAAAAATATGGAGCGAGTGGCTTCCCTCCTGTAAGGTATATTAGCTTGCAGGTAATTATAATATTGAGATGTATACGAAAGATATGAATTACAGCGAAATCTGGATACCTATAGAAAAGAATTGATAACCAGAAATCTTGGTGAATCCTTTTCAATTTCTTGATAGTTCACTTCCCAACTGAATTAGAACTACCACAAAATGCCGTTGCACGGATAAAAAACAAGCAACGGTATGAAATACAACTGCGCCCTGCGGCGGCTGGACTATCAGCAGGAGGAGGGGTGGGGGGTGAACGGTGAACCGGGTGGGCATCCAGCGGGGGCTTACTACCTCCAGCACGGCCATCTTTGTACCGTTTACTCCCCAGGAGCTCTTTCAGGACCAACATTAAATTTTCGACAATTTCATCATCCGAAATGCCGAAAATCTCTTTAATAATCAGTGCACCAATACCATGGACAGTTCCAATATCTGATTCAGATTCTAAGCAAAATTTAATGGAATTATGTATGTCTTTGTGGTAAGATAATGACATTGAACAATTCTACAGATTGAAGCTTATAGAGAATGTATGTAAGGAGTTTAGCAATGAAAAATAACAGATTTACAGTTTTCATAATCTTAGCTTTTTTAATTTATGTAATGTCCAATGGAGAATGGTGTATCCCGATTTTTGCATGGATTTATCCAATTTTATTTTTACATATGCTTTCTCTCAATCATACCCGAAAAGTATATCTTATAATTGGCTCAATATATGCCATCGGGTTTGTTTTCCAGTTTGAAAAAGCCATCGGAATGGATATGAAAATATGCATAGTGGCAGCTTTTTTGATAGCTTTTCTGAAAATTTCACCATATATCTATTGGTCTAAATCAAAAATGAGATTTCAAGATACTGTTATTTTTGCAAGTATAATGGTATCAATAGAATATATCATGTATTTGGTATATCCTATTTTGGGCGGGTTGTCTG
>CAJUSI010000048.1 GCA_910589035.1 uncultured Acetatifactor sp. | reverse complement strand
TTTGTTTTGGAGGGTCCTATGACAGGTCAGCCGGATTTTGCAACTATATATATTTCCTATGTACCAAATAAAAATATGGTAGAAAGTAAATCTTTAAAACTTTATCTTTTCAGCTTTAGAAATCATGGAGATTTTCATGAAGATTGTGTCAATATTATAATGAAAGATCTTATCCGCCTTATGGATCCTAAATACATCGAAGTATGGGGTAAATTTACTCCAAGGGGAGGTATTTCAATAGACCCATATTGTAATTATGGAAAAGAAGGAACTCCTTGGAAAGATATTGCATTTACGCGTTTAAGCCAGCATGACCTTTATCCTGAAAAAGTTGATAATCGTTAAATAATAATTTTAAAAAGATGTCAAATAGTTTTTACTTCCCTCTAACTGCAAGCCCTTGTATTTGCGGGATTTTGCTATACCTAAGATGGAAGAGAAAGATTTTTTCGGGACAGGCGGGAGACGGAAAAGCATCCGATATCTTATATGGGGATTGTTTGTCTCCGTGGTCACCTGCTGCGGGACGATTGTATCCAGCGTGACCAGCGCAAGGGTTATCGCCAGGTTTGGCACCAACAGGACGGCGGCGCCGATGTGGGCCGATAGGCAAGAGTCCCGGGAATTATAAGGACGGATAGGGACGAATTGCATATATACACTTGCTATTTTTAATATAGGAAGGTATAATAGATTTTCAGCCATGGAATCCTGTTTCGGATTTCGTGCGCAGCAAACCGTTCTGCCCTGAGACTTGCGGAATTCTCAAGGGGCGGGCGGTCTGCAGGAGCGGCCACAAAAGGCATATGCACGACGCACATCTGGCAGAAAGCAATGTTCAAACACGCTCTAGCATGATAAATAAACCGGAAGAAAGGAAACAGATATGATATTCGGCAAACATATCAACAGGTATTATCTCAAGTATGCCGGCTGGCTGGTCCTGGGTCTGGCCACCCTGGTGATGGTGGACTTCCTGCAGCTGGAGATTCCCAAGCTGTACCGCATGGTGATCAACGGGATGAACAGCGGCGTTGTGAACGCGGACGGGATTCCCACGGCGTTTGACATGGATTTTCTGCTGGACGGCATCTGTATGCCCATGGTGGGAATCGTGCTGGCCATGGTGTCCGGGCGCTTTCTGTGGCGCGTCTGCTTTTTCGGGGCCGCGGTGCGCCTGGAGGCGGATCTGCGTAACCGGATGTTTGACCACGCCAAGGATCTGAGCCGGGAGTACTATCAGGTGAACAAGGTGGGAAATCTGATGAGCCTTTTCACCAACGATCTGGATACGGTGCAGGAGTGCTTCGGCTGGGGTGTGCTGATGTTCTTTGACGCGCTGCTGCTGGGTGTGCTGGCGGTGATAAACATGTGGAGGATGGATCCTGTGCTGACATTGCTGTCCCTGATTCCCATGGCCTTTCTGCTGGCGGCGGCCACGGTGATCGGAAAGCAGATGATGAAGAAATGGGACATCCGCCAGGAGGCCTTTTCCAGGCTGTCCGATTTCTCCCAGGAGAGCTTTTCCGGCATCGCGGTGATCAAGGCCTTTGTGAAAGAGGCGAAGGAGCTGATGGCCTTCAAGAAGCTGAACGAGGAGAACGAGGAGGCCAATATCGACCATACCAAATCTGCCGTGCTGCTGCGGATTATGGTGACGCTCTTTGTGGAGAGCGTGGTCTGCGTGATTCTGGGATACGGCGGGTATCTTGTGTACATGGACCGGTTCAACGCCGGGCAGCTGGTGGAATTCATCGGCTATTTCAACGCCGTGATCTGGCCCATTATGGCGGTTTCCGAGCTCATCGACATGACATCCCGGGGCAAGGCGTCCATGGACCGGCTGGGAGAGCTGCTGGATGCAAAGATCGATGTGGCGGACAGGGAGGGCGCCAGGGAGCTGAAGAATGTCCGCGGGGATATCGAGTTCCGGAACCTGACCTTCCATTATCCGGACGGGGAGAATAAGGTGCTGAAGGATGTCTCCTTTACCATTCATGCGGGGGAAAATGTGGGCCTGGTGGGCAAGACCGGCTCCGGCAAGACCACGCTGGTGGATTTGATCCTGCGCACTTATAATGTGCCGGACGGCACCCTGTTCATTGACGGAAACGATGTAAATGAAGTGAAAATCAGGGATCTGAGGGCCTGCTGCGCCTATGTGCCCCAGGATAATTTCCTGTTCTCCGATACCATCGAGAACAATATTGCCTTCGGGGTGGGAAAGAGCGACAGCCGGGCGGTGGTGCAGGCGGCCAGGCTTGCGGATATACATAGCAATATCAAGGAGTTCCAGCAGGGGTATAACACGATTCTGGGCGAGAGAGGCGTCACGGTCTCCGGCGGGCAGAAGCAGAGGATATCCATTGCCCGGGCGCTGATGAAAGACGCGCCCATACTGATTCTGGACGATTCCGTCTCCGCCGTGGATACCAGGACCGAGGCGGCAATCCTGGAGAACCTGCGCACGGCCAGGCAGGGCAAGACTACCATTCTGATTGCTCACAGGGTGACTACCATTGAGAAGATGGATAAAATCCTCTTTGTGGAGGATGGGGAGCTGGTGGCGGCGGGGCCTCATAAGGAATTGTATGATTCCTGTCCGGAATACCGGAAGATGGTCGACCTTCAGAAGCTGGAGGAGGAAGGAGATGCGAGCAATGAGTGAGTATCTGCCCATATTGATCGTGGGCGCCATCATCGGCGCCTTTGCCGTTGTGTTCCTGCTGGCCTGGTGGGCGCTGCGGAAGGTGAAGGAGGATGAACCCGAAAAGGAGCGGAACATGCCGGACGGGGAAATTGTCCGCAGGCTCCTGCAGTATGCCAGGCCTTATTGGAAGAGCTTTGTGCTGGTGTTTTTTGTGATGCTGTTTTCCATTGTGTACGATCTGGTTTCTCCCCTGGTAATCGGGAGGATTCAGGGTCTTATCAAGGGGGATTTCCAGCTGAGCAGCCTGTACGCCATGGTGGGGGCCTATGGGGGAATCCTGGTGGTGTCCATGTTCTGCACCTATCTGCAGGCCATGATTCTGCAGAAGACGGGCCAGAAGATTCTGTCCAGAATCCGGATGGATGTGTTTACGCATATTGAGACCTTGAGCCATGAGCAGCTGAACAATATTCCTGTGGGTAAGCTGGTGACCAGGGTCTCCAACGATCCCAATGCCATTTCCTATATGTTTACCAATATTCTGGTGACGCTGGCGAAGAATTCCATGGTGATCGTAGGGGTGCTGGGGGCCATGCTGATGCTGAATTATGCGCTGACACTGATGGTGCTGTGCTTTGTCCCTTTTGTGCTGCTTTTTACCGTGATTTTCCGGAAGTTTTCCCGCAGGGTGCACCGGAGGGTGAACAATGCCACCACGGATATCAATACCTATCTGTCCGAGAATCTGTCGGGTATGAAGATTACCCAGATTTTCAACAGGGAGGAGCAGAAGCTGGATGATTTTCTGGAGCGCAGCCGTAAGCTGCAGAAGGCCAAGATGAGCCGGATGTTTGTCTTCGGTATTTTCCAGCCCATGGTGTATATGCTCTACATTTCTTCCAATCTGTGCCTGTTTTACTTTGGAGCCAAGGGGTATATTAAGGATATTCATTATTTCGGGCAGGTGATCGACAGCAGTATCATGGTGTCCTTTTATATGTACATCTCCCGGTTCTTCAATCCCATTCAGACTCTGGCGGAGCAGTTTGACATGCTGCAGCGCTCCTTTGCCGCGGCGGAGAAGATTTTCACGATACTGGATATGGTTCCAGAGGTGGTGGATGAGCCGGACGCCGTGGAACTGCCGGAGATTCGGGGAGAAATTGAATTCAGGGATGTGTGGTTTTGCTACAAGCCGGAGGAATGGGTGCTGAAGGGCGTGTCCTTCCATGTGGAGCCCAGGCAGACGGTGGCCTTTGTGGGTTCCACCGGTTCCGGGAAGACTACTATCTTAAGCCTGATCTGCCGCAATTACGATATCCAGAAGGGGCAGATTCTCATCGACGGCATCGACATCAAGAAGATCAAGATTTCTTCCCTGCGGCGGCATTTCGGCCAGATGCTGCAGGATGTGTTCCTGTTCTCCGGGGATATCCGCAGCAATATCCTGCTGCGCAGGGAGGACGTGGAGGATAAGGAGGTCTGGGAGGCCTGCCGCTATGTGAATGCGGATACCTTCATCGGCAAGCTGGAAAACGGTCTGGATGAGGTGGTGCGGGAGCGGGGGAACAATTTCTCCGCCGGACAGCGGCAGCTCCTCTCCTTTGCCCGCACCATTATTCACAGGCCTTCGGTGATGATTCTGGACGAGGCCACCGCCAATATCGACACGGAGACGGAGCTGCTGATTCAGGACAGCCTGGAAAAGATGAAGAATATCGGCACCATGCTGATTGTGGCGCACAGACTTTCCACCATCCAGCACGCGGACAATATTATACTGTTGTCCCAGGGGCAGATTATGGAGCAGGGCAGCCATCAGGAGCTGCTGCACCAGAAAGGCCGGTATTACGATCTCTATACTCTGCAGTATAATAAGCAGCAGCTTCAGAATTCCTGAAGCTGCTGCAGCTTTGAAAGAAGAAAATATGCGATACCTGCTCATGCCCTGCATGACAGTACGATTCCGGGAAAATATGGAACCGGAACGGCGGCCGGGCGGTTTTATGCCAGGAGATCCAGGGTCTTATATTCCTCCACTCTCCGGATTATCTGCTCCCAGGTAACATCGGAGCAGACGAATTCATAATCGCTCCGGATCCGTTCCAGCTCGGCCCTGATCTGAGGAACCTCCTCCGGTTTGTCCGCGCCTGTCCGGACATAATAATCCGGCAGCAGGGTGCAGGCAATGATGCCGGTCTCAGGGTCGGGGGACTCCTCTCCCTGTCCCAGGGCTAATAGTCTTTCCAGGTGCCCGTCCAGATAGGCATCGATTTCCAGATGGACGCCCATCATCCCGTTCAGATCAAAGACCTGGAAGGGGGCGCCGCCGGAGACGGGAATTTCGCTTCCCAGGCCCCAGAAGGACGGGGAATCCCCCAGTTCGTACAGAGCGCTGCACAGATCCCGCAGTCCGTTGAATTCTGTCTCTGTGGGAGAATTCAGGAGGGTGTTCAGCACCGCGTCCACGGCCCATCCCAGCCTTCCAAGCGCCTCACAGCCGGGAAGGTCCGCCAGCCATCCGCCCAGCTTTACAAGCCTTGCCAGGGACAGAAGGCCCCATATGCGTACCTGGGTATCCTGCATTTCCCTCGCTTTTTCCTCTATCTGAGAGGGGACGTCGTTGTACAGCAGGGATTCCTCCTCCAATGCGCCGATGCGGTCGGAGCAGTCGTCGATGAGCTGGTCGCCCACCTTTTTATAGACAGAGTCCTGTGCGCTGTAGATGGTGTCCGCCCGGTGCAGCCACAGCTGGGCCCTGTTCAGCTCTCCGCGCTCCATGGCATCCACCCCCATCTGATAACAGGTCTTTGCCAGCCCCGCCCAGTTTTGCTTTCTCTGGCATTCCGCCAGACTTTCCTCCGACGATAAAGACTTTTTCCCGAATAGATTGAACATGGTGATGTCACTCCTTTTTTGCAGGTATTTAAAAACTTTATTCAGAATACCCTAATTATAGCAGAAGCATTTTGCCATGTAAATATACTTCTTGCTTCCGGCATTGAATTGATATTATCTGATTCACTGTCCACAAAGTGCTGCCGCGTGGAACTGTCACGCGCCCTTTGCGTGACAACCTCCGGGACTGAACATGCCGAAATGGGCTGCACCTGTCCTTTTGGTGTGCATTGGCTGCTTTGAAAAGCGAAGCTGTGAGCGGCATTTTTGTGATAGACGAAGGAGCTTGTTTGTGCTATACTTTACAGAAGAGGCAGTGGTCGGGAGAGGCGTCCGGCCGCTGCCTGAAGTCTGGTCAGAAGTCCGGGCGAAAAAAGTGAGTGATAAGGTGTGGGCAAATGATAAGGAACAAATGGATGGCAGGAAACAGGCGGATAGGGGCTATGCTGCTGGCAGGTCTTCTGCTGGTGGCAGGCTGCGGCAATTCGGCAGTGGCAGCAATGATGCGTCTGACGAAGGCAGAAGGCACTGTGGAGATTGAGGACGGGGAAGGGAAGGATATTTCCATAACCGAGGATATGAAGCTTTACAGCGGTTATCATGTGGATACGAAGAGCAAAAGCTATGCCTGGATCAGTCTGGACGAGGTAAAGCTGGTAAAGCTGGATGAGAACAGCGATGCACAGCTTCGAAAGGACGGGGGCAAACTGGAGCTTCTGGTCAATTCTGGCAGCCTGTTTTTTCACATTACAGAGCCCTTGGGGGGGAGGAAAGCCTGGATATCCGAACCTCCACTATGAGCATTGGAATCCGGGGAACCTGCGGATGGGTTCACATTGTGGACGAGCACCATGTGCAGGTTTATATTCTGGAGGGAATAGTACAGTGCGAGGCTGTGGAGCCCTCCTCGGGGGAGAAGGCGGAGGCCGATGTGTCGGCGGGTGAGATGGCGGAGATGTTTGTCGACCCCGGAGCGCAGGAGGGAGATAAATGCGGGGTGGCGAAAAAGAAGTTTTCCATCCGGGATATTCCAGACTTTGTGCTGGAGGAAGTGGATCCGGAGAGCTTCGGCCTGGACTCGGCGGAGGAACTGGCGGAAGAGGTATTGGTACCGCTTTTTCAGACCTCGGAATACGAGGGCTTTGGATTGGCGAAAAACGGGGTTATGCCTGCGCAGAAGAACGGGCTGTGGGGGGCCGTCGATTACCGGAATGAGGTGATTGTTCCTTTTGAATACACGGGTTTCCATGCTCCGGATGAAACGGGAAATCTCGTCCTGATCAATACGGTCGTAGAGGAACGAACAGAGAACTTCGGGGATAATGTATACACTTATGAGGTGGAGCAAAACAGCTATACCCTTTTTGACCGGCAGGGAAATATTCTGTATCAGGGGCAGGATCCGGTGCGGGCCAGCGGAGGGATGTACCTGCTTCTGAAGAAAGGAGAGGAGCCCTGGCTGGTGGAATATTACAGGCCGGACGGGACATTGGTGCAGTCCCTGGAGATGTACTCGATTGCTTCCACCTTCAATGGCTTCTATGACGGGATCTCCATGGTTTACAGGAGATCGGGTGAAAACGCAGCGATCATTGGGGAGGAAGAGCATGTGGGATACACCTACTCCACAGGAACTTATCAGGTGGGTGAGCTGAAGGAGAACGGGGGAGATCACCTGGCATGAGGATCCCCTGTATCTGGAATATCTGCGCATAAATGAGGAAACGCTTCAGGAGGCAATCAGGAATGAGAACACATCCAATCATTCCGGCTGGGAGGCGAACGCAGGAGGGCACAGCTCCTATACGCCGAGGGTTCCTTTATGTACGGGAAATCACGGGTATTATCTGGCCGGAAACTTTGAAGTCGATGCCGGGATAATTGCCCTCTGTGATGAAAATTATCAGTTGGTAGGGGAATGCGAAATACATTATTTTCAGCCGGATCCGGAGCAGGGCTTTGTCCGTGCGGAAGATTATTCCGATGAAAATAACAGCTTTCTGGGGTTCTATCATGACGGGGCGTATTTTTACAATTACGGCCCCAACATGGTATTGATTCTGGGGGATCAGGATGTGCTGGTGGATTTCACCCGGTATCCCGGCATGACCATGGAGAACGCGGACAGCCGTATTGTAAAGGCGGTCTATGACAAAATCTATATGAGTGACGGGAAGTACTGGATTGTGAAAAAGGGAGAGAAATGGGGATATATAGATCACGACGGCAGGGAAGCCGCGATGTTTGACGATGTCTCAAGCTTTTACAGGGAGTACACGCTGGTGCTGGAGGACGGGAAGGCGTATCTGATCAATGAAGAGTTTGAAAAGCTCCAGGATCTGGGAGAAGCGGATTCCGTGGGCGTTTACGGGGAATTATTCGCTGTAGAAAAGGGAAATGTATGGTATTTTTACCGGTTAAATTAAATCTGCCGTCCAGGGCTGCCGCTCTGTGGGAAATCGGGGCGGCAGGAGGGCGCGTATACAGAGGAAAGCCATCGATATGAAAAATATTTTACTGATTGCGACGGGAGGCACCATAGCCTCCGGCTATACCCGGGAGGGGCTTGTCCCCACGATTGCTGCGGAGGAGCTTCTGGGGTATGTGGAAGGATACAGGGAGTTCTGCCGGGTGGATGTAGTGCAGCCATTTCACCTGGACAGCACCAATGTCTGCGGACGGCACTGGCTGCAGCTGGCAGCGGCGGTGGAGGAGCGTTACGAGGAGTATGACGGCTTTGTGATCTGCCACGGGACGGATACCATGGCGTTTACTGCGGCTGCGCTTTCCTATCTGATACAGAACGCGGCAAAGCCCATTGTGGTGACGGGAGCCCAGAAGCCCATCGATCTGCCGGTGACGGACGCCAGGACCAATCTGCTGGACAGCCTTCGCTTTGCTTCCGACCCCAGGGCCCACGGAGTGAGCATTGTCTTTGGAGGCAATGTCATTGCGGGCACCCGCGCCAAAAAGGAGCGTTCCAAGAGCTATAACGCCTTCTCCAGCATTAATTTCCCTTCGGTGGCGGTTATCCAGGACGGGAGGATTCTTTTCTACATCGATGACAAAGACAGGGTGAAAGGGCCGGTGGTCTTCTATCATGAGCTGAACCAGCGGATTCTGCTGTTGAAGCTGGTTCCGGGAATGGATGGGGGAATATTGGGACATCTCTATCCCTATTATGACGGAGTCATCATCGAATCCTTCGGCGTGGGCGGGCTGCCGGAATACGGGGAGCGCCCCTTCCAGGAGGAGATCCGTAGGTGGACGGATGGGGGGAAAATGGTGCTGATGGCCACCCAGGTAACCCATGAGGGCAGCGATATGGAGGTTTACCGGGTGGGGAAGGTCATCAAGGAGAATTATAAGCTGATGGAAGCTTATGACATGACGCTGGAGGCAGCGGTGACCAAGGCCATGTGGGCCCTGGGACAGACAGAGGATCCGGACGAGCTGCGGCGTCTGTTCTACAGAACCGTGAACCATGACATCCTGCTGACGCCGCAACAGAATGATTGACTTATGGAAAAATTGCCTGTATAATAAAGACATTGGAATTCCGAAAAATCCAGACGGTATCATGATAAGAGGAGGTAAGCATATGCAGGATACGATCAAGATTTATTCCAAGGATCACCCGAACATTGAACTGAAGGCAATTCCCGGACATTTCGTAACACCCCATTCCCATGTCAATTATTTTCTGGACATGACCACGCTGAAGTCCAGGCTGAGCGAGGCGTCCACTGCCGCCAGGGAGCTTGGGAGGCAGGTTATGATATCCACGGTTGTGGATACGATCGTCTGTATCGACGGCTGTGAGATTGTCGGTGCTTTTCTTGCGGAAGAGCTGACGAGGGCAGGAGTTTATTCCCGGAACGCTCATAAGACGATCTATATCGTCACGCCGGAGTATTCTGCTTCGGGGCATATGCTTTTCAGGGATAATTATCTTCCCATGGTGAAGAATAAAAATGTGCTCCTTCTGCTGGCAAGCGCCACAACGGGAAAAACCGTAAACAAGACCATCCAGACGCTCACCTACTACGGGGCGTCCATCAGCGGCATCAGCGCTATTTTCAGTGCAGCAAGCACCATTGCGGGGATCCCGGTTAACTCTCTGTTCACCGTTGCCGATATTCCGGATTACGTGACCTACAGATCTGAGGACTGCGCTATGTGCAGGGAGAAAATGCCCATCGATGCCTTTGCCAATGCCTTCGGCTATTCCGAGATCAACTGAGCAGACCGGCGCAGACAGACGGATGCTGAGCGGCTGCATGGAAGCATGGATATGGCAAACATATAATAGCATGCAAAATAGATAGAGGCAATCCCTGAGCGGCCTGTTTAAGAGCTGCGCAGGGATTTCTGGTATGCGGGAAATATTTTGGAAACGGAGAATAAGATGGTCCGGAATGTACATGAAATAAGAGTGTCCCTGAAAGGGGACGGGGACTGCACTACGATTCGCGAAGCGCTGTCCCTGGCAGGGGAATATGAAGGAGGGGCGGTATGCATTCGGATCGGAGCAGGGGTATATACCGAGAAAGTAGTACTGACCCAGGACAGGATTACCTTTGAAGGGGCCGGGGCGGAGGAGACGATTCTCTCCTGGGGCGATTATGCCAGGGCTATTTCCCCGGACGGGACGGAGTATGGCACATTCCGCACGGCGACGATGATGGTGGATGCGGATTGTTTTACGGCGAGGAATATGACCTTTCGGAATACGGCAGGCTCGGGAGAGGAAATCGGACAGGCGCTGGCGCTGTATGTGGACGGCGACAGGATATTCTTTGAGAACTGCAGAATTACCGGGGGACAGGATACGCTGTTTACGGCGCCGCTGCCGCCGGCTCCCCTGATAAAGAACGGATTTAAGGGACCGAAGGAAAATGCGCCCAGAAGGATGGGCAGGCACTGGTATAAGGATTGCCTGATATCAGGGGATGTGGATTTCATTTTTGGGGGTGCCACGGCGTTTTTTGAAGGCTGTGAGATTGTCTCCGTCGGAAAGGGATTTGTGACGGCAGCCTCCACACCTGAGAATGAGAAGTACGGATATGTATTCGACAGATGCATATTCCGGGGGGAATGCGAGGAGGGCGGCGTTTATCTGGGAAGACCCTGGAGGGACTATGCCAGAACCGTTATTATGAATTCCTATATCGGAAGTCATATCCATGAGGAGGGGTGGCATGACTGGGATAAGAAATCTGCAAGGGAAAAGGCGGTCTACGCGGAATACCGCAACAGCGGTCCGGGGGCAGATATCAGCCGCCGGGCGGAGTGGGTAAGGAGTCTTACGGACGAAGAGGCGAAGGCCTATACCCGGGAGGCAGTGCTTGGGTTGAAACAGGAATGGGATGACCGGAACAAAGACACAGGAACAGAAGCAGCAGGACAGAGAGGGGACGGCATATGAACAGGGAGAAATTAGAGCGATTTATTCATTCCTTTTATAGAGGGGAGGGCAGACTGCAGTGGAATCTCTGGAACTATGTGGACGGATGCGCCGTCGTTGCGGCCGTTCAGCTCTGGGAGGCCTCAGGACAGGAGCTGTTCAGAGAATATATTCTGCGGTACGCAGATCATTTCGTCATGCAGGACGGAAAAATTCTTTCCTACCGTCCGGAGGAGTTCCGGCTGGACGATATACTGCCGGGCAGGGCGCTTCTCTTTGCCCATGGAGAGACGGGGGAGGAGAAGTATCCGGCGGCACTCCGCTGTCTCATGGCTCAGCTGGAGGGACAGCCCAGAACCGCTTCCGGGAATTACTGGCATAAAAGGATATACCCCAATCAGGTGTGGCTGGACGGACTGTATATGGCGCAGCCCTTCAGGGCGGAGTATGCCGCCAGGTTCGGCGGCGGGGAGGCATATGAGGATATCTGCGCTCAGTTTACCAGGGTCAGGGAGTGGATGCGGGACCCGGTGAGCGGGCTGTACTACCACGGCTTCGACGAGTCCCGTAGCGTTTTCTGGGCGGATCGGATCAGCGGTCTCTCCCGGAATTTCTGGCTCAGGGCTATCGGCTGGTATCTGATGGGAATTGCGGATACCGTGGAAGCCCTGCCGGTTGAGGAAGACAGCCGCAGGCAGAGGCTGGGCAAAATTTATGAGGAAGCCCTGGAGGGGCTGATGAAATATCAGGACGGGGATACGGGCCTGTTCTACCAGGTTGTGGATCATCCGGAAATGGCGGGGGAGGGAAATTATCTGGAAACCTCCGGCTCCGCAATGACTGCGGCTTCCATCTTCAAGGCCTGCAGGCTGGGGATATCAGGAGCGCGGAAATACGAAGCGGCGGCCGGGAAAATTCTGACTTTCCTGATCGACGAGAGGATAGTAGAAAAAGGCGGAAAGACGGTGCTCACGGGAACCTGCAGCGTGGCAGGGCTTGGGCCGGAGCCGGGCAGAAGGGACGGAAGTATCGCGTACTATCTGTCCGAGCCGGTGGCGGACAATGACAACAAGGGAATTGCCGCCTTATTTATGGCATATGCACAGTATCTGCTGCTTCATCGACGGGACACGTCGGCCGGCTGAACAGAAGTTCACTGGCAGGAAGCACATGCATATTGGGCAGAAAACGGACCGCAGATTGACATACGGATGAATAGGATAAACGGAGGAAAGCATTATGTGGGCAATGATTTTTTCAGGCCTTATCCTGGGGACGGTGGTGGGGCTCTTCTACCTGGCGGGCAGATTTTCCAGATTTTCCATTATAAAAAAGATCTCCGGGGGGAAGAAGCTGGTAGCTTTTCTGATAGGGATTATTCCTGTGGCGCTGATCATTTTCTGTGTGAGAGCAGGGCTTGGAACCATCAACGCCGAAATTGCCATTCTGCATATGATGGTCATCTGGCTGCTCTGCGACGGTATCAGCAAGCTGGCCGAGAAGGTGAGAAAAGCAAAATTCACCAGATATTACGCGGGAATTTGTGCCCTGGGGATTACGGCAGTATATTTGTGCTGCGGCTGGTACCTGGCGAATCATGTGTGGCGCAGGCCTTACACGGTGGAAACGGACAAAGAGGTGGGAAGCCTGCGCATTGTACAGTTTGCGGATTCCCATGTGGGCAATACCTTTGACGGGGAGGAATTTCTGGAGCATGTGAAATCCATGCAGGCGGAAAATCCGGATATCGTGGTGATAACGGGGGACTATGTGGACGACGATACCTCCAGGGAGGATATGATAGCCGCCTGCAGGGCGCTGGGGACGCTGGAAACTACATACGGCGTATACTATGTCTTCGGAAACCATGACAAGGGATATTACGGACCCGCATACCGGGGATACAGCGGCAGCGATCTGATTGCGGAGCTGGAGAAAAACGGTGTGATTGTGCTCCAGGACCAGGTCGTGACGTTGGATGACCGTTTCTATCTAATCGGCAGAAAGGACCGGTCGGAGGAGCGGACCGGGAGCTCCAGGGCATCCATGAAGGAGCTGACCGCGGAGCTGGACCCGGCAAAATACAGCATTGTCCTGGACCACCAGCCCTATGATTATGAGGCCCAGGAAGCGGCTGGCGTGGATCTGGTGCTGTCCGGCCACACCCATGGAGGGCAGTTTTTCCCCATCAACTATGTGGGGCAATGGACAGGCGTGGACGCTAAGACCTATGGCATGGAAAAGCGGGGAGGTACGGTCTTCATTGTGACCTCCGGCATCTCCGACTGGGCCATTCAGTTCAGGACAGGGTGCAGGTCGGAATATGTGGTGATCGATATACAGGGAGCGCAGTAAGACGCAGAAAGAACCGAAGACAGAAAGGTGCTGTATGAAAATTGAAAGCATGGATAAGGAAAAAACAGGAATGCAGGAGGAAACTATTATGAAGAAACTAAATATTGCATTGGTGGGACTTGGATTCGGGGAGAGTTTTCTGCCCATTTACCTGGATCATCCCAATGTGGGGACAGTGGGGATTTTCGACGCGGATCCGAAGGCGCTGCGGGCGGCGGCAGACAAATACGTCCGGGCCGTGCCCTATGGAAGCCTGGAAGAAATATTGAGAGACAAAAGCATCGACGCGGTCCACCTTGTGACGCCCATCCCTGCCCATGCGGAGCAGTCGATAGCCGTGCTGGACAGCGGCAGGCATTGCGCGTGCACGGTTCCCATGGCCACTTCGCTGGAGGATCTGCGCAGGATTGTGGATGCGGTGCGCAGATCGGGCAGAAAATACATGATGATGGAGACCACGCTTTACACCTATCAGTTTTTCTATATAAGGAAGATGATACGGGAGGGGGTTCTGGGCAGGATTCAGTTTATGCGGGGGAGTCACTATCAGGACATGGTCAACTGGCCCTCCTATTGGCAGGGACTGCCGCCTATGTGGTATGGAACCCATGCCATTGCCCCCATGGTTGCGCTGTCCGGTTCCCGTATCTGCAGGGTGAACTGTTTCGGCTCAGGAACCATGGATGAGGCGCTTACCAGGCAGTATCATAATCCCTTTCCCGTGGAATCGGCACTCTTTGAATTTGAGAACGGGCTGAAGGGGGAGGCCACCCGCACCCTCTTTGAAACCGCCAGAGCTTACCAGGAAGGACTGTTTGTGTACGGCAGCAAGGCCAGCTTTGAATGGGGCTTCACGGATCATGCCGATCCCTATATCACGGTTGCAAATCCGGCAGAGGCGGGGGTACGGGGAGCTACCGTTGAAATTAAGGAAGTGCCCATGCCCAATTTTTATCACTCTCTCCCGGAGCCGATTCAAAAGTATACCATAAAATCCGACAGCTTCGATCCGCAGAATCCTCAGCTGTCCCTGGAAAAGGGAGGCGGGGCCGGGCATCATGGCTCTCATCCTCATCTTGTGCATGAGTTTGTTATGAGCATAGCAGAGGACAGGAAGCCCTGGATCGACGAGATACTGGGTTCCAATATTACCGCGGCTGGAATCTGCGCCCATGAATCGGCTATGCGGGGCGGAGAAGCGGTGATCGTCCCCGAGTTTTAGGCGCTTACATGGAAATCCTGAGATGGATTTTGGGCAGAGCAGGAGTCCGTATGCGGGTTGCCTCAGCGAAGGAAAGCTGAAAACGGAAGCGGAAGGGCGGAGGAATGTCCGTCCGGGTTCTGCGGGAAATACGGACAGAAAGGTGTGTATATGAGACTTGGAATTATGGACAGGGAAAAGGCCGAAATACAGAAGGGAATGATAGGGCTCTTCTTTGAGGATATCAACTATGCGGCGGACGGCGGGCTGTACGCCGAGATGCTGGAAAACCGCTCTTTTGAGTTCCTGAAGGCCACGGGGGATGCCGGGGACTATCAGACGGAATATGACGGGGGATACGCCTGGAGCGCCTATCCGGAGGGAGCAGGGGCAGCGATGCGCTGTGCCATGGGCAGCCCTCACAGCCGGGAAAATCCCCATTATATGCGTCTGCAGACATTCTGCCCGGGGGAAGGGATGCAGAATAAGGCCTACGACGGCATATACTTAAAGAAAGGGATGGAATATAAGCTTACATTCTGGGCGCGCTGCGTGAGATTCGAAGGGGATTTTACCGCGCTTGTGGAAAAGGACGGGGTGCGGTATGCCCGGGCGGATATCGGGGCATGCCAGGGGACGGAGGAAACCAGCAGCCATTTCCGCAGATATGACGCGGTGATGAAAGCTGAGGAGGATTTGGAGCGGGGAGTATTTGCACTGTGCCTGTCCTGTCCCGGAATCGTGGAGCTGGATTATGTCTCCCTGATTCCGGGGGACGCTGTCTGCGGGATTTTCCGAAGAGATCTCTTTGATATGCTGAAGAACCTTCACCCCGGTTTCCTTCGCTTTCCCGGGGGATGCATCGTGGAGGGCAATACTCTGGAAAACCGCTACCGCTTTAAGGACGGCTTAAAGCCCGTCTGGGCCAGGAGGAACAACTGGAACCGCTGGGCGGTGCACGGCAACAGTGAGGAAAATCAGTATGAGAGCGCATACAGCCATTATAACCAGACTCTGGGGCTGGGATATTATGAATATTTTCTGCTCTGCGAGCTGATTGGGGCCAGACCGCTGCCCGTTCTGAACGTGGGCTTTGCCTGCCAGTACCAGTCCCACGAGATAGTGGCTGTGGACAGCCCTGAATTTAATGAATTCCTGCAGGATGCCCTGGATCTGATCGAATTTGCAAACGGGGCTCCGGATACCCGCTGGGGACATGTCCGTGCGCAGATGGGGCATGAAGAGCCCTTTGGCCTGGAACTGCTGGGGATCGGAAATGAACAGTGGCAGACGGAAAAAGCGGACTTTTTCGAGAGATATGAGATTTTTGAAGAGACCATACATAAATTTGCCCCGGAGATCCGGCTGATCGGTTCCGCGGGGCCGGACGTCACTTCCGGGCGGTATACAAAGGCCTGGGAATTCTACCATGCCCATGAGGACAGGGAGAATTTCGTCTACGCGGTGGATGAGCATTACTATGTAAAGCCGGAGTGGCTGTATGAGCATGCGGATTTTTATGATGAATATTCCAGAGCGGTAAAGGTCTTTTCGGGGGAATACGCCGCCCATCCCGCAAGCGGATTTAATATGCCCCAGGCCAATACGCTGGAGGGAGCTCTTGCGGAGGCTGCTTTTCTCACCGGGGTTGAGAGAAATGCGGATGTGGTTTATCTTGCCTCCTATGCGCCCTTGTTCGCCAGGCTGGGGTATAGCCAATGGTCACCGGATATGATCTGGTTTGACGGGAAAGCATGCTATGGAAGCCCCAGCTATTATGTGCAGCAAATGTATGCCTGCAATATGGGGGATGCGGTTCTGGAGACCTGTGCAGGGGAAAAGGAAGACGGAATCTATCACTCGGCATCCCTCTGCAGGGAAACGGGCGAAATCATTCTGAAGGTTATCAATTCCCGGGAGGAGGAGCGCCGTATGGAACTGGAGCTTCCGGAAGGATGGAAGAGGGCGCGCGGACTGCGGGCCATGGTCCTGACCGGGGAGGAGAAGAATGCGTACAACAGCATTGGGGATCCGGAAAAGATCGCTCCCCGGGAAAGGGAATTCGCGGAACCGGCGTGCATTGTACTGCCGCCCCTGTCCTTTATGGTACTCAGAATCGGCAGAAACGCAGGTTAATACCTGCGGAAAGTATGTGATTCCTGCAGGGAGGCTTACGGGCAGGGAAAAGCCGGAAAGTATTTCTTCGCAGAGGAGCCGGGAAGAAAAGCCGGGAAAGATGCCTCCGCAGAAGTATCAAAACAGGTAAGGAGGGAGTACATATGGGTTTGGAAATGATAGAGGCGGGGTGGATGTCCATTCTGCCGCCCCTGATTGCCATTATATTGGCCCTGATTACCAAGGAGGTATATTCCTCCCTGTTTCTGGGGGCTTTTTCGGGAATGTGCATTTACTGCTTTTTGACAGGGGGAAATCTCCTCCAGGCGGTCACTTTTGTATTTGATATGATGGCGGCCAAAATAGGGGAGAACGGATATATGATCATCTTTCTGGTGCTGCTGGGTTCTCTGGTGGTGATCGTGACCCGATCCGGAGGCTCCGGCGCCTATGGGCGGTGGGCAGGTAAGCGGATCAGAAAAGCGGTCAGCGCCAGGCTCGCTACCGCCCTGCTCGGGCTTTTGATCTTTGTGGACGACGGGTTTAACTGCCTTACCGTGGGGACGGTCATGCGCCCCATCACCGATAAATGCAGAATATCCAGGGAAAAGCTTGCCTACCTGCTGGATGCCACGGCGGCGCCGGTCTGTATTATAGCGCCCATCTCAAGCTGGGCGGTGGCGGTGGCCTCGGAGGTGGAGGAGGCAGGGGGGCTGAACGCCTTTGTCAGGACGATACCCTATAATCTCTATGCGATCCTGACCATTGTTATGGTGTTCTTCTTAAGCATTACGGATTTTGATTTCGGTCCCATGGAGAAAGCGGAGCTTAGAAGCCGGCGGCAGGAGAACTGTCCAGGGGAAGCGGAGAGCGCGGAGAAGAAGGGAACCGTGGCTGACCTGATTCTCCCGGTGGTGACGCTGATCGTCTGCGCAATCCTGGGCATGGCTTATGTGGGAGGTTTTTTTGAGGGAAAGCCCTTTACGGAAGCCATTGGCGAAAATCCAACGGCGGGGCTTACCCTGGGAACCTTTGCTGCCCTGCTGGTGGCGCTGGTTCTGTATATTCCCAGGAAGATTATGAATCTGCGGGAGTTTATGACGGGGATTATAGACGGGATTAAGACCATGATTCCGGCGCTGACCATTCTGATTCTGGCCTGGGTTCTGGGCGGCGTATGCAGGGAGATGATCGGGACGGGAATTTTTGTCAGCAATTTCGTGACATCTGTTCACCTGCCGTACAGCTTTCTGCCTGCAATCATTTTCGCGGTGGCGGCGTTTCTTTCCTTTTCCATGGGAACGGCATGGGGAACCTTCGGCATCCTTCTTCCCATCGTATCCATGCTATGCGCCGGGGACGGCGGAGCGGCCATTCTGATACCTGCGCTGGGGGCTACCCTGGCCGGCTCCGTGTACGGGGATCATTGTTCGCCCATCTCCGACACGACGATTCTGGCCTCCACGGGGGCTCAGTGCGAACATCTGCGCCATGTGGAGACGCAGCTGCCCTATGCCACGCTGGTGGCCGGGGTGTGCTTTGCAGGCTACCTGGTGGCGGGCTTTGTGCGCAACCCCTGGATTACCCTGGCTGTCTCCATCGCTTTGCTTCTGATAGTATTCCGGGTTATTATGTGTCTGAAGAAGCGGAGGAAAGCGTGAATGGCGGAAGAGCAGCCTGATTTTTCAAAGGGCGATCCTGCAGACACTGGCGGCACGAAGGGTAAAAGAAGAAAAACAGGAATTGATAACAGGAGGGATAAGTTAATGAAGGAAAAGATTACAGCAGGATTGATGGTATTGTTAAGTTTGGCATTTCTGGCAGGATGCGGCCAGGGCAGTGAACCGTCCAAAGAGGAAGAACCGCCGGAGGTGGTTTATCCTGTCTCAATAAATGGAATTGAGATACGGGTGGGAGAGACAACCGTGCAGGCGCTTCTGGATGAAGGCTATAAGGTGACCGTGTCGGAAAGAGACAGCAATAATCAAATAACACAGCATGAGATTGATCCGGATGAGGAGCTGGAGGCCATGTCTTATTATTCAGGAGCTTCCGTCTGGATTACGGATTCTACTTTTGCCCATATCTCCATGGCGACTACAAGAGCCGCACGAATGGGGGATGCTGTGATTGCGCGATTGGAATTCTACATGGGCGGCGAGCCGGAAGAGTGGGGAATTGTATCTCTCAACGGGGTGCCTGTAAATGAAATCAATCAGGATAAGGCCCACGAAATGTTCCCGGATTTCAGCATTTATGATTATATGATGATGATGTATGGAAAAGAGTATAATTACAGCTTCCAATTCAGCCAGCAGAATGATCTTCTAAATCATTTCACGATAGAGAGAGAATATGATGTGGACTGGAATGGTGACGGACGGTAACAAGAGGCTCGGAAAGGACGGGTACACATGAGCGGAAGGGGCTGCCCTCACTGCCGTGGAGACGGTTGGATAGGGTTATCCCGTTGTTTTCATCGACTGTAGAGAGGGGATGAAAATTCAGAAAAAGGATGTACACGCCGGCTGAAATGGAGTAAAATAGGTAAAAATCAGAAGGATAGATAAAAATCGACTGTGGTGTTCTATCAGATTGGAGATGGGAGGTTAAAATGGGCGTTTTATCAGATTTGGAGCCGAAGAGGGTATTTTATTTTTTTGAGGAGATTACCAAAATTCCCCATGGCTCGGGAAATGTGGAGCGGATCAGCGATTATCTGGCAGATTTCGCGAAGGAAAGAGGGCTTTTTTACATTCAGGATGATCTGAAGAATATTGTGATGGTGAAGGAGGCGTCGCCCGGCTATGAAGAGGAACCGGCGGTCATCCTTCAGGGGCATATGGATATGGTGGCGGTGAAAAAGCCGGACTGTGATATCGATATGAAGAATCAGGGGCTGCGGGTGGCCGTCCGGGGGGATGAAATCTATGCGGAGGGAACCAGCCTGGGCGGGGACGACGGTATCGCTGTGGCGTACTCCCTGGCACTTCTGGACGACGACACACTCAGACATCCCCGCCTGGAGGTGGTGATCACGGTGGATGAAGAAGTGGGCATGGATGGAGCCAGGGGAATCGACCTTTCCATGCTGACCGGCAGCCGTATGATTAATCTGGATTCCGAGGAGGAGGGGATCTTTACGGTAAGCTGTGCAGGCGGCGCCAGGGTGAAATGCCGTCTGCCCCTGCATACCGAAGCACGCGAAGGCCTGATGGCGGAAGTGTTCGTGGAAGGCCTGCAGGGAGGGCATTCCGGAGCGGAGATCCACAAGGAGAGAGGAAATGCCAACTGTCTGTTGGGACGGCTTCTGTACGCTCTGACGGAGAAGCTGCCCGTATCCTTATGTAAAATGGAGGGAGGGCTTGCGGACAATGCCATTCCCAGGGAAGCCGGGGCGCTTCTTATGCTGGAGGAAAAGGATATGGAGGAATTTGAAACCATCCTGAGGGCGGTGGAAGAGCAGGTGCAGGGAGAGCTGGCCACCAGGGACGGCGGATTCCGCATCAGGACGGGCCGGCCTGGGCAGGGGACCTGTATCTGCGTGACGGCGGAGGATACCAGGAGGGCTGCGGCCTTTTTGATCGCCTTGCCGGGCGGCGTACAGTCCATGAGTGCGGATATGCCGGGGCTGGTGGAGACCTCTCTGAACCTGGGGATTCTGAAATACGAGGACGGCGCTTTGCTGGCGGAGTTCTCCGTCCGCAGCAGTGTGGAAAGCGCAAAATACGCATTGATCGACAGACTTGGGGCGGTAACCGCGCTTGCCGGCGGGAGCAATACGGTCACGGGCGACTATCCGGGCTGGAAATACCGCAAGGATTCCCCTCTGCGGGATAAGATGGCGGCGCTGTATGAGGAAATGTACGGCGCTGCTCCGAAGGTGGAGGCCATCCATGCGGGACTGGAGTGCGGCATTCTGGGAAGCAAGATCAGGAATCTGGACTGCGTATCCATAGGGCCCAGGATGAATGCCATTCATACCACGGAGGAGACATTGAACATCCCTTCCGTGAAAAGGGTATGGGAATACCTGGTGAGACTGCTGGAGAGGAAGGATGCCTGAAGTGCATTCTTTTCAAAAATTTCAAAAAATTTGTAATTTTTATAAAAAAACAGTTGCATTTTTCCCCGTAACCCGTTATAATAATACATGTGTTACGGGGTGTGGCTCAGCTTGGTTAGAGCGCCGTCTTAGGGAGGCGGAGGTCGCGAGTTCGAATCCCGCCACTCCGATACAGGAAAGCACCGATTTATTCGGTGCTTTTGTCATATCCGTATTTTTCAGCGAGGGGCATGGCGGCTGACCGTGAAGGAAAACGGGATGCGGCTTCTGCTCCATGGCGAAAACAGGGAGGCAGCCTCGAGACGGATTTACCCGGTGAAATGCAGCCGGCAGCCAGGCACTATGGACCGGAAACGGCTGAAATGCAGTCGGCAGCCAGGCATCATGGACCGGAAACGGCTCAAATGAGAAGGCGCCGCCGGGAAACATGGATAGAAAAGTACAGCATCGGGATTCCCTTGCGGAGCTGAAACAGAGAGACGGAACAAAAAAACAGGAGAAAACATATGGCAAAAAAGGAAGACAGTCAGAAGCTATGCCCGGTGTCCGCCAGGTGTGGGGGATGCAAGTGGATTAATATCGGTTATAAAGAGCAGCTGGAGGCGAAAAGCACCCGGTTCCGCAGGCTTATGGAGCCCTTCTGCAGGCCGGAACCCATCATCGCCATGGAAGAGCCGACTCATTACCGCAATAAGGTGCATGCGGCCTTCGGGGAGGACAGAAGGCATAATGCCATTTCCGGTATTTATGAGGAGAAAAGCCACCGCATTGTCCCGGTGGACAGCTGTCTCATCGAAAACCAGAAGGCAGACCAGATTATTGTATCCATACGGGGACTCCTGAAATCTTTTAAAATCCGCCCCTACCACGAGGATACCGGATACGGCCTGCTGCGCCATGTACTGGTCCGCACCGGACATGCCACGGGGCAGATTATGGTGGTGCTGGTGCTGGGCTCCCCCATCATGCCATCCAAGAATAATTTCGTCAAAGCGCTCTTAAAGCTTCATCCCGAGATCACCACCATAGTGGTTAATGTCAATGACCGGGATACCAGCATGGTTCTGGGAGAGAAGCAGCAGGTCATATACGGAAAGGGATATATCGAGGATGAATTATGCGGGCGGACATTCCGGATTTCGCCCAAATCCTTCTACCAGATCAACCCTGTCCAGACGGAGAAGCTCTATCACAAGGCCATGGAGTACGCCGGGCTGACCGGGAAGGAGACGGTGCTGGACGCTTACTGCGGCACGGGCACCATCGGCATGATTGCCAGCGCCCGCGCCGGGGAGGTCATGGGGGTGGAACTGAATAAGGATGCCGTCCGCGACGCCGTGAGCAATGCAAAGCGGAACGGGATCTCCAATATCCGGTTTTATCAGCATGATGCGGGGGATTTTCTGCTGGAGATGGCGCAGCAGGGAGCAAAGCTGGACCTGCTCTTTATGGATCCGCCAAGGAGCGGCAGCAGCGAGGCCTTTCTGAATGCGGCGGGTAAGATCGCACCGAAACGGATTGTATATATCTCCTGCAATCCGGAGACCCTGGTACGGGATCTGAAGATCCTTGCGAAAAAGGGCTATCAGGTAAAAAGATGCGCTGCCGTTGACATGTTCCCTTTCACGGAGTCGGTGGAGGCGGTGTGTCTCTTGAGCAACACCTGACCTGAACAAGCCGGAACTTGCTGCTAAGCGCCTGAAAGAAGAAGGAATCCTGACAGAGAAATGGAATGTGACAATAGCGGATGCCAATAGTCACTGAAACTATGCGGGAAAATGGCATTAGTATACTTTCGTCTGCCAGGCTGCACCTCGTTCTCCGCAGCTCTGCCAGGGGCATAATGCATGCTCCGCTATTCCTCCATCGGACTTGCATCCTTTAAGTAGACTTCGAAGGCGTGCGGAAGGCGCTGCCGGAGCGGGGGGAGGTCAGGGTCTTCATCCGCAGTTCCCTGCGGTAGACATTGGGAGTCATTCCATAGCGGCTCTTGAACTGCCGGTTGAAATAAGTCTGGCTGGAGAAGCCCACCCGGCCCACAATATCCTTCAGCTTCAAATCCGTGGTTTCAATCAGCGCGACAGCCTGCTTCAGGCGCTCCTCATTTAAGTAATCATTGAAATAATAACCCGTCTGCTGATGAAAAATACTTCCCAGGTAGGAGGGATGTATATTCATCCTGGCCGCAAGGGTCTTTAAGGAGATATCCTTATCGGGAGATTCCCGGATGGCGTTGATGACAGCGTCCACAGCCGGGTAAGAAGCCGAAGGATATTCCTTCTTGTCCGTGTAGATTTCGCAGCAGATATGCACATACTCATGAATATACTGCAGCATCAGCGGCAGATCATCCTGATAGAAGAAAAGCTTTCCCAGGATATCTGCAAGATTTTCGCTCGGCATTCGGCCGGCCGAAGCCTGCTGAAAGCCGAATTTTAAAATATTCAGAAGACAGGAAATGCGCTGGCGAACCGGAACGGAATTCATCAGACGGTCAAGCTGCGTCAGGTAGGCGGCTTCGTTCAATTCGCTGTAATCCTGTTCAATAATGCCATGGAGGGACAGGGGCAGGATCATCTCATCAAACAGGATTCCCCTGATGGGAGTGTACTGCAGAAACAGGCATTCAGAGGCATTCTGATAACTGACGGCCACATCCCTGTAATTGTCCACCGTGCTGCCCACGGCAGTGAAAAAGGGCATTTTCAGAATCATCCGGGCATGCTCCATCCGGGCGATGAACTCTTCCGACAGGCGGCTTCCGTCCACACTGCAGAGAATACATGTCAGATTGGACGGACTCTCAAAGCAGAAGTGACAGATAAAATGCCCTACAAAGAAGGACAGGAGATAGTCAAAAAGCCTGGACATATTTTCTTTCCCTGGCATAGCGTCAGGGGGGGCAGAAAAGCAGACGACGGTGTAATTGTCCATTTCAAGATTGATTCCAAGGATTCGGGCGCGGTAAATGAAATCCTCCCTGCTTAAGGAAGCTTTCAGCCAGCCTTCCACAAAAAGGCTCCGATAGCTGAGCATATTGCAGCCGTATGCATCATAGACGAGAGAGCGCTCATGGATATGGGCGGCAATCTGACCGACGGATTCGGCAAGCTCCTCCGGATTCAGAGGCTTTAATAAATAATTCTCGGCGCCCTGCCGCATGGCGGAGCGCACGGATTCAAAATCCTTTTTGGCAGAGAGCACCAAAACAGCGGTCAGGGGATTAATCTTGCGCACGCGCTCAATTAACTCAAGACCGTTCATCTGCGGCATGGATATATCGGTAATCATCAGATCTGCCGGATTATGTTCCAAATAGGTAAGAACCTCCAACGGGTTCACGGAGGAAAAACAAATCTCAAAATCATGTGCCGCCCAGTCGATGGAATTTCTGATATCTTCTATCATTAAGGGATTATCATCCACAATAACAGCCTGGTACATAATAAATATCCTTACATGCCTATATACCAGGCTCAGCTACTAATCTCCAGAATGCCCATCCACTATGTCGGCAATGGTATTTTTGTAATGCTGATACACCAGGTAAGGTAACCAAATAGAGTTGGCTGAGCGTTGTATATAGTCATTTATCCTTATTTCAATTACAACGATGGTAAGAACCATCCTTATTTCTGTGCAGTTCCTGGCCCGGACAAGCCGGAATCAAAATTTTGCTGTTTTGAGCAAGATTTCGTTGTTGAGTGCCTGAGCGAATTCCCCAATGAATTATAAAGGTATTATACCACATACCTTCCGTGGTCTGCAACTTTTTCCGACAGGCTATTTTGCTGGCACTATTCAGGGCTGTTTCTGCGGTTTTTATGCTGCGCGCGGAAGGCGCGGGGGGACATGCCCATTTCCCGGAAGAAGACATCCCCGAAATAATTGCTGCTTTCGAAGCCGCAGCGGAGGGCGATCTCCGTGACGGAATCCCCGGTGTGCAGGAGCTCCTGGGAGGCCTTCTGGATACGCACGGAATTTAAGTATTCCTTGAAGCCGAATCCTGTCACCTGTTTGAATCTTCTGGAGAAGTAGCTGGGGGAGAGATTGGCAATCCGGGCGGCGTCTTCCAGTGAGAGAGGGTATGAATAGTGCTGGCTGATATGGTATACGGCGCTTCCTATGGCGCTGTCGCGGAAAGTGCCGTAATCCCCGGCGGGAGCCTGGCCGTCATGGCAGCGGACGAGAAAAAGCAGCAGCTCATTCAGGAAAGCGGGGAGCAGGAAAGGGGAGTAGGTGTCCTTAGCTTCGTACTCCCGGAATAATTTCAGGAAGAGCTCCCTGGCCTGTGCCTGAAGCTCGGCCGGAACCGACATCACCGGAGCGTGAAGAAAGAACTGCAGCGCGTCCGGATAGGCATCCGTGAGATGCCGGATGGCCTGGGGATGGAAGATAATTACAATTCTCTCATGGGAGGCGGAGCCGGAGAAATTAGTGCGGTGCAGCATACCCGGACTGATCAGAGCCAGGTCTCCCGGCTGCATGGAATAAACCGTATGGCCGATGAAGAACTTCTGGCTGCCGGAGAGCAGGTAGTAAAGCTCATAAGCCTGATGGGAATGGGATTCCGGCATCCGGTAGGCCTGGGAGCGATGAAGCTGATTCATATAGATAAGAGGCTGCGTCTCCATAGGATGTCCTTTCTGTGATGCGATTCCCGGGGAAATGCCAGTGCTTTTGCAAAGCTCCGTTTCCGCTCTGGCCTGCGTATATCACAACAAAATGCTGCGGACTCCTGCGCAGTTCACAATAAAATCCCGCACTTTTGCGCATCAATTCGAAACGGTTTTCTGTCCTTATACTATCACAGTCTTCTGCATCCTACAAGATCATATGTGAGGAACAGGACAAAAAAACTGTAATATATACAATATCAGGTAAGAAAACGGTAGAATTACCTGATTTTTTATGATATCTTTTAGCCAATGGAAAATACGTGGGAAAGAGCTTACATTTCCATGTGGGTGATATAAGGAGAAGTCTGGACATGAGCAGGGAAGAATCGGAATTATCCGGAAAAGATCGTGAGTTCAGAGAGTTTACCCTGAACGGAAATATGTGGAAGCTGCTGTGGAATGTGGCTGCGCCCCTGTGCCTGTACCAGTGCATGGGGCAGGTGTTCGGTGTGCTGGATTCCATGATGGCCTCATCCATCGGCTCCAACACTGTATCTGCAGTGGCATACATTGCCCAGATCAACTCCATCATTTCAGCGGTTGGAATCGGCCTGGCGGTGGGCTCCAGCCTCAAGGTCAGCGAAGCCTACGGAATGGGAGATTACGATCTGGTAAAGAGACGGGTGAGCAGCCTCTATGCCATGTGCGGGGTATTGTCCCTCCTGATCCTGCTGACGATTCCCTTTGCAGACAGTGTGCTTGCGCTGGCGAGAACGCCGGAAGAGCTGATCAAAGAGGGGAGCATGTACTTTAGGCTGCAGCTTTTCGGCATGGTGCTGACCTTTTTCAACAATGTATTTATTTCCATAGAGCGGGCCAGGGGGGAAACGGGGCTGATTATGAAGCTGAATATCGCGGTGATCCTGGTAAAGACGGCCCTGACGGCGCTTTTTGTCTATGGTCTTCACGGAGATATCATGACCATGTCCCTGGCAACGATTCTTTCCCAGCTGCTTCTGTCCGCGGTGGCTCTTGTGAAAATGAAGAGGGATAAGAATGCCTTCGGCTTTTCCCCGTCCTATGTATCCTTCCGCCGGAAGCTGACCCGTCCCATGATTGTACAGTCCCTGCCCCTGATTATAGAGAGGGGGCTTATGTCCGCAGGCAAGCTGATGGTGAATTCCATGAGCACGATATACGGGACCACCACGGTGGGCGCTTTGGGAGTATCCAATAATCTGGGAGGCTTTGCGGCCGCGCCCCAGAACGGCTTCCAGGAGGGGGCGGCCGCGGTGATCAGCCAGAATCTGGGGGCCGGGAAATTTGACCGTGCCATGGACGCCTTCAGGAAGATACTGGTGTACAATATTGCCGTAAGCCTGCTGGCCTATGGGATTGCCATGGGATTCCTGCCCCAGATCAGCGGTATGTTTTCCAAAAACGACCCTCAGTTCCAGGAGCTGATCCGCAGGATTTTTACTTTCGAGGCCATGGGCTTTGTACCTCTCGGCATCAATGCCTCCGTGATGGCGTTCCTGTACGGGCTGGGCAGGACCAGGATATCCCTGGCCATCAATATGAGCAGGGTATTCATATTCCGGGTGCCCGTGCTGTGGATACTGCAGCACTATACGAATCTGGGCAGCGAGAGCGTGGGAATCGTAATGATGGTGAGCAATGTGTCCGTTGCCTTCACGGCGCTGCTGGCGGCAGCCCTGGTGATTCCGAAGGAAAAGCGCAGGATGGAAGGGCTGAAGAAAGAGGCTGAACGGTAGCCGGAACAGTAACTGCCATTTGGAAACTGCCATTTGGAGATTCCGAGAGTATATTCAGATAAAAAGGAGGAAAACGGACAGACCATAGATAATCGCAAAATTGAATAAGCAAAAAAATGGAAGAGCTTACAAAATAATCTGGGATTTGTACGAATAGTTTGAATCTCTACTATATTTTTCTGCCCCAAAAAGCCTTATACTTTAGATAGAAAGTAAAAATCTTACAGATTTTTGTTCAAAAGAGGGTAAATTGGGAAGGAGAAGTCTAATGGCAGCTAAAACAAAAAAAGTAAGCGCTTCCAAAAAAACATTGGCAAAACGGCTTCACGAGTATCGCTGGGTCTATTTTCTGGGACTGCCCGGCATGATCGTGATGTTTTTATTTTCTTATAAGCCGATGGGAAATCTGCTGATGGCATTCCAGGATTATAATGCTTTTGAGGGACTCTGGGGAAGTCAATGGGTGGGGCTGAAGCATTTCCAGAGACTGTTCGCAGATCCGAAGTTCTATAACATGTTGAAGAACACTCTGGTGATCAGCGGTTTGAACCTGCTTACCTTTCCGGCGCCCATTGTCCTGGCGCTGATTATGAACGAGGTCCGCAATATGAAATTCAAGAAATTTGTGCAGACCGCCGTCTATCTGCCCCATTTTCTCTCCTGGGCCATCGTGTGCAGCCTTACCTTCTTCCTCTTATCCACAGAGCAGGGCGTGGTAAACAAGCTCATTGAGATGGCGGGAGGAGAAAAGGTAAGCTTCCTTTTCAGCACCTCGGCCATCTATCCCATCATTGTAATACAATCCCTGTGGAAGGGCGTGGGATGGGGCTCCATCGTCTATCTGGCGGCGATCTCCGGCATCGACCAGTCCCTGTATGAGGCGGCGAAGATGGACGGGGCCAACCGGTTCCAGTGTATGATCAAGGTGACGCTGCCCAGCATCATGCCCACTATCATCGTCATGCTGATCTTAAAGATGGGAAGCATTATCTCCGTAGACTTCGAGCAGGTGTTTCTGATGAACAACGCCATGGTGAAATCCAAACTGGAAGTGTTCGAAATCTTTATCTACAACAACAGTATTGCAACCGGAAGCACGCAGTTCTCCTATACCACCGCGATCGGCCTCTTCAAATCCGTGGTAAATACGAGCCTGGTGATTCTGACCAACTGGATTACCAGCCGTAAGGGATACGACGGCGTAATGTGATTGCGAAGAAGGAAAGGAGAGAATAAAAATGGCGAATAACAGAGAGAAAAAGAAAATGGGCATGAGACTCAAGGAGAATATATACCAGTCGATTCTGTGGTTCTTCCTTCTGCTCATAGCGGCGACGATGATCCTGCCCTTTCTGTATGTGCTTACGATATCTTTTACGGACGCCTCCGCATATGTGGCGGGAGAATTCCGGCTGTGGCCCGAGAAGTTTTCCTTAGCGGCGTACGGCCCCATCCTTCGGGGCAGCGGCTTCCTGAATTCGTTGAAGACCACGGTGCTGATCACGGTGATAGGAGTTCCTTTAAGCCTTACGCTGAATTCCGGTCTGGCCTATATGCTGTCCAAGCCCATTCCCGGGAAGAGCTTCTTCAATAAATATGTGATGATTACCATGCTCTTTTCCGCAGGCATGGTGCCCAACTTCATCAATATGAGAGACCTGCATCTGATCGATAATATTTTTGCCATGATCCTGCCCGCCTCCTGCGGCGCATGGACCATCATGGTAATGCGCTCCAACTTCCAGTCCATTCCTCCCGACCTGGAGGAGGCGGCCAAGATCGACGGATGCGGACAGTTAAGGACTTTTGCCACCATCGTGCTGCCCCTTTCCAAGGCCATGCTGGCGTCCATGACATTGTTCTCCTTCGTGGGCTTCTGGAATACCTATTTCAGCTCCGTCATGTACATGACATCGGTGACAAAGGCCACCCTTCAGGTATATGTGCAGAAGGTGGTTCTGTCCACCAATATCTCGGATGTGGTGGATCTCAATGAAGTCGCGACCAACGCGGTGCCCCAGGAGGTCATGAGGATGGCGGCTGTGGTGGTGGTAGTGCTTCCGGTCATTATCGTCTATCCTTTCCTGCAGAAGTATTTCCAGGCAGGCATGATGGTGGGAGCCGTGAAGGGCTGAGTGCGGCGGCGAAACATTTTACATAATCCGGAGCAAAGATGCGAAAGCATTTTTGAATATAATTTTCAAGGAGGTAAAGCAATGAAAAAGAAGTTATGTAAACAGGTAGCTGTGGGCCTTGCGGCTCTGCTGGCGGCAGGAACCCTTGCAGGCTGCGGCAGCGACGGCAATGAGGCATCCGGAAACGCCCAGGGAAGTTCCGAGTCCAAACAGGAGGAGTCCAAATCGGAATCCACCGAGGAGTCCAAGGATGACGCCCAGGGAAGCGGCGAGAGGATGACCATTTCCGTAATCGGTATCGACTGGGGCTACGGCCCGCAGCCCAACAGTGAGATGGAGCAGGCATGGGAAGACTGGTTCGATGTGAACCTGGAGGTGGAATGGGTAAGCTACAACGATTATGATCAGAAGGTGAACTCCCTGATTCAGGCTGCGGCCAAGGATCCCAGCGCCATGCCGGATGTGATTCAGGTCAGCAAGATGGCTAACGGTTCCTACTATTATCCCATCTTCACCCAGGCTGTGGACGCGGGGTTGTTCGTGGACATGACGCCGTACCTTTTCAACAATGGGAACGGCATCGCGGAGACCAATGCGGTCATGAAGAACTGGGACGATTCCTTCTGGGCCCAGGCAAAGCACAACGACGGTATCTACATTCTGCCCAGAAGCAAATCGGAAGCCGGCCAGAACTCCGGTATCAATGTCCGCAGGGATCTGATGAAGAAGTATGGCTATGAGGAAGAACCCAAGACCATGGACGAGCTGAAGGACTGGCTGATCGGACTGTCCAACGCGGCCACCGAGGGCGAGGGCCAGAAGATTTATGCCATGCAGTTCGTGGACGACGGCAAGAATAAATTCATGGGGGAGCAGCAGATCAAGGCTTACGCCATTGCCTTTGTAGGCCAGACCGACTGGGCCATGGACGAGAACGGCGAGTTCCAGTATATGCAGTTTAAAGACGAGTATCTTGATTTCCTGAACTGGATGAAGGACCTGTATGACGCGAAGGTGATCGATCCTGAATTCGCTCTGAACAACGAGGAAACTTCCAAATGGAAGGGCGGAAATTCCGTTTCCTATCTGACAGCATGGTACAACTGGAATCAGTCCGCAGACCTTACCAGCAACAAGATCTTTGACAAGAGCACACCCGATACTCTGGAGGCATGGTGCCTGATGCCCGTACAGGGACCCAAGGCTTACACCGTATGCCCCAACTATACGGATATCGATTCCTGTATCGCAATCAATTCCGCCTGCGACGAGGCCAAGATCGCCAAGATCATGGAAGTGTTCAACGGCACCGAGGAAGCCACTCCCGGTTATGACCTGATGATGTCCGACGGTGTGGAAGGAATCCATTATACCCTGCTGGAGGACGGAACCAAGGATACCTCTGGGGAAGGCATGGGAGATAAGAGGCAGGCAGGCTATGTAGGCGCGTGGAACCAGATCTTCCTGAAGATAGACGCCGACCAGGTAGTGGGCAAGTTCATGAGAAGCGGGGCAAAGGCTGCTTCCGAGGAGTGCCTTGCAAGAGCTAAGGAGCTGAAGAAATTCGTGTACGACAACCTGGCTGAGACGGGCATGACCAATGAAACACAGAACCTGCAGTCCGAGACCTACAACAACAGCTGGCAGACCGTGGTGGATGATGTGGACTCCATGTGCGCACAGTACGTGATGGGCCAGATCAACGAGCAGCAGTGGAAGGATTTCGTGGCAGAGCGTAAGGCTTCCGCGGAATATAAGGCCATCCAGGCTGAGTTCAAGGCTTCCTACGAAGCTTCCAAATAAAGCTTATTTACTTAATTAAAAAAGGCCCTTATCGGTACAACTGACATATGGCGAGAGACAGAAGTACTGATAAGGGCCTGTACTTTCATTTTGGCAGTATGCCGCAGGAGACCTGTCGGATGTTCTCCGGCTGTGCAGTGCAGACGGACGAGGACGGATGCAAATCAGGCGGCTGCTCCAGCGGAGAATTCCCACGGACAAAAGCGAAAGTGACAGTACAGGCCCTTATCGGCGGAGACGGCGGAGAAGAGCCGAAAGGAGGAAAATGGCAGACAGAGATTTTTTTCACGATATAGCGATGACAAAGCACCCCTTCGGGAGCACGGACAAAGAGGTGGAGCCGGTTCCTGTGCCGGATCTTTATTTTCAGAGGGGGAATCAGGCGGCAGCCAGAAAGGAAGCTTTTTCTTTTGAGGATCAATGTAAGCACTTTCATAAGGAACTGGAGGAGATGAGGGAGCGTTTCCGGCCCTTTCTTGCGGATTACCTGCCCGGAATCAGGGAGACGGTGGAGCGCGAGGAGCTTCGCAGCTTCCGGTTCCGCTACCTTGAAAAAGGGGAGGTTTTTACGGAAAGACACGCTCGGGATAAGGAATGGGAGAATGTGACGATTCCGGATTATCGCGGGCCTGCGGAGGAGCGCGGAAAGTGGAGCGGGTATTATTGCTGTACTTTTCGGGGGAAGAGCAGGGAGGAGTTCGCAGCTGCGGGGGAGGATTCTAAAGGGACGGACTTTCACGGAACGAATTCCTGTGGAGCAGATTCCCATGGGAAGGAGTCTCATGGGCGGGATTCCGGCAGGCCGGATTTCCATGGGACCAGGCTTGGAAGGAGGGCTGTGCTGGCCTTTCAGTGTGTGGATTACATAGCGCAGGTGTATGTGAACGGGTGCTTTGTGGGCAGCCATGAGGGCTTTTTTGCGCCTTTCTCTTTTGACATCACGGATTATCTCAGGGAGGAAAACGAGCTGGTGATCCTGTGTAAAAACGATATTCCCACTCTGGGCACGGGCCCCGTGCTGGATGGGGACAAGCTTTACGCGGCTACGGGTCCTGGCTGGGACGATCCGGTTACGGGCTGGCACCACTGTCCGGCAGGCGCGGGGATATTCGGCCGCGTGACCCTGGAGTACCGCCCGGAGGTGTATATAGAGGATATTTTTGTGCGCCCGGATATCGATACCGATAGCGCTCAGGTGAGGGTGGGAATCTGTAATTATACGGATCAGGTACTGGAGGATTACGGGCTGGAGATGAATTTCCTGCCCAGGAATTATGAGGGGGAGAAGATAGGTTCCCTGAGCACGCATATTTCCTGTGTGGGACCGGGGAAAAATGAATACCGCTATTATGTGCCCCTGTTCGGATACAGGCTTTGGGATATGGAACACCCCTGGCTGTACGGGGCCACGGCGGAGCTTTTCAGGGAAGGGGAGCTGATAAGCGGAAGAAAAGTAAATTTCGGCATGAAGAAATTTATCAGCGATGAGAGCAGCGTACCCAGGGGGAAATTCTACCTCAACAATGAGCCCATTGTCCTGCGGGGAGCCAATGAGATGGGACACCTGCAGCAATGCGTGATGAAGGGGGACTATGCGCAGCTCATCGATGACATTCTGATTGCGAAGCTCTGCCATATGAATTATTATAGAGTCACCCAGCGCCCGGTGCAGGAGGAGATCTATGATTATTTTGATATGCTGGGGATCATGCATCAATGCGATCTGCCCCTCTTCGGTTTCCTGCGCAGGCCCCAGTTTGCGGAGGCGGTGCGCCAGGCGGAGGAGATGGAGCATCTGATCCGGGGGCATGTGTCCACCTGCATGGTGACCTTTATCAATGAACCCATGTGCATCCGCAGGACTTCGGACCCGAATGACAAGTATTCCAGACGCTATGAGGTGAAAGGACACAGGCACCTTCTGCGGGACGAGCTGGAAGCCTTTTTTGCTGCGGCCAGGAAAGCGATCTATGTCCAGAATCCGGACCGGGTGATCAAAAATGTGGAGGGGGACTATGATGCACCCACCGGCGAGGGAATGCCGGATTTCCATTGCTATACCATGTGGTATACCAACCACGGGGAGCCCATCGGCAGGCTGATGCGGGGATATCTGCCCCCGGTGAAGGAAGGGTGGATGATTGGATGCGGCGAGTACGGCGCGGAAGGTCTGGACAATGAGGCGGTGATGCGTAAATACTATCCGGGGGAGTGGCTTGCGGAGGACGGGGAGGGGAACTGGTATCCCGACAAAATCGTCCGCGCCCAGACCCATTCCGTCCAGGGAGACTGGTATGAGGAGCAGAAAAGTCTTTCGGACTGGGTGCGGGAGAGTCAGATCCATCAGGCCAACGCCACGCGCCTGATGACGGACGCCCTGCGCAGGCGTGGGGATGTGGTAAATCATACGGCCATCCATCTGCTGATTGACGCATGGCCGGCAGGCTGGATGAAGACATTGCTGGACTGCGAACGGGAGCCCAAGCGGGCATACTTTGCCTACCGGGACAGCCTTGTACCTCTGCGGGTGAATCTCTACACCGGGTACAGCTGCGTGTATGAGGACCAGCAGATCGATGTGGAGGGCTGGCTTTTAAATGATACGGGAAAAGAGACGGAAGTGACGATCCTCGCTTCCCTGTGGGAGGAGGGGGAGGAGAAGCCCTATGCGGACTTTGCGCTGAAGACAAAGAGCCGTCCCGCGGACGCTTTCTGCGCCGGGAAGATTCCGGTGAGTTTCCGGCGTGCGGGGGGCAAAAAAGAGATTCGCCGGGTGATCCTGTCCGCCATACTGGTAAATTCTGCGGGAGAGGTGCTGAATCAGGAGGAAATTTCCTTCCTTGTGTATGCCAGAGCGACGGAAGCGCCTGTCCGGGCAGCGGGGCAGGAAACTGTGGATGCACCAGTGAAAGGAGTCGGACGGGAAGCGGCGGATGTGCCAGTGAAGGTGGCCGGGCAGGAGGCCGCGAATGTGTCTGTCCGGGCAGTGGGGCAGGAGGCAGAGAAGGTGTGCCGGCTGCTTGGCATTCCCTGCGGGGGAGAAGATGTCTCCTCCATGGTGGTGAGCAGCCTGGAGCAGGGAGATTTAGATGCGCTTACCGCCTTTGCGGAAAAAGGCGGCCGGGGCATACTGCTTTTGCCGGAGCGGGGCGCAGACTTAAGCTTTAACGGTACGGCGGTGCGGGAGAAGGGCTGCGGTGATCTGTTCTTTGCGGCAGCCCTGCCGGAGTGGCGGGGATACCCCATCAGCATGGTCTACAATGAGAGGAAAGGCTATATCGATGCCACCGCTGTGAGCACCATAGATACCGCGCTGCCCGGAGAGGATCTGATTTATACCTATGACAAAAGCGGGTTTGACGGCAGCCGGGGAGCGAAACGCCATCTGCCCTTTGTAAAGGAATGTCCCATGGGAGAGGGGATGCTTATTCTGATATCCCTGTGCAGGGAGGGCAGACTGGGCGTGAACGCCGGACTGGACGCGTTGTTTACAAGGCTGATTATTGGGTGATACCCGTTTCGGGATATAGAGCGGCAAAAAGTAAAAGACAGGCTGCGAGGCGAACAGCGCGGGTGAATTTTTTGCTCTGAATTGTGCAAACGCCCCCTGCTCTCCGAATGTTTTCCGGATACGGATGCCGGAGAGAGGGGATAAAACCGGTAACAGCAGCGTTGCAGAGATCGTACAGAAGAAGCGGTCTCACGGTCCGAAGCATAACGAGTGGGCGCATCCACATGCAAAACGGGAGTCCGGCAAAAGTATGCGCTCACGAGTATATAATAACGAGGAGACTATGGAATGATCAGAGAGGAACTGGAGAGCAGGAAGCTGCCGGAGCTGCTCGCTCTGGAGAGCGGAGAGGCAGTGAAAACGACACAGGACTGGGAGCGGCGGAGAGGGGAAATCCAAGAACTGCTGCGGAGGGAATATACCGGATACCCTACACGGCTGGGCGTGCGCACCGCAGGAAGGGTTCTGTTCTGCGATGAAAACGGATATGGGGGAAAGGCTGTGGTAAAGACCATTCAGCTGGAAATAAAATCCGATTTCTCCTTCGGCACATTCTCTTTCCGGCTGGCACTGCCAAAGGGTGCGGCAAATCCGCCACTGTTCCTGTACCTGGCCTTTACTCCGGAGATTGCGGACGGACTGGGGGAGGAGATTCTGGATGCGGGCTATGGAATTGCCAGCGTCTATTACCAGGACATGGCGCCGGATTATTATGACGAGCATAAAAACGGGCTGGGAAGATTCTGTGCCAGGAATCCTTACGACAGCTGGGGAAAGCTGGCGATCTGGGCCTGGGGGGCCTCCAGAATGCTGGATTATCTGCTGGAAGAGGAATCCGTGGATGCCGGAAGGGTCGCCGTCATGGGGCATTCGAGGCTGGGCAAGACGGCTTTGGCGGCAGGATGCTTCGACGAAAGATTTTCCCTGACGGTGTCCAACGATTCCGGCGGAGGAGGCGCGGCGCTTTTCCGGAAAAAGGGCGGGGAACAGATAGAGAATTTATACGGGAAGGGCTCCAGGCTGTGGTTCTGCGGCAATTTCTTTTCCTATTTAAACAGAACGGAGGAGCTGCCATTTGATCAGCATTTTCTGTTGGCGCTGGCGGCGCCGAGACATCTGTATGTATGCAGCGCCAGCCGGGATACCTGGGCGGATCCGAGAGCGGAATTTCTGGCATGTGCCGCGGCAAGCCCGGCATATGAGCTTTACGGACTGCCCGGGCTGGTGACGGATGACGCCTGGCCGGAGTGCGGACAGCCCCTGCATGAGGGGTATATCGGATACCATCTGCGGGAAGGCGCCCATTATCTGGGGCGTTATGACTGGCAGCAGGTGATCTCTTATCGGAACCGTTGGGGGATATGAGCGGCAGGTGTGGAAAGAGAGCGCGAGGATGACGGGCTGGAATGCCGGAAAGAGAGCGCATGAGGAATCCGTTTCCGAGAGGATATTGGCATAGGCTCTCGGAATCTTCTGGCAGAAAATGGCGTTTAATAATTCGGGGATTCCTTAAAAGGCGAGGGAATTTGCAAAAATGAAATCTCAGAGGATTCAAAAAACAGCGCCCAGGAATTCCGAGAGGATATATTGGCAGGAAAGGGAGGAACTCCCGGGAGGAATAAGATGAAGAAACAGGCTGTGATATTGAAGAATCCCGCCAGGAGCTGGGACAAGGGGCTGCCTCTTGGAAATGGGCGGCTTGGGGCAATGATTATGGGGAAGCTGAAGGAGGAGACCATCTTTCTGAATGAAGAGACGCTCTGCTTCGGCCCGCCGCGGGACCGGGAGAATCCGGATGCCCGGAAGATGCTGGAGCCCATCCGCGGCATGCTCCTGGAGGGAAGGGTGGAGGAGACCGCCTTTTACGCCAAGATGGCGCTGGCCTCTTCTCCCAAATACAATAATCCCTATCAGCCCCTGGGAGATTTAAGGCTTTGTTTTCCCGGCGAGGATATGAGGGCGGAGGAATATGAGAGCCGGCTGGAGCTGGAGGAGGGAATTGCCAGAGTTGCTTACCGTACCAGAGGGATGCGATATGAGCGGGAGCATTTCATCAGCAGGGAGTACAATGTGCTGGCAATCCGTATCCGGGCGCTGTCGGGGACGGATATTACCATGAGCGCCAATATCAGCCGGAAGCCCTTTGAAGAGTTTACCGGAAAGCTGGACGGGCGGACGGCGGGCAACTGGGGAGAAAACGGCGCAGGGGGAATGCATTATCTGAGCGGCGTGCGGATCGCCGATTCGGATGCGGAGACACTGGGAGACGCGGTGTTCATAAAGGGGCAGCGGGAGATTACGGTATATCTGGCCGCCGCCACGGATTATGAGGACTGCCTGGCAGGAGCCAGGAAGGACGGGGAGGAGGCTTACAGGACTCTGAAGGAAACCGTCCTGGGACGGCTGGACCGGGCGGAAGCCGTGGGATATGAGGAAGTCCGCAGGAGGCACCTGGAGGATTATCAGAGGCTGTACGGAAACTTTTCCCTGAGGCTGGGAGGCGTTGGACAGGATGCGGCAGAGGGCCGGGAAGAGTCAGGCACCTCTGCGAACGGGCTGTCCTCCGGGAAAGAGCCGGAAGGAAGCCGGGTATTCGAAACCGGAAGAGCGTCGAAGGAAGGCGACGAAGAAAAGAGGATTCCTTCCACGGGCGAGATGCTGGCCGGACTGCGGGAGGGGGACAGAAGCCATGAGCACGAGCTGATCAACCTGCTTTTCGCCTGTGCCAGATACCTGATGATCGCTTCCTCGGAGAACTGTCTTCTTCCTGCGAATCTGCAGGGGATATGGAACGGTTCTTATGAGCCCCCCTGGCAGTGTGAATTTACCATTAATATCAATGAAGAGATGAACTACTGGTTTGTGGAGAAGGCCGGGCTGTCCGCCTGCCATATGCCTCTGTTTGAACTGTTAAAGAGGATTGCAGAAAACGGGGCGGGGACGGCCAGGAAGCTGTATGGCTGCAGGGGCTTTGTGGCTCATCACAACACCAATGTCTGGGGCAGCGCGGCGCCGGAGGGGATTTTTGATGCCTCCCCCTATTGGGTGACGGGGGGCGCATGGCTGTGCAATCATTTGTTTGAACATTATCGTTATACCGAGGACAGGGAGTTCCTGGAAAAGGAGGCCATGCCACTTGCAAGGGAGGCCATCCGGTTTTTTGAGGATTATCTCTATGAAATGCCGGACGGAACCCTGGTGACGGGCCCGGTGGTTTCCCCGGAGAATACCTATCGTTCCAAGGTAGGGCAGGTGGGAGCACTTTGTATGGGAACCGCCATGGACAGCAGCATTCTGCGCCAGCTGATCACTTCCTATCTGGAAGCAATGAAGGTACTTGGCAGGGAGGAGGAACAGGCGCAGGATAAGGAGCTTCTGGAGAGCATTCTTAAGAAGCTCCCGCCCCTCAGGATCGGGTCCGACGGACGCCTGCTGGAATGGATGGAGGAGTACCAGGAGACGGAGCCGGGACATCGGCATATTTCCCATTTGTACGGACTGCACCCGGGCCGGGAGATTACCCCTGAGACGCCGGAGACCTTTGCGGCGGCAGGAAAGACTCTGGAATACAGATTGCATCACGGGGGCGGGCATACCGGCTGGAGCCGGGCATGGGCGGCCTGCTTCGCGGCAAGGCTCCTGGACGGGGAAGCGGTGGGAGAGCATGTCCGGCAGCTTTTATGCAAGTGCATTCAGGATAACATGCTGGATGTCCATCCTCCCTTCCAGATCGACGGGAACTTCGGGATCGCCGAGAGCATTCTGGAGGCCCTGGTACAGGAGCGGAGCGGGAAAATCTATCTGCTGCCCGCCCTGCCCCCGGAATGGCCCTGGGGAGAGATCAAAGGGTACTGCCTTACCGGGAATGCCAGACTTTCCTTTGCTTGGAAGGAGGGGCAGGTGACAGAGCTTGCGGCGGAATCTCCACGCGACAGGGAGTTGATTTTTATGGTAAACGGATATGAGAGACGGCTTGCCTGCCCGGCCGGAGAGATGACGACCATGCAGCTGGAAAGCGTACCCTTGCAGGGGTAGGGCATGAGAGCGGAGAGACAGAACTGGAATAGGAGGATACATGAAAAAGATCACAATTTTTAAAAACGGAAAGGGAAGTTCCAGGATTGAGTTCGGGTTGGAGCGCCTGGAGGCGGCGTTAAGGGAAGCGGGGTATGAGACCGTGCATGCGGACCTGCCGGAGAACTCCGCGGATTACCGGAAGCATGAGGGGGAGAAGCTATATGTGTCGGTGACCGGGGTGGACGATTTCCTGGGCTGGCTGGAAGAGAATGAGCTTCTGGTATACCACACTCACGCCCCCCGGGGGGAGGGCTTCTACATAGAGACCTGTCCGGCGCAGCTGACGGTGGTCTGCGGAGGGAGCGATACCGGCGCGCTGTATGGATGCATGGAGCTTTCGGAGCGTATCTGCAGGGAGGGGAGCTTCCCGGAGGAGATTACCTATGGGGATGCTCCGGCGTTTAAGCTGCGGGGGCCCTGCGTTGGCCTGCAGAAGACCAAAATAGAGCCTCCCAGGCTCACCTATGAATATCCCATTGCACCGGACAGATTTCCATGGTTTTACGATAAGTCCATGTGGCTGAAGCTGATTGACATGCTCCTTGAGATGCGTTGCAATGTGCTCTATATCTGGAGCGGACATCCCTTCTCCTCCCTGGTGAAGGTGGCGGACTATCCGGAAGCCCTGGAGGTGAGTCAGGAGGAATATGAGAAAAACCGGGAGGTATTTTCCTGGCTGACAAAGGAATGCGACAAAAGGGGCATCTGGGTGGTGCTGAAATTCTACAATATCCACATTCCCCTGCCCTTTGCGCAAAAGCACGGGCTGGAGCTGCTGCAGAGCAATATTCATCCCCTGGTGGCAGACTATACCAGGAAATCCATTGCGGAATTTATTCGTTCCTTTCCCCATATCGGCCTGATGGTCTGCCTGGGGGAGGCGCTGCGGGGGAACCAGAACAAGACCGAATGGTTTATCGACACCATTATCCCGGCGGTGAAGGAGGGCGTGAAGACGGCGGGCCTGAAGGAAGAGCCTCCCATTATTCTGCGGGGGCATGACTGCGACCCCATCGGGGCCATGGAGCGGGCGAAGGAGATTTATTCCCACCTTTATACCATGTGGAAGTACAACGGGGAGAGCCTGACCACTTATTATCCAAAGGGAAAATGGCAGAAGACCCATCAGTCCCTGTCCGCCCTGGGCACCACCCATATTATGAATGTACATATTCTGGCGGATCTGGAGCCCTTCCAGTTCAATGCGCCCTTTTATATCCAGAAATGCGTCCAGGCGGGGCGCAGCCGTTTAGGCTGCAACGGACTGCACCTCTATCCCCTGTTTTACTGGGATTGGCCTTATACGCCGGACAAGGCGTCCCCGAGGCTCCTGCAGATGGAACGTGACTATTTCTGGTATGCGGCCTGGTTCCGCTATGCCTGGAATCCCGACAGGGAGGAGACGGCTGAGCGGGAATACTGGATCAGCGCATTTGCCGGGCATTACGGGATTTCCAGGGAGTCGGCGGCGCTTCTGCTGGAGGCCCAGGAAAATGCGGCCCAGTGCGCACCCAAGCTTCTGGGGCGTGTGGGAATTACCGAGGGGAACCGCCAGACCATGAGCCTTGGTATGACCATGAGCCAGCTGACCAATGTGAACCGTTACCGTCCCAACAGAGAGCTTTGGAATTCGGTGGCCCGCAGGGGAGAACAGCCGGACGATTATATGAAGAAGGAAATGGCGGGAGAAGCCCATGTGGGAGAGACCCCCTTGGACTGCGTGCGGGAAGTGAGAAGGCATGCCGGGAAGGCATATGAATTATGCGAGCGTGTCATCGAGGCGGAAGGGGTGGAAAATGCAGAGCTGAACCGCCTGCGCACGGACATCACGGCCATCCGGGATATGAGCTTTTCTTATTGTAAAAAGATAGAAGCGGCCATGGAGATCCTGCGGTATAAATATACCATGGACGAGAAATGCCGGGGGGATGTGGAATCCCTTTGCCGGGCGGAGAAGCTGATGGAGGATTCCCTGGAAGATTACCGCAGACTTGCCGGATTAACGGAGAAAACTTATCTGTACGCCAACAGCATGCAGACACCCCAGAGAAAGATTCCCTTCCCCAACGGGGAGATATACGGGCATTGGACGGCCTGTCTGCCGGAATACGAAAAGGAGCTGGCGCATTTTAAGAAGCATCTGGAGGAGCTAAAGCAGGGGATTCTCCCCAGGGACCATGAGGCGGAAGTCACGGCACAGCCCCTTGTGCCCGCAGAATTCAGCCTGCTGGGGGGAAAGGACTGCGAGACCTTTGAACTGAAAAAGGGGACGGAGATTTTCTCCGATTGTCCCTGGAAGGTGTTAAAGCTGGCTGCGGAGCTTTCGATGCTTACGGGGGTGCGCGTGGGGCTGGGATGCGCTATCGAAGAGGGGGCGTCCATCAGGATTTCCCTTCCCCAGGATTCCTATGTGCTGGTGGGATATATGAATGCAAAGGCTGTGGAATGGCTCCAGCTCCCGGATCTGGAGACGAACACCCACGCCGACGACAGGGGAGGCCTGGCGGTGGTGTACGAAAGCGCCATCAAGGCGGAGAGCTGCCCGCCCATCAACATTCATGCCTACCGATACGAGAAGGGCGAGCATGAGATCTATTTCGGCACGGGAGGCTTTGTCATCGCGGGTGTGGTGTCCGCGGACACTGCGCTGCATTCCAGGAATGCGAACCTGGGCGGCGAGGGCCTGGAGACCCTGGACTGGTTTTATGAAGAGTAAATACTGAATAACAGGTTCTCTCATGAGGGTGTATTATACACAGAAGTGCCTGGACGTACTTTCATCCAAAGCTGTTATACGGCAGGCAAGACAGCAGAAATCCGAACAATGCTTCAGAGGATATACGGACGCTCGGCGGGCGGGAACCCTCTGCGAGGAAGGGGAAGGATTTCTGCTGGACTAAAACAGGCACGGAGGAAAGGCAGGGAAGTGCGCCTGAGAGGGGAGCCAAAGTTGCAACAGGCACGGAGGGAAGGCAGAGAAGTGCGCCTGAGAGAAGAGCCAAAACTTTGAATGGAGGAGAACGAGATGGCTGTGAAATTGCCCAGAGAGATGACGGGAGCGGAACTGAAATCCATGCTGAAAAGCAGCATTAATTTAAAAAGCCTGGGCGGCGTGAAATGCCCGGAGCTGAAACTGCCGCCGGAGGATCTGCAGTGGTGGCGGGACGCCAAAGTGGGGATGTTCATCCACTGGGGCCTCTATTCCATCCTGGGAAGGGGGGAGTGGGCCCGCTTTAACGAGAAGATTCCCAAGGAGGAGTACGAGGGGCTTGCGGAGGAATTCATACCGGAGGATTTCTCCATGCAGGAATGGATGGAGATCGCGAAGGATTTCGGGGCGAAGTACACGGTGATGGTGACCAGGCATCATGACGGGTTTGCCCTCTGGGACAGCAGGGCCAGCTATGAGGGCTTTACCAGCGCGAACCATGGATCCCATCGGGATTTCGTGAAGGAATATACGGATGCGGCCAGAGCCGCCGGCATGAGGGTGGGAGTGTATTACTCTCCCATGGACTGGAGATTTCCGGGATATTTCGACCCGGAGGGGCTGCCGGAGAACGCGGCGCTGATGAAGGCCCAGTGCTACGGGCAGGTGGAGGAGCTGTGCAGCAAATACGGTTCCATTGACATTATGTGGTATGACGGGGGATGGCTGGCCCATAAGGGGAGCGACACCTCCAGCGCCTGGTTCTGGGAGCCGGTGAAGCTGAACAAAATCGTGCGCAGCTACAATCCGAAGACCCTTGTCAACCCCCGCTCCGGCTATGAGGGAGATTTCTACTGCGACGAGGGCAGCCATGAGATCACGGGAAAGATTCTTCCCGTGCCCTGGGAGAAGAATATGTGCGTCTGCAGCGGCTGCTCCTGGGGATGGATGGCGGACGATCCGGTTTCCGATTTTGACTGGCTCATCCGCATGATGGTGAACGTGGTCTGCCGGGACGGGAACTGGCTGGTGAATATCGGACCGGACCGGAACGGGAAGATTTCCCGGGAGATACGGGACAGAATGCATCAGGTGGGAGACTGGCTGAGGGAATACGGGGAGGCGGTGTACGGAACCAGGGGAGGCCCTATTGAGCCTCTGGACAATGTGTACGGGGCCACCTCAAAGGAAAACAAAATCTACCTGCATCTGCTGGATGTGAAGGCCGCCCAGGGACAGTGGATTCCCCTGGAGGGCTATCGGATTGAGAGCGCTTCCGCCTTCCGCGGGGAGGAACTGCCCTTTGAGCAGAGAGAGGATGCCTTCCGGGTGGATGTGAGCTTGCTGGAGGCAGCTGCGGAGGAACAGCCTGACAGGCTTGTCATTCTGACACTGGACCGGGACGTAGAGCGCCAGGAGGCGGCAGAGGTTTATTTCACGGGAAGAGAATAGAATCGGGAGGTATCCTATGTATTACGGAGTTGCATATTATCCGGAGCATAAAACGGTGGAGGAACTGGAGCATGACCTTGCGCTTCTGATCGAATCGGGCATCAACACGGTGCGCATGGGGGAATTTGCCTGGTGCAGAATGGAACCCAGGGAGGGAGTGTATGATTTCGAGTGGCTCATGAGGGTGGTGGAGCGCCTGGGAGAAGCGGGGATCAAGAGCATTATCTGCACGCCCACGGCCTGCCCTCCCGCATGGCTGGTCTCCGCCCATCCGGAGGTGCTCTATGTGGACAACAGGGGCAGGAAGCGCCCCTTCGGCGGCAGGAGATTTTACTGCTACAACAGTCCGGTTTACCGGGAGTATTCCCGTAAAATTGCGGAACAGATTGCCCTGCGTTTCGGGCACAGCCCCTATGTGGCGGGATTCCAGATCGACAACGAGCCTGCCCAGGAGGCCTCCGGGAGATGCCATTGCCCGGAATGCCGGAGGAAATTTGCCGGCTGGCTGGCGGACAGATACGGCAGTATCCACGAGTACAATCTCCGTAGCGGGAATATTTTCTGGGGGCAGGATTACGACAGCTTTGACCAGATCGAGCCTCCCGTAAATACCATAGAGGTGAGCGCCCTGCAGGATATGCCGGTGTATTATGAAAATCCCACTCTGCGCCTGGAATTTGAGCGTTTCTGCAGCCAGTCCCAGATAGAGTACCAGAATATCCAGGCGGATGCCCTGCGCGCCCACACCGATTACCCGGTGACCACCAACGGCACCGGCCTTGCCACCAACAGCATCGACTATTACGAGAGCACGAAGGCGCTGGACTGCTATGGATTTGACTATTATCCGGGCCTGCGGGATGCGGCGGTGGATTCCTTCCCCTATGCGTTTGCCAGGGGAATCAAGGAGGGAAAGCCCTTTTGGGTCATGGAGTTCATGTCCGGGGGCGGACACAGATTCGGGGGCTCCGGCAGGGTACAGCCTAATCCCGGGGCGCTGAAGCAGGCGGTGGTGCAGTCCTTTGCCCACGGGGCGGAGATGATGCTGCATTTCCAGTTCAGGACCTTCCCCTTTGGGGCGGAACAGCTCAATTATGCCATTGTGGATATGGACGGTGTGCCCAGGAGGCGCTACTTCGAGATGCAGGAGACCGCAGGGCTGCTGAAACACCTGGAACCCCTGGAAAAGGCGGGCTTTGCCAATCAGGCTGCAATCTGCGTGGACTATGATACCCACTGGGCTCTGCGCATTAAGCCGGTGAATGATCCGGATTTCGTCTATCTGGATTATGCGGGGCGTCTGTACCGGTTATTGGAGGAGCAGGGAATCAATGTGGATGTGGTGGGATATGAGGCCGATTTCTCCAAATACAGGCTGCTCATCGTACTGTCTGCCTTTGTGGTCTCGGATGAATTCAGGGAAAAGCTGAAAAGCTTTGCGGCAGCAGGGGGCGTGGTGCTGGCCACCTTCTTAACGGCGGCGAAGAATAAGGATAATGTAGGGTATACGGATTCCCTTCCCGCAGGGCTGAATGACCTCTTCGGCGTAACCGTGGAGGAGGTGGAACCGGTATTTGCACAGAACCATACGGCAGTACGTCTGGATTTGGACGGGGAGACCTGTGAGAGCGCGGATGGATGCTGGTGCGATCTGCTGAGCGGGAGCGCGAAGCCCCTGGGAACCTATACGGAGGATTACAAGGCGGGCGGCATGATCGTGAGCGAGAACGGATACGGAGAGGGGCTGGGCTGCTACCTGGGAACGGATCTTTCTGACGAAGCTCTGGGGAAGCTTCTCTCTTATCTGGCCGGGAGAGCGGGAATTGAGAAAAATAAGGTTCTGGCCGCGCCGAAGATCGAGACGGTGCGCCGGGTGCTGGAGGGCCGGGAGTATTATTTTGTATTTAATTTCACGGCAAAGGCGGCGCAGGTGTCCATTCAGGTTCCCATGCGGGATTATCTGACAGGGGAGCTTTACCGGGATCGGATTCCGCTGGAGAGGAATGGGTTCGCGGTGGTGGCGGCGGAACCGGAAGAGAATGCGTGAGGTTCCGGATTCGCACTGGCAGTTATGCTGCCAATGTGTTTTACTGTACCGATACATCACTGTAAAGCAGGCTGAAAGGAATTGGCAGAGTATTGTATACAATCGTTAAATTTTAAAAGCCTCAGAAATATGGCTTGGAGATTTCGGGAGGCTACGAAATTCGGAGGAAGAAATTACGGACCCGGAAAACCGGAATCAGGATTTTGCCGTTTTGCGTAAAAATTTGTTGGTAAGGAATTGTCAAAAATTTATTTTTGACAATTCCTGCAAATTGCTCCGCAACAATAAAATCCAAAAACAGGATTCTATTGTCATGAATTAGCCGGAACCAGAAATAACTCTTAAAGAGTTATTTCTTGATGGTTCCTAAGCTGTATAACAATGATTTGGAAACTGTCTGCGGCTGCGGAATACAGCGCATGCGGAAGGCATGGAGGAGTAAGGATATGAGGAGAGAAATCAAGGCTGTGACCCGGGTAATCTGTACCCCGGACGGGCAGACGCACGGATGCGGGAGCGCAGTCCGGAGCGACAGGGAATATGAGACCATCCTCTGCGGGCCGGATGGGGGAGCCCAGGCGCAGGATTTTGAGGCGGATGGGCGCAGGCTGTTTTGCCAGAGGGACTATTCTTTTGAAAAAAGGGATATCGTGAAATACATGATCGAGGGCGGAAAGGCGAAGCTGGTGACGAAGAAGACCATCGACGGGGAGAGAACCTTTGTGGAAAACGTCGCTTCCGTGAAGACCGGGGAGGCGTACACGGCCGTGCTGCATCTGGAGATCGGGGAGGATGAGGCCATTTACGGGCTGGGGCAGCACGAGAGGGGAACCTATAATTACCGGAATGTGAAGGAATACCTGTACCAGAACAATATGCAGATTCCCATGCCGGTGTTCCTCTCCTCCCAAGGATACGGCGTCTTCTTCGACGCGGACTGCCTGATGGTCTATGAGGAAAGGGATAACCTGATCACCCTGATCTTCGACGCGGTGGATCAGATTGCCTACTATATCATTCCCGGGAAGAGCTTCGATGAGATTATCGGACAGATCCGGGAGCTGACGGGAAGCGCCGTGATGCTGCCCCGCTGGGCCTACGGCTATGTGCAGTCCAGGGAGCGGTATGTGACCCAGAAGCAGATGCTGGATACCCTGGAGGAATTTGAGAGAAGACAGATTCCGGTATCCTGCCTGGTTCTGGACTGGAATTCCTGGGAGAGCGGGAAATGGGGCAATAAGCATGTGGACAAGGAGCGTTTCCCCGACCTGCCCGGTATGGTGAAGGCCATGCATGAGAAGGACTGCGCTTTCATGATCTCCATCTGGCCCAATATGAATAAGGGCGGGGAGAACAATGCGGAGATGATGGAAGCGGGAACCCTGCTTGCCAATCTCTCCACCTACGATGCCTTCAGCGAGAAGGCCAGGGATCTGTACTGGACCCAGTTAAAGAGGGAGCTTGTCGCAGCCGGGACGGACGCCTGGTGGTGCGACTCCACGGAGCCCTTTACCCCTGACTGGAACGGGCCTGTGAAACGGGAGGAAGAGGAGCGCTATGAGCTGGCAAGGGAAAATCTGACCAGATATTTTGACGCCAGGGTGGCGAATACCTACGCCCTGGCCCACGCCAGAGGGCTCTATGAGCATCAGAGGGCGGAATGTGCCGACAAACGCATGGTCAACCTGACCCGGTCCGGCTCGCCTTCCATCCAGAATTACGGGGTCATTCTCTGGTCAGGGGATATAATGGCTACCTGGGAGGTATTCCGGAATCAGATTGCCGAGGGCCTGAGCATGGGAATGTCGGGGATTCCCTATTGGACTCTGGATATCGGTGCCTTCTTCGTGGGAAATACGGAGGGCTTCCGCAGGTTTGCCAATGTGACAGAAGGGGAAGCTCCCTGGTTCTGGCACGGCCTGTTCGAGAAGGGCGCAGAGGATTCGGGATACCGGGAGCTGTACACCAGATGGCTTCAGATGGGGACTTTCCTTCCCGTGATGCGCTCCCACGGCACCGATACGCCCAGGGAACCCTGGCATTTCGGAGAGCCGGGGACCATATATTACGACACTATCACCGCCTATATCCGCCGGCGTTATCGGATGCTGCCCTACTCCTATTCTCTGGCCCACCGGGTGGAGACGGAAGGATATACCATTATGCGCAGCCTTATGTTTGATTTTGCGGAGGATTCCGGAGTGCGGGAGATTGGAAATCAGTTTATGTACGGTCCGGCTTACCTGGTGTGCCCGGTGACGGAGGCCTTCGGGTACGGTCCGGAGAACGAGAAGCTGGACCGGGAGGAGCGCTGGAAGGTCTATCTGCCCGGGGGAAGCCTCTGGTATCAGGAGAATACCGGGAAGTGCCTGGAGGGCGGACAGGAGATTACGGTGGAAGCGCCTGTAAGCTGGCAGCCCTTGTTTATAAGGGCCGGCTCCGTCATTCCTCTGGACGGCAGGGAGGGAAAGACGGGAGTGCCGGATACGGTGGAAGTGTACGAGGGGGCGGACGGAAGCTTTGTCTGCTATACGGATGAGGGAAACGGGTACGGATATCAGGAGGGCATGTATGCGGCGGTTGCGCTGTCCTATGAGGAATCCTTGCAGGATGGGAAAAAGCGGCTGAAAATCGGCGCTGTGCAGGGAAGCTATCCCCTGGCGTCCGTGGAGGCTCCTTTACCGCTTCACATCCGATACTACAGAATGGACGGAACCTGCAGGGAGCAGAGCCTGTCCTATGACGGAAGCGCCACGGAAATCCTGCTGGCATAATCGGTATGGCAGGGGGCTTCGGCAGACGGAGCCTGTCCTGCAGACACCTAATCCGGACAGGCCAGAGCCAAAATTTTGCCGCTTTGCGCAGGATGTTGGCGTTAAGCGCCTAACAGATCGGCAGGACATGGGGTCTCGGCGAACGGAGTCCATCCTGCAGGTATTCAAATGGGGCTTTGATATATGCGTTATTTTGGCATGCCGTTCTGCCAGTCCCGGTCCCTCACACAGAGCGGCGTGTCACGATGCTGGTGCCGATCTCCAGCTTGACAGGATAATGCTCACCGGGCTCCATGATCTGGAGCAGGCGTGTGACGGCTACTTTGCCCATGTACTGCTTGGGCACATTGACCGTGGTGAGACGGGGCTCGATGCAGACGCAGAGGGGCATATCGTCGAAGCCGATGATGCCCACATCCCGGGGAATGCGGTAGCCGAATTCCTGCAGGGCCCGGATGGCGCCGGCGGCGATCAGGTCGTTGTCGGCGAAATAGCATCTGGCAGGCTCCTCTCCGTTCTTCAGGAGTTCCCGCATATCCTCGCAGGCTCCTTCCAGGGAGGGGGTGAGCCGCAGGACGGGGGATTTGGATGCGGACATGCCGCTGTCCCGGATGGCCTTGTAGAAGCCGTCCGCACGCTCCTCGAAATTGCCCACCGGGTAGGAGGAGCGCAGGTAGCCGGGCTGGGATTTGGACCTGCGGATCAGATAATTGGCGGCCTGGTAGGCTCCCTGGAAATTGTTGATCAGGATGCAGTCGTATTTGAGACTTTCAAAATAGGTATCCAGAACCACCAGGGGCATTTTCAGGGCATCAAAAGGCTGGAAATCCCGCATTTCCATTTCCGTTGCAAGGAGGATGGCCCCGTTGCAGTAACACAGGCTGCCAAGCTGGGCCGGGATATCGTCGTCCTCGTACAGATAATGGATGTTTAAGCTGTAACAGGCCTGGCGGCATTCCGATTCGATTCCTTTTATGAGCTGGTCGAAGAAGGGAGTGTCCGCAACTACGGCCCCGTGTTTTTTGTAGATCATGAGGGAAATACTGCCCTTTTCCACCTTCGGGACAGCTGTGTCCCGGAGATGGGTGAAGTCATAGCCGTTTTCCGCTGCCGCCTCCAGAACGCGCGCCCTTGTGGCGGTGCTGACGCCGGGCTTACGGTTCAGCGCCATGGAGACGGCGGCCTCCGACAGATTCAGTAATTTAGCCAGTTCCTTGCCTGTGATGGACATGTTCGTACTCCTGTTCTTTTTCCGGGCAGAAGCTGCCCATGAGGATTTGACGCAAAGGATGTGTGCCGGGGGCAGAAGCCGTACACAAGCCAATCCTGCATATGCCGATGGATTGCACCGCAAATCCCCCATAGACCACTGAAGCGGACGGGACTCAGAGGATTAGCGGCCTGAGCCTGAATTACCCGCTTTGCATAGGACTATGCCCTTATGCGCCTATAAGGTAAAAGATACAATATTAAGTGGATTAAGTCAACCATGCCATGAAGAAAAACTTAATATTAAGTTGTCATTAAGCGCAGATTCAGGTAGGATAGAGGATAGAAAAACAGCCTCCCCGGGAAGCCGTAAAGGCGAATCTGAAAAGGCCCGGGAAACGCAGTCCGGAGCTCCCGGGAGGCTGTCAAAATGAAAACGGAGGTATGCTATGAACAGGATTGTAATCGGATTTGCACCTACAAGGAGAAGTATTTTCAGCGCGCCCGACGCGGTGAAATACGCGGATTTGACCAGGAAGAGGCTGGGGGAGCTGGGAGTGGAATTTGTGGATATCAGCGATATCGCCCAGGACGGCCTGCTCCACGACGACAACGACAGGATCCGTATCGCGGCGAAATTTAAGGAGGCAGGGGTGGACGGGCTCTTCTTTCCCCACGGAAATTTCGGCACGGAGTATGAGGTGGCAAGGCTCGCAAAGGAGCTGAATGTCCCCGTGCTGCTCTGGGGGCCCAGGGACGAGCGTCCCGACGGGAACGGCATCCGCCTGCGGGACAGCCAGTGCGGGCTTTTCGCCACCGGCAAGGTGCTGAGGCGTTTCCGAATCCCCTTCACCTATATGACCAACTGCCGGCTGGAGGATCCGGAATTTGAGAGAGGCGTAAAGGATTTCCTGGCAGTCTGCAATGTGGTGAAGGTGTTCCGCAGCATCCGCATCCTGCAGATCGGCCCCAGGCCCTTTGACTTCTGGTCCACCATGTGCAACGAGGGAGAGCTCCTGGAGAAATTCAATATCCAGCTGTCTCCCATTCCCATGCCGGAGCTGACCGTGGAAGTGAAGAAGGTCCAGGAGGAAGGCGCGGAGGCAGAGGTGGTGGCATACTGCAGGGAGCATTTCAACATCGCCGTGAAGGAGGAAGAGCTTAAGAAGGTGGCGGCCCTGAAGGTGGCCATGAAGAGGCTGGCGGAAAAGTACGGCTGCAGCGCCATCGCCATCCAGTGCTGGAACGCCCTGCAGGGAGAGCTGGGCATCATGCCCTGTGCGGCCAATTCCCTGCTGAATGAGGAAGGCATTCCCGTGGTGTGCGAGACGGATATCCACGGAGCGATTACCGCGCTCATGGCGGAGGCGGCGGCCCTGGGGGAGAAGAGGAGCTTCTTCGCGGACTGGACGGTGCGCCATCCCGACAACGAGAACGGGGAGCTGCTGCAGCACTGCGGTCCCTGGCCCCTGTCCGTGGCCTGCGAGCGTCCCACCATCGGCTATCCTCTGGCCTTCGACCATCCCGGAGCCGTGGAGGCGCTGGCAAAGAGCGGCGACCTGACGCTGTGCCGTTTTGACGGGGACAACGGGGAGTATTCCCTTCTTCTGGGGAATGCAAAGGGCGTGGAAGGGCCTTACACCAAGGGAACCTATATGTGGGTGGAGGTTGCGAACTTAAAGCGCCTGGAAGCCAAGGTTGTGGAGGGACCCTATATCCATCACTGCGTGGGAATCCACGGAAATGTGGTGCCGGTGCTGTACGAGGCTTGCAAATACATAGGCGTTCAGCCGGATCTCTATGACCCCATTGAGGAGGACGTGAAGGCGTATCTGAGGGGGGAGTGAGGAAGCGACAGTATGGGAAAGGATGGAAGAAAGACAGTGAATTATAAAGCGTTTTCCTTTGATTTGAGGAAGAATGTAATCGACATGATCGTAGCAGGCAACGGGGGGCATATCGGCGGGGACATGAGCGTGATGGATATCCTGATCACATTGTATTTCCGGCAGATGAATATCAGCCCGGAAAACTGTGAGGATCCGGACAGGGACCTGTTCGTCATGAGCAAGGGGCATTGCGTGGAGGCTCTCTACAGCGTGCTGGCGGCGAAGGGATTTTTCCCCATTGAGCAGGTGATAGACGAGTTTTCCAGGTTCGGCTCCAAATTTATCGGGCATCCCAACAATAAGCTGCCCGGCATTGAGATGAATTCCGGATCCCTGGGGCACGGGCTTCCGGTGAGCGTAGGCATGGCTCTGGCCGGCAGGATGGATAAGCGCGCAAACCGTGTGTATGTGGTCATGGGGGACGGCGAGCTGGCGGAGGGCTCCGTGTGGGAGGGAGCCATGGCGGCCGCCATGTACGGCCTGGACAATCTCTGCGCCGTGATTGACAGGAACCGGCTGCAGATTTCCGGGGGCACCGAGGATGTGATGGCCCACAGGGACCTGGCAGCGAAATTCACGGATTTCGGCTGGCATGTGATCAATGTGGAGGACGGAAACGACAGCGACGCCCTCAACGCGGCCTTTGAGGAGGCGAAGACGGTAAAGGGGAAGCCCTCCCTGGTCATTGCCAACACCGTGAAGGGATACGGCTCCGAAGTGATGGAAAATAAGGCCTCCTGGCACCATCATGTGCCCACGAAGGAGGAATATGAACAGATTATGAGGGATTTTGAGAGCAGGAAGGAGGCTTGCAGTCAATGAATACCATACCGAACAGAGCCGCCATCTGCCAGGTGCTGATGGACAGGGCGAAAGAGGATAAGGATATCGTGGTGCTGTGCAGCGACTCCAGGGGAAGTGCTTCCCTGGCGCCCTTTGCGAAGGAGTATCCGGAGCAGTTTGTGGAGGTGGGAATCGCGGAGCAGAATCTGGTGAGCATCGCCGCAGGACTGGCAAAATGCGGGAAAAAGCCCTACGCGGCCTCCCCGGCCTGCTTTCTCTCCACCAGGAGCTATGAGCAGGCCAAGGTGGATGCGGCCTACAGCAACACCAATGTAAAGCTCATCGGCATCAGCGGGGGCGTGAGCTACGGGGCCCTGGGCATGAGCCACCATTCCGCCCAGGATATCGCGGCCATGTCCGCCATCCCCAATATGCGGGTCTACCTGCCCAGCGACAGGCACCAGACCAAATGCCTGGTGGAGGCGCTGCTTGGGGATGAGAAGCCCGCCTATATCCGGGTGGGGCGCAATCCTGTGGAGGATATTTACACGGAGGAGAATACCCCCTTTGCCATGGATCGGGCAACCGTTCTGGCGCAGGGCGGCGACGTGGCCCTCATCGCCTGCGGGGAGATGGTGAAGCCTGCTTATGAGGCGGTGAAGCTTTTGAAGGAGGAAGGGATAGAAGCCACTCTCCTGGATATGTACTGTGTGAAGCCCATAGATAAAGAAGCGGTTCTTGCGGCTGCCGGAAAGTGCAAAGCGCTGGTCACCGTGGAGGAGCATTCGCCATTCGGAGGGCTGGGAGCCATGGTCAGCCAGATTGTGGCGGCGAATAATCCCAGGAGGGTGATCAATATGGCCCTGCCGGACGCGCCGGTAATCACAGGAACGTCCAAGGAGGTGTTTGATTATTACGGACTGAATGCGGAGGGAATCTGCAGGACCGTGCGGGAAGTGCTGGGACAGGTCTGATACGGAAAATGAGGTGGGACTTCAGCGGCCGACACTGCGGGTCCGGCGGAACCGATGGAAGGAGACGAAATGGAATATATCATAGGTATCGATCAGAGCACCCAGGGGACGAAGGCCCTTCTCTTTGACGAAAAGGCCGCTCTCATAGCCAGGGAGGATCTGGGGCACAGACAGATCATCAGCCCAGAGGGGTATGTCTCCCACGATATGGAGGAGGTCTACTGGAATACCAGGAAGGTGATCAAAGCCTTGCTGGACAAAATGCAGGTATCCGGAAGCAGGATACGGGGAATCGGCATCAGCAATCAGCGGGAGACCACCGTGGCCTGGAACCGGGAGACGGGAAAGCCTGTCTGCGACGCCATCGTGTGGCAGTGCGCCAGGGCGGAGAGCGTCTGCCGCGGATTTTCGCAGGAGAAAAAGGACATCATCGCCCGGCGCACCGGCATTCCCCTTTCGCCCTATTTTCCCGCCGCGAAAATGGCGTGGATTCTGGAAAATGTGAAGGGGGCGAAGGAGCTGGCCCGGGAAGGGAAGCTGTGCATGGGAACCGTGGACAGCTGGCTGCTGTTTAGCATGACAGGGGGTAAGGAATTTAAGACGGACTATTCCAACGCTTCCAGGACGCAGCTTTTCAATCTGCACAGCCTGTGCTGGGATGAGGAGATCTGCGCCATGTTCGGTATTCCCGCATCCTGTCTTCCGAAGGTCTGCGATTCCAATTCCCTCTTCGGGATGACGGATCTGCAGGGGGTGCTGGAGAAAGAGGTGCCTGTCCACGCCATGCTGGGGGATTCCCACGGGGCGCTGTTCGGACAGGGATGTCTTGAAAAAGGAATGGTGAAGGCCACCTACGGCACCGGCTCCTCGCTGATGATGAATATCGGGGAAGAATTTGTGGGCAGTAAGCACGGCATTGTCACTTCTCTGGCCTGGGGCATCGACGGCAGGGTGAATTATGTACTGGAGGGCAATCTGAATTATACCGGGGCGGTGATCAGCTGGCTGAAGGACGAGCTGGGTCTGATTTCCTCCGCCGGGGAGACACAGGAGCTTGCCATGGCGGCCAATAAAGAGGACACTACCTGCCTGGTGCCGGCCTTCAGCGGTCTGGGCGCGCCTTACTGGAAGAGCGACGCCAGGGCCATCCTGTACGGCATGAGCCGCAGCACCGGGAAGAAGGAAGTGGTGAAGGCGGCTCTGGACTGCATCGCCTACCAGATTACCGACCTCCTGCTGGCCATGGAGCAGGACAGCGGGATGAAGCTGGAGAAGCTCTGCGTGGACGGGGGACCGACCCGGAACCGTTATCTGATGCAGCTGCAGAGCGATATGGCAGATCTTCGGGTGTGCGTGCCGGATGCGGAGGAGCTGTCCGGTATCGGGGCCGCCTATCTGGCGGGCATCACCATGAAGCTTTTTGACGGGGACACGGCCTTCGGCAATTTAAGCTATCATGAATTCCGCCCGGAGATGGAGGAGGCGGAGAAGACAAGGCGCTATGAGGGATGGAAGGAAGCGGTGTCCAAGGTACTGTAGAATGGCCATGGCAGTGACTTGTATAGCCGTTTCGCGTAGAAAATCGCCGGCAGTTGCCGGAGGGAAAGAGTATTGCGCTTAGAAAGAAACGGATGAAGAGAAGCCATATAGGCGAGGGTGGCAGTGGAACAGACAGAGGGAATCGATACAAGGGAAATTTACTCCTTCGAAGTGGAAGATCCTTCCGCGGCGGAGGAGTAAGCAGAAAGGGAAATATGTTAAAAGTCGGAAAGATTAGAATGGAGTACCTGGAAAATCCGGTGGGGTTGTCTGGAATGCCCTGGTTTGGCTGGGTGATTGAGAGCGACGGGAAAAATGTGGTGCAGAAGGCCTATCAGCTGCAGATTGCCTCGGACGCGGATTTTGGGAAAATGGTATATGACAGCGGCTGGGTGGAGAGCGCCGAGTCCGTCCATGCGGAGGCGGAGATGGAGCCGGCCTCCTGCACCGGATATTTTGTCCGGGTGCGGGTTCGGGACGGCAGAGAGGAAAGTCCCTACAGCGAGCCGGCTGGCTTTGTGACGGCGCTGCTTTCGAAGGATGAGTGGAAGGGCGGATTTATCACCGGGGAGGAGGAAGCGGACGGAGAGAAATCCGGCAGTACCCGCCTTCGGAAGAAAATCCGCCTGAAAGGGGAAGTGGAATCCGCCTATGTGTGCGTGACGGCGTTGGGGCTGTACCGTCTGTTTTTAAACGGGAAAAAGGTTGGGGACGACGAGCTGGCTCCGGGATGGACTTCTTATGACAGGCATCTGTGTTACCAGACCTATGATGTGACGAACAGCCTTAAGGAGGGTGAGAATACCCTGGAGGCCATGCTGGGAGCGGGATGGTACAAGGGGAAGATGGGATTTCTGCTGTTAAGAAATAACTATGGCACTAGGACCGCCCTGCTGCTCCAGCTGAAGGTGCGCTACCGGGACGGCGGGGAGGAGATTTTTGTCACGGATGAGACCTGGCAGGCGGCAGAGGGACCGGTGACCTTCTCGGAGATTTACGACGGCGAGAGCTATGACGCAAGGCTGGAGGAAGGCGTGATGCCCGCAGAGAGCGGAGAATTGTCCGGAGACTATGGGGCAGCTTGCGCGGCGTCTGCAGATGACAGGAAAGCGCCCGGAGGCCGTGAGACAAAGCCGGAGGAAGGCGTGATGCCCGTAGAGGCCGGGAAAGTATCCGGAACCCATGAGGCAGAAAATGCCGGGGAAAACGGAAAATGGAAAGCCGTTCATAGATTGGATTTTTCCATGGACGCCCTGACGGCCCAGGCGGGAAGCCGGGTGAAGGTACAGGAGAGGCTCCCGGCTCAAAGTGTCATTACCACGCCGGAGGGAGACACTGTCATCGATTTCGGCCAGAATCTCACAGGCTGGGTGAATTTTAAGGTATGTGCGGAAAGCGGCGCACGGATCCGCCTGCAATGCTTCGAGGCGCTGGATGCCGAGGGAAATGTCTACACGGCAAACCTTCGCAGCGCAAAGCAGGAAATCTCTTATACCTGCAAGGGGGGCGGGGAGGAGTACCATCCTCTGTTCACCTTCATGGGCTTCCGCTATGTCCATGTGCTGGAATGGCCGGGGAAAGTGAGGCGGGAGGATTTCGAGGCATGGGTGCTGCATTCCGAAATGGAGCCCACAGGAAGCTTTTCCTGCTCCAATGAGCTGGTGAACCGTCTGCAGCACAACATCCTGTGGGGACTTAAGGGAAATTTCGTGGATATTCCCACGGACTGCCCCCAGAGGGACGAGCGCATGGGCTGGACAGGGGACGCACAGATCTTCTGCCGGACCGCATGCTATCTTGTTAATTCCTATACTTTTTACCGGAAATGGATGAAGGATGTGGCCGCGGACCAGACACCCGAGGGAGGCGTGCCCCATGTGGTACCCGATATCATCAGCGGGAAGGAAGAGAACGACTGGCTTCTGTCCCAGGGAACCCATTCGGCGGCGGCCTGGGCGGATGTGGCGGTGATCAATCCCTGGACCATGTACCTGGTGTACGGGGACCGGGTGATCCTGGAGGAGCAGTACGAGAGCATGAAAAAGTGGATCGAATTCATGCGGGCCCATTCCACGGACAATATCTGGAATTACCGGCTGCAGTTCGGCGACTGGGTAGCGCTGGATGCGGAGGAGGGCAGCTACTTCGGGGCCACGCCCAACGACCTGACCTGTACCGCCTACTATGCCTATTCCACGGGACTTTTTGCGAAAATTGCAGGGGTTCTGGGCAGGGATGAGGATGCCAGGCGCTACGGGGAGCTGTACGGGCAGATTGTGGATAAATTCCAAAGGACCTTTTTTGAGGAGGACGGCAGGATGACCGCCCAGACCCAGACGGCCCATATCGTGGCTCTGTATTTTGACCTGGCGCCGGAGAAATTCCGGGAAAGGACGGCGAAACGGCTGGCGGAGCTGCTGGCGAAGGAGAACGGGCATCTGGTGACCGGCTTTGTGGGAACCCCTTATTTCTGTCACGCTCTGAGCCGGAACGGCTATACAAAGGAAGCATATGATCTTCTGCTGAAGGAGGATTTCCCTTCCTGGCTGTACCAGATCAAAATGGGCGCTACCACTGTTTGGGAGCATTGGGACGGCCTCAAGCCGGACGGTACCATGTGGAGCCCGGATATGAATTCCTTCAACCATTATGCCTACGGGGCTGTGGGAGACTGGCTCTACCGGGTGGTGCTGGGCATGGAGATCGACGAGAAGGACCCCGGGTATCATCATTCCATTATCAGTCCTCAGACAGAAAATGTACTGGATTACGCTCAGGGAAGCTTTGAAAGCGTGTATGGTACCCTGAGCGTGCGCTGGGAAAAGGGAGAGGAAGAGGGCAGCAGGAAACTGGAAATCATAATCCCCCATAATACCACCGCAGAGATCCGGCTGGAGGAGGGAGCCTGCGAGATTCAGGCAGAGGAGCTTAAATTTACCTCTGAAGACGGACAAATGACGGCTCACTGCGGCTCCGGACGCTGGGAAATCCGATATCGGAAGAGCGGGGATTGATTCCTCGTCGAAGAGGGCTTTCCGGGAGCGGCATGAGGAGAGAAGCCGGAACCATGAACGACCCCTGAGTGGAAGAAGTCAAAATTAGGAACGACCCTTGAACAAAGGTTGCCGGAGCGATTCAAGGAGTATGAAATAGAAGAGGAGGGATGCCATGAAGCCGGATTTTGGCGGACCGCAGTTGAAAATATCGCTCTTTTATCGAAGAGATGGGGAATGGATTCCCATACCGGAGGAATGCTGGAGGGGAGAGGAATGCCAATACCGGACACAGGAGGGGCTTTACTATGCCTTTCTTGCGAAGCGGAAAGGGGAGCCCTTTTATTCCTACGAAATGGGTTTTGAGGTATCCTGCGAGACCCAGCTGAAGCTGATGGTTACTTTGGAGGGCGGTAAGGATCATTATCATGTGATTCCCTGCAATATCTATGGGTCCAATCATGCGGATGAGGTAAGGCCGGGAGAATTTCCCCTTTTGACCGAAGTCCATCCGGAGATCGCTTTCTGTTCTCCCTACTGGGAATTCCGGGCGGACAGGGCGGCGGTTCCGCTCTCCGCCCTGTGCTGGGACGGGGGCGTGGCGGCGGTTTCTATCTGCCCCTACTCGGAGGAGGAAGGGCAGACAGGCCAGGGAGAGCCGGAAGAGGAGAAAGCTAAGGGAGGCCAGGGAGAGCAGAAAGAAAAGCAAGGCCAATGGAAGCTGGAAGAGAAGAAAAGGCAGCAAAGCCGGAAAGAGCCGAAGGAAGAGAAAAGGCAGGAAAGCCAGGGAAAGCCGCAGGAAAAATATCTCAGAAACGGGGTGTTTGCCGCACTGCCGGGCAGCTTCGGCGTAACCCTGGGCTATACCAATGACCCCGTAACCTTCCTGAACCGCACGGTGCCCGCGGAGCCCACCCAAAGCCTTGGCCGGAAGGCCCGGGCGAGGGGAAGGATCTATCTGCTGCCGGGGGAGGACCGCACAGGCCTTCACCGGATTGTGCGCATGGAGTATGAGAAGGTCCACAGCAGAGCCTGCTATGAAAAAAGCTTCCGGGAGGCTGCCCTGGCCATGCTGGCTGCCTTCTGCCATCTGAACTACGATAAGGAGGCAGGGGAGTATACCAACCGGAAGTGCAGGCCGCCGGAGGACAGAGTGCTGAAGCCCTGGAGGAATGTGACGGAGATCGGCTGGACGGGGGGCGCCATTCTGGCTTATCCCCTGGTGATGAGCCGGCATCTGCTGGGAGAGGAAGCGGAGCGGGCGCTGGGGTATGCCCTTTCCGGAGAGGCGATCATTGACAGAATCATAGGCGGATACAATGAAAAGTCCGGCCTGCTGTATGATCTTGCCCCCGGCAGGGGTACTCCCTCCGGGGGAGGGGAAGCCAAAGAGCGCCTCAACGGCTGGTGGACCTATTATGGCCTGTGTAAGGACTGTCACTGCGCATATACCCAGGGAAGCGCGGTTTCCTATATTTTAAAAACCGTTCTGTTCCTGAAAAGGCGGGGTATTTCCTGTCCTGACAAATGGCTGGAGGTATGCAGGAAGGTGCTGGACACCGTCACCGGGCTTCAGAGGGAGGACGGCGCATTCGGGTACACCTATTCTCCGGAGGAAAAAAAGGTCCTGGACTGGGAGGGCTTCGCCGGATGCTGGTTCGTACCGGGGCTTATGTATCTGGCCCGGCTCACCGGAGAATCCGCTTATGCTAAGAAGGCGGAAAAAGGGCTGGACTACTACCAGCGCTTTGTATACGGGCTGGACTGCTACGGAGCGCCCATGGATACCTGGAAGGCGGTGGACCAGGAGGGAAATCTGAGCTTCCTGCACGGCAGCAGGCTTCTGTATGAATACACGGGTAAGAAGCGCTTCCTGGAATATATGAAGCAGAGCGCAGGATATGAATTCCTGTGGCGCTACTGTTATCCCACAAGGCCGGAGAATGCACCTCTTAAGGACGGCTGGAATGCCTGCGGCGGCTCCGTGACCTCCGTCTCCAATCCTCACATCCATCCCATGGGGGTGCTGGCGGACGAGGACCTGCTGTTCCTGACCAGAGTGACGGGAGATGACTATTACAGCTCGCGGGCCCATGATTCCATAGCATGGATGATGCAGACCCTGGAGCTCTATCCGGAGAAAACGGGCTACGGGCAATACGGCGTACTGTCCGAGAGGTGGTGCCCCAGCGACGGCCTGGTGACGGAACGCTCCAGCGACGGAGCGCCGTACAGCTCCTGGTTCAGCTACAACCTGTGGGCCGCCGCCAATGTCTTTGAGGCGGTGCTGAACCGGGTGGAGGAAGAGAGAATATAATTCGTTTCATGAAATGCACAAAATCCAGTTGGCGCAATAGTGGGTGGATACTATTTCTGTAGAGGAAGTTAAAATTTTACATAAACAGGAGGAACTAAACATGATCCAATCGGCAATGAAGAAGAAACTGAACATCCGTCCCCTGGTGGGATTCCTGCAGCATTCCGCTTTCTGGGAGGGACCCTGCAGGGCGGGCAAGGCCGAGAACCTGCAGCCTGAGGCGGAGCGCGCATGGGCGGCCAATTACATGAAGGACATCCGGGAGAAGCTGAAGGATATCATTCCCCAGGTGAACGTGATGGAGCCCATCCCGGTTCCCTACATAGAGAACCTCACGGTTCCCCAGGAGACCTGGGATAAGATCGAGGAGAACCTGGACCAGGTGGACGCCTTCGTGATATTCTGCTTCCGCGTGCCCAAGCTGGAGAAATACCGTAAAACCACCATCGTATTTTCCAATGGCAACGAGGGCGCGGATCTGTGCGCCTACAACAGGAGCATCGGCGTGGAGGCGTACAACGCCATCGACATGGAGGATCTGAACGATATCCTGCACGGCCTGTGGGTTCGGAAATGCGTTGCCAACACCAAAGCGCTGATTCTGACCTCCGGACAGGTGCCTACCTATGGCATCCAGTCCAATATCAGGGATGTGGAATATCTGAGAAAGCAGTACGGCTTTGAAGTGTTAAAGCTCCCCTTCAAGGATATCTTCCCCTACATGGACAGGGTGGATGAGAACGAGGCGAAGCAGATCGCCGATAAGCTGCTTGAGAATTCAAAGGAGACAAAGGTAAATCCGGAATGGCTGGTCAACGACGCAAAGTATTACCTGGCGGCCAAGGCCATGATGGAATTCTACGGCTGCAACGCTTTCTCCACGGCCTGCATCGAGCTGTGCGCCTCCAGAATTCCCCAGGAGCGCAAGTTTACGCCCTGCGTATGCCATTCCCTGCTGAAATCCGAGGGAATTCCCAGCGCCTGCGAGGAGGATCTCAACGCCATGATGGCCATGATGGTGCTGATGTACGGCGCCGGAAGAGGGGCCTTCATGGGCAATCCCTTCCTGCAGTCCCCTGAGGTGCTTTCCATCCACCATGCGGTGCCTTCGCTGAAGATGAACGGCTTCGACAAGCCCGATCTGGACTACAGCATGTGGGCATTTACCGGGCAGGGATTCGGCGGTAAGATGCAGATCGCCTTTGAGCAGAACGAGGAGCAGTATGTAACCTTCGGACGCTTCAATCCCATGGGCAACAAGATGGTGGTGAAGGTGGGCGAGGTGATTCGTTCGGAGTTCCGGCCCTATTACTGCAGCCCTCATTATTTTATCAAGCTGGAAAACGGCAGGGATTATATGCATAATCTGGCAGACTTCGGCCATCATCAGGTTCTGGTATTCGGAGATCAGATGAAGCTTGTGAAGAAGATTGCCAGGTATATGGGATTTGAAGTGGTAGAAGGCTGAGGAAAGATGATATATTTAAATCATGCGGCCACCACCTGGCCGAAGCCGTCCCGGGTGATAGAGGCGGTGGCCCGTGCCATGAGGGAGTCCCCTGAGACACAGTACAGGGGGAGCTCCCCCGAAGGAAATCATAAGGATAGCAGACGGCTGTGCCGGGGAAACCTAGCACGGCTGTTTGGGGTGAAGAAGCCGGAGAGAATCTTTTTTACAAGCGGCGCCACCCAGGCACTGAATATGGCGATTCTGGGCTTTCAAAGCGACAGGAAGCGCATTGTCTATACGGCTGCGGAACACAATGCCGTGCTGCGCACGATTTATGACGGCCTTGGGGCGAAAATCGCGGAAGGGAGCTGCCTGCCGGTGAAGATTCCCTGCGACCGGGGCGGTTATGCGGATATGGAAGCCATGGAGCGGTCCATAACGGAGGATACGGCTCTGGTGATCGCAAATCACAGCTCCAATGTGACGGGAGCCGTGCAGGAGATTGCGCAGATAGGGCGGTGGTGCAGAGGGGCGGGGGCCTGCCTTCTGGTGGATGCCTCCCAGTCTGCCGGGGCGCTTCCCATCGATGTGGACGATATGGGGATCGATATGCTGGCTTTTACAGGGCATAAGGGCCTATACGGGCCGCAGGGAACGGGCGGGCTCTATGTGAGAAGCGGCATTGCGCTGCGGCCGCTGCTGTACGGGGGAACGGGCATTGACAGCAGCACCCTTGTGCCAAAGGAGCCTTTCTACGAGGTAGGGACGGCTAACCAGCCGGGCATCGCCGGATTGAATGCGGGTGCGGAGTATATTCTGGAGACGGGACTTGAGAAGATCAGGAGCCATGAGCAGGCGCTGATGGAGCTTTTGTACCGGGGCCTGGGGGAGATTCCGGGGGTTACGGTGTACGGAGACAGGGTGCCGGAAGGAACGGCGCTGAGCTTTAACCTGGAGGGCCTTCGTCCGGCGGATGTGGGATATATTCTGGCAGAGGGATACGGAATCCAGGTGAGAACGGGCCTTCACTGCGCTCCCCTGATCCATGAGTACCTGGGGACGGCCAGGGGAGGCACGGTAAGGGCCAGCATTTCCTATCTGTCTACTGAGGAGGATATCCGGGCGCTGCTGGATGCGGTGGGAGAGCTGGCAGGGAATCTGTGATGGAAAGGTGTCACAGGGAAAGATATCTGAATATTTCGGGAGATTATTTTGGAAAGATTATAGACTTCCGGAAACATATTGGGCGGAAAAAGCCGGTTCCCGGATCGCATTTTCTGTAAAAGACTGAGGAGCTATAGAATCAGAATTTTAAAAGGCTTGTGTAATAATGAGTTAACTATATAATAATGATTCAAGCGTCATAAGGTATTTACAACATAAATTGTGTTGATTGTTTTCAAATTGTACATTGATTGCTCTGAAATCCAAGTCTCCTGGAATAAAAAAGGATGCAATTTACAAACAATTCACAGAATATTTGCCAAATATACCTTTTGACGGGCTAATCATAATAATGAATTGAAATGCGGAATTTCCGGGAGTATATGGACTCACGAGAGGAGGCGCGCAAGATGAGGGTAATCGAGGTAAGGGAATCCCTGGAGCCCTGTGAGGAAGCGGGATGGGCGGCTTACGATATGATATTGGACACGGAGATGGACAGGGAGACTATTGTGAAGTTGGGAGAGCTGGGGACACTCACCTATCTTGGAATGCTCAGACAGCCTTTTTATCGGGTAGAGCAGCCCCACTATATGCTCCGGGGGCTGGAAGGCGCAAAGCATCTGCGTGTCTCCATGCTGCGGGGGGAAGAGGAAATCATGGATGCGGTCAGGAAGCTTATCGGTGAGGAAGGGTGAGATTTCGGTCATCCGGAGCAGGGGATGTGCAAGGACAGCTTCCGGCAGGCCTGCGGGGGGCAGAAAAGACAATTCTGCGGAAGCGTGAAAGACAATTCTGCGGAAGCGTGAAAGACAATTCTGCGGGGGCAGTGAAAGACAATTCTGCGGGGGCAGAAAAGACAATTCTGCGGAAGCGTGAAAGACAATTCTGCGGGGGCAGTGAAAGACAATTCTGCGGGGGCAGTGAAAGACAATTCTGCGGGGCAGTGAAAGACAATTCTGCGGAGGACGGGAAGGATAATCCCGCAAGGACAGGAAAGCCGGCTTATGACGCAGGAGTGTAATCACAGGAAAGAGATTCGGGAGGTAAGGAGAGAATATGGACGAGATTAAGATTTCGGAGAACGGCAGGTATTTCGAGCAGAACGGGAAACCGATATTTTTGCTGGGAGATACTGCCTGGCTTTTATTTCACAAGCTTTCAAGGCAGGAGGCGTATTGTTATCTTCGCAGCCGTAAGGAGCTTGGCTATAACTGGATTCTGGCGGACTTTGTGCACACCGCGGGCCAGACGAACCTGGCCGGGCAGAGGGCTCTCATCGAGGGAGATCCCGCCAGGCCGGATACGGAGAGCGGCTTCTGGGACCATGTGGACACTGTGATGAAGATGGCGGAGGAGCTGGGACTTATCATGGGGATCCTCCCCGTGTGGGGCAGCAGCCTTGTGAAGGGGGGATCTCTGACCCGGGAGAATGTGGACGCCTATATGAGCTTTGTGCTGGACAGATACCATAATTTCTCCAATATCATCTGGATTGTGGGCGGAGATGTCAGAGGAGATGTGGCTCCCGGGCTCTTCCGGCACATGGGAAGGAGGATGAAGGAGGACCGGCCGGACCGGCTGGTGACCTATCATCCCTTCGGAAGGACCAGCTCCGCGCTCTGGTTCCATGAGGAGGATTGGCTGGATTTCAATCTCTTCCAGTCAGGGCACAGACGCTACGACCAGGTGACCCTGAACGAGTGGGACGACAATACCGCAAGGGAGGGGTGGTTCGGAGAGGACAACTGGAGGTATGTGGCTCGGGATTCGGTCAGGATGCCTGCGAAGCCCATCCTGGACGGGGAACCTTCCTACGAGTGGGTGCTGCAGGGGCTTCACGATGAGACACAGCCCTACTGGATGGCGGCGGACGCCAGGCGCTACGCCTACTGGAGCGTATTCGCAGGCGCCGCGGGACATGTCTACGGGCACAATTCCATCATGCAGTTTTACCGGGATAAATCACAGAAGGGCGCATACGGCGCAAAGCATCTGTGGTCGGAGGCGATCCACCATCCTGGCGGGGCGCAGATGGTGCACCTGAAGAATCTCATGGAAAGCGTGGGATTTGAGAAAGGCCGGCCGGCCCAGGAATACCTTCTGGGAGAGCAGGGGGAGAAATACGATTATATCAGCGTCTTTGCCGGGGAGGATTTCCTGCTGGCGCACAGCTATACGGGAAGGGAGATTTCCCTTTCCCTGGAGGCGTACCGGGGGAAACGCCTGGAGGCCTGTTGGATGGACCCGGTGACGGGACTTCGGACCTATATCAGGACGGTGGCGGACGAGGAGAAGGTGTCCTTCCTACCGCCCGAGAGAGAAGACGGCACGGACACCGTGCTGGTACTGAGAGCGGAGTAAATAATCCCGCCGCAGGCAGCGAGGTAACCCCGTCGCAGGCAACGGGGCATGGGATTTGAAGCGCCCCAAGGGGCGGGGTATTGAGCCTGGATGTCACGGATGATACAGGAGTAATAGACTGCACCATGTATCATCCGTTTTATACTCACGAGCTATAAGATTTGCCCTGCGTTCCTTCTGCCACCATTCTCAACGGGGGTTGTCTTGCTGTGTAGTCGTAGTTCATGGTTTTACTTTCAGCGGTTGGCCATGTAAGGCTGACCAGACCGAAGTATTTTTCAAAGAACACTTTCAGCTTTTCAATGATAGTCAGCTTTTTCTTGTCACGGGAGCCGCCGCCAAATCGGGAAACGGGCGGCATCAAACGGTCAACATCAGTACCGGTTGTTTTGAGTACGACATCACGGAAAGCATTCTCAACAAATTTAATGAAGTTTTCGATCAGTTCCTTTTTCAACCTAAGCTGCAAACTGGACTTTATCGCCTTATCAATAGCAACCAGAATTTCCTTATCCTCGCAATTTCCGTCATGGTACTTTGTGACCAGCATCAGGATTCATCAGGATAAAACACTTGCATTATCCGAGGCGATATGCTATATTAGACATAGGGAAAAGCCATAGAAGCGGCTCTACCCCAAATCGAGACTAAACTCCCCAGCAAGAAGCCGGGTCGCCGTCACTATTGTGAGTAGTGGCGGCTATTTCTTTTTTCCCTGAAAGACTGTATAGCACAATCCAATCAGGGCCACAATGAATATTCCAATCTGAATCAAATCAGAGTATGTAACATACATCGCATCACCCTCCTTTCTTTCGTCTGGAAGGCTGCTTGAACCCTCCGAGAAACAAGAGGGTAAGAGCCGCCTTGGCTCTATGACTTTCCCGTGATGACAATATAGCACAAATTCCGACTTCTGGCAAGAGATTTACCACCTGAGCAGTACTTGAGAGTTAAAAGTTTTTACCACTAAGAAGCCAGACAATCCCCCAGTTCTTCCGACGCTTCCGATAGTCCCTTCGTTGCGCCCTGAAATGTTAACTTTTTGTGAACTTGAGCAAAAAGTCCTTTACAAAACCTCAAAGAAGGGCCACGATAGGAGAATAGACAGGAATTTACAGGATTCTCCAATAGGACAGGCTCTCGGAATCCTGACAGGCAAAATCAGGATTCCGATAAACCATGGAGCAGGAAAAAGAGGGGAAACCGGTGGAAAAGGTTTCCGGAAAGCCCTGCGGAAAGTGGTAAAATTTTGGCTCCGGCTTGTCTGGGTCAGGGTAAAAAGGAGAGGTTCGGACAAATGCACAAATACCCGACAAGGCGGGCAAATGCCTGCCAAAACGGGCAGAGGGGGATAAGAATGGAAGAGAAGGTAAGCATCGGAGGAAATTTTATACAATCCATTAATTTTGCCATGCAGCAAAATTTCGTTCCGGTTATACGAGATCTGGTCATAAGCAACGAGACGGAGGAAGTATTGACCGACCTGGAGTTGAGGATCCGCTTTGAGCCGGAGTTCGCCGGGGAATATCGTTATTCCGTCCGGGAGATACAGCCCGGCAAATCCGTGGAAATCTCGCCGGTAAGGTTGCAGTTGAAAACGGATTACTTCTTTTCGCTGACGGAAAGGGTGGCGGGAACGATTCTGGCGGAGGTGCTGCAGGGGGAGGAGAGTCTGGGCTCCCTGACCCAGGAGATCGGGCTTCTGGCCGTGGACCAATGGAGCGGCCTGCTTATTATGCCGGAGATGATCGCGGCGTTCGTGATGCCTAACCATCCCAGGATCGCGGAGGTTCTGCTGGATGCCTCGGAATTCCTGAAGAAGTGGACGGGCTCCCCTTCCTTTACCGGCTATCAGACCAATAACCCCAATCAGGTAAAGCTGCAGATGGCCGCCGTTTATGCGGCGCTGCAGACCAGGAATATCATCTACAATAACCCGCCTGCCAGCTATGAAGCCCTGGGCCAGCGGGTGCGGCTGCCCCACGCCGTGCTGGAGTTAAGGCAGGGAACCTGCCTGGATCTGACGCTTCTGTACGCGGCCTGCCTGGAGGCGGCAGGGCTGTATCCGTTGCTGTTCTTTATAGAGGGCCATGCGTTCGGGGGATGCTGGCTGGAGAAGGAGACCTTTGCCGACTGTGTGATGGATGATGCGTCGGCGGTGGAAAAAAGGATTGCCGACGGGGCGGAGCAGATGCTGCTGGTGGAATGCACGGATTTTGTGGCGGGAAAGGAAGTGGAGTTTGACCTGGCGCTGAAGAGGGGCAGGAACCATCTGGCCCGCCTGGAAGGATTTTTCTGGGCCATTGATGTAAAGCGGGCCAGGGGAAGCGGCATCCGTCCCATTCCCCTGCAGCTGAATCCGGAAGCCGGGGAAGGGACTGCCGATGGGAAAAGGGAGAAGCTTTCCGTTCAGGCGCCCTCTGCCCTGGACAATTCCCTGGCGGGCAGGGTGACGGAGGGGACGGGGGGAAGCCCTCTCACGAAGCTGAAGCTCTGGGAGAGGAAGCTGCTGGATTTCAGCCTGAGGAATGCGCTGCTGAATTTCCGTGTTACAAAGAACGCAATTCAGCTGATGACGGCGGATCTGGGAGAGCTGGAGGATCAGCTGTCCGCCGGAAAGACCTTCCGGATCCTGGAGGCGCCCACGGAATGGACGGGGACTCTGCGGGATTCCAGGATATTCGAGATGGAGACGGGAAAGGACCTGGCGGACAATATAGCGGCCCAGGAGCTGAAAAGCGGGCGCATCCGCACCTTTCTGGAGGAGGCGGAGCTGGATAAAAGCATAAAGAATCTGTACCGCAGCGCGAAAATGAGCATGGAGGAGAACGGCTCCAACACCTTATTTCTGGCCTTTGGGTTCCTGCGCTGGTATGAGAGCGATCTGTCGGAAAAGCCAAGATACGCTCCGCTGGTGCTCTATCCCGTGGACCTTGTGCGCAGTGTCCGCTACAAGGGCTTTGCCCTCCGCAGCAGGCAGGAGGAGGCCCAGATCAATATTACGCTGCTGGAATATCTGCGCCAGGATTACGGTCTTTCCATTTCGGGGCTAGATCCGCTTCCGGAGGATGAGAACGGACTTGATCTGCGCGTTATCTTCCACACCATCAGGCAGGCCGTCATGGGAAAGAAGCGCTGGAATGTGGAGGAGATGGCCTTTGTGGGGCTGTTTTCCTTCGGACAGTTCGTCATGTGGAACGATCTGCGCAGCCGCTCGGAGGAGATAGAGCGCAATAAGGTGGTCTCCAGCCTGATTGCCGGGCGGATGAGCTGGGAGCAGGAGGAAGGGGCCGTTGCGGCCGCGGATCTGGACCGGGTGATTTCTCCGGCGGATATGGCCGTTCCCATGAGCGCGGATTCCTCCCAGATGGCGGCTGTCACGGCAGCGGCGGCAGGGCAGAGCTTTGTGCTCCACGGACCGCCCGGAACCGGCAAATCCCAGACCATCACCAATATGATCGCCAACGCCCTGTATCAGGGGAAGACGGTTCTCTTCGTGGCGGAGAAAATGGCGGCTCTGAATGTGGTGCAGAAGAGGCTTGCCCAGATAGGGCTGGATCCCTTCTGCCTGGAGCTGCATTCCAACAAGACCAACAAAAGCGCCGTGCTGTCCCATCTGAACCGGACGCTGGAATACGGCAGAGTGAAGTCCCCGGAGGAGTATGAGGAGACCGCGGAAAAGATTTACGGTCTGCGCAGGGAATTAAACGCCGTCATCGAGGCGCTGCATGTCAAGAGAAAATATGGAGCTTCCCTCTATGAAGCCATTGGGGCTTTCGAGAAGGCGTCAGGGCTGCGGGGGAGGATCCGCTTTGACAAAAGGCTTCTCGGGAAAGCGGACAGGGAGATCATCGCAAAATGGGAGGAACTGATCCGGCAGTACGGGGTGGCCATAGAGGATATGGGAGAGTATGCCGGGCATCCGCTGCTGGGATACGAGGGAACGGAATATTCCATGGAGCTTCGGGACAGACTGGGGGAGGAGCTGGAGTCCTTCTGCGGGGAAACGGACCGGGCGGTTTCCTGCCGGGAAGAGCTTTACCGGTGGGCCCGGGGCGTGGAGGACAAGAGCAGGAAGATGACGGAGCTTCTGGCAGGGGCAGCGGAGGCAGCCGCGCTGCCCGGCGCAACCCTCACGGAAATCCTGGACGCGCCCGATTTTCAGGGCATTCTGAACCGGGCCAGGAGACTGGCGCAGGCCGGCAGGGAATACCGGGAGGTGAAGACCTGGATTGAGGAGCGTTTTGCGCCTGCTGTTCTTGACTATTCCGCCCGGACGGCACAGCTGCAGTGGAAGAAGGCCCAGGGGACATGGCTCCTGCCCAGGCTGTTGACCCAGGGAAAACTGTGCAGGGAGCTGAAGCTCTACGCCCAAGCGCCCGGCACGGTGGCAAAGAAGGATATGGAGGAGCTGTACGCCAGGCTCTGCCTGGCCCAGGACAGGAAGAAGGAGATTCTGGAGACGCCCGCGGAGCTTTCCAGAGTATTGCAGGGAATGTATCTGGACCTTTCCACGGACTGGGACGCTCTGGAGAGGGCGCTTTCCAAGGCGGAGGCGATCCATAACAGCTGCCTTTTCCTGAAGAAGGAGGACAGAACGTATGTTCTCGACGCGGTTCGGCGGGAGGACAACGCGGAGAGTCTATCGGAGCAGATAAAGGCGCTGAGAGAATATATGGAGAAGCTGGACCGTTTTCTGGAAGCCTATGGGATCGATCCCAAGAAACGCAAGGGCAGCGGCGACTGGCTTGCGGATGTGAAGCTTACCTTTGAAGTCTACAGGGAGAATCTGGGAGAGCTGCGGAGCAAGACGGCCTTCAACCGGATGGATGCCGAATTGAGAAAAGGCGGCCTGAAGGCGGTGAGCGAGGCCTACCGGGAGGGCCGGATCTGTGCGGACACACTCTTTGGGGCATACACCTGCAATCTGTATTACGGCCTGACCCTGCTCACCATCGCCCAGGACCAGCGGCTGGCGGAGTTTCGGGGGAAGGAGTATAATGACATGATTGAAAGGTACCGGGAGGCCATAGACCGGTATCAGAGGCTGACGGTGCAGGAGCTGGCGGCCAGGCTGTCGGCGAAGGTGCCCTCCTCCGGCGGCGCCAGCGCGGCAACCTCCGAGATGGGCATCCTGAAGAAGGCCATCCGCAATAACGGGCGCATGATGTCCCTGCGCAGGCTGTTCGACCAGACGCCCACGCTGCTGCGCAGACTCTGTCCCTGTATGCTCATGAGCCCCATTTCCGTGGCCCAGTACATAGATCCGGCGTTCCCGAAGTTTGACCTGGTGATATTCGACGAGGCCTCCCAGCTGCCCACCAGCGAGGCCGTGGGAACCATTGCCCGGGGAGAGAACGTGGTGGTGGTGGGAGATCCCAAGCAGCTGCCGCCCACCAATTTCTTCTCCTCCAACCGCGTGGACGAGGAGGACAGCGAGAAGGAGGATCTGGAGAGCCTGCTGGACGACTGCCTGGCCATCTCCATGTCACAGGAGTCTCTGAAATGGCATTACCGTTCCCGGCATGAGAGCCTGATCGCCTACAGCAATATGAAATATTACGACAATCAGCTCTATACCTTTCCCTCCCCCAGGGATCAGGTGTCCGAGGTAAAGCTGATCCGTCCGGAAGGATTTTACGACAAGGGAAAGACGAAGCAGAACAGGGCGGAGGCCCAGGCCATCGTGGCGGAGATTCTGCGCAGGCTCCGGGATGAGGAGCTGAGAGGGGACAGTATGGGGGTGGTAACCTTCAGCTCCGCACAGCAGAACCTGATAGACGATATGCTGTTTGAGGAATTCAGAAAGTATCCTGAGCTGGAGGAGCTGGACCGCAGCTCAAGGGAGCCAATTTTTGTAAAAAATCTGGAAAATGTCCAGGGGGATGAGCGGGACGTGATCCTGTTTTCCGTGGGCTACGGGCCGGACGCCCAGGGGAATGTATCCATGAATTTCGGGCCTCTCAACAGGGACGGCGGCTGGAGGCGGCTGAACGTGGCCATCTCCCGGGCCAGAAAATCCATGGTGGTCTACTCGGTGCTGCGGTCCGACCAGATTGATCTGGCGAGAACCCGGTCCGAGGGTGCGGCCGGGCTGAAGGGATTCCTGGAGTTCGCCGAGAAGGGCAGAAACGTGCTGGCCCAGAGGGCGGATGCCGCAGGGAACAAAGAGGATTCCTTGGTAAAGCAGATAGCCGGGGCGGTCAGAGAACTGGGATATGAGGTGGAATGCAATATCGGATGTTCCAGATTTAAGATGGATATGGGGATTGTAAATCCAAAGGACCGTGACACCTATCTGCTGGGAATCCTTCTGGACGGGGAGAACTGTGCGGAGGCCGCAACGGCCAGGGACCGTTTCGTGCTGCAGCCGGGGGTGCTGGAGGGACTGGGCTGGAAGGTGATGCGCATCTGGACCCTGGACTGGATCGACGATAAGGACAGAGTGCTTGGAGAAATCAGGGAAGCGCTTGAGCGTCTCATTGCGGAGAGGGAGACCGGGGAAGCCGCGGAGGGAGCCGGGAAAGGAGCTGCGGAAAGACCCGGGGAGAGAACCGGAAAAGGAGCTGCGGAAAGATTCGGGGAGCAGGCTGAGGAGAGCTTCGCGGCTGCGCCTGTGGAATTCGAGCGGCTGGAGGAGGCGGAGGAGAGCGCCGGAGAGCTTTACAGGGCGTCAAAGCTTCCTGCGGCGGGGAATGCGGATCAATTTTACCAGCCTCAGACACGCAGGCGGATTGAAAAAGCCATCGGGATCATGATAGAGATGGAAGCGCCCATCAGCCGGCGGCTGCTGATGCGCAAGGTGCTGGAGCTCTGGGGGATCAGCCGCACAGGGGCCAGGGTGGAGCGCATATTTGACGCCGCCCTGCAGAATGCCGGGAAGAAAACCACCAGAGACGAAAGCATGGAGTTTTTCTGGCGGGAGGACCAGACACCCTCCGAATATGCCGTATACCGCGTGGGAGAGGAGGAAGAAGCCAGGAGAAGCATAGACGATATTCCGTCCGAGGAGATACTGAATGCGGCCTGCCAGGTGCTGAGGGAACAGGCCGGCATGACCCGGCCGGATCTGATCAAAGAGACGGCGAAGAAATTCGGCTTTTCCAGGATGGGGAACCTGATCGAGAGTACGGTGGGATATGCTTTGGACAGAGGGATTGAGAGAGCCGCCCTTAAGGTGCTGGATAACGGGAATATTTCCCTTGGGTGAGGAGAAGGGCGGGAGATGCACACGCAAACATATCGGAAAAATGTCGCAAAAGCGACACGTTTGCGGCGCAGCATCCCGCCTGCGGGATTCCCGTTCATTCCCTCACGGATTTGATACCAAAGTGTCCAAAGGACGCTTTTATTAAGCTGTCATTGATACAGCGGAAAGAGGGGAATTCCTTAGAAGAATTCCTTTCATGAGTGAAATTAATACTTGATGATGTAATAAATAACATAAAACCATCCCAGAATCCCGTGCAGGATGGCCCAGCCGATGGAGGAATAGGCATGGTAGGAAATCACCATGGCCAATACCGCCCCGAAAGTGATTCCCTTCTCCGCGCTATGCTCCAGCCGATGTTTCATGGAAGCAACATTTTTCTTCACATTCTCCACTTCCGCCTTCATTTCCGCCAGGGCCACCATGGTTTCCTCAGCCCTTTCCTGGTATTCAGCTTCGGGAATCCTTTCGCCCGCAAGCAGTTCGTTCACGGTGATTCCCAATACCTCGCTGAGGGGCGTCATGAATCCTGCTTCCGGCAGCCCTTTGCCGGTTTCCCATTTGGATATGGTTTTATCGCTGATTCCCAGCTCCTCCGCAAGCTGACGCTGTGTCATATTTTTCTCTCTGCGGCATTGCGCAATAAATTGTCCGATTTTTATCTGATCCATTTTCCCTGTCTCCTTTTTGCTCTCGATGTACTTTCCCGGGAGATTATTCTTATTATACATGAGTATGCCTGTGGAATACAACCTACGCTCCGTAGGATTTCGCAGGATTTCCCCGGGATTATGCTTTTTACGTTGGATGTGTGCGCAAGACCGGCACAAAACCGGCATGATTACATTTTTCCCTCGGACTTGAAAAGTGAGGAGGTTTGTGGTAGTATGAGCATGGACAAATCAGCAGCAGTCCCACAATGGCTGTGAAAATCTGGATAAGCTATTTGGCAACAGTGCCTTTGTCTTGACAGGATGAAAGAAGGAGGGCGGCGATTTGATCTCACCGGTACAGGCGTTCCGCATTCTGCGGGAGAAAATAAAGCCAGAATGGAAGGCGGCTTTTGCCGCCTGTTTCTTTATGGGGCTGCTGGCCCATATGCCCGTCCTGCTGTCGGATATTCCCAACCACGACGGTCTTGCATACATGTACAGCGTCCAGAATAATATCGTTGCCGGCAGATGGTTTCTGACGGTGGCCTGCGGTATTTCTTCTTATTATACGCTGCCCTGGCTGATCGGGATTCTGGGGCTGACATATCTCGGGCTTGCGGCGGCCGCCCTGTGCGAGGTGCTGGAGGTCAGAAAGACATGGGCTGCGGCGCTCTGCGGCGCAATGCTGTCGGTTTTTCCGGCGATGGCCTCCACCTTTGCGTATATGTTCACCATGGACGGCTATATGATGGCCCTGCTGCTTGCGGTGCTCGCGGTGCTTTTGGTGAAGAAATACAGGTTCGGATTTCTGCCGGGGGCGCTCTGCCTGGCCTTAAGCATGGGAATTTACCAGGCGTACCTGCCCTTTGCCATGATCTTATCGGTATTTTCCATCTGGAGGCTCCTGCCGGGAAAAGCGCCGGAAGGGGCAGGAGGAAAGAAATCAGCCTGGCTTCAGGAGAAAATAGTATCTGCTCTGCGGTATCTGTATATGGGGATACTTGGAGCAATCTCCTATTATGCGATTCTTCAGGTTCTGCTGAAGCTTCAGGGAAAGCAGCTGGCCGATTACCAGGGAATCGAGGGGGTGGCGTCGGGCGCCGCGGCTGAAATAGGGCTGATCGGCGGGCTGAAGAGCATGTATGCGGATTTTGCCGCATTTACCCTGAAGGGGAATGTGCTGTTTCAGAATGTTTTCTCCCTTGGGGCGCTGGTCCTGCTTGCAGTTCTGGTGCTTGCTGCAGCCTTTGTTCTGCTGGGGAGACGGAAATTCAGGAAGAAGCCGCTGATTCTCGCGCTGATCGCGCTGTCTGCGGCGGCGCTGCCGGCCATGACGAATATTATCCTGCTTCTCTCGCCCTCCGTGAATTATCATCTGCTGATGCGATACCAATGGGTGCTGTATCTGATCGGCGCGGTAGCCCTGATAAGCAGCTGTGATTTCAGGGGAAAAGCAGGCGTGTGGGCGGAATGGGCGGGTCTGGCGGCGGCGTCTGTCCTGGTGTTCTGTTACTGCATCACGGACAATATCGCCTATGCCAACCTTCAGAAGAAATATGAAAAGACATATGCCTACTGCATCCGCCTGCTTGACAGGATCGAGCAGACGGAAGGGTACTATCCCGGCATTCCCATCGCCATGATCGGGGTGGTGGGGGAAGAGCAGTTTCCGGTTACGGATCTGACCCTGTCCGTCACCTCCGGAATGATAGGTATGAGCGGGGACAGCCTGCTGTACAAGGGAGAGAATTACCGGGAATTTATCCGGCATTATCTGGGAGCTACGCTGAATATTCTGCCGGCGGAGGCTATGGGGGAGATGTATTATTCCGAGGAATATATGTCCATGGACAGCTTCCCGGGACCGGATTCCATCCGCATTATAGACGGAATCATGTATATTAAAACAGAAAATACCGTTAGATAGGGCGCGGCTGTCAGAAGGGCGGACTGCCGGCTTCCAACAGGCTCTCGGAAGCCGGACAGGCAAAATCAGAACTTATATAAAGATTGCCATAAAACGGCTTGGGTGGGAGCATTGGTTTGCGGCCGCACAGGCGGAAGGCTTTCGGCAGGGGTGATAATCAGGATGAGAAGGAACGACATAGTATGATAGAATTTCATGCGGACGATTACGGGATGTTCGGAATGCAGAGCAGAAGAATACAGGATTGCCGCCGGGACGGCTGCCTGAACGGCGTGAGCATAATGCCCAACGGCTCCTATCTCCAGGAGGGAATGGAGGAACTGCGCCTCCTGGGGGGAGAGATAGCCCTCACGGTGCATTTGAACCTGGTGGAAGGACAGTGCCTGTCGCGGCGGGAGGAAGTCAGGAATTTGATCGATGAGGATGGAAATTTTAACATTTCTTTCGGGAAGCTTCTGATAGTATCCTATATCCCGTTTATCAGGAAGCGGTATAAGACCCAGATTAAGGAAGAGCTGAAAAATCAGATCCATGCGGTAATGCCTTATCTGGAGGAAAACAATATCAGGCTGGATTCCCATTGCCACTATCATATGCTTCCTGTGGTTTATGACGCTATGATGGAGGCGATACGGGAAGAAAGGCTTCGGGTTACCTATATTCGGATGCCCAGAGAAAGTATGGGCCTGTATTGGAGGCACAGGAAGGAGCTGGAGAATTTCCAATGGATCAACCTGGTGAAGGTTCTCTGTCTGAATACGCTGTATCTGCGTAACTGCCTGCATTCTGTCCGGATGAGGAAAGCCATGGACAAAGCCCTGTTTGCCGGGGTTATGTTCTCAGGAAACATGAGCTACCGGAACGTCTCCGCGATTCTTCCGGATGTGGCGGGGAAGGCGGAGCGTCTGAAGCAGGATGCGGAGATCCTGTTCCATCCGGGTGCCGTCTATGAGAAAGAGGATTTCGAAAAGCTTACGGCAGACGGCGATAAAGTCTTTCTGAGCAGCGAATCCCGAAAGGCGGAGGCCCGGGCGCTGCATTTATTGAAAGAAACAGAATATGCGGGGAACCAGAGCAAGAATAACAGGATCCCGGAATCCTGACGGGCATAAACAGGACTCTGAAAAACCACGGAGGACTCTGAAAAACCACGGAGGACTCCGGTAAACCGTGGAGAACTCCGGTAAACCGTGGAGAACTCCGATAAACCGTGGAGCAGGGAAAAGGAGGGGAGCCGGTAAAAAGGGTTTCCGGAAAGCCCTGCAGAAAGCGGATGAGAGATTTCGGGGCATATAGAATATTATTATGGATTATTATGGAGGGTATCATATGCGGCAATGGGAGTCGGTGACAGTGAACAGGGAGGATTCGGATCTGATACAGAAGATGGCGGAGATGGCCGAGCTGCATTATGGGGCGAAGGATGACACAGCCCATGCGGAATATCTGGCCCATGAGTATTTTCATGATCCGGCGGGGGACGCGCTGATTGAAATCGCCTGGGACCGGGAGAAGAACCGGGCGGCGGGACAATATATCGCCATACCCATCAGAGTACGCATCAGGGGAGTGGATTCCAGCTGCCTGATGTCCGTCAATACATTGACAAGGGAAGAGTACAGAGGGCAGGGAATCTTCACGGGCCTTGCCGCTGCGGTGTATGAACGCGCCGCGGCGAAGGGATATCGCCTGGCATACGGGATGCCCAACCAGCATTCCTATCCCGGCTTCGTGAAGGCGCTTTCCTTTGAAGACCGGGGAGCCGTGCCGCTTTATCTCCGGCCTTTGCGCCCGTCCAACCTGGTCCGCTCCTACCTGAAATGGAATTGGGCTGCAGCGCTGGCCTCTCCTTTTGATCCTGTTTTCAGAATGAAAGAGCCGGGGGCGGTTTCTGTGGAGAAGCTGACCCCGGAGAACCTGGAACTGGCCGATGCTTTCTGGAAAAGCGTGCGTGACGAATATCCTGTTATGATCTGCCGGGACAGCACTTATATCAGATACCGGTATCTGGATATTCCCAGAAGGAAATACCAGTGTTTCTATGCCGTGGAGGAGGGCAGGCCGGTTGCCTTTGCAGGCGGCAGGGTGATGGAGGTGGCAAATCTTCAATGCGGCATGACGGCGGATTTCCTTTTCCTGTCGGGCCACGAGGACGCAGCGTGGGCGGTGCTCCGGAAGCTGATGTTCTCCCTGCAGCAGGAGGGAGCGGATATGATAGGATGTATGACGCCTCCCGGTTCCAAAGAGACGCGCCTGCTTCGGCGCCACGGCTTTTTCAAGTGCCCGAAGGCCATGGAGCCCCAGCCTTTCCGGTTCATCCTGAGAATTCTCCAGTCGGATGACCAGGCGGAAGATATAAAGGAGTTGAAAAACTGGTTTTTCACCATGGGAGATTACGATGTGGTGTGACGGGGAACGCTGCCGATTTTGTCTTGACTTCTTTTCGAATAGTTGATAGACTGATTGCAATATGAAATGCTCCGCGGCAGCCGCATGAAATAAAGAGATTTCCGTAAGGAGGCGGACATAGCCCGGGGCGGGAAGGAAAGGAATACGGGAGAGAAAATGAGCGGAATATTGGAGATAGCAAACAATTTTCAGATGAACGGCGCCGCCGTGGACACTGAGAAGAATTACGGGGGAGGGCATATCAACGACACCTTCCTGGTGAGGACGGACCCAGGAGAAAGGTACATATTACAGCGAATCAATACTTCGGTATTCAAAAATGCCGAGGCGCTTATGGACAATGTGATACTGGTTACCGATTTTATAAAGGATAAGGTCGGCAGAGAGGGAGGGGACCCGAAGCGGGGGACGCTCAGCGTGGTGAAGACCCGGGATGGAAAGAATCTGTACCGGAAGGGGGAGGAATGCTGGCGGATGTACACCTTCATTGAAGGGACGGTTACCTACCAGACCTGTGAGAACCAGGAGCAGTTTTATGCAAGCGCCTGTGCCTTCGGGCATTTTCAGAAGCTGCTGGCCGATTTTCCGGCGGAAACGCTGTACGAGTCCATACCGAATTTCCATAATACGAAATCCCGTTATCTGGACTTCGAGGCGGCGGTGAAGGCGGACGCCTGCGGCAGAGCGGCGTCCGTGGCGGCCGAGATCGAATTTGTGCGCAGCCGGAAGGCATTCGCAGCCACCCTGGTGGATATGCAGGAGAGGGGAGACCTGCCTCTGCGGGTCACCCACAACGACACCAAGCTGAACAATGTCCTCTTTGACCGGGAGACAGGGAAGCACCTGGCGGTGGTGGATCTGGACACGGTGATGCCGGGATTGTCCGTCAACGATTTCGGGGACAGCATACGCTTCGGGGCCACCTACGCGGCGGAGGATGAAACGGATTTGAGCAGGGTTAATTTCGAACCGGAGCTCTTTGAGTGCTATACGAAGGGATTTCTCGGGGAATGCGGCCTGCTTTTGACGGAAAACGAGAAGAAAATGCTTCCCGTGGGAGCCATGATGATGACCTTTGAGTGCGGAATGCGCTTCCTGACGGATTACCTGAACGGGGATGTGTACTTTAAGATTCATCGGGAGAATCACAATCTGGACCGCTGCCGCACCCAGTTTAAGCTGGTGAGCGACATGGAGGCGGCAAGGGGGCTGATGGACAGCATCGTGGAAAAATATTGCTGACAGCTATGGCGGGCAGACCGCATCGAAATGCTTCATCCGGCATTAGATGCGGTCTGTGGTTTCTTATGTAAAGACTGCGGGGCTGCCGATAAGGCTGCCCATGGGGGACGCTTCATGGCCCTGCATTGGAATGACTTTGGGGAGCAAGGCTTATGCTGTGATGGGGAGGCCCTGAGGAGGGAGTAATACGGGGAAGAGGCTGGAGCCTGCAGAGGAAGCATTGCCGGAAAGAGTCTGAAATGGCGAAGAGAGATACAGAGGTTTTATGATGGAAAAATGGTATGTTGCGGCAAAGAAGGCGGATTTCAACGCCTGGGCGGAAAAATTTCACATTGATCCCGTGCTGGCCAGAATCCTGCGCAACCGGGGGCTGACCTCGGAGGCGGAGGTTGGGAAATTTTTAAACGGCAGATTGGAGGATTGCTATTCTCCCTGGCTTTTAAAGGATATGGAGGCGGCGGTGGAAGCGATTCTGGAGGCCGTGGAGCAGGGACTGCGTATCCGCGTGATAGGGGATTACGATGTGGACGGCATCTGTTCCGCTTATATCCTGACAAAGGGACTGCAGATTCTGGGGGCCGGGGCGGACACCGCCATCCCCCACCGCATTCATGACGGCTACGGACTCAACGATCATCTCATTGAGGAAGCCAGGGCGGACGGGATCGGCATGATTGTGACCTGCGATAACGGGATTGCCGCGGCTCCCCAGATTGCGCTGGCGAATTCCTACGGCATCCGGGTAGTGGTCACGGACCATCATGAGGTGCCGTTTACCCTGGAGGAGGGGGAGGCGGCGCTGCGTCATGAGCTGCTTCCTCCGGCGCTGGCCGTCATCGATCCGAAACAGGAACAGTGCCGGTATCCCTTCTCCGGCATCTGTGGGGGCGTGGTGGCGTATAAGCTGATCTGTGCGCTGGCGGAAAGAACGGGAAACGGGGCGCTGCAGAAGGCTCTGGAGGAATTCCTGGAATTTGCCGCCCTGGCCACGGTCTGCGATGTGATGGAGCTTGCGGACGAGAACCGTATTATCGTAAAGGAGGGCTTAAGGCGCCTGAAGAATACGTCCAACCTGGGGATTCGGGCGCTGACGGAGGTGAACGGCATTGAGCCGGAGAAGCTGAGCACCTATCATTTGGGATTTGTCATCGGCCCCTGCATCAATGCCACAGGCAGACTGGATACGGCAAAGCGGGCTCTGGAGCTGCTGCAGAGCAATTCCCTGGGGGAGGCCATGACTGCCGCCCGGGAGCTGAAGGAGCTGAACGACAGCCGGAAGAATCTGACCTCCCAGGGAGTGGCGGAGGCGGAAGAGCTTCTGGAGAAGGAGCGGATGCAGGGGGACAAGGTGCTGGTGATTTATCTGCCCCAGGTCCACGAAAGCCTGGCGGGAATCATCGCCGGACGGATCCGGGAGCGGTATAACCGGCCCACCTTCATCCTGACAAAGGGGGAGGAGGGCGTCAAGGGCTCCGGGCGCTCCGTGGAAGGGTATCATATGTACGAGGGCATGACGAAGGTAAAGCAGTATTTTACCAAATTCGGCGGGCATGCCATGGCGGCGGGGCTCTCCATGCGGGAGGAGGATGTGGAGGCCTTCCGGAGGGATCTGAACGCTGGCTGCGAACTGTCGGAGGAGGATTTTATACCCAAAGTGCATATCGATGTTCCCATGCCTCTGGATTACGCGGACCGGAAGCTGGCGGACCAGCTGGAGCTGCTGGAGCCCTTCGGCGTGGGAAATCCCAAACCGCTGTTTGCCCAGAAGAACCTGATCTTCCTGTCCGGATATAAGATGGGGGCCAACAAAAACTGCGCCAGATACCGGGTGCGGACTTCCGGGGGAAGGGAGGAGCAGATCATGTTCTTCGGAGATCTGGACGGATTCGGCCGGTTCCTGGATGACAGATACGGCGAGGGCAGCGAGGAGGCGCTGTACGCCGGCAGGGGGAATTTCGCCGTCTCCGTGGTTTATCAGATGGGGAAGAATACCTATAAGGGCAGGACGCAGATGCAGTTTGTGATGCAGTATTATGGGTGAGGGGAGCTATTGTGTAAGATGGTCTAACCAAAACCGGTGCAGCTTTGCAACAGCCCAGCCAAAATCAATGTGAGCGAGATTTTCAAGATGCTGGCTCCGGATACCAGAGTGAAGGTGTTGTAATTGGTCAGAAGTATCTGACCAATTGAAAATCCGAAACAATGTTTCGGAAATTGACAAGTAAAGGCGGAGCTGTCCAAATATTTGACAGCACATTTAGGACGGAAAAGAACTCCAGGAAAAACTGAGGGAGTGGATTGCTGAAGAAACACGAGGTGAGGAGTCATGAAAAACGGGACTTCAGTGGCTTCAGCAACCAGCGGATCGTATCAGAGCTTTCTAACAGGCAAATACTGGAACATCTGGCACCTTCGGGGGCAATGTGGTATATGATGTGGCAGACGGCTGCAAATCGCTGCCGGAGAAGGTTATGTGGTGAGGAGGTTTTATATATGGCAAATGACTTTTCCAGGGGAAAGGTCTGGCAGAATATCATAAGCCAGTCCATTCCCCTGATGCTGGCGCAGCTGGTGCACCTTCTGTACAATGTGGTGGACCGTATCTATATCGGACATCTGCCCGGGGCGGACAGCCTTGCGCTGACCGGGATCGGGCTGACCTTTCCGCTGGTCACGCTGGTGGCGGCCTTCACCAATCTCTTCGGCACGGGAGGGACGCCCCTGTTCTCCATAGCCAGGGGGGCGAAGGAGGAGCAGCGGGCAGGGAAGATTCTGGGCAATACCTTCTCCCTTTTGTTGGGAAGTTCGCTGGTGATACTACTGTTCTGCTATCTCTTCCGTAGGCCGGTGCTCTATCTCTTCGGTGCCAGCGACGCATCCTATGTGTATGCGGATGCGTATCTGAAAATATATTTAATCGGCACACCGTTCGCCATGCTGGCCACGGGGCTGAACGGCTTTATCAATGCCCAGGGATTTCCCAGGATGGGGATGCTTACCACGCTGATGGGCGCGGTGCTGAATCTGATTCTGGATCCCCTCTTTATCTTCGGCATGGATATGGGGGTCGGGGGCGCGGCCCTGGCCACGGTGCTCAGCCAGATGGTCTCCTGCGCCTGGGTTCTGTATTTTCTGACGGGAAGGAAAGCGCTGCTTCGCATTGAGAAAAAGAATCTGCCCGTGGACTGGCATCTGACAGGAGAGATTGTGTCCCTGGGCATGTCGGGATTCATCATGCAGGGAACCAACTGCCTGGTGCAGGTGGTCTGCAACGCCACCCTGAAGAGATACGGGGGCGATCTGTATGTGGGAATTATGACGGTGATCAATTCCGTGAGGGAAATCCTTTCCCTGCCGGTCAGCGGCCTTACCAGCGGGGCCCAGCCGGTGCTTGGCTTTAATTACGGCGCAAAGCAGAAGGAGAGGGTGCGCCAGGGAATCCGGTTTACCGGGGCGGTGGGAATCGTATATACCCTGCTTGCCTGGTTTATTGTGATACAATGCCCCCATCTGCTGCTCTCCGTATTCACGGAGGACGCCGCCATGCTGGAGCCGGGGGCGAGGGCGCTGCATCTGTACTTCTTCGGCTTCTTTTTTATGGCCTTTCAGTTTACGGGGCAGTCCGCATTTACCGCGCTGGGATTTTCAAAGCAGGCAATTTTCTTCTCCCTGCTGCGGAAGGCGGTGATCGTGGCTCCGCTGACGCTGCTTTTGCCGCGCTTTGGGCTGGGAGTGGACGGGGTATTCCTGGCGGAGCCCATCTCCAACTGCATCGGAGGGCTGGCCTGCTTTGTCACTATGTATTTTACATTGTATCGCAGGCTGAAGACTGACTGACATGTCGAAAGTCCGCGGAATCAGGAGGCCGGAGGTCTTTGGGATTAAAAATCGGAAGGCACAGACGGCAGAACCGAAAATTACAAAGGCAAATATCTGCGGATACAGAAACAGAAGGGCAGAAGTTTATAGAAGCGGAAAGAGAAAGGCAAAAGGCGAAAAGCTTAAGCCCGCGGACTTGGGAAGCAGGGATTCGGAAGTCCGCGGAACAGGGGATTCAGACGTCCTGGGTATAACGGCATTTGGGATAGCCGCTGCAGCCGAGAAATTCGCCGTAGCGTCCCTTGCGCCGTAGCAGCGGACTTCCGCACCGGGGACAGACGGGGCCGGAAGCGCCGCCGGACTGCGAGGCAAGGATTTCCCCTAATTTCTCATAGCAGAGCCGGTTCATGACGCAGTCGCTCAGGGCCCGGTGCGCCCCCGCCGTTTCGATATGGAAATAGTCTGCCACATCCGTCAGACGGTGGCGGTACAGGGAGGGCAGGCAGATTCTCGCCAGGGGCAGGGTGTCCACATAATCATTGCATATTTCCCGGCCCAGGGCTTTCCGGGCGCCGGCGCGGAGGAAATGCATGTCGAAGGAATGAATATTATGGCCTACCAGAATATCATCCCCCGCAAAACTCAGGAATCGCTCCAGGGCATCCGCAAGGCCGGGGGCATCCGCCACCATTTCGTCCGTGATGCCGTTGATTCTGGTGGCGGAATAAGGGATGGGCCTGCCCGGATTGACTAAGGTGGAGAATTCCTCCGAAGTCTGTCCCTCCCGCACCTTGATGCCGGAGAGCTCGATAATATCGTCCTTTTCAGGAGAGAGACCTGTGGTCTCCAGATCGAATACCACATAGTTCTTTGTATAGAGACTTAATAAACTGCCCTTTTTCTCTGCCATTGTAGATTACCGCCTTTTCTTTCGTGATGATCTGCCGGATGATCTGTTCGCTTATCCGCTCTTTCAAGCATACATAGTCCGGAAGGAAAATGTCAAGAGTAAAATTTTCTTTCCGGCTTTTGCCGGGCAGTCTTTTATACAAAAGACATGACAAGGATGTGAATTTTATTCCTTTCCATGATCGAAGCATGACAGGCAGAGAAATCGGGGACAATTATCAAATAATTCATGCGGCAATAATCAGAAATACATTTTGCCAGGCTAATCGGATAATGGATGGTACCATAGAATAAAATCAGAAATATGATAAATTACGGCTGTTAGAAACGATAATAAAGATGGGCTGAGAGATGCAGATACTCAGCCGGGAGGGGTGAAAATGGGAACCGTGATCGAATATCTTGCAAATTACGGGAAGTATACCTTCGGGGAGCTGCCCATGACGGAGGTGGACAGTCTGGCGCTGTGCCAGCTTTCCTATCTGAAATTTGACGGGATGGTGCCGGAACCGGGGAGCGGGCAGGAGCCTGCGGTGCTGAAGGAACTGGCGGAGCATCCGGACTATGAGAAGCTTTTTGCGGATGTGCGGTTTGAGAAGAATAACAGGGCGCTTTTTGAGGGAATGCTTCAGAGCAGGCGCTTCGGGGATCTGAAACTGGACAATTATGTCAATTTCGTGGAAAAGGAATGGGAGACGCAGTTTTCCGCCCTTACCTGTACTCTGAATGACGGTGTCCATTATATTGCTTTCCGGGGAACGGACGAAACCATTGTGGGCTGGAAGGAGGATTTCAACATGGCCTTTCTTTCGCCGGTGCCGGGGCAGGAATACAGTGTCCGTTATCTGGAGGAAGCCGCGGCGGGATTTGAGGGGCCCTTCTATGTGGGCGGACATTCCAAGGGGGGAAATCTGGCCGTCTACAGCGCCATGAACTGTGCGCCGGAAATTCAGGACCGCATTCTGAAGATATACAGCATGGACGGTCCGGGATTCCGGCCGGAGGTGATGGAGAGATGCGGATTTGATAAAATTTCCGACCGGGTGGTGAAGATCCTGCCCAACTCTTCCCTGGTGGGAATGCTTTTCGAATCGGATATGCATTTTCAGGTGGTAAAGAGCAGGACAATAGGATTGCTTCAGCATGATCCCTATACCTGGCTGGTGAAGGGGAATCATCTGGTCCGGGCCAACGACCTCTATGAGCGGAGGAAAAGTATGGACAACACACTGAACGAATGGATTCTGTCCCTGGACGAGGTGCAGCTGCGCACCTTTGTGGATACCTTGTATCAGGTGATTACGGCATCCCAGGCGGATAATCTGATAGACTTTACCGCCGAATGGAAGAGAAGCCTGAACGGGATTATCAATGCCCTGAAGGAGGTGGACGATGAGACCAGGGAGATCTTAAGGAAAATGTTCCGTTCCCTCATTCAGGATCTGTTCCGCGCCCCGGCGGGAAAGGGCAGGAAGGACCCCAGAGAATAAGGGATTGCCGGGGAAGGGCGCGGTTTGGGCGGAGTATCCGCGAAGCCGGAATCGCGGAAAGTCCCGGCAGTTCCGGAAAGCTGCTTCGGAGCACGGTGAAAAGGATCAGGGGTTTCGAAAGGCTGCTCCGGCGCACAGCGAAGAAAAATAGTCCAGCACTCTGCCTCCGTCCATTCCTGCTCTCTCAGGGTCAATGCGCTCGGGATGCCACTGCACACCGATAATGGGGAGGGAGGAGTGGGCCACGGCCTCGATGCAGCCGTCCTCCGGACAGCGCTGCACGGAGGCAAGTCCCCTGCCCAGCCTGGCCAGGGCCTGGTGATGGGCGCTGTTGACCGCGGTCTTATCCCCGTAGAGAGCGTGGAGCCAGCTGTCCCTTTTGATGAGAGTGCCGTGGTAGCGGTCCCCGTTGTCATACCGGTGGCGTTTTGCGGCGCAGGGGCCGAGATCCTGCAGGACGCTGCCGCCCAGACCCACATTGATGATCTGCATTCCCTTGCAGATTCCCAGGACTGGCATTCCGGCGCGGACGGCCAGGTCGAAGGCCTGCAGCTGCAGGATATCCAGCTCAGTGTCGATATTGCGGGAGCCATGGTTCTGCTCCCCGAAGAAGGCGGGGGTGATATCCCCTCCTCCCGGAAGCAGCAGGGCGCTGCAGCTGCAGATCTCTTCCGGCTCCAGGGTGACAAGGGGTGTGAAAGCAAAGGAACGGACATATTTGACGTAATTGAAGGTATCGGCAGTTCTGCCGACAATAGCAATTTTCATAGAATCTCCTTTCAAAGCTCCTGAGTGTGGATCCGGCGGCTCCGCCCTGTATGAAAGCAAGGCAATGAAGAAAAATTATGCGAAGTACAAAACGATTCGGGCAGAGCGGAATTCACGGCTTTCACAGATAATATATGCCGTAACCGGGGAAATTAAGAGAAATTCATTTTTTTATATGCTGTAATACTTTACTAAAGGTAAAAATCTGGTAAAATATAAGAAAACCGTTACTGGATGATTGAGGCGTTTTGTTATGAAAAAGTCTGGGCTTAAAAAGAAGAATCCTGCCGGGCGGCTGCTCTTCTTTTCCTTTTTGATTCCTTCCGGGATTATGCTGGCTTTATTTATAATCAGGGGGATATATCCTTTCGGAGACAGGAGCTTTCTGTTTTCCGACATGTACCATCAATATATGCCTTTCTTCAGCGAGCTTCTCCACAAGATAAGAGGGGGAGAGAACCTGAGCTTTTCCTACCATGTGGGGATCGGATCCAATTTTCTGGCGCTTTTCGTGTATTATCTGGCCAGTCCCCTCCATATTTTCTCCCTGCTGGTGCCGGAGAGCCATCTGATGGAGTTCATGAGTTACCTAATCGTGATCAAGATCGGGCTGGCGGGGCTTACCTTTTATTACTATCTGCAAAAGCATTCTGTCCTGTATGGCAAGGGGGATGGAAATAGGGAGTTGCATTCTGTTCTGTACGGCAAGGGGGATGGAAATAGGGAGTTGCACTCTGCCCTTTGCGGCAGGCGGGACGGAAATATGGCGCTGAAAGGCTCCTGGCTTCCGCGGGAGTATGGAGTGGGCGCATTGTTTTTCTCCTGCTTCTATGCGCTTTCCGGTTTTATGGCGGCCTATAATTACAATATTATGTGGGTGGACTGCGTGGTTCTGCTGCCCCTGATTGTGCTGGGGCTGGAGAGGCTGGTGATAGAGGGGCGCTGCGGACTTTACTGCATCACTCTGGCTCTGTCCATTTTCACCAATTACTATCTTTCTATCATGATCTGTATTTTTCTGGTATTGTATTTTATCCTGCTCCTGGTGACGCAACGCAGCCGGCTGCGGAGTATGGGGTATTTTGTGTTGTTTTCCCTGCTGGCGGGGGGGCTTGCGGCTGTGCTGCTGGTGCCGGAGGTGTGCGCCATTCTGCAGACTGATTTCGGGGATATGAATTTCCCCAAGAAGGTGGAATCCTATTTCTCCGTGCTGGATATGCTGGCCAGGCATTGCATCTGCGTCTATACGGAGCGGGGGCTGGATCACTGGCCCAATATTTACTGCGGAAGCGCGGTGCTGATGCTCGTTCCCATGTATCTGATGAACAGGAGCATCTCTATCCGGGAGAAATTCTGCCGACTGGCGCTGGCAGGCTTTCTTCTGCTGAGCTTCGGCACGAATATGCTGGATTTCATCTGGCATGGGCTCAATTATCCGGATTCCCTTCCGGCCAGGCAGTCCTTTATCTATATTTTCCTGGTGCTGGGCATGTGCTATGAGGCTTTCCTGCATGTGCGGGAGGCGGATGAGCAGCAGATTCTGTACGGATATCTGTGCGCGGCGGGATTCTTTCTCTTCTGTGAGAAATTTATCGACCATGAGGATTTCGAGCTGGGTGTAAAGATTCTGACCATGGTATTTGTAAGCGCTTACGGGGTGCTTTTGTATCTGTACCGGACCAGGAAGGAGAGAGAGGTGCATAAGGCCATCGCCATTGTGGTCATGACGGTGGTGATCGCGGAATGTGCGGTGAACACTTATGCCACCAGCGTGGGCACCGTAAGCCGCAGCGCCTATCTGGGGCAGCAGGAGGACTACAGGGCTCTGTATGAGATGACAAAGGGGCGGGAGGAGAGCCTGTACCGTCTGGAGAAATTTACCAGAAAGACCAAGAACGACGGAACCCTGACCGGTTATCCCACGGCCAGCGTATTTTCCTCTACCCTGAATTCCTATGTGATGGATATGTATAAAATGCTGGGAATGCGCCACAGCAAGGTGTATTACGGGTTTGACGGCGCCACCGCGCTTGTTTCCGCCATGCTGAATGTGAATTATATGTTCGGGGAATCGGAGAAGTATGAGAACGGGCTGTATACTCTGTTGTCCAAGAGCGGAGATATCTATCTGTATGAGTGTAATTACCGGCTGCCCTTCGGCTATGTGGCGCCCACGGGCTTTGATCTGTCCAAAGATTATGTGAACCAGGGGCTTGCCCTGCAGAATCAAATGATAAAGGAGCTTGGAATTGAGGGGACGCTTTTTCAGCGTGCCACCAGCAGGGAATCCGGGGATAATGTGGTCTTTACGCCCCAGGAGGGCGGATATTATTACGCCATGCTCACGGCTTCCGGAACGAACAAGGTGGACTGTATCGGCGGAAGCACGGAGGAAGAGAAATACAGTGACCTGAAGAAGGGATCCGTTCTTTATCTGGGATATCTGGAGAAGGATCAGACCATTACCCTGACAAACGGCAACGAGGAGGATACCACCCCGAAGATATCGGCCAATGTCTATCGGATGGATATGGAGGTGCTGTCCCGGGCCCTGGAGCTGCTTTCGGCGCAGCATATGGAAAATGTGGTATGGGAGAGCGATTTCCTCTCCGGGGATATCGTCATGAGCCAGGCGGGAAGGCTTATCCTGTCCGTGCCCTATGAGGAAGGCTGGACAGTGCTTGTAAACGGGGAAGAAAGGGAAGGCGTTCTCTTCGGAGGCTGCCTGATGGCGTTTGACCTGGAGCCGGGGGAATATAGCTTTGAGATGAAATATGTGCCAAAGGGAGCGGGAGCCGGCATTGCCGTAAGTGCGGTAAGCATTCTGCTGGCAGCGGTCATATTCGGCCTGCGGCGCAGATTCGGAAGCAGCGGAGCGCACTCCATAATCGGACAGGCTCCGGTCCGGGAGGAGATTCCGGAAGCACAAGCGCAGGACAGGAGCTTTTGGGGAAAGGAACCCGGGAAGGAAAAAGAGCGGGAGAGCCTTTGGGAAAAAGAACCCGGGAAGGAAGAAGAGCGGGAGAGCCTTACGGAAAAGGGATGCCGAAGGGAAGGCCCGGAAAACGGTTTTTCGGGGAGGGAGAAATGAGAGCATATGAATAGAATAAATATAGGAGGAGACGAAGGGGAATGAGGACAAAAGAGGAGAATGCAATGCTTAACACCGTGAAGCGCACGGCTATGATCGTGGCGGCAGCTGTTCTCATGGCAGTGAACCTGAAAACCTTTGTGCGCACGGGAGGTCTGATTCCCGGAGGATTTAACGGACTGACCAGGCTGCTGCAGGAGATCAGCGTCATGCTCTGGGGAGTGGAGCCTCCCTTTACCCCTATCAACCTGGCGCTGAACGCCGTTCCCATTTTCATAAGCTTCAAATTTATCGGCAGGAAATTCACCCTGTATTCCTGTCTGATGATCTTTCTGGGAGGCATGCTTACCGATATTATCCCCAGCTATACGGTGACCACGGACACTCTGCTGGTGGCGGTATTCGGCGGCCTGCTCAACGCGGTGGCTATCGCCGTCTGCCTTATGGCCAATGCCACAAGCGGCGGGACGGATTTCATTGCCATTTTCCTCTCGGAAAAATTTGACATCGATTCCTGGAATTATATTTTCTGCGGAAATGTGGTGATACTTGTGATAGCGGGCGCCCTGTTCGGGTGGGAGAAGGCGTTGTATTCCATTATTTTCCAATTTACATGCACCCAGGTGCTTCATACCCTCCATCGGCGTTATCAGAAGCAGACGCTCCTGATCATCACCCAGAAGCCGGACGAAATCTATGAGGCCATCAAGGAGATGACCAATCATGACGCCACGCTGATCAAGGGAGAGGGCTGTTACATGAAAAAGGAATGTAACATCCTTTATTCCGTGGTGGGCCGGGATGAGGTGCGGAAGGTGCTCAACCGGGTGAAGGAGACGGATCCGGGGGCTTTTGTAAATATGATCCGCACGGAAAGCCTGTCGGGGCGATTCTACCAGAGACCCAATGACTGATGCGGAATTTTATATAGGAGGTAACAGAGGATGAGGAAACTTTTAAAGAAATTTGACAGCTTTATTATGGCACTGGGAGAGGTGCTGGTGGGAATTCTCCTGTTGGTGGATCCCGTCAGGTTTACCACGGCCATCATTATCGGAGTGGGGATCCTGCTGGCAGTATACGGGGGATTGTCGGTATATGCCTATTTCAGGAGCGCTCCGGAGGAGGCGGCCAGGGGGCAGGATCTGACCAAGGGACTGTGCGTGCTGGCGGGAGCGGCATTCTGTATCTTCCGTTCCGAGTGGTTCAGCATGACTTTTCCGCTGCTGACCATGCTGTACGGTGTCGGTATTCTGGTCACGGGCCTGGCTAAGGTCCAGTGGGCGGTGGATATGCTCCGCATGAAAATGAAGCTCTGGTATTTTCCGGCAGCGGGAGCGGCGCTCACCCTCATTGTGGCTGTGGTGGTCATTCAGAATCCCTTTGAAACTACGGAGATTCTCTGGACATTTGCGGGTATTGCCCTGATCGTGGAAGCCGTGGTGGATCTCTTGGGCCTGGTGTATGAGGGGAAGGGACCGGAAGGATATATACGCGGAGTGAAGGAGGACGCTCAAAATTCCAGGGCGGTATCCGAAAAGGATTCATAATAAAATATAAGGCAATGAAGCAGTGAAAGCGGCCAAGTGGCCATGCGAATTCAAAGGAAAGGGCAGCGGGCAGGGCCCGTTGTATAGGTGGAGCTTATGATGCTTGCATTGATACCTCTTTTTGACGGAAATATGGCGGTGAAATCCTATTCTGTTTTTTCCCGGAAGGATAATTTCTTTCTGAATCCCATGATGCTGGGGACGGGGAAGAATGACGGCGCACCTGTGATCGAGGGGCTGGAACTGATCGAGAGCATGGGAATGGAGACGCTTTCCGAGGATAAGGAGATATTTGTCCCGGTGAGCAATATTTCCGTATTCTCTGATGTGGAGGCACAATGCAGTGCACCCCACGGGAGGATTGTATTCCTTATCGATAACACTATTCCGCCCATTGAAATGTATGTGAACCGTCTGCGGGAGCTGAGAGAGAAGGGATACCGGATTGCCGTCCGAAAGCTTGCGGTAGAGGATTATGAAAATTACAGGGAAATTCTGCTGTTGGCGGATTATATTTTCCTGAACAGTCAGAAAATCGCCGTTGAGAAGGCGAAGATCTATTTCGGAAAGCGTTACCCGGACATTAAGCTCTGCGCCGGCAGTATCGATACAATGGAAAGCTTCGAGAAGCTGAAGGCTTCCGGAGGCTGCCAGCTCTATGAGGGGGATTTCTACCGTATGCCGGTGACCAGGGGGCAGCATGAGGTGGCTCCTTTGAAGAGCAGCTATATCGAACTTCTGAACATGGTGAACAATGAGAATTTTGACCTGGGGGCGGCTGCGGACATTATAGGAAGGGATACCGCTCTGACTATTTCTCTGCTGAAAATGGTCAATAAGATGACGTTGAGCTCCGGAATTACCTCCATCCGCCATGCGGCGGCCATGCTGGGGCAGCTGGAGCTGAAGAAATGGATTAACACGGCGGTGACGAATGTCCTGTACTCGGATAAGCCCAATGAGCTGACAAGGCTTTCCCTGCTTCGGGCTAAATTTGCGGAAAATCTGGCGGCATCTTTCAGACTGGAGGAAAAGACGGAGGAGCTTTTCCTCATGGGACTCTTCTCTGTGCTGGATGTCATCCTGGAAAAGCCCATGGAAGAAGCGATGGAGATGGTTATGGTGTCGGGGGATATCCGGGAGGCACTGATATATAACAGCGGAACGCTGGCTCCGGTGCTGGAGCTGATCGTCAATTACGAATCGGCAAACTGGCAGGAGGTGTCCCGGCAGATGCTCCTGGGGCAGATTGATGTGAGGACGGTGAATGACGCTTATCGGGCGGCTCTTGGGTGGTATAGGGAGCTGATGGCGGCGGAGAAGTAGACAGAGGCCGGCAGGCTGGGTAAGATAATGAGTGTATTTTCCATGACGAAAAGAAAGCGGAAGAGAGGGGAAAGCAGGGCATTGCAGGCTTGGCCTGGAAAAAGGGGACAGGTTTGTTTTTCAATATGAATGTCCCGCGGGTATGTGCCCCAAAACGATGATACAGGTGTATACATGGTGTGAAGTCATTCGATGCGGCGGCGATTTTACGTACAGGGGCATCAAAGAAAAATATGAGATGGACATTCCATGCGCTGACCACTGTATTGGTTTTCATCTGAAAGCTTATCCCATAAATCGGGATGAGAACGGGAAACCTCTTCCGAATAAGGAAAGCCCGGAGGATTAGGGGTGATAGATTAAAGCAAAAGGCTGAGTGCCTGCTGTAAAAGATATTTTGTCAACTTTTGTTCCAAATGTGCTGATGCGCATAAAATCGTGGTACAGTGGGAGTATCTTACAGCAGGATACTGCAGGAAGGCTTAGGATATGCCGGGGAGGTGTGTTGTGGGAAGGGCAGTGGCAATCGGGCATCAGGATTTCAGCCAGGTGATATAGAATCAATGTTTTTTATAGAAGCGATTTGCCAGATGATTGCAGAATTATACTGTAAAATGCCGCAATTAGGAAACGGCGATGTATGCGCGAAGAGATACATAGGAGGATAGACACCATGGCGAAATGCATTTTGTTGCATGGGTTAGGAGAAAAACCGTCCGATTGGAGCGATACGGTAAAATACATTGACAGGAATTTTGAGGTTTCCTGTCCCGCATTGTTTGAATGGCTGCAGGGGACAGAATTCTGTTACACGAATTTATATCAGGGCCTCGAAAATTATTGCCGGCAGTTTGAGGAGCCTTTTATTCTGGGAGGCTTTTCGCTGGGCGGGATTCTTGCCCTGCAATATGCAATAGAGCATGGCGGGAAGGTGGATTCTTTGATTTTGATGGGGACACAGTTTTCCATGCCTGTAAAATTGTTGAAATTCCAGAATTTCATCTTTCGCCTTCTGCCCAACAGGACATTCAGAGAAATGGGAGCTTCCAGGAAAGAGATTATCGGCCTTTGCAATTCTATGATAAACCTGGATTTTACGGAAAAGCTGAAAGACATTCACTGCAGGACGCTGATCTTGTGCGGCGGGAATGACAGGGCTAATTATGCGGCTTCTATGAAACTGAAAGAGCAGATTCCGGATTCGGAGCTTTGTATCCTGGCGGATGTAGGGCATGAGATGAATAGAGGACATCAAAATATGGTGGGAGAGCTCATCAATTCTTTTCTGCTGCGGTAGCACTGCCACCTGCACCGTTATTATTGTATACTGCATAACGCTGAATGCTGCATAAGGAAATCCTGCGATGGAACCAGCCAGTGTTATGCAGTCTGGCTTCACGGCAAGTGAAATCGTTAAGCAGTATAAACCGGAGGTATCGCTGATGCCGCGGGAGCACAGGAGGAGAAGAGATGGCAGTGATCGGAATCGATTTGGGCACCACGAACAGCCTTGGGGCAGTCTGGAAGGAGGGAGAGGTGTGCCTCATTGCGGACGGGCTGGGGAATCGGATGGTGCCCAGCGTGGTGGCGATAGATGAGGAGGGGAATATCCTGACCGGTCAGGCGGCCAGGGAGGAGGAGCTGCTGCACCCGGAGCGCTGTGCCTCCAATTTCAAACGTTATATGGGAACGGAGAAGGTCTATTCCCTGGCAGGCAGGAAATTTACGCCCGAAGAGCTTTCTGCCCTGATTCTGCGCAGGATCAGGAAGGATGCGGAAGAATATCTGGGCGAAGAAATCACGGAAGCGGTCATCAGCGTGCCGGCCTACTTCAACAATGATCAGAGATATGCCACAAAGCTGGCGGCGGAGCTTGCGGGCATTTACTGCGAACGGATCATCAATGAGCCCTCAGCTGCCGCGCTTGCCGCGCGAAAGGCGGATATGGAAGGGGAGCAGCTGTTCCTGGTATTTGATTTCGGCGGGGGGACCCTGGACGTTTCCATTGTGGACTGCTTTGAAGACATTGTGGAAATCACCGCGATTGCGGGGGATAACCATCTGGGAGGGACGGATTTTGACCAGGCGATCGCCCGGGCTTTCTGTGAGGAAAACGGGGTGGACTGGAATTGTCTGGAGAAAAGCCGGCAGCAGGCGCTTCTTTTTGAAAGCCGGCGGTGTAAGGAACAGCTTTCCGCGCGCAATGAAGCCATGCTGGAGTTCTGTATCGGAACGGACAGCTATGCCATGGAGCTTACTACCAATAAAATATTCCAAATCGGACAGAGATTGTTTCAAAGGATGAAAAATGTAATTTCCAGGGCAGTCAGGGACAGCGGGCTGGGGCTGGAGGATATTACAAATGTACTTCTGGCGGGAGGGTCCAGCCGTTTGCCTGCAGTGCAGATGTTTTTGAGCCGTCTGTTTGAGCGGGATGTGATGATCGGGGAGGAGCCGGATCTGCTGATTGCACGGGGACTTGGCGTGTACACGGGAATCAAGGAGAGAAGGGAAGAGGTAAAGGATCTTATGATGACGGATGTATGCCCCTTTTCCCTGGGTACTTCCACTGCCGGGAATGCGCCGGGCGATCCGGAGAAGATGTGCATGATGATAGAGCGAAACAGTGTGCTTCCCTGCCGTGCGGAGATGATTTTTACCACGTCCGGTGATTATCAGGACAGGATTCTGTTTAAGATTTATCAGGGAGAAAATTACAATCCGGACGCCAATCTGAAGATCGGGGAGCTGGGCATTCCGGTGGTGAAAGCGCCAAAGGGAAAAGCCCGGGTCCAGGTGGCTTTTACCTACAACATCAACGGGATTCTGGAGGTTTCCGCGGTGGACTGCTACACGAAAGCTTCGGTGAAGACCACGGTGGTAAGCGGCTATAAACAGCTCTCAACCCAGCAGATTGCCGCCATAAAGGGGCAGATGGAGGGCATGAAATATCTGCCCAGAGAACAGGAGGAGCGAAAGGCGATTCTGGCCATGGGAGAACGGCTTTATGCGGAGACTGTGGGGGACGCGAGGCGGTATGTGGAGCAGGCGCTTGGGTACTATCAGCATGCGTGGAGCACCTCCTCCCCCATACAGATCCGCAAGGCAGGAAAGAGGGTGATGCAGATGCTTCTGAATGTGGAGGTGGAGCAGAATTACTCTGTATTTGAAGAGTTCTTTGATGATTCCCGTGAGGAATGAGCCAAGTCAGCAAAGCTGACTTTATGCCGCGCCTGCAAAGCCAGTCTCCGATGGGCTGTCGGGAAATGCTGTCTGCACACAATATAGGGTGGTGAGTTCCCATTCATCACAGCATATATTGCGGGAGTATAGTCATTTCCCGACAACCCCTTTGCGAATGTGGTTTGCTACTTGTGAAAATCAGAATGGGCAAAGCACTCATAGCAATACAGATTTCTGCATGCGGTATCCAGGAATTCTTCGGAATAGATTTTCCTGGCGTCCTTTGCAGGCTTCCAGTTATATACGATACGGTCGAAATATTTAGACAGGATATCGTAAAAGACCTCATGGTCAAGATAGCATACCAGGTTATCTTTTTTCTGATACAGAATGACCCCCTTCTTCAAAAAGCAGAAGGTACCTCCGGGAAGGCTGTCCGCAGGCGTATATTGGAGAAAGCGGAAATGCACCATAGTATAGGCCAGTCTGGTCAGAAATGGAATCCGGAGCTTCTCATTGGACAGGAGGGGCCGCAGGAAAGCGCTCTGTATCCGCGCGGCATCCACCGGGATTCCCTTTCGGACAGCCCGGAGCAGCTTCCGCTTTTCGCGATCAGGCCCTGGAATGGGGAGGATTTCTTCCAGATAGCTTTCCTTCACGCGGGTGGCTTTCCAGAAACGTTCCTTTTGATACCTTTTTTCATACTCGGAAAAGTAACAGCCGGTTTTAAGCCACCCTGCGGCTTCCGCCAGAAAAGGGGAGGTCCCCTTGAACCATAGGCGCAGCTGCCGCCAGGTTTCATAGGGGACAAACCGGACAGAAGGGTAGCTGTTTCCGCCGCCCGTGTCCCGGTTGTTGTCCTGAGAGAGAATATAGTTCTTTATTGCATGCAGGAATACGGGGCGGCAGATCAATTCCCGCCAGTTGTCACAGCTCAGATATTGCTGCCGGAACCGGCCAAGGAGGCAGGAAAGCGGCGGATACTCTCCGGAGGGTAAGGCGGCCTCGCAGGTATCGGTATGGGATAATACAGTCCCGATAAAGGCTTCCGCGTATTTTCGCTGAGATTCCTGCAATTCCCGGAGACGGTAGAGTCCTTCGGCGAACAGGCTGCCAGACTGGTTCAGGAGGTTCCGGAGAATAAACTGTTTCCGGGAGGATACAGATTCATACGCTTCCAGGTTTCTGTCCCGAAGAGTGCATATTTCTGAGGGATTCGTTTCAGACAGAAGCTTTTCCTCCGCGGTATTCAGAAAATCCCATACGGCCTTCTCGTCGGAAAGGGCGAAGCCCTTTTGGCAGAACAGAACCATATCCCGGGCTTCCTGCGCAGAAGCCCGGTTATAGAGATCAAACACATAGTTACAGTGCTTTGGATGGGAGCGAAGGATATCTTCCAATTCCTGCAGATAGCTGTCCCTAGGGTTCGTTTCCTCCATTCCGTTTTGTCCATTCTGAAAAAAACCATAGGCGATGCAGAGGGAAGAATAAAAATCCTGTCCGATTCCCTCCGGGCCGCAGAGCCCCTCTTCCTGCAGAAGACAGCATAATTCATCGAGAAAGGCAGAAGTGTACTGTCTTCTCAAAAATTCCGGATGGCATATAAGGGCGGTCCAATCCTGTGCCTTCCAGATGGCCCACGGAATTTCGAAGAATAATTGACCATCAGCCGGATGATTCTGCCATATCGTTTCCTTTTTTATGAGAATTCCGCCAAAGGACGCTCCCATATCTGTCCGGAGGGCTTCCTCATATCTGCATTTGTGATAGAGGAGCCGGGTGATATCGAGACAGCGGCTGATGGAAAAACTGCCATGTATCAGCGTATCCAAGATATCGTTATGGGGTATTTCAGATATTTCAGGGTCTTCAGGTTTTGCAGGAGGCTCTTTTGCGGCGGCCGCCGTCCCGTGTCCGGTTCCGGCAGTGTGATTTATAAAATCGGTACTGTCCGTATCGGTGGGAGGCAGGGGCTGGGCAGGGACGGTATATGCGCTTCTGCCGGTCTGCGCCAGTGCGGTTTTGTAGGCTTCGTGGAGACGGTTAAATTCTTCCGGGTGTGTCTCCACATGGTAGATTTTGGACTTTTCGGAATAGGCGTGGCGGATTTGAGCCCTGTCAGCATTCTCCGGTAAATCTAATAGGTTCAGTGCGTCCTTTTTTGTCAATTTCAGTGCCTCCTGTGGGATGGGATCTGCGTTAATGGCAGTCTTTTGGTTTAAGGGAATATATTTTCCCGTTAAAATTATAATTCATTTCTGCCGGAGGCGCAACTACGTCATTCAATAGTCTGCCAGATGCTTAATGTTTACTTGACAATGTGGTAAAAAGCGTAAAAAGCCGACGCCATTTTTACCGTTGTTCAGGATTGTGAATGCCCATGAAATGTAGTATAATATAAGCACATTCCAGGAACTGCTTCGCGAATCCTGTAAACGAAACGTTCCGCAGCAAGCTATAGGGAATGAAATAAGAGCAGCAAGTCGGAGGATATTCCGGAAAGGAGCCGCCATGAACACAACGGCCAAACTGCCTATCGGCATTGAGAACTTTGAAGATATCCGTAGAAACGGTTTTTACTATGTAGATAAGACAGCCCTGATAAAGGATCTCCTGGAGGGCTGGGGAGGCATAAACCTGTTTACACGCCCCAGAAGGTTCGGCAAATCCCTCAACATGAACATGCTGAAGTACTTTTTTGAATACGGTTGTGATCCACAGCTTTTTGAGGGGCTTGCTATCAGCGCGGATCTTCAGCTTTGTAAGGAATACATGGGAAAATATCCTGTCATTTCCATCACCCTGAAGGATGCAAGCGGTAACGACTTTGAAACTGCCCTGGAAATGCTCCGCACCGTTATCGGCAGGGAAGCCATGCGCTTTCGCTTTCTATTGGACAGTCCTGAAATCACCCCTGAGGAAAAGGATGCTTATAAACAGCTGATTACAATTGATACCACCAACCAGCAGATGTTTAGTATGTCCAATGGGGCGCTTGCTTCCAGCCTTCTTACTTTATGCGAAGCCCTTCATAAACATTATGGGCAAAAGGTAATTCTGATAATTGATGAATACGATGTGCCGTTGGACAAAGCGCAGCATTTCGGCTATTATGACGAGATGATCAGCTTAATCCGCAGCCTTTTCAGCCAGGCCCTGAAGAGCAATCACAGCCTGGCATTTGCTGTGCTGACAGGGTGCCTGCGAGTTTCCAAAGAGAGCATCTTTACCGGGTTGAATAATCTGAAGATATTTTCGATTACGGATACACAATCTGACGAAAGGTTCGGCTTTACCCACAGCGAAATCCAGGCTATTGCGGAAAAGTTCGAGTGTACAGACAAGCTTTGCCTTATCAGGGAATGGTACGACGGATACCGCTTCGGGAATGCGGATGTCTACTGTCCCTGGGACGTCATCAATTATATCTACCTGCTGCGTTCGGAGCCGGAGGCGCTCCCCAGGCCTTTCTGGATCAATACCAGCGGGAATGATATCATCCGGAATTTTGTCCAGATGGCAAAGGCGGGCACCAAGAAGGAGCTGGAGCGGCTGATCGACGGAGAGACGATTCCGAAGAAAATCAATCAGGAGCTGACCTACCGGGATCTCTATACCTCCATTGACAATCTCTGGAGCATCCTTTTTACCACCGGCTACCTGACACAGCGGGGCAGCGAGGACGGGGAGACTTACCAGCTGGTAATACCGAACCGTGAGATACGGAAAATCTTCATTGACCAGATTCTGGAGTGGTTCCAACAGGAAGCCCGCAGGGATACACCCTCGTTGGACGCATTCTGCGATGCATTTGCCAGAGGGGATGCGGAAGCAGTGGAAAGCCGGTTCAATGCTTACCTCTCCAGGACAATCGGTATTCGGAATGCAAGTATACGCAAAAGCAGGAAGGAGAACTTTTACCATGGCATTCTCCTTGGGCTGCTGAGCCACCGGGAAGACTGGTATATTCGTTCCAATGTGGAATCCGGCGATGGCTACAGCGATATTCTTGTGGAAATCGAGGAAGAGGGCATCGGTATCGTGATAGAAGTGAAATACCCGGACGGCGGGAAGAAGTCCCCGGACGGCATGAAAAGTATGCAAAACAGTGACAAAACCTTCCCAGATGGAGATAAAATATCTTCGGGTAGCAGTGAAAAATTCCCAGGAGATTTCTCTCCTTATGAAATCCTGGAAAAGGGCTGTAAAGAAGCCCTGCAGCAGATAGATACAAAAGGCTATGAGGAAAAGCTGCGCCAGGATGGGCTGGATACCATCCTGAAATATGGTATCGCCTGCAATAGGAAAAAGTGCAGAGTTATGTTAAAAAGCTGAAAGAATTACCAGGGCCTGGTTTTGCCAAGCCAGCCCTGCTGCGCCCAATACTTTCCGTCGAGATATTCAGGGTTATTTTTATGCAGGGTCTGCTGCAGCAAGCGGCAAATGGAAAATCTGGTCTTCGTGATCAGATTTGTGTGCGTCGGTTTCGTATAGTCTATCTGTGCAAATTTCCAAGACAGCTTTTTTGCTTTTCCTGCCAGCTCTGCCCGTTTCTTTTCGGAGAGTCTTTCCCACACAATGTCTCCCATTAACGCGCCGGTGAAGACTCCGATTTTCGAAATTCCCCACCAGGATAAGCTGTGCTTTATGTCCCTTGCCGCAGATCTTGCTCCGGCGCCCAGACACTGGGTAAGAATTACCGCCCGTTTTCCAAACATTTCAGGGGCAGGACGGTGGGGCAGCCAGCGGTAGGCAAAATGGTCGAGAAATGCTTTCATCGCTCCCGTGGCATGAAACACATATGCGGGGGAGGTCATTACAATCAAATCCGCTTCCAGGAGCGATTTGCCAATTTTTCCGATGTATTCTGCGTCTTTGCAGGTGTTCTCGCCTTTTAGCACACAGTTTACACAGCCGCTGCAGAAATTGGGACAATCTTTTGGAAGATAATATTCCGTAATGTCTGCTTTATCTCGGAAAACGGTTAAAAATATTTCTTTTAACTGATAGGTCACACCGTGTTTTTCCGTTCCGTTTATAACCGTTATGTTCATGAGGTCACCTCCAGAATATCGCGTAGAATTTGGTTGTGCCAGGCCCTGCGGTTTTCCTTTTGGTTCAAATCAAGATCAAGTATCGCTGATGCGGTTTCATATCGGAGAAAAGTCTGCTGCATAACCGAAATCAGGCAATAGGTTTTCCTTTTTACAGTAGGTTCATCCCAATCGGGCCGGCAGGCGGCCACAAGGGGAAGATAGGCGGCGTAAGTTCGGTGGGTGTTATCGTCCGGCTTTGGATTTTTCAGATCGGTAAGAATCGAAATTCTGGAAACGGTGTAATGCTCGAACAGATAATCGAAAGTCATGCTGCCGAGGTATTCTAATTTTTCAAAAGGGGTAAAGCCTGCTGTTTTCTTCTGGATAGTTTGAAATTGTTCGACAATTCTGTTTATAATACGCTCAACGCATAGTTCAATGAGCTTCTCCTTGTTCCCAAAATGATAATTCACAAGGCCTAACCCAATGCCTGCTCTTTTAGAGATTTCACGGACGGTAATGGTATCTAAATTCTCGCCTTTTTCTTCGATGAGCGCAATCGTTGTCTGTATGATTGTTTCTTTATTATCCATATGCATATTCCTTCCTGAACGATGTTCAAGACAGATTATACTGAACAATGTTCAAAAAGTCAATGGGCAATGTAATTGTATTAAAATGGAATGCTTTTAGGATGTAAGCATCCAGACGAAAGAATTTACAGAGAGTTGGTGCAGCTGGAAAATGGGAAAATTTGACCTGAGAGCGGAAACCGGACACTTCTCGAAAGCTTAACCTGAAATTTCATATTGAAATTTATTTGAAACAGTTGCCTGTTGAAAAAAGATATCTGATTGAGCTTGTTGCGGATTCTTTTTGGGATTCAGCTGATGGATGAGAGGAGAGCCAAACTTTGGTCAGTGGGGTTCTCTTTTCTTTATTAGAAAATAAGGAGGATTGATTATGATTATAATCTGTTAAGACGATAGAATTGATCAATATTTTAGAAAGACCCAGATGCATTTTATATAGATGAAAAGGGGAACGGAGGTGTCAAGCTGTTCATCATGAAAATCAACTTCGTTTTATAAAGTATGGGTATTGACATATCTGCACAACCCTCATATAATAGAAATACAACATGGTTGCACAAAGCCATATCAATAAAAATATGATTCTGGAGGTACTAGTATGGCTCGTATTAATCTATCAATTGATGATGATTTATTTCGCGCATTGCAAAATGATGCAAACATCCACAACTGTACGGTTAATGTTTATCTAATTACTATTTTAGAAAAGCTGTATAAACAGATTCCATTTGATTACGCAAAGGCGTTGACTACCCTTGAGCAAGAGGCTCAATCACAGCCCGCTAATCAGGAATTTACTTTAGTTGATCTGCCATCCTTTACAGAAATATCAGTAGCGCAGGCAGAAAATGCTAATCTTAAACCATCCATTGTAAGAGCACGGCTTGGGAAGATGTTTAATGCAAGAGTAAAAGAGGGCAAGGTTGGTACGGTTAAACGCTCTCGCAATTTAAAAGGAGAGCTGAAATTCGTTTCGCGGACAGCTGTCTATGTTAACAGGCCTGAAAAAGAGAATCAAAATGACGAGGAGGTATAATTATGATTAAAAGAGCATCGGCTATGGATTTACTTTGTGATGATAATGGACTTGGAATCGAAAAATATTTTAAGAAAGACCCGGAGGCATTTTATATAAATGAAACAGTGGCGCTGTCGCTCTGTGCATTATGGAAATCAATTTCGGTTTAATAAGGCGCAGAAAGAAGCAAAAAAAGAGGTTGTAAAAACGGAACAAATAGTAGAATACGTCAACGACTTTTTAGATAAAGTCAACATAATGCCGGTTAAATATCCCCAAATGAATCCTGAAGAAATTGATTATGCCGGGCTAAAGCGTGAATATCAGCTTGAAGACGAGAAAGACATCGTTTGGATGAAGTTTACAGCCGATTACGACAAAGAGGGAAAAGGGCGGCGTTGGGAATATAATACCTCAGGAATCATTGTCCACAAACTCGGAAAGCAGTGGGATACGTCATTTGTTTTGGTTTTCCCCTTGAGACTAAACAATACGAAGTACAGCCACAGCCATCATAAAGTACCTGGGAGGGAGTCGGATAAATCTGATTCATGATTTCCGGGAATGAGAAGTTAAAGGAACATTGATGGAGGATTTTGACGGCCTCACCGGAAGGCGAAATCAGAGGTGATGACATGAAAGAAAATAAATTCGAGGATCGTAAGGAATGTAATTTGTATGTGGATGCCGGGAATATTTATCTCTTCCAAAGGGATGAGCTGATCACCGCTTTCCATAAGGCAAGAAAAGAAAAAGGAATATCTGCGGAGAAAATGAGAGCTGAAATGGAGCAGAAGACTGGAATTCCCGAAGCTACGATATGCAACCATCTCCGGACAGACATACATGCCAATTTCCCCAAGGAGATAACAGTTATAAAGAAATATGGCAAGGTTCTGGCGGGAAACAAAAATGCATTTCTTCATGAGGTAAAGGTCTCTGAAATACATCCGGACGATCGACGCGGCGATATATATAAGACGGTATTCGGGATGCTGTATGATCTCCTTGCGTGCTATGAAGCGAGCGGCGGATTCAACTATATACCCGGCACAGATGACAGCGACGGAGCCTGGAGTCATTTTGAGACTGAGATTGGCAGGGTAAAAAAAGAGCTGATGACGAAATTTTTTGATCAGTGTGGTAATAAGGACTGCCAAAAGCTTGAGAGAATAATAAACGAGACAGAGGCTTTTATCAAGAGCTATTCGGTGCCTGGAGTAGCAAAGCGCTGGAGAAAGATAAATCCACAGATAAATTATTTTGACTGTGTGTTTGAGATCATCAGAGGATGCGGCATGGAGACGGCACGGCAGCTGTACGGTGAGGGATTGCTCGACTATCTGCCCTGCGATTACATCATCAAGGCGCAGAAAGTTTATTTCGCTCAAAGAGAATATGCAAATCTCAGGAACAATTTGCAGTATTCCGAAGAGCGCCTATTTCAAAACGAACTGCTGCGGACTCTGGCAATGGTTTTTGACAATGATTTCAACAACAATTACGATGCAGATAATACCTGGTTCACCTGATCCGGGTGTCCGTATGTCAATATGGAATCGAATGTTGACTGCTCAACATTGAAATTAATTTATGACAGAGTATACTATAATCAAAACCGGAATTTTAAGGAGCGGAAGATGCATTATATCATTGGCGACGTACATAATGAAGCAAAAAAGCTTGACAGCATTCTGAATCAGATCCAGATGAACAGAGACGACAGGATATTTCTGTTAGGGGATGTTTTTGACAGGGGAGCAGAATATCCGGATCCCGAAGGACATACTTTCTGTTGGCAGGGTTGCAGGAAAGGTGTATCTAGAATATTTTTCCCTCTCGGATCGGAAGAAATCAAGGATGCCCCCATATACCTATAATTCCTTTGAGTTGATGAAGCGGCGGTTGACAGAGGCTGATATGCTAAATCTGGCGGATTTGATTGATTCGCTTCCGCTCCAGATCCAGCTGTCTGTCTGCGGGAAAGAATATTTACTGGCGCACGCCATGACGTCCTATCCACCTGTTATGCGGTCAAAAGATTACTATTTGATGGGGAACCGGAATTTGGACTTGTTTTTCCTGGAAGGAATGGAAGGTTATATTTCATGCTGTGGGCATACGCCGACGGCGAATATTATATGGAAAACCGGTGAAATGTATTTAGATAAACCCCAAAACTCGATTTGGACCAATGAACAGCAAAATGTAGTAATTATGGACTGCGGCAGCGGTTTTTTCGGCGGCAGACTGGCATGTATGTGCCTGGAGACAGGCGAAAGATTCTATTCGCAATAAGGGAGAGAGTATGGCAATAAAATTTAAGGAGATGTCTATGATGCAGGAACAGGGCGGAAAAATAATCATGATGAATGAGATGAAGGACAAATCAAAAAGATCGGCTGTGAAAAATAAAGGAGAAGGCAGCCCAAATAAGAAGGAAATAATAGTAAAATTTTCATCCTACTTGAAGGCGCATAACATACAGTTCAAGCAGAATATAACAGAGGAAGGCATACCGCAAATTACCATGATGTTTCAAAACTGTGATATGTGTCCGGGGGAAATAACAGAAGGGTGCATTTTTTTCTATGATGACGGCATGGAGGCACGAGTATATTATTCTAAGCTTGGGGCGGAAATATGCAGGACATCGGAAAAACGGCCGGAGCTGTACAGATTTATGAATTTTCTGCAGGCAAGAGTATGGCCGCGGGTGGCGGATGGAATGGATGGGAGGCTTTATAACTCGCAATATCTATTCTGCCCGCGGTTTTATGTCACAGAAGATGAAATGTACGACATAACGGCTGCAATGCTTGTTCCGTACACTTATTATGAATTGGATGAGCTGGAGACGGAGGACTTTATAACAGCAGCTTTGCCGGATTTAATGAACAGGTTGAGTATACCGATATTTTTTATCCTTGCAGACAAAATCACAGCAGATGAGGCAATCGAGATGGTAAAAAAGGATATTCTGTCGGGAACGGATGAAGCATGATAGATATGTTATTACCAGTATAGAGGAGAGTTTGCTTATGAGTAAAAAGATAAATATAAGGGTAAGTGATGACGGCTGCATGTTTCAGTTTTTCAAACTAAAAATCTGGATCGTACTTATGAAATATTCAGACTTTTCGGAAATTACTGGGGAGGATGGAATGCAACGCCCACATCCGATGAAATGTATGATATAGCAAAGAGCTGGGAGGAAAGGTTTGGCGCGGAAATAATTGACATCTCCCATGACACCATAGACTTTCGGCTTACTCGGGAAATATCGGAGGAAGAAATCGTTCTGCTGATTCGAGAGTGCAGGAACCATCATGCAGATGCTAATTGCACAGGGGGATATGAGGAGTTAAGAAAAATCATAAAGGACAAGTCCGAGTTTTATATTTGGTGGGATTGAAATACCGTATAGAAAAACGGGAGGTAATCTGTATGGCTACGTACGTAATATCAGACATTCATGGACAATATGATATGTTCATGGAATTGCTTGATAAGATCAGGCTGAAGGAATCGGACACGCTGTATGTTCTGGGAGATGTTCTCGACCGGGGGCCGCATCCCATCAGGACGCTGAAGAGGCTCATGGAAATGTCAAACGTAATTTGTGTGGTTGGCAATCATGAACTTATGGCCCTGGAATGCCTGGAATTTCTCAGGAAGGAAATCACAGATATGTCCATAGAAGAATTGGATGAAGAGATGCTGGATAATCTGGTGACATGGCAATACAACGGGAGCAAATCAACCATCGATGAGTTTCGGAGACTGGATGCGGAGGAAAAGAAGGATGTGCTTGATTTTATAAAGGAGTTTTCAATATACGAAGAAGTGGCAGCTGACGGCAGAGACTACCTTCTGGTACATGCAGGCTTGGGAAATTATTCCTCGGAGAAAGATATAGAAGATTACTCGCTCCATGATCTGATATGGGTGAGAGCAGATTATGATGTAAGATATTTTGAAGATACATTTGTTATAACAGGGCATACGCCGACACAGACAATCCGGGATAATCCCAATCCAGGCTTTATATATCGGAGAAACAATCACATAGCAATTGACTGCGGCGCGCATTATCCTGGCGGCAGGCTTGCAGCCATATGCCTGGAGACAGGAGAAGAATTTTATTCGTCTCCTAATGGAACAGAAGGAATGAGATAAGAATTTGTTTGTATTTCCAGAGTTTGTGGAATATAATGGTAGTATGGATGGAGGTGTAAAGATGGATGCACTGAGAAAAGAAAAAATCTATACAATAGATGACATTTATGCTTTACCGGACGGAGAGCGGGCGGAACTGATTGACGGAAAAATCTATTATATGGCTCCGCCAAGCAGGACGCATCAGAGGATATTGCTTTCCTTGAGCAGAAAGATTGCCGATTATATTGAAGCCCAAGATGGTGAGTGTGAAGTCAACATTGCTCCATTTGCCGTTTTCCTGAATAAAGATGATATCAATTATATGGAACCGGATATTTCCATAGTCTGTGATTCTTCAAAATTAGATGACAGAGGATGTCACGGTGCGCCGGACTGGATCATTGAAATTGTATCTCAGGGCAATAAGCCGATGGATTACTTTACCAAGTTGTTCAAATATCGAACGGCAGGCGTGAGGGAATACTGGATTGTTGATCCGATGAAAGAGCGCGTCACGGTATATAGTTTTGAAAAGGGAGTAATGGAAGAGTATTCTTTTGGCGAGGATGTACCTGTTGGAATATATGAAGATTTTTCGATATCGGTTCAGTGATTAGAGTTAAAATAAGGAGGGGCTGATGAAACGCCAAAAAAGAGAGTTTGAAGCGGATGATATATACAATCTTCCGGGATTTTTGAGGATTGAAGTGATTGACGGTGAAATATATACGGATGCGTGGACTGTGTTAGAGATCGACGAAGATGTATTTAAGATACCGGCAACAGAGAACAGACATATTAAATATAAACTATCCATAGTAGAAATCGAAGAGTAAATTCCTTCAAAAACAGGCGGGTTTTTTATTGCCCGTCTTTTTGTTATGTGCTATAATATGACGAATGTTTAGAAGAGAATGTCTGGAAGATATGGCGTGCCCGCCGGGGCGGGAGATGGGAGCGTAAGATGAAGGCGTTTTTGATTTTGGAGGACGGCACCGTGTTTGAGGGAACTCACATAGGCGCCCACAGAGAGGTAATCAGCGAGATAGTGTTTAACACTTCCATGGCGGGATACCTGGAGGTGTTGACAGACCCTTCCTATGCGGGGCAGGCGGTGTGCATGACCTATCCCCTCATCGGCAATTATGGCATCTGCAGGGAGGATATGGAGTCCTCGAAGGCCTGGCCGGATGCGTTTCTTGTCCGGGAGCTCTCCCGTATTCCCAGCAATTTCCGCTGCGACATCAGTATCCAACAATTTCTGGAAGAAAATAATGTGCCCGGCATCGCCGGTATCGATACCAGAGCCCTCACCAGGATTCTGCGGGAGAAGGGTACCATGAACGGGATGATCACCACGGATGACAATTTTGATTTTGCGGAGATTGCGCCCAGGATCCGGGCTTATACCACGGGGAAGGTGGTGGAGAAGGTCACCTGCCGGGAAAAGTATGTGGTGAAGCCTGTGACGGAGCTGGCCCAGAACGGACCGCTGTCCGGCTCCGCAAGGTTTGATCAGGCCCTTTACCGTGCGGGCGGGAGAGAGAAGAGGCCCAGTCTGGTGAAGGAATTGAACGGTGCGGGCCTGCGGGTGGCGCTGCTGGATTTCGGGGCCAAGGCCAATATCGCCCGCTCTCTGGCGGAGAGGGGCTGCGAGGTCACGGTGTATCCGGCGCAGACCGGGGCTGCGGAGATTATTGCGGACGGGCCGGACGGCATCATGCTCAGCAACGGGCCGGGGGATCCCAAGGAGTGCACCGGGATGATCCGGGAGATCAGGAAGCTTTATGATACGGAGATTCCCATCTTCGCCATCTGCCTGGGGCATCAGCTGATGGCTCTGGCCACGGGGGCGGATACTCATAAAATGAAGTACGGACACAGGGGAGGGAATCATCCGGTGAAGGATCTGGAGACGGGAAGAGTGTATATTTCCTCCCAGAATCACGGCTATGTGGTGGACACGGACAGGCTGGACCCGAAGGTGGCCGTGCCGGCCTTCGTCAATGTAAACGACGGCACCAACGAGGGACTTGCCTATACGGGTAAGAATATTTTCACGGTGCAATATCACCCGGAGGCCTGTCCCGGGCCCCAGGATTCCAGGTATCTGTTTGACCGGTTCATTCAAATGATGCGACAGAGCGAAGCGAAGGAGAATCATTTTATGATGCGACAGAGCGAAGCGAAGGAGAATCATTTTATGATGCGACAGAGCGAAGCGAAGGAGAATCATTTTATGATGCGACAGAGCAAAGCGAAAGAGAATCATTTTATGATGCGACAGAGTGAAGCGAAGGAGAATCATTTTGTGATGGAACACGGAAAAGTGCAGAGTGACTGTAAGGCGCAGGAGAATTATTCTGTAATGGGAGAGGGAGAAACGACGAAGATAGAAAGCTCAGAGACATCAGAGAGAAAGACGGCTGTGGAGAGCGAAACGGCGGAGATAAAGACTCCGGGGGCATCACAGGGAAGAATGATTGCGAAGCATGCCGGGGAAAACGGAAAAGGGGGTGCATCCCATGCCTAAGAATCCAAATGTAAAGCGAGTTATGGTGATCGGCTCCGGCCCCATTGTCATCGGCCAGGCGGCGGAGTTCGACTACGCGGGCACCCAGGCCTGCCGTTCCCTGAAAGAGGAGGGGGTGGAGGTCATCCTGGTGAACTCCAACCCCGCCACCATCATGACGGACCGGGATATCGCGGACAAGGTCTATATCGAGCCCTTGACCGTGCAGGTGCTGGAGCAGATTATCGAGAAGGAGAAGCCGGACAGCATCCTGCCCACCCTGGGCGGGCAGGCGGGACTGAACCTGGGCATGGAGCTGGAGGAATCCGGTTTCCTGGCCTCCCACGGGGTGACGCTTCTGGGCACCACGGCGGCCACCATCCGCAATGCGGAGGGGCGGCAGGAGTTCAAGGACCTGATGGAGCGCATCGGGGAGCCCTGCGCGGCCTCGAAGGTGGTGGAGACCGTGGAGGACGGCGTGGAGTTCACGGCATCTATCGGGTATCCGGTGGTGCTGCGTCCCGCCTACACTCTGGGTGGCTCCGGCGGCGGCATCGCCCACAATCAGGTACAGCTGGAGGAGATCCTGGAGAACGGCCTGCGGCTCTCCCGGGTGGGACAGGTGCTGGTGGAGCGCTGCATCGCGGGCTGGAAGGAGATCGAGTACGAGGTCATGCGGGACAGCGCCGGAAACTGCATCACTGTCTGTAACATGGAAAATATCGATCCCGTGGGCGTGCACACCGGGGACAGCATCGTGGTGGCGCCCTCCCAGACCCTGAGCGACAAGGAATACCAGATGCTGCGGACCTCCGCCCTGAACATTATCAATGAGCTGAAAATCACCGGGGGCTGCAATGTGCAGTTTGCGCTGCACCCCACCAGCTTTGAATACTGCGTCATCGAGGTGAATCCCAGGGTGAGCCGTTCCTCCGCCCTGGCGTCCAAGGCTACCGGATACCCAATAGCCAAGGTAGCGGCGAAGATTGCCCTGGGCTACACCCTGGATGAAATCCGGAACGCCATCACGGAGAAGACTTATGCAAGCTTCGAACCGACTCTGGACTACTGCGTGGTGAAGATTCCGAGACTTCCTTTCGATAAATTTATTACGGCGAAGCGCACTTTGACCACTCAGATGAAGGCCACAGGGGAGGTTATGAGCATCTGCGACAATTTCGAGGGGGCGCTGATGAAGGCCATCCGCTCCCTGGAGCAGCATGTGGAATGCCTGCTGGACTATGATTTTAGCAATCTGTCCGCGGAGGAGCTTAAGGCGAAGCTGAAAGTGGTGGACGACCGGAGAATCTGGATGATCGCCGAGGCTGTCCGCAAGGGGATCAGCTATGAGGAGATTCACGACATCACCATGATCGATCTGTGGTTTATCGACAAGATTGCCGCTCTGGTGGAGACGGAGGAAGCGCTGAAGGCCGGGGAGTTGACGGCGGAGCTTTTGCGGGAGGCGAAGCGGATGGAGTTCCCGGACAGCGTGATCGGCAGGCTCACGGGGAAGAGCGGGGCGGAGGTCCGCGCCTTGCGGCGGGAGTACGGTATCCGGGCGGTGTACCGGATGGTGGATACTTGCGCGGCGGAATTCGCGGCCTCCACGCCCTATTATTATTCCGTGTACGGGGGAGAGTGCGAAATGATTGCGGAGGCCGGAAACCGCCGGAAGAAAGTCCTGGTCCTGGGCTCCGGCCCCATCCGCATCGGCCAGGGCATCGAGTTCGACTACTGCTCCGTCCACGCCACCTGGGCTTTCTCCCGGGCGGGCTATGAGACCATTATCATCAACAACAACCCGGAGACGGTGAGCACGGACTTCGACATCGCGAACAAGCTGTATTTCGAGCCCTTGACGGCGGAGGATGTGGGAGCCATCGTGGACCTGGAAAAGCCCGACGGGGCGGTGGTGCAGTTCGGGGGCCAGACCGCCATCAAGCTCACAGAGAGCCTGATGAAGATGGGGGTTCCCATACTGGGCACGAAGGCGGAGGATGTGGACGCCGCGGAGGACAGGGAGCTTTTCGACAAGATACTGGAGGAGACGGGGATCCCCCGGGCGGCAGGGGGCACCGTGTACACCGCGGAGGAAGCCAAAGCCGTGGCGGGCCGCCTGGGATATCCCGTGCTGGTGCGCCCCTCCTATGTGCTGGGCGGCCAGGGCATGCAGATCGCCATCTCCGACCAGGAGATCGAGGAATTCATGGCTATCATCAACCGCATTGCCCAGGACCATCCCATTCTGGTGGATAAGTATCTCCAGGGAAAGGAGATCGAGGTGGACGCGGTCTGCGATGGGACGGACATCCTGATTCCCGGTATCATGGAACATATTGAACGGACAGGCGTGCACTCCGGAGACAGCATCTCCGTCTATCCCGCCCACACCATTGGGAAGCTGGTGAAGGACAAGATTGCGGAGTACACCAGGAGGCTGGCGAAGGCGCTGCATGTGAGGGGGCTGATCAATATTCAGTTCATCGCCATCGGGGAGGATGTGTATGTGATCGAGGTGAATCCCCGCTCCTCCCGCACCGTACCCTATATCAGCAAGGTGACGGGGATTCCCATCGTGGATCTGGCCACGGAAGTGATTTTGGGCAAGACCATCAGAGAGCTGGGATATAAGCCGGGGCTGCAGCCGGAGGCAGAGTATTACGCCGTCAAGATGCCGGTATTTTCCTTCGAGAAAATCAGGGGGGCGGAGATCAGCGTGGGGCCGGAGATGAAGTCCACCGGGGAGTGCCTTGGGATTGCGAAGGAGTTCCACGAGGCCCTGTACAAGGCGTTTCTGGGCGCCGGGGTGAACCTGCCCAGGCATAAAAATATGATCATCACCGTGAAGGACGCGGACAAGGGGGAGGCTATTGAGATCGGGCGGCGTTTCGCGAAGCTGGGCTATACCATTTACGCCACCAGGAGCACCGCGGCGGCGCTGAACGAGGCCGGGGTGAAGGCCCGGAAGGTGAACAAGATTTCCCAGGAATCTCCCACAGTGATGGACCTGATTCTGGGGCACAGGATCGATCTGGTGATCGATACGCCCACCCAGGGCAGGGACAAGTCCAGGGACGGCTTCCTGATCCGGCGCACCGCCATTGAGACCGGGGTCAACTGTCTCACCTCCCTGGATACAGCCAGGGCTCTGGTGACCAGCCTGGAGAATGCGGGGCAGGAGCTGAGCCTGGTGGATGTGGCACGGCTGTAATCCCGGGATGCGGAAATCTGCCTTATAAAATAGAAAAAGGATTCTACAGGAAGAGCGGCCATCAGACACAAGAGGACCCAAACGAAAGGGTGAAAGCTGTTTTCTGCATTTTGACTGCCGCAAGGGTCACATACCAGACTGCCCTTTGGACGCTTTCGGCTCAGCAGGCTTGATGCCCCGGCAGCAGGGTTGCTGACTGCGCCGGAGTACCACGGAAAAGGTGCAGCGGGCTGTCTGCCTGTTGGAGCGGGTGCTCCGGTATGTATGAGCGGAGCGGCTTTTCGAAAGTTGCGGATTTAAAATATGTAAGCGTCATGCAGAAAAGACTGTGAGTAAGCCGACCTAAGAGCATTGGACTGCATGCGGAACATAGTTGAGGAACAGACTTTGGGAAGCCGGGAATGGGAGAGATGAAAGGATGAGCATGACGAATACGCCTAAAATATTAAAGAACAAAATTTTTCTGTACCTGACGGAATTTTTCGCAGGTATGTCCGTGATGGCGGTGGAGCTGGGGGCCAGCAGGCTGCTTGCGCCCTACTTCAGTTCCTCCCAGATTGTCTGGACCATCATTATCGGCACCATCATGATCGCCATGGCCCTGGGGAATATATACGGGGGGCGGAGCGCGGATAAGAATCCGGATCCGGGAAAGCTCTATGGAAGGATTCTGATAGCCGCCCTGTGGATTGCGGCGATTCCTGCGGTGGGAAAGTATATCGTTGTGGGTATATCCGCGGTGCTGATTTTCTCCGTGAACAATAATTTCCTGATCATAGCGGCTTTTGCGGCCTGTATGGTGATCTTTGTATTTCCGCTGTTTCTCCTGGGGACGGTGACGCCCTCCCTGGCCAAGTATTCCGTGGGCAATCTGGAGGAGAGCGGGAAGGTGGTTGGGACTCTGGGAGCCTTCAATACCGTGGGCAGCATCATCGGTACCTTTGTTCCCACGTTTGTGACGATCCCTGCTGTGGGGACTTCCATAACCTTTCTGATTTTCGCCGGGATTCTGCTGGCGCTGGCTATTGCATATTTTATCAGTGCCGCACAGGTCAGGAGGGGAAAGATTCTGACAGCCCTTCTGTGCTTCCTGCTCTGCTACGCATTTGGGTATTCCGACAGCTTTGCCTTCTGGGAGAATAACCTGACCTACGAGGGGGAGTCTGTCTACAATTATCTCCAGGTGAAGGAAAGCGACAGCCGTGTCATCCTTTCCACCAATGTACTCTTCGGTGTTCAGTCCATTTATATGAAGAATCAGGGGCTTACGGGCATGTACTACGATTATGCCATGGCCGCGCCGCTGATGGTGGAGGGAAAGCGCCCGGAGGAATGCAGAGTGCTGATCCTGGGCATGGGAACCGGCACCTATGCCACCCAGTGCAGGAAGTATTACGGGGATATGGAGATCGAGGGTGTGGAAATCGATGAGAAGATTACTGCACTTTCCCGGGAATATTTTCATCTGCCGGAGGACGTGGCTGTGACCACCTACGACGGCAGGGCATTTCTGAATGCCACGGACGAAAAATATGATGTGATTATGGTGGATGCCTATCAGGATATCACCATTCCTTTTCAGATGTCTTCGGTGGAATTTTTCTATCTGGTGAAAGCTCATCTGGCAGAGGGCGGCGTCATGGTAGTCAATATGAATATGCGGGGCAGCGGAGAGGGAAATATCAATCAGTACCTTGCGGATACCATTTCTTTTGTGTTTGAGGAAGTGTATACAGTGGAGGTGTCCGGTTCTACGAACCGGGAGCTTTTTGCCTCGGACAATAAAGCCATGCTGGATCACTTTGAGGCCGGGCGGCAGAACCTGGGGGACGGGGAGCTGTACGCCATGATGGAGCGGACATGGGGGGGCCTTGCGCCCTATGAGGCAGGCGATTATATTCTGACAGATGATAAAGCGCCGGTGGAGCTGCTGGGAATGCGGGTCATCGATGAAATCATCGGGGACGAGGTGGCGTACTATAAGGGGATTTATCAGGAAAAGGGACTGGCAGGGCTGCTAGAGGCGTTTTAGGCGCAAAGCAATGTAACCCGGGCCAGGCGCTGCAAATATGGCAGAGGCGCTGTCTGCATGAACGGAAGGAGAAGGGGCGGATCGGAATATGCCGTCCCGCAGGAGGGAGATGCGCAGAGGCAGGATCAGGGCGTTTGAGGATGAATAAAAGGAAGAATCTGACATATACTAATCAGGAAAACCGGAGTGGCTCTGCGTCTGTGCGCTGCCGGATGCAGGGAAGCGCCTTCCGGCAATTCCTGAACTTAATTATTTGCGGCGCAGAAATGTGAGGAAAATATGAAAGCTGAAACCTATCCCTTTGTAGTCCGTCCGCTGCCTTACGAATATGACGCGTTGGTTCCCGTACTGGACGCGGAGACATTGACTTTTCATCATGACAAGCATTACAAAACCTATGTGGATAATTTAAACGCCGCTTTGGCGGATTATCCCGAGCTGCAGAAAAAGAGCCTGACGGAGCTTTTGACAGAGATTGATATGCTGCCGGCGGCGATACAGACAGCCGTGCGCAACAACGGCGGGGGCGTCTACAACCATGAGTTGTATTTTGATTCCATGAAAAGCCCGGTGGGGCAGGAACCGTCGGGAGCGCTGGCGGAGGCCATCGACAGGGATTTCGGTTCCTACAGGCAGTGGAAGGAGCAGATGAAGCAGGCGGCGGTGGGAAAATTCGGTTCCGGCTGGGCCTGGCTGGCTGCAGATAAGAACGGCGTCCTTTCCATTGTGCAGACGGCAAACCAGGATGTGACCAATCTGGAGGCATATACGCCCATTCTGCTGGTGGATGTATGGGAGCATGCCTATTATCTTCAGTACCAGAACCGAAGGGCGGATTATGTGGACGGCTGGTTTCATCTGATCAACTGGAGAAAGGCAGGAAAGCGCTACGAGGATATTCTGGGTGAGAATCGGCAGTGAGAAGCCGGGAGAGAATTCTGCAGGCTGAAACGGATAAACGGATGTCGGAACGGATAAGCAGACGCTGAAACGGATAAACGGACGTCGGAACGGATAAGCAGACGAAACGGATAAACGGACGTCGGAACGAATAAATGGACGCCGAAACAGATAAACGGACGTCGGAATGGATAAGCAGACGCTGAAACGGATAAACGGACATCGGAACGAATAAATGGACGCCGAAACAGATGAGGGGATGCAGGCATACAGGGAGATAACATGAACCAGGTAAACTATCAGAAGGAACTGGATAAGATAATCGGTGGACTGGCAGGGGAGGGCCGCAGGGCTCCGACCCTTTTCCTGCATAGCTGCTGCGCTCCCTGCAGCAGCTATGTGCTGGAATATCTATGCGGTATCTTCCGGATAACGGTGTTCTACTATAATCCCAATATCTCCGCTTCGGAGGAATACAGGAAGCGGGCGGCGGAGCAGCAGCGCCTGATCGCCGCCTACAATGAGGAGAAAAAAGGATATCCAATCTCGGTGGCGGAGGGGGATTATGAACCGGAGCGCTTTATTGAGACTGCCAGGGGACTGGAAACCTGCCCGGAGGGCGGAGAGAGATGCTTTCGATGCTATGAGCTGCGTCTGAGGGAGACTGCAAGGCGTAGTTCAGAGGCGGGATTTGATTATTTTTGCACCACATTGACCATCAGCCCCCTGAAAAATGCCCGGAAGCTGAACGAGATCGGGCAGGCGCTGGCGGAGGAATACGGGACTTTGTGGCTTCCTTCCGATTTTAAGAAAAAGGAAGGCTATAAGCGTTCCATTGAGCTGTCCGCGCAGTACGGCCTTTACCGCCAGGATTACTGCGGCTGTACCTATTCCAGGAGACAGCCTTCCGTAAAACCGGAAGCTTAAAAGACCTGTAAACCGGTGATTCCGGGAGGCATCTGCCGTAAAAACGGGAATTCTAACGCAGGAGTCCGCATATAATGCAGAAAGAGAAGCGCAAGGGTCGAGATTTGATATGAAGAAATTGATAAGGGCAATCCTACTGTTTGATTTTATAGCGGGATTGCTTTTTTTAACGATAGAAGGCCTGCGGGATATGTCGGTGGCATCGGACAGCGGAATCGTGCGGATTGACGGGGATATGGATCTGGAGACGGCGGATGTGAAGAAAATTGCCATTACTTTCGATGACGGCCCCCATCCTTATTACACGGAGCAGCTGTTGGACGGTTTAAAGGAGAGGGGAGTGGTGGCGTCCTTTTTTGTGACGGGGGAGCATGCGGAACTGCATCCGGATATTATCGAAAGGATGATAAACGAAGGCCACTTAATAGGCAATCATACATACAGCCATATTCAGCTGACCAGGAATAACCGGGACAAATTCCGGGATGAGCTGATTAAGACAAATGAAATATTGAAGGAAATCACCGGGGAGGAGATACAGTATGTGCGGCCTCCCTATGGTTCCTGGGATAAAAGCTTCGAGAAGGAGCTGAATATGTTTCCCGTACTCTGGACCGTTGATCCCCTGGACTGGAGCTCCCGGAATGTGGGGCGGATCACGGAGAAGATCGTCAGCAGGACAGGGGAGAATGACATTATTCTGATGCATGACTATTATGACACATCGGTGACTGCGGCGTTGCAGGCTATTGATGAGCTGCTGGAGGAGGGGTATACCTTTGTGACGGTGGAGGAGATTTTGTTTGACTGATTGCAAAAATAGTGTAAAGTCGACTGTTTTGTGTTATGATACCTGCCTTTCGGAGTTGAATTAAAAAAATAGTGCTAAACCATAGTTTAAAATCTATGACTTAGCATTTTATTTATGTCTTTAGGACATGAAAAAGGCATACTATGGGATACATACCTGATAGATAGAGCATTGCGCAGGGCTGGCACGTTTTTTGCCAGCTCTGCGCTGTCCCGACGGGGCCATGCCCCATCCAGGACTGAATTCCATGAACCATTATGCCAACGGTTCCATCGGGGACTGGATGTACCGCAAAATCGGTGGGACCAACCAACTGGAGGCCGGATATCACAGGTTCTATGTGAAGCCCCAGTTCGTGCGGGGCATCAAGGAGGCAAGGACGGAGCTGCGCTTCACCCTGGACAGCACTCTGGGAGAGATCATGAAGCAGCCTTTGGGAAAGCAGATGCCTGACCAGATGGTGCCGGAGCTGATGGCGAATCCCATGATTGAGTACGCCAAGAAGATGACCCTGGCGGAGGGCATCAGCTCCGCGCCGGATATCCGGGCGGTGTATGAGGCGGTGCTGCAGGCGCTGAACGAGCAGGGGTAGAGCGCGCCGGGATTGTTGATGGGCTCCCGCAGTTGGCTTATGTCAGACTCCCAGCTGCGGTGCCAGCTCCCTTAAGCATTTCTGGATATTATTGCTGTGCACATAGCATAATTTCTGCCGCCTTTCCCTGCCGGATAATATCTTATAGTAGCAGGAATGTGCCAGGACTTCCGTGTTGCATATGATACAGTCCTTTCCCCTTATCATCTTATCATCCAGGCTGTTCTGGCCCGCAGAGATAAATTGCCATTTCGGGAAAAGCTCCCGCAGCTTATTCTGCCAGTTGGTGTGCCCGCCTACCACGAGCACTTTCTTTTCGTTCCATTCGGGCAGCTTTGTCTCAGCGCAGGCTTCCCCATTCCCTTCCTCCCAGCCTTCGCTGAGGGAATAGAGATAGGAGCGCATTTCCCCCAGCTCGGTCTGCTGCGCGGCTATCTGGTGTTTCTGCCCGGCTGCTTGCTTCTGCAGTCTCTGCAGTTCCTGCTCCTGTTTCAAAATCGTATCCTGCAACCTCCGTTTTTCTAAAGCAAGCTGTTCCAGCTCCTTTTCTTTCTGCTTTTGCCGCAGACAGAGTTCCTCTTTTTCACGCTGCGCGATTTGAAGCTACATTCCCGCGTAGTCTTTCGAAGCCAGCAGGGACTGTTCCTCCAGCTGCCGGATATACTTGCACAGCTGTGCCAGAATCAACCCTGTGGCATAGGTGCGCTGCGACCACCGCTCACGCTGCCTCATCAGGCATCTGGTCTCTTCCTCTGAAAGGTCATATCCCCAGAACTTTATCGGGCTCATCTGGTACAGGCCGAAGACCCGCAGTACCAGGTCGGCCATCTGCTCTAGCTCGCCTTCGTGGAGCATTCCCAGCAGGGAACTGTGGGAGGAATATTTTTCGTCATATTTTTGGAAAAATTCCCTCTGGTCTGTCTCGAAATCCGTCAGATCCCCATAGGCGCTCTCTCCGTTCGTCAATTGGTCAATGGAGCTTTCGAAGAAATGGAGCATCACCAGCGTATTATAATCCCATTCATAGGGGATTCCCATGTCCTCGGCCATTACCATCAGCAGCATCATTCTGCTTACCGTAGACAGCATGGCATTCTCGACCGGGACATTCTCGCCCAGAATCTCCTTCATCATCGTCCCGGTTATCGCATTCCTTGTTTTGAGCTGTCTTTTTAGAGAGCCGTATCCGGCATAAATGATCCTCATCAGCTGGCGGTAGCAGTCCCCATCCTTCCTATCCCGGCGCAGCCTGTCCAATAGTCCCAGCAGAAGGCGGGCGTCCCAGATCTGTTCCGCCCGGAAAAAGCCTTCGAAGAAAGGGTTTCTATATCCTGACTGCTCGAAGCAAGCGTAATATTTGCCCCGCTCCTTTATTTCTTCCGCAATCGCTGCCCTGCACCTGTCATTGTTGACAATGCCGTAGACCATTGGATATGTGACATCCAGCTGGATTTCCTCCCCATTTCGGGACATTGGCAGCGTGTACAGCTCATAGAGCTGGCCATTCGATTCCTTTTTGAACCTGGCCATCTTTCCCAGGAACAGCTGGTCAAAAAGCTCCTCCAGGTTCTTCTCATTAAATGTCAGGCTGGCAACCCCCCTGTCCCGCAGGTATAAAACATCGTGCTGCAGTCCGTCGGGCAGTGTTCCTTTCTCCAGGTTTTCCACGATCATTTTTACGACATCCTTGTAGCACAGGCACTGGCGCATGAAAATCGCCTTCCCGTTGATTACCTTCCGGATCCCTTCATATACAATAGTTCCTCTCTTCTCTGCCATACGCAATTCTCCTTTTTCCTGTAACATTCCTCGATGATAATTCGGCGATACGCCAATACCATGGCCATAAGCCATGCATGATTAAAAAGATTCACTTGATGTGAAAATATCAGTATACTGATAGTATATATGATTTTCAGGAAAATGCAAGTCTTTTTTCAAATGAGAAAGCTTCTGGGAAAGCTCCTCGCAGGAGTAGAAGTTACTTTTCATGAGGTGGGGAAATAAGACATCTCCTTTTTTCATCCAGTTCGCAGTTCCGGTTCTTCAGGCTCACCACCATGTCCAGGAGTTCCGCAACGGCCTGCCTCAGGAATGTTCATTCCCAGATGCCCGCAAGCTTGTCCTGGATGACCTGCAGGTCGCTTCGGGCATCAAGTTTTTGCTGCGTTTCATGTGCCAGCCGGATTTCGTCCGTGATCACTGCGTCCACGCCGCTGTCCAGAAAGCGGTACATGGACTGGGCCGTGTTCACCGTCCATACAATGGCCTGTTTTCCGGCACTATGAACCTGCTCCACCCGAAAGTCCGTGGCAATCTGCTCCTCCATGATCAGCAGGTCGCAGTTCAGCCGGGCCACATTGCCGATCCCGGCGAAGAACAGGGTGCCGGTCTCAAACTCCGGATACTTTGTCTCGGCGTAGTCGATGATGCTGTAATTCAGGGAGATAAGGGCCACATCCTGAACGCAGTCCCTCTCCCGGATGATGCGGGCCAGGTCGTCCACCATCTGCCTGTCCGCGGTGCTTCCCTTCAGTTCGATATACAGCTTTTCCTTCCCTTTGATTACATCCAGCATTTCTTCCAGGGTCACCACGGGCAGCTCCGCGCCGCTGCCGGTGATATCCTTGATCCGCAGCGCCCGAATTTCTTCCAGGGTCATGTCCTGGGGAGATCTGGCCGTCCCGGTGAGCCGTTTGAAGTCGCTGTCATGGTTGATGATGTAATATCCGTCCTTTGTGCGCTGGACGTCGATTTCGCTGCCGTAGCAACCGTATTCCATGGCGGCATACAGCCCTTCAATGGAGTTTTCGGAGGCTTCCGTGCCGCCTGCCCGGTGGGCGATGATCTTTACCGGCTCCGGGAGGACAAAAAACTGGTGGTAGAAAAGGCCTGCCAAAACGGACAGCAGGAATATCAGGGCGAATACGCCGATCATGGTCAGGAATTTCCAGCCATAGCGGGATTTCCTGGGGCGTTCCGGCCAGGATGCGCAGGCGCCCCTTGTGAATTCCAGATAATACCTGGTAAAGCGCAGCATCAGGTAAGCGCCGCAGAGCAGAAGCACCACGGAGTCCAGATAGGAGCCCATCAAAACGGCGAGGCAGCAGAGGAAGCGGTAGAAGATGACGGCTATGTCGGTTTCTGTCAAGGAGGTTGTCCCGGAGGGGATGTCCAATCCGGCGACGCTGTCCGCTCCGGCTAAATTGTCCATTCCTGCCGCAGAACTGAAACTGTCTGTATATTCTATAGCATCCTGGGCGGAAGAGCCGGCAAAGCGCAGAAAGTCCGCATTGTATCCCTGTGGAAGCTCCTTCCCCATATTTTCCAGCCCTACATAGGGCAAAAAATTGAAAACAAGAAATGCGGCAATCAGAATCAGTATGATAAAGAATACATGCTTCAGCATGCCGAAAATGAATTTCCTGCCATGGGCCTTGAGGATACGGCGGGATTCTTTCCTGGCCTCGGCGGGTGCCATTCCGTCTATCAGCATGGCGTGGACGGAAAAATAGAGCGATATCCCACCCATGCCAGAGCCAGAATCAGCGCGCAGTAGGCGAAAGCATAGAGGGGCGTGGCCTTTATGACATCCATGATGAAATTCGGGATATAAAAGGAACTGGACAGGCTGATGGAAAAGCCTATGCCGCAGAGGGGCACGGCAATAAAAATATACAGCAGAATCAAAATCCTTGTGGGCGACAGGAAACGACGGAAAGAACGGATGCCCTTTCCAACTTCCTGCAGGATGCCGGCCCGGCGTCCGTTCAGGACATCCTCGTGCATGTGTATCTGAGCAAAGATTTCCATGATGACATACCAGAAGATCAGAAATCCTCCCAGAAGGAGCAGCACCGGAGTGCGCCAGCTAAGCAACAGCTCCTTTCCGTTTGCCGTGGTCACTGCGCCGCCTGCCGATTCCGCAGTCCATGACATGAGCTTTGAGAGGATGGAGGTGGGTACGGCCATGAGGAGCGCCGCAAGAATCTGGAAGCCCCACATCTCCGGCAGTGCATTCACTGTCAAGGGATGGGGAAAAATGAGACAAAACGCCAAAAATGTATCGCCGCTGAGCAACGAAGCCAGAACTGCCTACACCATAGAACATATCACGGACGCCCTTTTAAAACTGTTGAAAGATGTCCCGTTCAGTGAGATTACTGTAAGTGAAATATGCAGCCATGCAAGTGTGGGCAGGGCCTCCTTTTACCGCAATTTCGAAAGCAAAGAGGACGTCCTGAAAAAATGGCTGGACAAGGTCACGGATGATTTTGTCTCCGACTCCGCCATCAGCTTTGAAAAAGACAGTTCCAAAGAGTATTACTCCAAACTTTTTACTCACATGATGCAGTATAAGGAAATCTGTTTGATTCTTTATAAAGCCGGAGGTGTCTTGCTGATACAATTTTTATGACATTACAAATGTATAAGCGAATTATAATACAGAGAATCCGTGATGTCAATTGATAGCCTCTCGGAATCCTTCGGCAGAGAACAGCGGTTTCTGATTTGGGTTTTCCGTAAAAAGGTGGAGGAATCAGCAAAATTGGAATCTTAAAAGGCCCGAAAAATGCGGCTCGGAGATTCCGAGAGGTTATATAGAGGATAGGGAGGGAATAGAAAATGTCGATTGACACAAAACGTATCATTATTCTTGCGGTGATAGCCGTTGTCGCCTTTGTGGCTGTCAGGGCATTCATGAACCTGCTGCTGGGCGGCCCCCAGCAGACCCCGGCCATTCCACCTGCAAAGTATAAATATCGGGTAGTGACTTCGAGACAAAATGTCCCAAAGCAATCGTTGTCCCCGCGCATTTTTAAATAGGGAATCTGGTGGTATATTCTCCAGAGCCGCCGCCCTTTCCCATGAATGGGAAAGGGCGGGGGGGATAGGGTTGAACGCGCTGTAAAAACCGCTTATTTTCCACGGCTGGAATGTAAGCATTTAGGCGTTTGGAAGCCGCTTATATCAAGGGTTTCCGGGTGCGTTCGGCAGGGGGTATGTTTATATGTCATGCGCCCTATTTGTCCCACAAAAGCTAACATGGGGCGGCTGTACTTTAAGACATTTTGTCCTAAAGATGGGTGGAGTGTTGTGCGGGAATGTGATATACTTAATCCTATGTTGGATATGGAGGGACTGAGTTATATGAATATCTCCCTGGTAGACGAATATGTGTATTTAGTTTTGATAGATAATGGCTGGACAGAAAAAAGAGATTTTCTTTTAGCGGATAGCTGGATAGAGAAAATAGAACAAAAAAGTGGTATTCAATGTTTTGAGTATGCAAGGAAAATTTTACACTTATTTGGCGGTATGAAATTTCGGGAGTTTTCACCGAAATGTGGACAATATTTTTTTGAGAAATATGGCGGTGATGCCAATCGTTTAGAGAAAGGGTATTTGTGCGCCTTGGAGCGATTAAATGACTTAAGCGAAAAGAAATCTATTGATACCTATAATGGAGCAACTTTTACTTTTGATGCGTGGACTGCTTTTTTGGACTTTGAAATCGTAATTGATTTGAAAACGGCAGAACAGGTAATCGGAGAAAAACTATTTCCCATAGGGACTGTTGAACCAGACGGAATAACTTGTGTCGCTGAAAGCGGAAATATTTACACTCTATTTGATGACAGTATTTTCTTATCGGGTGATTGTATAGAAAACTATTTGAATATGTTATTTATCCACGGACGAAACCCCAAACAGCTAATGTAAAACTTGATTTTGCAGTGCTCTTTCATTATACTACAGACAAAGAAATGTCTCAAGTGTGGCATTTCCATTAAAGAGGAGCAGGGAATGAAAATATTAGTGTTATACTTTTCTGGTGTAGGTTCAACGAGAAAAGTCGCAGAGCTTATACAGGATTGTCTTTTACATACCAAAAACTATATCGTAGATTTATATTCTATTGAAAACTGTGCAGTTATTAACTTTATAACTTATGATGCTTTCATAATTGGCACTCCGGTTTATCATGGAGCACCATCTAATATTGTCAACGATTATTTCGATTCGTTGCCGCCATTGAGAAAAAGGATACCCGCCTTTATTTTTAATACAAGGGCTTTGTGCTCATGTAACACTAACAGACTATTGGCAAAGCGATTATTAAAGAAAAACATCATCACAATTAAAGACCAAGATTATCGGGCTCCAGCAAGTGACGGCGCACTAATTCTTCCATTTATAAAAAGATTTTTTTGCTTTGAGAAAAATATATACGCAAAAATACAGTTAGACTGTATGGATTTTTTGGCGCAAATACAAACAAAACAGTTGTACGGATATGTGCCACAATTCCGTTTTAGTAGTGTTATAAATGCCCCTAATAAGTTTATAGGGCAAATGATTACTTTCAAGATATTTTTGCATCAAGATAAGTGTATTAAGTGTGGCCGATGCATTGGAAATTGTCCGCATTATGCTTGGGAAAGAAGTAACTCGGGTTATCCCTTGTTCAACAGCACAAAATGCGAAAACTGCTACCGATGTATCCACCATTGTCCAGCAAAAGCATTATCATTAAGCAAGCATTCAACTCCTTCAAAATTGTTATCATTCACAATCAAACAATGAAATGCTCTATAAGATATTTCGTCTAAAGGTCATTAAAATATTGCCGCACGACGGCAAAGGAAAAAATCGTCGTGTAGCAATTATATTCTCATGCTTTAATTTATCGGCGGTTTTGAAATAACAGATTTCAAGACTGCCGTTTTTTATTGACGCGGCGGCAAAATGAGGTTACGCCGTGTCTTTCTATATTGTCCGCCCCACAGATTTGTCAATAAAAGCCCAGACCCCGGACAAGGATATTACGTCATACGATGCGAAATATGTCGAAATATAGATTATAGCTTTACTTTGTGCGCTTGCGTGGTATTTTGCCGCGCAAGCGTTTTTTGGTTTGCGCGCCATGGGCGCGCTCTAACGGGTGAAAGTCCCGAACACGCCTGGGCAACGAGGAAGTGTATAGCTGAACAGCAAGGGTGTCCATCGTGAGGTGGAATCTGAAGGAAGCTGTAGGCAAACCCTTGG
>CAJUSI010000047.1 GCA_910589035.1 uncultured Acetatifactor sp. | reverse complement strand
CCACCTCGAAGGGGATCCGGCGGTCCCGCAGCGCTTTCTTAGCGTAGATCATGAAGAAGGTGGTGAGGTTCATCCCCATTTCATCGCACATCTCGTCAAGCTGCCGTTTCATCTCATCATCAAATCGTAGGCTTACCGTAGTCATGCTGTCACTTCCTTTCTGTCTTCATCATAATACAAGTTAAAGCATAATGCAACAATAATCATTCAAATCCTTTCAAATTGCATGGTTCCTATATTATATGGAGAAGAAAGGATGTTATGCATTCCTGGATTTTTAATCTCTCGGAGGCGACTCCGTGCTGGTTCAAGTCCGGCTACCTGCAGCAACAAGAAACGACAGTTTTCGGCAGAAGATTGTCGTTTTTATTTCTTACAGTGATTTAAATAAAAGTTTCCCAATTTATCGAACTATAGAAAATTGCCTATAATCCGGCATTTGTTGCTTACGGCTCCATGATAATACCAGTTGGCTGGCAAGAATCTGCTGATTTTAGCATTTTTTCCCGTTTGTTTCTCAGAAATGGGACAGGATTCGCAACGACAGCCGCATATCTGAAAATGACATGCTGTCCTTTGAGGGCGGGCGCTACCTGTATTCCTTCAAGGATGTCTGGAAAGCCTCCATGGAGGAATCCGATTATCTTGCAAGGGCGAAGGCATCCAAGACCTTTGACACCAGAAAATACGAACAGAAGCATTCTGTGTTCGGCCTGCTCGTCCTGGAATCGGACCAGGACCTTGACCCCGGGACAGCATATCTGTGCTACGATGACCGCTGGCTCCTGGAACATGTCTTTAACCGCTATAAAAACGACGAATGCCTTGACCGGACGGACGTACAGGGTGACTTCTCCGTCATGGGGAACGAGTTCGTAAACTATATCAGCACTGTTGCCACATGCAGGATCATCCGCAAGGCCAGAAAGTGCGGCCTGTTGGAAAAACATCTTACGGAGACCTGATGGATGACCTTTCCTCTGCCTGGCGCAGGACGGATGCACCGCCGGAACCGAGGTCAGATGACGGCTGCTGGGTGCACACACTCAAGGGTGTGTTTGAAGAGTTGGAAGCACTTGGCCTTTCTATCCCGGAACCGAAACCGGAACCTAAGGAACGGGGACGCAAGCCTAAGCCCAAGGATCCAAAGACCGTCAAGCCTAAGAGACCGCGCGGCCGTCCAAGGAAGGATACGAATCAATCTGTCGGGCTTCTATAGTCCGACAGATTGGGAAACTTTTATTTAACAAAACCTCCAAGTCTCCATATTTCCTTTTATAAATTCGGCCCAAAGTTTAACCAGAGATATTTTCCTTCCACTATATAAGTGAAATCATCGGTGATGAGAAAGCAAAAAAGAGGTGCGAAATTGGATAAGCAGGAACTGGATAGGAAAGTAAAAGAGATGGCCAAATCTCTCTTGTCCTACTGTACGGCTCGAACGTCCGACCATTTTGAAGCTGAGGATCTGGCCCAGGAAATTGTATTGGAAATCTATAAGTCCGCCCAAAATATCCGAAATGCCGAAGCGGTATATGGCTTTATGTGGAAGGTGGCGAGAAATGTATATAAGCAATGGTGCAAAAGCAAAGCCAAAAACAAATGCGAGCCCACTGATACTCTGCCGGACATGAATTTGCCGGATATAGAAGGGATTTCGGAGGAAGAGGATTCCGCGCTGTTTTTGCTGCGCCGCGAACTGGCTTTGCTGGCTGAGAAATATCGGAAAGCCGTTGTTTTATACTACATTGAGAGCAAGTCCTGTCTGGAAATATCCGATTGCCTCGGGATAAGCGAAAGCATGGTAAAGTACCTGCTTTTTAAATCAAGACAAATTCTGAAAGAAGGTATGCGTATGGAACGAAACTATGGCAGGCAAAGTTCGCCGATATGGTTCGCAGGGGATATGTAGTTTCAAACGACAAGGGACTTTCCGTAAACACGCCGGTTCTTACGAAGGAACAGCATAGGGCGTTAAAGGATATCTTCGCGGAAACATCTGCAGACATCGCAGAGGAGGCCGTACCCGCGATAGAGACAGTCGCCGGAATTTTGAAGAATCATGTGCCGGTTCATCCGAAAAAGCTTGCCGGGGATATGGCTTTTTTCCGTTTGTTTGAGGATACGGTATCGGCGCCGGTTAAAGCTCTGTACGAGCGGAAATACCTGCTGCCTTATAACGGAGCAGATATTCTTCCTACAACTTATGTTGTTCTTCAGTAAATTATAGTAAACGTTATAACTATTCTTACTTTGCCGAAAGCCATCACAGCAACGACAATCGGAAGCATGCCAAAGTAAAGATTTTAAAGTCGTTTACTATAGCATCTTGCAGCTGCCCTGTTATACCCGAACCACCCGCTCTCCTTCAGCCGCAAGCCCATTTTTATTCCGGAGCCTGGTGCTCATCCACTCAATACCTCTTTGCCCTGAAATGCGAATCCTTATTTTCGTATGCGCTATGCCTCTGGCCTCAAGGCCGGCGTCATAGCGCATCCTGTCAATCTGGTCAAGAGCAGAGCGGACAGTACTCCAGGGTCCTTTCCCTTTTGGGATTATATACTTTAAATTCTTTGAGAATGGCATCCTCGTCCTGCCCGGGCACTTTGGGCTCCAATACAATGTCGTAGCGGCCGAAGCAAGCGCAGCTTGCTTTTTGCTCCTCCCCCTCCCTCCTACTCCCGCTTCACCCTCTCCCCCACATAAATAGAAGCTACGCTCTGCATCACCCTCACGGTATCCTCCAGCGACTTTTCTCCTGAAAAATAGCCCTGCGCCTCCTCCAGCAGCAGGCTGTAGAGCTGCCGGTCGTTTGCCGTGCACATGGACGCCTCCTCTATGAGGGCTGTCAGGGTCTGCGCCTGTTCCTCCGTCACACAGTAGATGGGGACGGGATCCTCCCCTTCGAAGACAACGCTGTCCCTTGCCACCGGCGTCTGCCTGCCCTCCGAATCCTTTTCATACACAATCTCCCGGGCCTGCGCAAGCCGCTCCTCCAGCACGCTCCGGCACAGGGGGAAGCCGCTTGTCTGCTCCCTCTGGTATCCCTCCTCCAGAAACAGCGAGATGAATTCCCACGCCGCCTCCTTGTTCCGGCTGTTTATGCTGATTGCAAGCACAGGGCCCGCGGCGTCGATCACGGTTCCGCATTTTCCCTCCATGGGAAAGCCGATATAGGAGATTTTCTCCTCCCCGAAGATAAACCCGGGACGGCAGATATCATAGATACCGCTCAGCCGCAGCGGCAGCAGCAGGGCTCCTCCCTCCTGAAAAATCTGCTTTACGGAATCGTCCTCCGTGATTTCCAGTCCTTCCGGAAAGGAGTTGGCAAATTCCAGTATCCTGCAGAATTCTTCCCCGTCAAAGCGGCAGCTTCCCTCCTCCCAGTCGATAAAATAGTCCATACTCCCCGTCAGGATGGTGCCGAAGACATCCCTCTTCGTCTGCCCCGGATACAGAATCATATCCCCTTTTCTTTCCTCATAACAGCTTATCATTTCCTCTATGTTCCAATGGGTCCGGTATCCCACCTCTCTGCTGCTCCCCGCAAAGGTCTGCAGCCTGAACCGGACGGGAAGCGCGTATAATTTATCCCTGTAGCAAAAGGCTTTCAGTATATTGCCGAAATACTTCTCCTCTATCTTCTCATTCTCTCCCTCAAGCCAGGGCAGCAGATCCTCGGTATAGCCTCCCACGATATCGCTGGTGGCATATCCGGCCCCAAAGTCAATGATATCCGGCCCCTCTCCCGTCATGATTTCCCTCTGCAGCCTGGACAGCCCGTCCTCCTCTCCCAGATAGGAACGTTCATATTTCTTTATTTCAATCCGATATGCCCCGTTCCTTTGCTGAAACAGGGAAATCGCATCCGCCAGATCCCGGCCGTCGTCAAACACCCCGATCACCAGGGGCGTCCTGTCATCCTCCGGAGTGCTTCCCGATTCTCCGGCCTGCTGTTCTCCGTACTGCTGTCCTTCAGCCTTCTGTCCGCCGTACTGCTGCCCTTCGGCCTGCTGCCCGCCGGGGCGGTCCTGCCCGTTCCCGTCTCTGTTTCCCCCATTCCCTTTCCCGAACCCGCAGGCCGTCATAACCAGGATTATCCACATTATCAGCATTACCGGTATTACCGACATTGTCGGCATAAAAGCCAGGAAAGAAACAGCGTTTCTGCGTCTCCTCTTCCTCTTTATCTTCATTTTCCGCCCTCCCCGCTCTTTCTCCCCGCAGGCACATAATAAAATACGGAAGTATTATTTTCCCTTGTCAGCAGGCACAGACGGCCGTCTCCCAGGAAGCCGCAGGCCTCCGCCTTCATTCCGGAAACCGGCATCTCCTCCGGCACAATGCGCTGTTCCAAAGCCCCTGCCGACCCATCATAGGCATAGACGCCTCCTGCTTTGTTATAAAGGAGCAATTCCGCATCCGCCCCCGCCGCCATATCCAGATACAGCGCATCGGCGGAGGGCAGGACAACGCCGCAGGATACCGCCCGGAATCCCTCTTCTCCCTGCTCCACCCTTCCCAGGAGCTCCCTGCCGTCATCCGTTGCATAAATACAGTAAATATCGCCCGACCTGCCGCAGCCCAGCGCCTGCAGGATTCCGTCGCAGGGAATCCTCCCCTGCAGCTCTCCTTCCCCGCTGCATTTTATAATTTCCTGTCTGGAGGCCAGATAATAGCTGCCTTCCCTGTCCACGGCAAAGCAGGTATAAGCCGGACGGATTTCTTCTGTCCGGAAAACTTCCGACAGATCCGCATCCGCCTTCAGCTCCCCATTCCTGTCCACCTCCGTAATCCGCACCTTCTCAAAAGTCCTCCTGTACTGCGTCACACCGTTCACGTCCGCAGCTTCCACGCTTATCCACATAATATGGCAGTTTCCGCTCCTGTCCGCCGTCATGTACGCAGCGCGCATATCTTCCGGCATCTCCAGTGAAGCCTCCTGAAACTGCGTATCCTCCTGTCTCATATATCCCAGAAAAGGAGTTTCATCCGGCTTTGTTCCATATAAATACAACATGTCCGCCCCTGTACAGAATACGGATTTCCTGAAATCCCCGCCCTCATACGGAATAACGGCCTCCGCATCGGACACCGTAAAGCCCGGATCCGGATCCGGCTCCGGCGTCTCCTGCCGGGCCGCTTCCTCCCCCTCCCCTGCCTGGGCACCGGAGGTATCGCTGATTTCAACCTCATAATTTTCCATGCTTTCGGGCCAGGTGCTTTCTGTCTCCTGGTTCTGCTTTCCGCTGCAGGCAGTCATGACCAGCAGAAGCAGAATCATCTGTAATACTGTCCCCCACCTTCGCTTCATAAGAAAACCCGCCTTCATAATAGCTTCTTTCTTCACAATGGAGCCTGTCTTTTTTATAAAACCTACCTTCTTAATAAAATCTGCTTTCATAACAGAACCTGCCTTCCCTCATAATACGAACCTGTAAATAATTTATAGCATGCATCTTTTAAGTCCCTATTAGGAAGATCTTAATTATTTCATAAAATATAATAAAACACGAACAACAAGATTCGTGCACAAATAACCTGATTTCTATGATTCTTTCTCATTCCAGATTCTCATTTCCCCTCATTTCAGGCTCTTATCTCCAGCGTCCCATTTCCTGTCACTTCACTTCCCAGGTTCTCATCTCTCGCCTCCCATTTCCCATCTCTTTTCAGGCCTCCCGCTTCTCATCTCCGGTTTTCCCCGCTTTGCCCGTAGCTGGCCTTTCCTGGCGGGAATAAGGTTATTCTGCCATACTATGCAGGCATGATCCCCATCTCTCTCCCTTTCTTCAAGGACAAAAAAGCTGCCCCAACCTCTTTTTAAATAGAGTATGGAGCAGTTCTTTTCTCTTATTCCCGTCCTTCACCGCAGCCTTCTATTCGCCGGCCTGCAGATCTTCTATTCCCTTCTTGGTCAAGATATATTTTTCCTTTACCCTTGCAAAGCTCTCCAGTGCCTCCGGGCTGCCTGTCTTTCCCCGAAGCAGCTCCGTGAGGCTGCTCGCCTCCCTGCCCAGAGCGGTAAGCGCCAGATTCTGGCTCACTCCCTTCAGGGTATGGGCCTCCATGAAAGCCTGTTCGTAATTCTGCTCTTCCATAGCAGTGCAAAGCCTGCCGTAATTCTCATCCCTTAAAAACATTCCGAGGAATTTCTTCACCCTCTCATCCGTTCTCAGGCGCATCATAACCTCATCATAATCTCCCTCGATCCTGGCATAACATTCCTGAACTGTCATAATGTACTCCTTTCACCTTCCATGCCTGCTTCCGGGAGCTCCATCCCTCTTTAAAACAGTCCGGAGTCCTCCCATCCATTCCATCATAACATATTTCATGGTTTTGGGCAATCCATATCAGACAACATTCATATACAGGTTATGCCCATTTTTTTCAAAAATGAATGGGGCTCACCTCCGGCGTCAGGGGCAGCATTTCATACTCGGGAAGGCTGTCCAGAATTTCCTCCAGGCACAGGGTGGTATTGTAGACGATATCGTGCCCCAGCATGACCACCTTTCTGCGCCCCAGGGTGCTGTTCAGCGCATTCTGAACGATTTTCTCCGGCGTGGAATTCTTTACCGCGTCCTCCAGGCTGGCATTCCAGTCGAAATAGATATATCCGTTCCCTGTCATTTTTTCAATAATTTCCTCATGAACGTTTTTATTGTAGGAATTGATACTTCCTCCCGGAAAGCGGAACAGCTTCACCTCCACTCCGGTGGCCTCGTGCACCGCATCCCGGGCCTTCTGGAAATCCTCCAGATAGCTGTCCGCGCTCTGGTATATCTTTCTGTAATCATGGCTGTAGCAGTGTATGCCTATGGTGTGCCCTTCCTCCACAATTCTTCTCGCCACCTCCGGGTGCTTTTCCACATTCTCTCCCACCACGAAGAAGGTTGCCTTGATATTCCTCTCTTTTAAAATATCCAGGATGGCCGCGGTATTTTCCTCCGAAGGCCCATCGTCAAAGGTCAGGTACATGGTCTTGGGATAGAAATAATACTGAATACCCTGGGCGATGCCCCCTGCCAGCTTCTCCTGATACTCCGGCGAAGCAAGGGCCTGCCGCTCCGCTGTGTTAGATAAGAAGCCCGTTTCGATCAGGCAGGCCGGAATGGAATTCTCCCGCACCACATACAGGGAATCTGTTTCCTGAATCTGTCTGTCCGCGGCGCCTGTTTTCTCCACGGCCCCTTTATGTACCAGCTGTGCCAGGCGCCTGCTGTCCTCCAAATCCCCGGAATACCAGGTCTCAATCCCGGTCACGGGGCTCTCCGTTTCCTCACAGGCGTTCTGATGAATACTGACAAAGATGTCGGCTCCCGCATTCCCGGCCTTCTTCACTCTCTCTTCCAGCGACATCTGGGTCTCTTCATCCTCCCGAAGCAGAACCGATTCAATCCCCATCTCTTCCAGCTCCTGTGAAAGCCTCCTGGCTATCGCCAGATTCACGGCGCTCTCCGAAACCCCGTCTCTGTAGCAGCCGTCATCTTCCCCTCCATGCCCCGGGTCGATGGCCACACAGGGGATTCTGTTCTGCTGATTCTCCTCCAGTACAATGATTCCGCCGGGATTTGCAGTCTCCGGTTCACCGAGAATCTCCTCAGGCAGTTTTTCCCCTGTCTGCTCCTGCGCCTCCGCCATAATCTCCTCATCCAGCGCGCGGACCATAAATCCCCAGTACAGTCCGCACAGGCAGGCGCACAGCAGGCACAATGCTCCCAGGCCCAGGGCAGTCCGACTCCTCTTTCTGCTCCGCATCCCGTATGCCCTTACCCTGCTGTCATGGGGACTCAGCCTCACCATCCTTACCTGTCTTGATCCCTGCCGCATATTCGCCTGCCTGTTCATCCCCGTCCCCTCTTCCTTCGCATTATTTTCTGTCACGCGGGGCTTCCCATCCGCTTCATTCCTTCGGGCAGACTGCCAAACCGTTCTCTCCCAAACAAACCGACCTATAGAATCCCCGCTCCGGGAGGATTCTTTTGCCGTGAATAAAAAGCTCTCCCGCTGCCGCTATATACAGCATACGGGAGAGCCACATCATAGTATCATCGTATTTGTAAATTATTTTCATCTTTTTTCCATCATAATTGCATCATACCGGCAGCATCCCCTCGCTACTCCATTGCGTAAATCTCTGCTCAGCCAACAACCCCGGGTATCTGGCCGGCACGCCCTGGTCTGCGCTCCGGTCCGTACCGGACATGCGCCACCGGCACACAGCACCATCGGCAGGCGAACCTCTCTTCCCTGCCTGTCCTGCCCATTCCTCCCTCTCACCTGGATATCTTCAGATAAAGCTCGTTGATTCCCTCATAATACCCCACCGTCACAATGGTGCTGTTCTCCTCCATCCCCTCAAAGCTGTATTTCCTGAAATAGGGCGTATTTTCCGACAGGGGATTGGTGTTCTCATATTCCTCAGGTTCCCCGAGCCCCATATACTCCGCCCAGGCCGCGACAATACCGTCCGCATCCACATCGGCCCAGGAGGAAATCTCCGTCCTCACATAAAATTCATAGATCTTGCCGGTATCCGCATCCACATAGGCGTCCAGAAGCCTGTTTCCCTTATCGGCGTTCTGCTTGAGGGTGTTCAGGCTGATTTTCCATACCAGCACATTGTTCCGGGGTTCGGGCACATCGATTGCGGAGTAGAGCACCGCGCTGTAGGATCCTTCTGTCAACGTCTTCACCTTTCCGGGCAGTATTCCCAGCTCCTTCAGCTCCTGAAGCCCCTGATTGCAGAGCTCGATCCCGCTGCTCCCGGGCACCTCCTGGCCGGAAGAATCCTTCCTGTTGGCCACAAAGGCAAAGGTACCTGTCAAATCCTGATAGTCCAAACCCGTGCCGGTCATGGCATTCTGTTCGCTCTCGGGAAGAATCCGGTTATTCAGACATTTTGATAAAATATACACCTTGTCGCTGCCGCTCAGGGAATATCGATACCCCTCTGTGCCAATCTCCGTCTCCTGGGTGCGGATCTGGTTCAGAATCCCCTTGTCCCGATACCTTGCCAGCTCCTCCGGTCCCCACACGGCCAAAGCGACAATGATAATGGCAAGCGGAATCAGCAGAAAACTAATCCTGCCCCATTTCGTTTGTTCCTTCTGTCTCTGCCCCGGCATCATCGCCTTTGGCCTCGTCTCCTTTGTCCTCACTGCCCTTGTCCTCCGTTTCCCCCTTCCGTTTATCCGGAATCGTAAAGCTGATGCAGGTTCCCTCTCCCAGCCTGCTCTCTATCTCCAGTTCGCTGTCATGGAGCCGCAGAATTTCCACGCACAGCGCCAGACCGAGACCGGCCCCGTTTCTGCTGCGGGAGCGGGATTTATCCACCATGTAAAAGGCCTCTGTCACCTTTTTCAGCTCCTCCTCCGGGATGCCGATGCCGTAGTCCTTCACCTGGAAGGCATAGGCCCCTTCCGTCCGCTTTCCGTATACCTCCACCACGCCCCCCTGGCTGGAGGCCTTGCAGGCATTGTCCACCAGATTCAGCAGCACGGATTTCAGGAGATTCGTCTCCGCATGCACCGTACCCTTCTGAAAGGAAATCCGAAGCTTCTGTTCCGTATTTCCCGAGAACATATCCTTCAGGTATTCGAAAAGCGACTTTGCCGACACCGGCTGGGGTTCGATGGTTTCCCTTTTCGTCACGATGATATCCAGCAGCCGGAAGGACATGTTCTCCAGGCGCTTGCCCTCCGTATAGATATAATTGGAGGAGAGAAAATGCTTCTCCTCGTCCAGCTTTCGGGAACGCAGCAGATCGGCATAGCCGATGATGGCAGTCAGAGGCGTCTTCAGCTCATGGGCAAATGCGGCGATGAAATCCTCCCTGGCCCTTACTTCCTCCTGCAGCTTATCGATGGTACCCTCCAGCACATTGGCCATGCTGTTGAAATCCATGGTCAGCTGCCCCAGCTCGTCATTGCTGATCTGCCGGGCCCGATAGCCGTAATCCCCTCCCGCCATCTTCTTGGTGGCCCGGGTCAGCAGCCGGATGGGCTTGGTTAACCAGGTACAGATCAGGAACATGATACCGGCGCTGCACACCAGCATGGCCAGCGTCACTCTCCGGTAAACGGAAAATCCCATGGAGCGCTCTCTGAACACTTCCGTCACATCCTCCATGGTCTCCAGATACAGATTCCTGTCCAGGGCCTTCACCATAATCCCCGTATGGATATAATAATGCTCCCCCTGGGGAATCACCTGCCAGCTTCTGGTGTCCTCGGTGATCTGCTGTAAAAGCTCCGTACCCTCAGGAAAGCCGTTGCTCACATATAAAATGTCTTTCCGCTCATCGGACAGCCGCAGGAAGCGCCCCGATCCCTGTCCGCTGCTTTCCAGCCTGGAGCCGATCTGTCCCACGGCGGAATCCTGCAGCACATTGTATTTGCCTGGAATATTTAAGGCTGCGGTCTCGAAGGCAAATTGAAGGATATTGCTGTCGTCCAGCGCCTGTGTCACTTCCCTGTTCAGTGATGTCTCAAACACAAAATGTACAAAGAAATATCCGCTGAGTCCGAAGGCCACCGCCATAATGATGATGGTCCACAGCAGAATCTTGTATACAAACTTCATAATCAGATTTCCAGCCGGTAGCCGATCTTATACACTGCCACCAGATTCTCCTCCCAGCCCATTTTCCGGCGCAGTCTCTGTACATGCAGATCCAGCGTACGGCTGTCCGCCAGATATTCATCCTTCCACACCTTCTCATAGAGGTTTTCCCGGAACAGAGCAATATTTTTATTGCTTATGAACAGGACCAGCAGGCCGTATTCCTTGTTGGTCAGCACAATGGGCTTCCCCGCCTTCGTCACCTTTCTGGCCTCCATATCCACCACTACATCCCCTGCGGTGAGAATGCTCTCCGTCTTGTTGTAGCGCCGCAGCACCACTTCCACCCTGGCCACCAGTTCCACCACGTCGAAGGGCTTCACCAGGTAGTCCTCCGCCCCCAGCTTTAAGCCCTTTACCCTGTCCTTGACCTCATGCTTCGCCGTAATAAAGATCACGGGAATTTTCAGGGGTCTGATATATTCCATGATATCATAGCCGTCCGCCCCCGGCAGCATGATGTCCAGCAGAATCAGGTCAAAGCTTTCCGATTCGATCAGGTCGATGGCCTCCAGGCCGTCCTGCACCGCTTTGCACTGATAGCCCGCCGCCGATAAATTAATGTCTATTAAGTCGCAAATGGATTTTTCATCATCTACAATCAGTATCTTAATCATTCCTCTTTTGGCCACCCCCAATATTCCCTGATAAGCTCCACCAGTCCTGCCATGGTATCCTCCTCGGTGCACTGATAGGCCGCGGTAAATTCCGTATCCTCCACAAAGCCGTCCGTGCGCTGGTAATAGATATCGCATTTCGTGTCCACCAGCAATTCTCCCTCCGGCCCTGCATAACTGTACCTGGCCAGCACCACGAGATCCTTCATTCCGTCCCCGTCCATATCCCTGCAGGTCATGCCCTTGAGAGCGTAAAGGTTATCGTAATTCTCCATGGGCTGAAAGCTCCACACGATATATCCCTGGCCGTTTACCAGATAGATCATGAAAATGTCATATTCCGCCATGCTGATCACGCCCGGCACCACCTGCAGACGCCCCTGCTTCTCAAAATTCCGCCAATGGTTCTGCTCTTCAATAATCTGAAACCCGTTGTCCAGCAGCTCCTGGAGAGTGACGGCGGTATAAAGCACCTCCGTGGAATTGCCGTCCCTCACATAGGCGGCGATGAAATCCGCGCTCTTATTCATGCTGAAGCGGTTGATCTTGTCCGATATCCGCCAGTCCCGATAGAACCCTCCGTCCTGCTGAAAAAGCACATCCCCTATCTGGTAGCTCTCCCCCGCATGGTCTCCGGTAAAGTTCTCGCACCTGGCAATCAATACAATATCCTTGAGTCCGTCATGGTTCAAATCCCGAAAGGACACCGACACAAGCTCCTTCATGGGCTGCTCCAGCTGTTCCATGTATTTATAATTGACCTCCAGCTGGTTCGTCCTGTACAGAATCTCTCCTGTGCCGTCCGCAATAAAAACTGCCAGCCTGTGGTATTCCTTATGTACGGCGGGAACAAAAGATACTTCCTCCTCCCCGAAGGTCTCCAGAAGCACCGAAAACCTTTCCTCTTCTATAATTTCGTACCCGTTCTCCTCTATATCCTCCAGGTCCTCTATGGCGGCAAAGTTCTTCTCATAGGCCTCATACCTGTGCACCAGATCTCCGATGGCTTCGCTTCCGGCAAAGGCCTTCCGGGAGAGCAGCCATAATCCGCAGATACAGAGCGCCGGCAGGACCGCTATCCGTTTCTTTCCCACTTGCCTCTCCTTTCCCGATACTGCCGGAAAATGACTGTCCTTCCGCAAATATATGCTGCGGCATGTTGGAACCCGCAAATACATATTGTATGTTGACCGCATTTTCCGACACATCCAATGCTTCGTATCCATAAACGTAATATCGGTTTCTTATAACCGCGGCAAATCCGGCAGGGATTGCGCGGCATCGAATTCATTATACTCCGGCTTTGCATCATTTTTGCAAGCACGGCGCCGGCTTATTGCCCGCGGGATTCTCCGTCTGCGGCGGGTCGCTTCAGCGGCATAATTCCCTTCTGCCGCAATAATCTGAGCTCATTTGCAGGCTATCAGAAAAGACCGGCTTTGTCAACCGGAATTCCGTAAAAAAAGAATCCCATGAGACATCCGGGTTTGAAAAGCCCTGAGTCTCATGAGATTCTCTTATTTTTCAGCTACGGGTGATATCGGTGTAAGCCGGCATTCCCCGGTTCCCGGCCCCATATGGGGCATCGCTGCCGCTCCGGTCTATTACTTGGAGGCTGCGTCGATTTGAGCCTGGATTTTCTCCAACATGGTGTCAAATCCGGCAGCACGCATCTCTTCCATCATCTTCGGCACTTCTACTTCGGGATCGGCCGCACCGGTCAGAAGGTCTTTCTTGTACCGGTTGCAAATCTCGTTGCAGTTCGCCAGTTCGTCTTCGAACTCGCTGGTGTCGATGGAAATGCCCAGCACGGGAGAAGGAACTGCCTGCTCGTTCAGAGCCTTCACCTCATCCCACTGGTTCTCTTCCACGTCGTCGGTAAGGGTCACGTTGAAGAAGGTTCCCTGGGTATATCCGGCCATGGGCCAGTCTGTATTGATCTTATGTACCCTGCCCTCTGCATTGTACTCGAAGTTATCGCCCTCAAGTCCGAAATACAGGGCATCTCTTACTACGGAATCCGTATTCACCAGTTCCAGCAGCTGCAGAGCCTTCTCCGGATTCTTGCAGCTGGAGGAGATGCAGTTCAGGGAGCCGCCCACTGTACCGAAGGACAGATGGGTGTCGCCCCACTGGGATACCACTACCTCTTTGCCCATGTTAGGTCCCCAGACGGTCTTCGCTGCCAGCGGCCAGCCCTGTGCTACATAGCACATTCTGTACTTGGGAGCCTCGCCCAATGTATTTGCATCCGCATTGATGATGCCGGCTTTATACCACTCATGCAGCGTCTTCAGATCAGCCATGACGTCTTCCTGCTCGTAAATGCTGACCACCTTCTTCGAGGAATCCTTGTAGGACACGCCGATGCCGGGAGCGCCGGCTCCCAGACCGTCATACTTGTCGAGAACAGCGCCCAGGCCGTCCGATGTCAGGATAAAGGGTGCGGAACCTTCCCCCTCCTTGATTTTGGTCAGGGCTTCCGTCAGAGACTGCAGATCATGCATGTTCTCATAATCGATCTTGTATTTTTTAATCAGTTCATTGTCCCACACAAAATACTGTGTTGCAGAGCTGTCCTTATAGGTGGGTACCGCATAGATCCCGCCCTGTACGGAAACAGCAGACCAGTAATCCTCCGGAATAAAGGATTTCAGCTGCGGGGTGCTGTCAAGGAGAGTCGTAATATCCGCAAACGCTCCCATCTGCACATCGCTTACATAGCTTCCGGAATCGGTAAACAGGATGTCATAGTCTTCGTTGGTCTTTACCATGACGTTTCTTCTGTCGCCCCAGTTATCCCACTTAACCACTTCCACATCCAGATGTACGCCGATCTTCTCCTCCAGATAGGCATCCAGCTTTGCCTTCCATGCGTCATAGTTGGACGGCATGCCGTTGCCCACCATTACCCATTTGATGTCTACCACATCGCCTGAAGCCTGTTCGGAACCTCCGTCATTGGAAGGATCGCTGCCGCAGCCTGTCAGGGTTCCTGCCAGCATCGTCCCCGCCAACAGGAGGGACATTACTTTCCAGTTCCTCTTTTTCATTACCATTTCCTCCTTATTTTATGTGTTGTATTTTGAATTCTCCTGCTTAAATCAGCCTTTTACTGCACCCACAGTAAGGCCGGAGATAAAATACCGCTGGAAAAACGGATAAACACAGGCAATCGGGACTACAATCAGGATTGCGATTGCCATACGTACTGTTTCGGACGGCATGGACTGCTTATACTGCGTCAGGCTGACCCCCAGCTCAGGGTGGCTGGCAAAATATTCGATGCTCTTCAGAATGTTGTTCAGCATCGCCTGCAGGCCTACCAGGTTCTCATCGTTTATGTACAGGGATGCCTGGAACCAGTCGTTCCAGTATCCGAAAGCCAGGAACAGCCCGATTGTGGCCAGCACCGGCTTGGAGATGGGCAGCACGATCCTGATAAAGGTCTGTAGCTGGGATGCCCCGTCTATCTCCGCCGATTCTATGATAGAGTCCGGAATCGTCGTCCGGAAGAAGGTCCGGGTAATAACGATATTAAAAGAGGACACCGCCAGCGGAACGGTCAGCACGAGGAAGGTATTCCTCCATCCCAGGAGATTCGCCACCACCACATAGCTGGCAACCATACCTCCGTTGAATATCATGGGGATGAAAATAACCCAGGTAAAGAACTTTTTCAGCTTATAGTTCGGCCGGGAAAGCACATAGCCCATGGTGGTGGTCAGGATAAGCCCCAGTATGGTACCTGCCACGGTCACGCTCACGGAGACAAACAGTGCCCGGAAAATCTGCGCTCTCTCATTCCACATAAACTTATATGCATCCAGGGAAAAAGAGTCCGGGATGAACCGATATCCGTATTGCGCAATGGAACTCTCCGACGAGATCGATATCATAAATACGAAGATAACCGGAGTGATACATATCGCCGCCAGAATAATGAATAAAATATTGAAGATGAGGTTGGTACCCCACTTAATCCTGTTCAGATGATTATCCTGTCCTTTTATCTCATTCTTTGCCATTTCAGCCTCCTGTCCGCCTAGATAAGTGCGCTTTCCGAATCGATTTTGGATACAATGTAGTTGGCAGCCAGAATTGTGACGCAGCATGCCACTGACTGGAACAGGGACGCCGCCGCCGTCCTTCCGATGGACACGTTCGACTGCAATGCATTATAGAGATAGGTGTCAAATGTGGACACCGTATTATACAGGGCATTGGGCACCCTCTGTGTAACCTGGTAAAACAGACCGAAATCAGAGTAGAATATCTTGCCCACATTCATGATGAACATCATGATAGCCATGGGTCTCAGGCAGGGAAGCGTTATGTATTTGGCCTGCTGGAATTTCGTGGCGCCGTCGATCATGGCCGCCTCATACATGGAGCTGTCAATCCCCGTGATGGAAGCCAGATATACCACCATGCCGTAGCCGGTGCCCTTCCACAGATTCATGAATACCAGAATGAAAGGCCAATATTTCGCCTCGGAATACCACATGACGGGATCGCCCCCGAAGAAGCCCACCAGCTGGTTCAGAAGTCCCTTGGTAGGGTTCAGGAAAGCATAGACAAAATAGCTCACCACCACCCAGCTCATAAAATGGGGGAAGAACATCATCGTCTGATAGACCTTTGACATCAGCTTGCTGTAGAGCTGGCTGATTACGATTGCCAAGGTAACCGGCACCACCGTCCCAAGGATAATGAAGACAATGTTGTAAAGAACCGTGTTCCGCAGCAGCATGGCAAATGCATTGGATTCGAAGAAAAATTTAAAATTGTCAAACCCCGCCCACTCGCTGTGGAAAAGGCTGTACAGAAAACCGTGGCCCGCCGTAATCTTGTATTTTTTGAAGGCAATGATCATGCCGAACATGGGCAAATATGCAAATACCGCAAACCACAGAAAGGTGGGAAGTCCCAGAAGCGTCAGCTCTGTGTCCCCTTTCGTCCATCGCCGTTTCTTGCTCTGCTGCTTCTTTGTTTCCGTTCCGGCGTCCGCCGTCTTCGGCATTTTTTCCTTCTCCTTCAATTTTCGACACCACCCTTTCATGTTTTTTCGTCATTTTGCGCATTAAGTGATCTTTACGCCTTATTTTATTATAAGTTTTAACAGTGGTATCAAAAAGTCTCTATGGGATTCTTTATAGTATAGAAAGGAAATGTTCTTTTGTTTCCGAGTGCAATAAGTCAGGTGCGTCCGGATGATATCCATAAATCTATCTGGCGCTGGAGCTCCCGCTGCAGGGTTCCGATTCCTGCCTGTTCCAGCGCATCCTGCAGCTTTGGGAGAAATTCCTCCGGGTCCACGGTTCCCGTCATCAGCGCATTCTCGTATTTCCTGCACACCTGGCTCACATTGTCGCATTCCGCATCAAAGCCGGAAAGCTCCGGGATAAAGCCCAGGATGGGCGACTCTATGGCGATATCGTTGAATTCCCGATACACCTCCCATTTGTCCGGATTCTCCCCGGCCACGGTTTTCAGAATGAACCAGTTTCCCTGGGTATAAGGCACTCCTCTGTAGTCATCCGAAAGGTATGTCACCTGTCCGTCTTCATTCAATTCATAATGAAGCCCCTCCACCCCGTAGTTCAGCAGATTGCGGATATCCGGATCCGTGTTCACCGCATTCAGGAAAACGGCGCATTCCTCCGGGTGCATTGTTCTGGCGTTAACCGCCATAACCCCTCCCAGGGCGGATTCCGAGGTCACTACCAGGTTGTTGGCACACTGTGCCACAATCGGATAGCCGAAGGTCGAGGAAAAGCTTACATCCGACTCCGGTCCGCCGCTGGCAATCCTGAGAAAAACCTTCTCCCCCTGAAAACGGGAGAACGAGGTCCTTACGGAAGCATCCTCATTGATATAGCCCGCTGTGTAATATTTATGGAGCGTATCCAGAAGCTCCCTGCAGTATTCCGTCTCATACAGATTCACCACCGTCGCCGAGGCATCCTCCGTCCGTATTACCAGGGGGATATCCGCATAGGTCACATATTCATAACCGCCCATGGACGCAAAATTCACATTGCTGTTGGACATAAACAGGGGGATATATTCCGGCTCCTCATTGAAAACCGTCCGCAGCAGAGGTTCCATGGACTCCAGCGTAGGGTACCGGCTTATATCAATGTCGTATTTTTCCACCAGTTCCCTGTCGTACAGGAAATACATGGGCACGGCCAGCTCCTTATTGGTAGGAATGCCGTATATGCATCCGTTCACCGCGGCTCCCTTCCATAATTTATCGTTTACCGCCGCATAAGTTTCCGCACAGGTTCCTTCCATGTAATCTGTAAGGTCCAGCCAGTTCCCCGACAGGGCATTTTCCACGTAATTGTCCGTCCAGGCGAAGGCAATATCAAATTTCCCGTCCGTGCTGAAGAGCGAATCCAGTTTTGCCTCATAATCGTTCCAGCCTACTCGGTTGTAGCTCACCGTGAAGCCGTACCGCTCCAGCAGCAGTTCATTCAGCGCTTTCTCCACCTCTTCCAGGCCTTCGTCCGGCTCGCCTATGGTATAGTAAACCAGCCTGGCCGGCTCCTCCCGGCTGACCGGAAGCTCCTCCTGTTCTCTGCCCTCGCCGCATCCTGCCGCAAGGATAATTGTGGCCGCAAGGAGCAGGAGTCCCCGGACTATCCTATCTCTTCCCATGAGCACCCCCATTTTCCCCCTCTTCGCTTTCCCGCGCACCTGCCCCGCCAGGCGCTTCCGCTGCGCCGCTTTCCCGCACTTGTGCCCCGCCAGGCATTTCCGCTGCACCAGACACTTCAGCATTCTGCTCCGCTTCAGAGGGCGTTTCCCCTGTATCCCGCAGCGCTGTGGGCGAAAAGCCGTAATATTCCTTAAAGTGCACATAAAAGTTATTTACCTGGGTATAGCCCACCTGTGCGGCAATGACCGCGACCTTGTCTCCCGTAGTCTCAATCAGCCGCTTCGCCTGTACCATGCGATAAGCCATCAGGTACTCTGAAAATTTCATCCCCGTATCCTGCAGGAAAATTCTGCCGATGTATTTGCTGCTCATGCAAAACATTTCCCCGATGCCCACCAGGGACAGGGAATTTCGGTAATTCCCCTTTACAGTCATGATAATCTTGTTGGTAATCCTGGAAAGCGCGCCATACTCCACCTTCAGCACCGGATCCACATCCGGCGCATCCGTTCTCTGCTGCGGCAGCTTCCCTTTCAGCTCCTCTACGATGGCCCGTTCCACAAAGCATTCCAGCTCTCCCACATCTACCGGCTTCAGGAGATAATCCCTGGCGGAAGCCTGCATGGATTTCTGTACATATTTAAACTCGTCATAACCGCTGATCATACAGCACACTGCCTTCAGACCGGAAGCCCTTAAATGCTCCGCCAGTTCAAACCCCCAGCGTCCGTCTCCCAGCTTCACATCCATCAATATAATGTGCGGCCTTATATCCAGCGCCTTATTCACTGCCTCTTCATAAGTAGCCGCCGTCTCAATCTGGTTGATCCCATATCGGCTCCAATCTATGAGATACCGGATATTCTCCCTGATATCCTTCTCATCGTCCACTACCAGCAGCCGGTACATCAGTCCTCCCCCTTCCCAAGGAAATGTTCCATTACAGCCTGCGAAGACACTTCACAGGTTGTGTCTGTGCAGTCTCTGAGCAGTACCTCGATGCATACTCCGGACGGCTCATTGTTCCGGATTGTCATCGTTACTTTGTCTCCGTAGTAAAGCCAAAGTCTGTGATACACATTCTGGAGGCCGATGCCCCCCCTGCCCTCCTCATCCCTTTTGCCTTTCTCCGGCGTAAAGCAGCCGTTCAGATATTCCAGCTGCTCCTCCGGGATGTTTCCCATATTGTCAAAAAACGTAAGCCTGGTTTCCTCCCCGCATTTCTCCCCTGTCAGCACGATGATCTTAATGCTTTCGTCCTCCCTGAAATTATGCTTGAAAAAATTCTCCATAATGGGCTGCATCCAGATTTTAGGCGTCTGGATGCCCAAAAGCTCCTCCTTCACGTCGCAGTGGTAGAGAAACTGGTCATCATAGAGAAAGCACATCAGATCAAGGTACTGCCTGGTGATGGCAATCTCCTTTTCCAGGGTAATTATGGGTTCCGTCTTTACGATGTTGCGGTAAAGCAGCCCTAAATTCGCCGTGGCCTGGGCAAGCTCCGTATTATGCACCCGCAGGGCGCGCAGCCTTATCCGTTCCAGGGTATTGTACAGAAAATGAGGATTCAGCTGGGAACTCAGCATCTGCATCTGCGTCCTCTGCTGGCTGATGGTCAGTTCGTACTTTTGCTGGATCAATGTCTCCAGATATTCATACAGTCCGTTTAACTGCATGGCAATGACGGCGTATTCATCCCTGCGCCTCCCTACCCTGATCTGCCGAAACGAGCCGTTCCTGGCGCATTCCACGCTGCGCAGAATTTCCTGAAGGAATCTGCCGTCTGCGGAGAACTGCCGTATATAGAGTATGGTGATCAGCAGGAATACCAGCAGCAGGCCGAAAAACAAAACCCACAATTCCTTTATCCGGGTCCGCATATATTCCCCTGCCTTCCCGGCCGCCACTACCAGATAGGAATAATTCTCCGACGCGTTCACCGCATAAAAATATTTCCCTGTCTTCCAGTCCGTCAGGGGAAGCAGCCCCGAATGTCTTCCTGATTCCGTTATCCCGCCAAACTCCACATCCCCGTCCAGCGCATCCCCCAGGCGCCTTCCCACACCCTGAAGCTCCAGCCAGACGGCAATATCCCCCTGCTGGCAGAACGCCCTTTCAATCGGAACTGCCACGTCCAGGATAAAGGATATCTTCCCCCTGTACACCGAATCCCGGTAAATATCCCTGCTGTAGACATAGCCTGTCCTGCCCAGGGCTTCCCCTTCCTCCGGCTCGATCCTCCTGCATCTGGAATATCCCTCGGGGCTGTATTCCATACACATGATATTCTCTTCGCAATAATAGAGAATGTACCGAATCAGATAATCGCTGTCCGTGACCAGATTGTCACAGGCGCTCAGATAGCTCTCATAGGCCATATCCCCGCTGCGCAGCCTGGCCGCCGTGTATTCTGCCGGAGTGGCCCCGAAAAAGTAAAAAAAGTCCTTCTTCAGCACCGGGCTGCTGTTCAGTCGGATCAGAAAATTATCTATGGTGCCGATTACGCCGTCCAGCTCATCCTCCGCCTGGGAAAAAGCCCTGTCCATGTGTTCAGAGAATAACTGCTGCCCCGCTAACCGGGCATTCTTATAACGATTGGAAATAATGAAGAAAAAGAACACAATCACTATGAACAGATAAATTAAAAAGGTCCGTCGATAAATCTTTAATTGCAGGAAGTTTGACGCTTTCATCCGGCTGTATCTCCCGTTTCCAGTTTCGAAGCCCCCCTATGGCGCCTGCTTCAGACAACTATTCCCCTTTTTATTTTACACAGCGTCTCTTCTTTCCGCAATATAATGTATCCTTTTCATACTGCAAAGTATCCTGTGAGAAAGAGCGGGGACGGTATGCCGTGTTCTGCCATCGAGCTGCCGCCGGTCTCCCGGCAGATGGGATTCGAACCCATAACAACGCGATCTACAGTCGAGGTAACCGTCCCCTGCGCATCGGGGCTGTTTTTACCGGGCCGGAACCGGGGATTTGCTAACTCCTCTCCGGGGTACAGCTGCTATCTTTGGCAGTCCCCAACCCGGACAAGCCGGAACCAAAATTTTCCATTTTGCGCAAGATTTCATTGTTAAGCGCCTAATAGCGGGATCCATACCGCTCCAGTTCTTTGGTGCGCCTGTCGTATTCCTCGTCTCCCGCATGCCAGGCGTTGACAGCGGTGATCTCCCCCAGGCGGTTCCTCTGGACGACGATGTCCACGCCTCCGTCTTCCCTGGACTGATAAGAGCCCAGCATCTCGTCCCGGTAGGTGCGCACCTGCTCCCCCTGATACTTCAGGAAACCATCGTCCAGGCGCTCAATCCCCCATTGGGTATATTGGGCGTCCACCGTCTCCGGATCCAGACACAGGCTCACCGACACCTCAAAGGCATTCCGCTCCACGCCGAATTCCCGGGCCAGCGCCGCCTGGACCTGCTCCCGGATGACGTCCGGATCCTGGGTAGCGTCCGCGCTCAGCACGGAGAACACCGCGTCCTCCGCACGCTTCTGGGAACGCTCCCCCAGAGCGATGTCCCGGGTAATTTCCGCCCGCACGCCCCATCTGGAGTGCGAGCTTGCGCAGTAGCTGGTCAGATAGCGGGAAAAGGGAGCCTGTCCTCCGGTGGCAAAGGCCACCGTGCCTCCCGCCAGCAGCAATACGGAAAGCAGCAGTGCAAAGGCCGAGGCTTTCCTGAATGCCAGAACACCCTTCACCCGCCTCTCCACCTCGGTCCTGGAGAAAGCGCTGTACAGCAGAGAGCTGCGGCCCCCGCCCACGGCCATGGCCAGCAGACTGTAGGCGTACCCTTTCCTCTCCTCCTCGCCCCACCGGCTCAGCACCGCCGCGTCACAGGCAGCCTCCAGGTCGGAAGCCAGGCATTTCGCCATCAGCCACACCAGGGGATTGTACCAGTTCAGCACAAGCGCCGCCAGCATGACGGCCTTCACCCAGTTGTCCCTTCGCCTGATGTGCATGGCCTCGTGGGCCAGCACATGGCGCAGCAGCACGGCGTTTCCGAAATCCATCCGGGTGGGCAGGCAAATGCGGGGGCTGATCAGCCCGCAGACCATCGGGGAGGCGATCTCGTCATTGGAGAACACCAGCACATGGCCCATCCCCATGTCCCGCAGCAGCCCGTTCACGGTCTCATTGTGCTCCATCAGCAGGCCATTTCGCAGCTTTTTCCCATAGGCAATCTTCTGCCAGGCCAGGATTCCCGCCACTGCGGCCAGCCCCAGAAGGTAGAGTGCGGGCAGGAATCTTCTCAGGGTTTTCGGGGAAAAGAACGAATCGGCGCCTATAATATGGCAGGAAGAGGCTTCCGCGTCGGCGCCGTATACCACTTCCTCCACCACTGTCTGCTCTATGTTTTCCGGGACTGCATTATCCGGATTCTCCCGGGCAGCCGGGTATGTTCCCATGCCGGAGGCTCCTGAGCCTGCGCTGTCAGAATAGCCTTCCCTGCCGGAGGCTCCTGAGTCTGCGATGTCATAACCCCCTGCCTGCTTTCCTGCTGTTCCAAAGGCTCCCGGTCCTGTGGTGTTGGGGCCTTCCGGTTCTGCCGCACCGGGCTGCAGCTGCGCCGCGTCTTCTGCGATCGCTGTCTCCTCGAACTGTGCCAGGGATAATCCGGACAGTCCGGACAGCCAGGCGGGCACCGGCAGGCTCAGCGGGCTGCTGAGGGAAAAGGGCACCAGCAGGCGCAGCAGCACCGCGCCCCAGAGCACGGGGAATACAAATTTCGGCAGCTTATTTTTGAGCAGCCCCCTCAGCAGGAGCACTGCCAGTATCATGATACTTCCGTAAAATGCCATCAGAACAAATGGCATATTCATTCTAAAATGCAGCATTTATTTCGCCTCCTCTATCATGCGGGCAAGCCGGAGTGCCTCCGCCTCCGAAATCCCCTTGCTTTTCAGAAATGATGAAAAGAACAGCTCGCTGGAGCCGCCGAACATCTTGTCTATGAGCTGCTCGGTCTCGCTTTTTGCCACCTCTTCCCTGGTGACCAGGGGCGTGCAGAGGAATCCCGGCTCGCCGCGCTCTATGGCGCCTTTTTCCATGCATTTCTTGATGACTGTATAAGTGGTATTCTTGTTCCAGCCGATGCGGCCCGCCAGGATGTCTACGATGTCCCTGGCATAGCTGGGGCCCTGCTCCCACAGAACCTCCATAACTTTCAGTTCCGAATCAAACAGCTTTCCTTCCATGGAATCTCCTATCTGGTTTGTTGGGTTTTGGGTTCTTGGTTTTGGTTTCTTGGTTTTGGTTTCTTGTTTCTGTTTTCGGTTTCTTGTTTCTGTTTTTGGTTTCTTGTTTCTGTTTTTGGTTTCTTGTTTCTGTTTTTGATTTCTTGTTTTGGGTTTTGGTTTCTTGTTTTGGTTTTCTAATTTCTTAATTTGTAGTTCCCTGGTTCATGGTGTCTTGCATGCTTTGTTTTTGAAATTTCTGTTCCTGAAATATAAAATGGACTATTGCAATAGTCTGAGCTCATTTACAGACTATCACAATAGTCCAGTCTTGTCAACCGGAAGTTTCGGATATTTGGGATTGTCGGCTAATTCACAGATTTTCTATCCCGCACAGCATTCACCGCAAGCTGTAACTGTCGTGAAATCCATATTATTCACTTTCTTACCTCGTTATCATTTACCGAACATTCGGACATCCCCAAGCAGTTTAACGTTTCCATCGTCCACAAGAATTGCGCCGCGCTTGAACGCAGTGGCATATACTGTTTTGCCGCGCTCCGCAAGGGCACGCGCAATGGCGGTATCCTGTGCCGCTGTGCCAGTATAATGCACCTGTACATAGAACTTGTCCAAGTATGGAAGCCCTTCAAAATATTGGAATTCCGGGTAATCTTCATCAGGAGCCAGATAATATTCCGCCAGCTGAATGACGGCGCCGGCGCTGTACCCCATCAGGATTCCTTTATGTTTCATGAGAACATCGTATAAACGGAACTCTTTGATTCGGTTCATCATTCTGTCGGGCAATCCGCCGAGGAAATAGAGAATATCCGCCGCTTCCATTTTCCGGGCGGCGGATTCCCCGGTGTCCGCAAAATAGTTGACAAAGGTAATCCTTTCCTCCGGAATACCATAGGCCGCAAATCCTCCGACAATTCCGCCATAATACATGCCGTTCTCTTTGCTGTACAACGCATCCCAGTCCGCAGGAGACTTTACGCGATTCTCCCGGAATGCAAACGCCAGCACTGCCACGGAATGATTCGGCTTTATATACTTCTTCAGTTCTCCATAGAGCCATGGAGCATCGATATCAAAGCCTTCCAGCAAAATATTGACTCTCATTTTATTAAGCCCTTCCTTCCACTCCGGAGCCTTCCCCGAAAGCTGCCACCTGTTCCAAAAGGCTGATCTGCTTCGTCTTCCCTTGGCGCTGTCCTCCTACAGCAATCATTCCATCCGTCAGCATTTCCTCCATATTCCAGATCCTGCGGTCGCATGACATAATTCAGTATAGCATAAATGCCCAGCCACTATCACTCCACCCCTAACGCCTTATAAACCGCATCCTCCGCGCTTTGATATGGAATCAGCTGGAAAGAACTCATCAGCTCAGGCGGCACTGTGGCAAAATCAACAAAGGACGTACTGGGAAGCAGCACCCTCTTCGCTCCGCTGTCAAGGCAGACCTGCAGCACATTGGCCAGTTCCTCCACCCTGATCAGAGTACCGCTGATGCTGATGTCGCCCAGAATCGCCAAATTGCTGACGGCAGGCTTTCCCAGCGCAATGGAGCAAAGCGCTATCAAAGTAGGAAGCGCCAGCTTTCCGGTCATTCCAATTCCCTGCAGATCCTGATAATTTACGATGTAGTCTTTTATAGTAGTACTGATAGAGCCGCTGATTCTCCCGCCATTTGCCTTCAGATAATTAAAAGCCGTATTAGAGGCTTCCTTGGCATCCCTGTCTGAACCAAGCCCCGTTCTCTCAAACCTGCCATTCCCCGGCAGCATCTGAGACTCTAGTCGAAAGACTCCAATCATGCCGGACTTACCCTGGGAAACCGTATATACCTGTCCCGGGTTGCACATGCCATCCGGAATCAGCTTTCCGCCGCCCTGTTCCGGCACAGAGACATATTTCTCCTCAAAGGTCTCATTGTCTATGTAAGAGAAATTCACATCATAAAACTCCATACCGCCCAGCTTCTTCAGCTGCTCTTTCACACGGCGGCGCATCTCCAGTGATATCTTGAGTATCTCCTCCAGCTCCTCTTTCGTGAACACGCCGTCCGGATACAGCAACTTCACAAAGCCGCCCACCATTTTCCGAACCGCGATTGTATCCCGTTGATTCAGGTTTTTGCCCAGACGATAATACTTGTCCAGCACATCCCCGTACTGCTCTTTCCGCAATTCCCGAATGAACTCCGCCAGATAGTCCGATATGAACCCGTAGTCATCCGTGAAATGCTCCGGGCGGAACTTAGGAATCTCCCATCCTGGAATATAGCAGTGCATCCGGTCAAGAAAAGCTGTGTCCGTCCCCATTTCCGGCGGAAAAGGGTCGAACAGACTGGAAGTCTTAAGCAGCACATCCACGCTCTGATTGATATTTCCCACGAACACCATGGATGCGGAAGCCGCCTTTTCCTCTTTGCCCCGTGCAAAAGATCCGGATGCCATGTAATCTTTCATAATCTGGATACCGTCTTTGTCTTTGAACCGAATGCCCGCCACCTCGTCAAAAGCAACGCAGTCCCACAGCCCCACCAATCCCACTGTCTTTCTGCCCATGTTGTAGAACAGGTTTGCAACCGTTGTCTGTCCGCCGGACACCAGGATACTGTTGGGCGATATTTCTTTATACAAGTGGGATTTTCCGGTACTTCTGGGCCCTAATTCGCACAAATTGAAATTGTTCTCAACCAGTGGAAGCATGCGGGTCAAAAGCAGCCATTTCTCCCGGTAAGACAGCACCTCTGGCTCCATTCCGATTGAACGCAGAAGCACATCAATCCACTCATCCTTCGTAAATGCTTTCCGCCCTGCCTTCAACTCTTCCAATTCAATGTGGGGCATCTGAATGGGTGTCAGCTTTCGGATACTGATCGGAGAAATATCCTTTTGCTTCTTTTGCCTGGATTTCAGCATTTCTCCATCGGATGAAACAATTCCGAAACTGGCATCTCCTTCCACCTCATACTCCAGCTGCACAATGCACCAAATCCCACCGCATAATAGACGGTCATACTTTTCCGGGTAATCATCCGAAATAGGTATGGTCGTCAATCCAAGATTGGAAAATTCGGCAAAATAGCAATCCTTTTTGATGTCCAGCCTGACTGTGACCATATCAATGACCGTATGGCTGCCATTCTTCCGCAGCACGGATAAAATCTTCTGAGCCTCGTCCGGGCGCACAAAATTATCTGCAAGAATGCGCTTTACATTATTTACGCCATCTTCAATGATTTCAGGATCATCCGCGCTGCAGTACTGCCCCAGAAGAAATTCCAGGACGTAGACCGGGACATTGGCTCCCTCTTTCATTTTCTTTGTTAAATCTTTCCGGACAATTTTCCCGTCAAAATTCTCCCTCAGCTTCCCTCTCAGCACAGCCCTAGTGTCATCACTGTCCATGAAGTCCATCATCAAAACCGCCTCCCACAGTATCGCTAAAACCCAAATCCATAATCATCCGCGAACATCAGATCCATGATCACCGGATGGCGGAATGTCTCAAACCCGCTGTCCGCGTCACGCACCACAAGAAAATACTGCTTGTCCTTGTGATATTTTTTATCCTTGAACTGGAACTTCATCCGGAAAATCCGCTTTCTCGCTTCCGGTTCCCTGCTGTCAGCTATATAGCTATTCTCATTGGAAATCCGCTCATTCTCCTCGGAGATAAAAAATATTTTGTAGGATGCCGCCTTAACCGTATCGCTCACTGAGTCCGACTGGATAAAATCCAGGATGGTAGTCTTGTTGGTGATTTTCTGTACCATGCTGACCAGTGCGATTCCTGCCTTGCGGGTCTCCATGTGTCCGCGCTCCATCTTGATTTCCAAAACGGGCACCAGCATCTCCTGGGGAGAAGAACCGCCGTGCACATAATTCGCGCCCCCACCGGTCACCTTGAAGACATTGCTGTTGATTGGAAAGGACACCACTTTCGTATCATCATTCCCTAAAACTTCTCCCAGACGAATGGAGTCAATCCCGTCATCCACCATCGGCTCCGGGGCAACAATGAAGCGGCGGCTTGCAAAAGCCTTTTTGTCATTCCATGTTTTAATCTTGTCCCTCTCCGATACCTTATCCCGCTTATAGATAAAACCATGGTCTGCCGTTACGATAAAGTGATATGTATTGGCATTGAGGGAGATGCGCCGAATCAGCTCCATTATCTCAGCAACCGCCTCCTGGCAGGCCACGAACACTTCATTTTCTGTATTTGCTTTGTCCCCTCTGGCATCAATCTGATTATGGTACACATATATGGTCTGCCTGCCCGTAAAAATATCCCGCAGCTCCGCCTTTTTCAGGGACTTAATGTCATCGAACTGCACACAGACACCGCTGGGGCTGTGCTTTTGCAGAACAGTCTGACGGCCGACCAGGTCATCACAAAGCGCATCGTCAGCCAAAACCTTATAATCATCGGTGACGGTAAGCGATGTGTGGGGCAAAAGCGCAGCCATTCCCAGACGGGTATATGAGGGCAGCACGCTTAACTGGGGCTCCAGACTGGCTGTGCATTTCGGGTCATCCAGCATCTTTCGGAACAACTCCTGGCCGACCTCATACCGCAGCGCATCTGAAATAATCACGATGGTACGCTCTTTTGTATTTTTGACATAATGCTCATAGAAAGCTCGCTGTAACGGAAGCTGCAGGAAAGCATCCGTTTCTCGAATACCGGCATTCCACTTTGGAAGCAGGACTGCCAGATACTCATTGGTATATATATTTTCAATCAAATCGCGCAGGGGTTCCAGGAAAGACGTATCCTCCAGCTGGTCATACATAAAATAAAAATGCCTATATTCCTGATCCAGCTGAAAATCCCTTTTCTGGTACTGCAAAAGGATGGCCCGAAATCCATCCGGGCAGCTATAGTCTCCTGCGCGAACCAGCTGCCAGGCACTGCAAAGCAGCTGATACTCCTTGCCGACTTTGCTGCCAAAGTGCATTTTCATCCGCTTCTCACAAATCTGCGGAATGCTCAGTCCATTCAGCTTTGCCCCGGTATCCTCCGCCAACAGACGCTGGGCCACCCAATTTATCAGAATCTGGTCAATGCACAGAAATGTATCGCATTCCAACAGTTCTTCCGGCAGGCAGGCCATAAAGGATGACATGGCGTTTAACCCGGCTGCCACATGATCCGAGAGTACATCATATCGTTCCCGATATAATACATTGTTCATCAGGTTATCAAGGAAAGCAATGATGTTGCCTGATTTATAGGACACAAATACTTTCCACGGCTTCGGCAGTTCGGCCTGAACGTACTTTGCTGTATATGTAACGAACAAAGTGGCTGTCAGCTTCTCCAAAGTCGGCTTTACATCGGTGTAACCAAATTGCTGCTCGCAGAGCTTCCAGAAAGCATCCTGTAAATCGTACTTTTCCATCTCTGCCAGAAACTTGTTCTCCTCCAGGCTTCCCTCGGTCAGCATTATCCGAATCACTTCCTCGAAGGAGCAGGTTCGGGTACGGCAGATTGCGCTGAGAAGCCCGGTCAGGATGTTTTCTTCATTAAAATTCTCAATCTCCAAGTCATAAAAACGCCTGGTCCGCTCTTTCTCTGCAAAGAATTTAATATGCTTCTCAATGACAGGCTTGTACTTTTCTTCTATTCCTAAATCCACCGCCAAAAGGGATGCACGGTCTGCAAAGAAGCGTTTGGAGTACAGCAATGTGTCCTCCAGGTGGTTGTCCCTTACGTCCGGCTTCGGAAAGGGTGCATAGATTAAGTAATTGGTCGTCTTGTCTATGCGCTCCAGAAAGATTTTTGTCTGGAACTGATTGTCCGGCTGCAGGAAATATACCTTGGCATTTTCCAGCGCCATTTCCTGCATATCCACCTCAAACTCTGCTTTATCGTCGTACCAGAAGACCAGTTTGCGGGTGTCTCCAACAAACTCTGCATTGAGACGGTCTATAATTTGTTTTAGGTTTAATTCTGCCATTTTTTGCCTCATTTTCCTTTCCCATGGCCAGTTACGTTGGTTATTATCTTTGCATTTCACCTAATTCACAATTTTTCTGTATTCTACATTATTTGTATTTCCATCAGGCTCTATTATTCCTGCCTCTACAAGTTTCTTTAAATAACGCCATGCCGTAGCCGATGACCTTCCTGTCAGCCGTTCAGCAGTCTGCGTCGTAATAGCAGAATTTCCCTCTAAATATTCAATAATAGGAAACATTTTCTCATACTCTTTTGCTATTAAAACTTCTTTCAAAACTTCTTTCAAACTTCTTTCATTTTTTTGATTGAAGTTCTTATCTTCTTTCATCTCCTTTTCATTTGCAATCATCTTTAATGTCAAAGTAACCTGATTCAACCTCGTGTCTTCTTTCAGTTCTGGCTCTATCCAGCCTTCCTCTTTCCATGCCGCTAAAATGGCCGGAAAACCGGAACCGGCATTATCTCCAAATCCAATCATCCTGAGCATTGTCTGCATGCGGGGATTCCTTGGCTTGGAATTCCCTCCCTGGTAGATTTCCTCAAGAGGAAGCTTCAAGATTCCGGGATTCGTAAATTCAAATCCGTCCGCACGCTTTATCACTTTTAAGGTTCCTGCATCCATCAAATAATCCGCATGTATAGTCAGGTTCACGAAAGCCTCCCTGACTGCCTTATGGACAGGAGTCTCATCAATGCGCTGCATCCCTTCCAGCTTAAAGGGCTTCTTCAGGTCGGCAGTCAGCTTTGGCGTGACTTTCGTAAAGAAGTTGAATAGGTTGTTTTCCCAGGTTCCATCATAGGTGATGCGGTCGTTCCAGCGAATCTCCGGCGTGACCTCGCTTTCGTCCCGGTAATCCATGAACACGTTGTCGAACTCGTCCCTTATGGCAAGCCCGTCTCCGAACATCATCAGACCTGCAAGGGTCAGGCCCTCTTTTTCTTCTCTTCGGTCTTTTCGGTATCCACCAAGCTTTTCAAGAAATGATTGATCGTCAAGGGAATTCCAGACATGGCCATCGTTTCTGATTTCAAAAATCTGGCGGTATTTCCGCAGTGTCTCTTTGTCGATGTCTTCCATTGTGTAGTACTCGAGAATCATACCGTCATTTCCGTCCGGATTCTTGTCACGAATCATCCCGTCAACTTCGTAGTTTGTGGCGTGATAGTCTCCTTCGTTATTTCTCTTGTATGTGCCCTTATATGGGTTTTCTCCCACATAGACCGGACGCAGTTTATAGTCTGCCCTGGGGACTTTTATTACAATCAAACGAATGCCGTTCTCCTCTACGATGAATACGTCTTCGTCTTTCAGGATATTGGCATTGACTTTATTTCCGTTGATTGTATTCCAGAAATCCTCTATTTGCTTTCCGGGATTCTTGATTCCCTGTATGTTAAACCTTTCTTCCGGTGAGGGCTTCTTTTTATCCTCTTTTACTCCCAGGATAATGTAGCCGCCCTTGGTATTTGCTTCAATTCAGATATTTCGTCCTCCGGGTGCTGCTCACAATATTCCTCCTTAATCTCATTTACCACCGCATTTAAATCATCATTTGAACTATATATTTCAAAATCTGACTTTAAATTGACATAAGAACCATGATTACGAAGCACCTCTGAGCAAAATGAGTGAAATGTCCCTATAAACAGCCTTCTATCCTGATTTTCGATGCCTGCAGCCACTCGTTCACTCATTTCGGCTGCCGCTTTATTGGTAAATGTCAACGCTAATATCCTGAAAGATTCTCTTTCAGCGTCTTTTAAAAGCCGGATGATTCTTTCAGTAAGTACTGCTGTTTTGCCGGAACCCGGACCTGCCAAAACAATCACAGGTCCTTCTCCCCAATTAATAGCATCCTGTTGAGATTGTGTATATATCTTCTCACCCATTTTTGCATACCTCTCCGATGAACTTTTTTATAAAATCAGGAATCTCTTCTTTTTGCATATTTCTTGTTTTCCAGACATCAATGAGCTTATAGGCGTATTCGACTTTTCCTGCCTGTACGATGGATATTATTGCCTCTTTATATTCATTATCTTTCCCATCTTCCTTAAGTTTTTTCACATCATCATCAATTATATCAGACACTATGGTCTCATAATCAGCTAAAAATCCATTCTTTGCAAACTCATTTTCTATATCTTTTTCACTTGTGAGAAATACCTTTTGCGCAATCTCTTCTTGTGAATATCCACAATTTCGTATTTCGCCAATCGTTTTCCTCCCTTGTAAGTCCCTGTCACCAAGCAATACCCACTCTATGCCCAGTATGCGGGCCAATTTGACAAACGCACCCGCTGAGCCATTCGTCCTGTAGAAAACGCCGCTTATGCCGTATTGTTCCAGATTATATCCCAGTTTCTCTGCGCAAAAACGGATTATGACCTCTTCTGTTTGCCCTTCATATAATATCCACTTTCTGGCAAATAGAATTTCACCTCTTGTACGCTGCACATACATATTCAGGCTATTCAGTTCCTCTGTGATAAAAATATCCCGTGATTTTAAAATATAATCGTCTATTCCATCTTCTTTACAGACTCCTTTTAATGCACGTGCAACTTCCCTGAATATAGGCTTATGTATGATTAATGTTTTCTTTTCTTCGTTTAACTCTAATATATTATCATAATGTGGAGCCATTCTGCAAAGGCTCTCGGGTATTTCCGTTAAAGGAATGGTAATTTTATCGATTATCTTAATTGCTTCTGTCTTTCCATTCACTTTCTTAAAAAGCCTAATATTTAAAAGATTAACATTCTGCAAAAAGTAGGGAGAATGTGTCGTAAGTATTTTCTGGCACCTCAACTCCTGTATCACTTTTTCTATTGCCTGTGTTGCCTGGGGATGGAGATGCGCCTCTGGCTCTTCAATCATCAATATAGCCTCTGCATTAGCAGTATTCAGCTCAGCCAGCAAAATATCAATATATGCCTTGAACAGTAAAATAGTTGTTACACTTTGCGTTCCCTGTCCATGTCTCTCCAACGGAAAGCTGACCTGACTGGCATTATTTAATACTACCTGTGCTTTGGACAGAAGCTCCCATGTCTTTATTGGCAATGCATTGATTGCCACAAGGTCATCCCCCTGAAAATCCAACACTTTCTGCACCTCTTCCAAAGTGCCCACCAATTTGGTCAAGTTTGTATCGTTTTCTATGATTTCTTTATTCAGTGTCTTAATGCCTTCTTGTAGCTCCAATAGTTTCTCTTGTGGAATGTTAGCCTTCTTTAGAAACTTTCCCCACATAGGAGACCTATTGCTGAAAGTATCTTTTATGTTCCTGAGTGCCTGTAAATAGAAAACGGGGCACAGATTGTAAAACGTAGAGAGTTTAGCCTGTACTCTTCCGGCAATTTCTTCAAATTTATTATTCAGAAAAGAACCTTTTGACTCAAATTCATTTGTCGCTTGATTATATATAGAGGATACCTTGACGATGATAGCTCCTAAATCTGGTTCTCCCTCAATGAACTGGACAGCCTCCCCCAGATTATCCATGATATATCCATCCCATTCTCCCATGGTTCTCTCCTGAAATATCAAAATGATTTCGATTCCATCAGAATCTTTCGGAGAGAGGACTTGAACATCCATGTAATAATCATAGTCTTCAAAAGTGTATCTGCCATTTACTCTATTAAGCGCAATTCTTATTGCGTCCATAAAAGAAGTTTTTCCTGCATTGTTTTCACCTATTAATATTGTGCTTTCATCCAAGTCTATATGTATGTTGTGCAGGCTTCGGAAATTTTTCACGTATACACTCTTTAAAAACATATGTATCCTCCCAATAATAAGCATAATAATTCTACATTCAATTATCATGCTAATTTTGTTTAGCTTGTATACTATAAATGAGTAAATACCAAATTTTGCACAAAATAAAGACACCCGCTGCTGAATGATGTATAATTGAAGTATCAACAAACAACATACTCAAACAACAAGGGGGTGCCCGTTGAAAACAGTATACATCATTCTAACAGTATTTACAATTACTTTAAAACCTTAAAACTCGGATTATTTTTATCCGATGTGTACCTGAACCATCTGATGACTATCATTGTTTCCGTTCTCCTTCGTGGTTACAGGGGGAAAACTGTAGACTTCGCCGAAGTAAGTAACCAGCATAGAACCACAACCGCCTATTTTCTGAACCACGGCAAGTGGAATGATGCTGCTCTCCAGGATACTTTGAAAAAAGCCGTCATACAGGTTATATATCAGGAAGCGCAACGCTCAGGAGAGCCTGTTTTCTGTATTGTGGATGATACGATTGCTTCGCATACCAGGCCTTCGTCACAGGCCGGGCATCCAATTGAAGCGGCGTACTTCCATCAATCCCATTTAAAGGGCTGTCAGGATTATGGGCATCAGATTGTTTCTGTCATGCTTTCCTGTAATGGGCTCATACTGAATTATGCCGACATCCTGTATGACAAATCAAAATCAAAGATACAGATTGTCCGGGAGATTGCGGATGAGCTTCCCGTGGCACCGGTGATTTCCTATTTCCTTTGTGACAGCTGGTATACCTCCGTAAAGGTAATGGACAGTTTTATCCGGAAAGGTTTTTATACGATCGGAGCGCTGAAGACCAACCGGGTCATCTATCCATGCGGAATCCGCCAGAAAGTCAGTGAGTTTGCCCTTCATTTGAAAAAAACAGACCGTGCTGTCAGCCTTGTGACCGTTGGCGGCCGTGAATTCTATGTGTAGCGCTACGAAGGAGAACTCAATGATATTCCAAACGCGGTGGTTATGATCAGCTATCCCCGGGAAGCCTTTGGAGATCCGAAAGCGCTGAGGGTATTTATATCCACAAATGTCGGAATATCCACACAGGAAATCCTTGACACATATACAGAACGGTGGCCGATCGAATTATTTTTCCGTCAGAGCAAAAACAAACTCGCGCTGGACAAATATCAGATCCGCTCACGGCAGGGAATCGAACGGTACTGGCTGATTATGTCATTGGTTCATTACATGTGCTGTATGCATTCCGGGAAATACAATACCTTCGAGGAAGGATACCGGTATTTTCAGAATCAAGTCAAAACAGAGCGAATCGGTAATCTGCACCAGTTTATAAAAAATGGTGCATCACTTAAAGCTGTTTTGAAATTGGTAGGGTAGTTTTGTGCAAATTTCAATATTTG
>CAJUSI010000046.1 GCA_910589035.1 uncultured Acetatifactor sp. | reverse complement strand
CGGTGAGCCTACGATTTGATGATGAGATGAAACGGCAGCTTGACGAGATGTGCGATGAAATGGGGATGAACCTCACCACCTTCTTCATGATCTACGCTAAGAAAGCGCTGCGGGACCGCCGGATCCCCTTCGAGGTGGCAGCCCCCCTGGACCCCTTCTACTCAGACTCCAACATGGAGCAGCTGAGGAAAGCGGACCAGCAGGTCAGGAACGGGCAGGTGGTCGTAAAGACAATGGAGGAACTGGAGGCCATGGAGCGTGAGTAAGATCACATTTGCCGAAGACGCGTGGGAGGAATACCTCTACTGGCAGTCGCAGGATAAAAAGACCCTGAAAAAGATAAACAGCCTGCTCAGGTCCATCCAGCGTGAACCTTTTACCGGTGAAGGGAGGCCAGAGCCGTTGAAGAACAGCCCGGAAGGGGAATGGAGCAGGCGGATCAACGATAAGGACAGGTTCGTCTACAGGGTCAGCGATGAAGGCGTCACTGTAACCCAGTGCAAGGGGCACTACAATGACAGATAGTCAGGAAATGAGATACCTGGATAAGCCGGCAATGGAAAAGCCTGTTACCATTACCGGGATTACCAGGCAGATATACGGACAATTCGGGAAGAGCTTTGGCGATACGTATTACCATTTCCGGAATGACAATGCCCCTGTCCTGCAGATGGAGACAGAAGAGAAATATTTCAGCTTTGTGGTAAAGACGGATTTTGCAGACAGCCATCACAGGTTTGACCAGTGCGGCATCGTGATGTATCTGGACAGCGAGAACTGGCTGAAAGCTTCCGTGGAATATGAAAACGAAGAGTACCAGCACCTGGGGGCGTGGTGACAAACAACGGGTATTCGGACTGGGCGACAACAGCCATAGGTGCATCTGCAAAGACAATGTGGTATCGGTTCAGCCGCAGGGAGGATGATTATTGCATCGAGTGCTCGGCGGATGGAGCGACGTTCAGCCAGATGCGGATCTGCCATATGCATAACAGGAAGGGAAATATCAGGTTCGGCATTTATGCCTGCTCTCCGGAAGAATCTTCCTTTCAGGCAGTATTTTCCAGGATGCAGGTTATGGACTTCCGACACTTTCAATAGAAATGGCTACGGCAAAAACCGTAGCCACTGGCAATATCATATCTCATTTTCCGCTTCCACGGGGAAATGTCCATTTGTCGATTCCATGAGCTTAGTCACAGCTGCGCATCGTTGCTTTTCTCATATAGGGTAAGCCTGAAGGAAATCCAGGAATGGCTCGGGCACGGCAACATCTCTACGCATATGGACTTTAACAAGAAGATTTCTTCTGCCGATGCGATTATAGGGCTTTTGGGTAAAAAAAGAATCCACCTCAGCAGCCAACTGAAACTGTGGATTCCTATTCATAACAATGCTGGTAGCCGGACTTGAACCGGCACGAACAAATGTTCGACAGATTTTAAGTCTGTTGCGTCTGCCTATTCCGCCATACCAGCAGATTGTTTGCAGTTCCATCCCTTTCCACTCTCTTCCAAAACTTTTGGAGGGGTGTCAGGAGGGATATCTACAGGAAATATCCGGTAGGTTTTCAAAAAACCTGTAAAATCAAGGGTTGTAAGAAAAATTGTGAAACTGGCGCTTTGGATTTTAAGTCTCTTGTGTCTGCCTATTCCACCATACCTGCCTGTATTTCTCCGAATATATCGTATAATGTCCTTATTCGTGGCATGAAACGGCCGGATGGCCATCTCACCATGAGCGCTGCTGTGCTCATGGTATAATTTGACACAGAAAGACATTGCGTCAAATTCCGATTCCATATGCGTTAAAGCGCACGAGATTATGGTATATTGATATTGATCAATCCGGAATCTCATATATTGCTGTATGCGAATGGATGGGGGTGGATTCGAACCACCGAAGCAATTTGCAGCAGATTTACAGTCTGTCCCCTTTGGCCACTCGGGAACCCATCCATGGAAAGGGAAAATCCCTCACACCTTTGAAATTGTAGCATAAATTTCCGAGGATTGCAAGCTGAATTTTCCGTTTTGGATTGTTTCTGAATTTTCTGTTTCGGTTTATTTTCGGCCTGTTTCGGATTGTTCTTAGCTGCTCCCGGCCTGTTCCGTTTCGGCCTGTCCGGGGCAGGTAATCGGGCAGGATCCGAAAGGGAATCCGAAAAGTGCCCAACAAACGATTTGGCTGTTGAGGCAGCATAAAATGTATGATAGAATAGGAGACAGGTATTTTCAATATCAATTACAGGATAAAGGAGAGAACTGAAAATGGAAGAGGAAATACTGCAGGTGAAGGAGAGTGCAGAGGAAGCGGCGTCAGAAAAGGACAAAGCCGCAGAAGAGAGGCAGGCCGCAGCAGAAGCGGTGGTAGCCGGCGTTCACAACTACAGCAGGGAGGAATCCTATGTGACGCCTTCGGACCCCCGGGTGCTGAAAAAGCTGGAATGGTTCAAGGATCAGAAGCTGGGACTGATGATGCACTGGGGCCCCTATTCCCAGCTGGGGATTGTGGAATCCTGGGCCCTGAGCGACGGAGACGCGGACTGGTCCAGACATGAGATCGACTGGGAAGTCACGGGGGAGGAGTTCAAGAAAGAATATTTTGCCTTGAACAAAACCTTCAACCCTCTGCGCTTCGAGCCGGAGAAATGGGCGGATCTGGCGAAGGAAGCCGGTATGAAATATCTGCTTTTCACCACGAAGCATCACGACGGCTTCTGTATGTGGGACAGCAAATATTCGGATTATAAGACTACGGCTCCGGATTGTCCGTTCCACACCCATAAATATGCGGATATCTGCGCCCATCTTTTCGAATCCTTCCGCAAGAGGGGTGTGGGCATCGTGGCCTATTTCTCCAAGGCGGACTGGCATGTGGACAGCTACTGGAAGAACGACACGGCCAGAGGGAATTTCAAATACAGGGGGCCTTCCTACAACCCGAAGGAGAATCCGGAGGAGTGGGAGCGCTTTGTAACCTTTACTCAAAATCAGATCCGGGAGCTGGGCACCAATTACGGAAAGCTGGACGCCATGTGGTTTGACGCGGGCTGGGTGTGCCCGCAGAGCGGACAGGATATCCGCCTGGGGGAGATTATCGAGGAGATCCGCAAAGTTCAGCCCGGTATGCTCTGCGCGGACCGCACCGTGGGAGGGCCCTATGAAAACTATGTGACGCCGGAGCAGTGCGTTCCCGAAAAACCGCTTTCCATTCCCTGGGAGAGCTGTATCACGCTGGGAACCTCCTTTTCCTTTAAATATGAGGATGAGTATAAAAGCCCCAGGCAGGTGATCTGCCTGCTGGTGGATATCGTGGTGAAAGGCGGAAACCTTGCCATCAATGTGGGGCCCCAGCCGGACGGACGCATTCCGGCGGGAGCCGTGAAGTCCCTGAAGGGGATGGGCGAATGGCTCCGGGAGTATGGAGAGGCCATATACGGAACCCGGGTATGCGCCCCTTACAAGAAGGACGGCATCGGCTTCACGCAGAAGGACGGGAGCGTCTATGCCATCCAGACCTTTGAAAGGGAGACGGACAGGGCGGAGGATACGGTGTGGATTCCCTACATAGGAGATTTCTCCGAAATTACCGCCATGGGGGACGAAAAGGTGGTGTCCTTTGCGAAGGAGGAGGGCGGCTGCCGGGTAGTCCTGGAGGCAAGAGAGCGGAAGACGGCGCCCATCGCCAGGGTTTTCTGCCTGAAATAAAAGCTTTTCCGCCTGTGCGGTTGAACTGTTGTCCAGGGGTCGGCAGGTCGGAATTGATACTCACAAACGGTGAAATCTGCCAGGACGTCCCGGCAATTCTTCGCTCGTGAGCCGGGTCACAATGAAGAGGGGCATTCATGGCAGGCTTCAGTGAACGTCAGAATAAATTATGCCGGGGCGGGTAAAGCCTGGTGATACGGAACTAAAGTAAGCGACTTTAAAACCTTTACTTTGACATGCTATGCCGATTGCCGTTGCTGTGATGGCTTTTGGGCAAAGTAAAAAATGGTTATGACGTTCACTATAACATGGAGAGAACTGGATGAAAATCGGTAAAAGGGTGCAAAAGAGCGGAGCTGTCTACCTGGGATTCGGGGTGCTGACCATTGGGCTGAATGCGGCGGCGTGGAACAGCGCGGCCTTCTCGGACTGGTATATCGCACATGTTTTTCCCATATGGGTAAATGCATACGGGCGCATCACGGGCCTCTTTCCCTTTTCCGTAGGAGAATTTCTGCTTGGGGCGGGCATAGGCCTGGTGGCGGCGGCCCTGCTGCTGGGAGCTGTGTGGCTGGGGATCGGCGCGGTGAAGATGATCCGGTTTATTCTGCGGGTAACGGGGAGAAAGCGGAAGAACTTTATCCGGGAAGGAGAGGCTTCGAAGAAGGAGCCGGTTTCGGGAGGAGAGGCATCGGAAGAAGAGGCTTCGAAGAGGGACTCTGTTTTGGAGGATGAGGCTTTGGAGAGCGCATGGGGGCCGCAAATAGAGTCTGCTTCGGAGGGAGAGACACGGGATAGGGCATCCGCTCCGGAAGGGGAGACCTTGAAGACAGCTGCCGCGGAAGGGGGGCCCGCCGTAAGCATTTCCCGGAAAAGGAGCAGATTTGCCGGTTTCACCGCAGGCTTCTGCCGCTTTTTTGCATGGACGGTGCTGGCGGTGTGCCTGATTATGACGCTGAACTGCTTCATCCTGTACCATGCCTCCACCTTTTCGGAGCATTATTTCGGCCGGGACGATGGGGAGTATACCCTGGAGGAGCTGATTACCGTATATAATATGACGGTGGAGCGATGCAATTATCTGGCTGGGGTGATAGCCAGGGACGAGGACGGAACGGCAGTGTACGAGGGCAGCCTGGGGGCGGACGGGGAAATCCTGGACATGGCGGATATGGCCAGGGAGCTGATGAAGCGGCTGGGGGAGAAGTATCCTCAGCTGGACGGCTATTATCCCCGCCCCAAGGCCCTGCTCTCTTCGGATTTCATGTGCCAGCAGTATATGCAGGGGTATTATTTTCCTTTTTCCATGGAGGCGAATTACAACGATGTCATGTATATCCTGAATATCCCCTCCACCATGTGCCATGAGCTGGCCCATCTGCGCGGATACATCTATGAGGACGAGGCGAATTTTATCGGATACCTGGCCTGTGTGGAGTCGGAGGACGCCTTTTTCCAGTATGCCGGTTACCTGAGCGTGCTGACCTATCTGAACAATGATTTATACAAGGCATGGAAGGAGACGCCGGAGGCCTACGAGAAAGCTGCTGCTGCGGTTCCGCCTGTGGCAGTGGATAACCAGGTCTGGACGGACAATATCTTCGTTACGGAGGAGGAATGGGACCGCATCAACGGGAAGGCACTGATCGATACGGAAACCGTGGACAAGGCGGCGGATGTGTTCATTGACATGAATCTGAAGATCAACGGTGTCGCCGACGGGAAAATCAGCTATAGCCGCGTGGTGAGACTGCTGCTGCAATATTACCGCCTAAAGGCGGAATAAGGCTGCGGCGGAATTGCCGTCTGAGCCGCAGCGGGCCGGAGAAAAGCAGAGAGAATGGGAGATGCTGCTATTTCATTTTACTGCGCAGGGCGGCGTCGGCCGGGCTGTGAAATGCCGGACCGATGCCGCCCTGCTTATGGATGAACCGGATAGAATGCCCGGCATTTTTGCCCTGAAAAAGGAATGAAATAAAGAGCATAAGTTAATGGAGAAAAGTTTATGCCAAATTATTTAAAAAAATAAGGAAAGGACTTGACAACGGCTGAGTTTTCGTGTAAGATAATTTACGTTGCAGAGGTCAATTGAATAAACCAATACATGCAGGTGTGGTTCAATGGTAGAACATCAGCCTTCCAAGCTGAATACGTGGGTTCGATTCCCATCACCTGCTTTTTTCATGCAAAGCCGCAAGCACGGTGATTTTCCAGTAAAATCAAGGGCTTGCGGCTCTTTTACACTATAAAAAATTTAGCGTGCATAACGCTGGTTTAGTGCCATGAAATAAAAAATATTCTGCCATTTTCCAGATTTCGCCTATATACACATTCAGTGGCGTATAATTCTGCGGAGGCCTTCCGAAAGTATTCTGCCGGACACTGTACATTTTCCGCAACCTCTTGACAAAAGACGGGAAAGGGCTTAGCATGAAAACAGAAACAAAGAGAACAATAACAAAGTAAACCGGAACGGAGCAAACCAAACTAAAACAGAATATCTCACGGGAAAGAGGTGCTAATTATGGATAAGAAAGCCATGTATAATCTCAGCTACGGCCTGTTTGTCTTAACTTCCGCTTTTGAGGGGAAGGACAGCGGCTGTATCATCAATACGGCGGGGCAGGTGACTTCCGAGCCGAACCGTATCAGCATCGCGGTAAACAAGGCGAATTATACCGGGGAGCTGGTTCAGAACAGCGGAAAGTTCAACATTTCAATTCTAAGCCAGGAGGCGGCATTCGACACATTCCGTCATTTCGGCTTCCAGTCAGGGCGGACGGTGGACAAATTTGCCGGTTATACGGAGTGCAGGCGCAGTGCAAACGGGCTGTATTATGTAACCGCAGGCACAAACGGGTATATCAGCGCCACGGTGGAGCAGTCCATCGACCTTGGCAGCCATGCGCTCTTCATCGCGGCTGTGAACGATATGGAAGTGCTCTCGGGGGTTCCTTCCGCAACCTATGCCTATTATCAGTCTGAAATCAAGCCGAAGCCGGACCGGGCTGCTGCTGCGGGGAAGACCGTATGGCGCTGCAGTGTGTGCGGTTATGTCTATGATGGGGAGGAGCTGCCGGCTGATTTTATCTGCCCGCTGTGTAAGCACCCTGCATCTGATTTTGAAAAGGTGACGATATAAGTCCTGGTCCCTGCGGCGGACCTGTCACATTTGACTTTGGCATTCGAAATTTCTATGTGGCTGATCCGGAAGGCAATCTTCTGGAAATAGGAAGTATGAATGCGGAGTAAATGAACGCAGTCAGGAACAGAGAATTTAACACTCAGGATATTATCAGGATAAAAATCCCCGTGGCTTTGCTGTGGGGATTTTTTATCAATAAATATTTATTGAAAAACAATAAAAATATATTGACATTCGAAAAGCGCGGTGCTATATTGAGGAAGCGGAAAAATGTGGATGCTGCAGACATCCGGTCCGCAGGATAATACGGGAGGTGCCTATGGAGGAGAAAAAGGACCAGAGATCCAAAAAGAAAAAACTGGCCATATGGACAAAATATTTGCTGGATATCATGTTTTATGGTGGAATTGCCGTGACCGTGACGCTGCCCTTCAGCGTCAGGAAGATCGGAGAGCTTTTACCGCTTCTGGTAGAGCATTACGAGGAGACCGTAATCATTTATTTCGTCCTTGGCGTGGCGGCGGTTGTACTGCTCAGAGAGCTGCGGAAGATTTTCAGGACCGTATTGGAAGAGGACTGCTTTGTGCAGGAAAATGTGGCAAGCCTGCAGAAGATGGGAAATTGGAGCTTCTTCATAGCGGTGATGTCGGCGGTGCGCAGTATCGTTTACATGACCATTGCCATGTTTGTGGTGATATTTGTATTTGTGATCGCCGGTCTTTTCAGCAAGGTGCTTGCCTGTGTCTTTGAGGAAGCGGTCCGATATAAGCAGGAGAATGACCTGACGATTTGAGTACTCCATAACGAGAACCTGCACAGGCTCGGAACAGCCGGCCGGGAGATGCTATGGAATTGCCGCGGGTCAGGCCGCCGCAGGATGCGACTGTACAGGTCCGGAACAGGCTGCGGGGAGATGCTATGGAATTGCCGCGGGTCAGGCTGCCGCAGGATGTGGCTGCACAGGCTCGGAACAGCCGGCGGAGAGATACCGCGGAATTGCCCTGGGTCAGAATGCCGTGAAACCGACCGGGGGAGAGGAATGAGAGAAGATTTTGAGGTAAGCGAATGCGAGGTGCAGCATGGGAATAATAGTGAATCTGGACGTTATGATGGCGAAGAGGAAGATGAGCCTGACCGAGCTTGCAAATCAGGTGGACATAACCCTCGCCAACCTGTCCATTCTGAAAAATAATAAGGCAAAAGCAGTGCGGTTTTCCACGCTGGAGGCTATCTGCAGGGCTCTGGACTGCCAGCCGGGCGATATCCTGGAATATGACCCGGAGGAAAACCGTACCCATTAAAATTTAGTTTTGGAAGAGAGGTGTGAGATTGTGAATTTTACTGTCTACGCAGGAATCGGAATCTTACTTGTTTTAGCGATAATCGGATTACTTATTTTGTTAAGACGCAATTCCTTTAAATCTGAAAATAGCAAAAGAATATATATTGTGGCAGGCACGCTGCAAGCAGTTCATATAATATTGTATTTGACAGGATTACTGGAGAAAATCGCCCAAATTAATGTATATATTGCATTTGGAATTTGTGCTGTTGTTTCCGTCATATGTATCCTGATGTCTGGTTGGATGCTGCTGCCTTTTTCAAAGCTTAAGCACGGAATAAAGTATCTGCTAATGTTTATTGCCATACTTCAAGTGATTAGTACGATTATTATATTTTTGCTGCCCGAAGCAGGTATTCCGCCATTAATCCAATTTTCAGTAAATACCTGACCCGGACAAGCCGGAACCGAAATTTTGCCAAAAATCATAGAATTTCATTGTTAAGTGCCTAAATCGTAAGTAAATTTTCAAATGCAGCCTGGTTTCACGGCAAGTGAAGTCGTTAAGCAGTATAAACTGCGCAAAAAATCAAGAAATGTATGAATATACACCAAAATTTGGGAAATGAACCGTGGAACACTTTTCCGAAAAGGGAGATTTGAAATTACTAACATAATCAGATGGAATAAAGAGAAGATGCAGAAGGACATCCGGAAGGAAAAAACGGGAAAAAACGGAAGACAGAGATATGGAAAGCAGAACAGAATATGGAAGCAAAGGAAGGAGAACACAAATATGAATCATATGGAACAGAGCGTTTGGATGGACGAGAGCGGCAGCCAGGGGAATGCCTCCCCGGACGCCCGGGCTGCGGCGCAGGGAGGCGGGGGAAATATGCAGCCCCCGGGAGGAAATTATCCGATGACGCCGCCTCCCTATACGGTGGTGCAGGGGAGACTCCAGTTTCCCGATACGGAGGAGACAAAGCGGCTGAAGGAGAATTATGGCATGATTGCCCCGGCAGCTTTTGCGTATGCCGTTTTCTATGCTTTCTGCATGTACCGGAATGGCTCCGGCATTACCTATCCTTTTTTCGTAGGAAGCAGCCTCTTGTTTTTTGGCTTCTCTTTTTCAAAACTGGGGATTACCTTAAAAAAAGGAAGCTGCTTCTATATGGCAGCCATGCTGCTGCTGGGCGTTTCCACTTTCTGCACGGATGACGGCTTTATTATATTCTTTAATAAGCTGGGCGTTTTTCTGCTCCTTATGAGCCTGCTGCTGAAGCAGTTCTTTGATACCTCCGAATGGAAGCTGGGGAAGTATCTTTGCAGTATCTGTCTGTTGATCTTTGCCAGTCTCGCGGAGTGGGGGAGACCCGTGACGGACGGGGCCGCATATAATAAAAACAGGGAAAAGAAGATGGATAAAAGGGTCTGGTATTTTGCGCTGGGTCTTCTGATCGGCGTGCCCCTGCTGCTGGCAGTGCTTCTGCTGCTGGCCAGCGCCGACGCGGTGTTCCGCCAGATGGCGGCCCGATTTCTCCGAGATATCAGCCTTGTTGGAATTTTTAATATTTTATTTCGGATTACCGTTCTGTTTTTCTTTTCCTACGGCCTGACGGCGTATCTGTGCAGGAGGACGATAAAGGAAGAGACGCCTGACAGGCGAAAAGGAGAGCCTGTTCTGGCCATCACAGTGACCGGACTGCTGACAGTATTGTATCTTCTTTTTTCCGGTATCCAGATCGCAGGACTGTTCCTGGGTAAATTAAAGCTGCCGGAGGAGTATACCTACGCCATGTATGCAAGGGAAGGCTTTTTCCAGCTGCTCGCAGTCAGCCTCCTGAATCTGGTAATTGTGCTGTTGTGCATAAGTCTGTTCCGGGAAAGCGGGGTGTTAAAACTGATACTGACAGTCATGTCGTTTTGTACTTTTGTGATGATTGCGTCCAGCGCCCTGCGAATGATCATGTATATCCGCTATTACTATCTGACCTATCTGAGAATACTGGTATTATGGGCGCTTGCGCTACTGGCGGTACTGTTTGCGGGAGTGGTCATCAGTATATTTAAGGATAATTTTCCCCTGTTTCGCTATCAGGTGGCGGTGGCTGCGGTTTTGTACCTGGCGCTGTCCTTCGCGCATCCAGACTATATCATTGCAAAGGTTAACCTGGCCAATACCCCTGCAAATCAGGGAAGCTTTTTCCTTACGGAGAAACCCTATCAGGATTATGATTATCTGAGAAGGTTAAGCGCGGATGCGGCGCCGGCGCTGGTCCCGTGGCTGCAGGAGCAGGGGTATCATATGGAAGCTTTTTATGAAGAAGATGCGCTGGAGTATGCTTCCGGGATGGGATTCTGGGATGACGGAAACGAATCTTCCCATTCCCGCGGCAGCCAGTGGGGCTTTGGCTACTACTGGATGAGAAAGATGCAGCAGAGGACGGAGAATTTCGGAATCCGCACCTATAATGTATCCAGGCACCTGGCGCTTAAGAGCTTTGAAGCAAAGTAAATAAAGGCTCTCCTGTCTGACACGGCCGCGGCCGGGACAGGAGAGCCTTTATATATCAGGAAAGCCGGTTCTTATTCATTCCGCAAATTCTTTTAAGTCAATCCAAAACTTTCAAAAATATTAACGTTTACTTTGTCGTGGAAAGTATAATACATGGCTTTAAATCTGTCCTTTTCCAGAAAATACACATAGATAAACTTCTCCATAGGGTTTATAATCCAATACTCTCTTACCCCTGCATTTGCATAAAGGTTTAATTTGCGGATATAGTCATCACTGGCCGTACTGGGAGAAATAATCTCCACGATCCAATCAGGCGCTCCGGTACATCCCCGGTCAGTCAGCTTATCCGGGTCACAGATTACGCTTATGTCCGGTTCGACTATGGTCTTGTCGTTGTCTGCAAACAGCTTTACGGCAAAAGGGGCAGGATAGATCCTGCAGTTTCCCCCTTTAGAGCGGATGTGGTTATAAACAGAGTTATTGATGTAATTAAGGATTTCCTGATGAATCCTGCCTGGCACAGCCATATAATAAATCTGCCCGTCAATCAATTCTGCCCGCACATCCTCCGGCAGGCTATAATAATCCTTCTCGGTATAGGTTTTCAACTGTGCGAATGCCATATTTCCCATTCCCTTCATGATTTTGCGGAATTCAGCAAATGAAATAATGTGTTTTTGACCCTAAAATCAGAGAGAAGATTCTATTATAGCATTTTCATGACAGAAAAGAAAGGGAAATCACGATAATTTTAAGACTTATCCGAAAGTCTTATTTCAGCATTTATTTCAGGCCGTTTCCCGGACAGATTCCCGGTTGAATTTCAGAAGGGTTTGCCGTATAATGGAAGCGATACCGGTAACGGTTCAGAAAAAATGTGGAACTTCTGTTTTTTTCCTGCACTGTATTGACTCCCGGACAAAAAGTGGAGTAAAATGAATATTCATTATAGGTTCACTGTGGATGCACACAAACCGCAAGAGCATGCGGTTTGGCGCACAACGGTCTCGGGATTTCGTGCAAGAGAGCACGAAACGCCTCGCGGCACCACAGAGTCAGATTTGAAGACTTTCACAGTAACCCCCATGCCCCGCAGCGGCGCCACTGCGCATGAAACAGGGGGATACCGATAATTGTTTCTATTTTCTTCGCCGCATATTGGAGTTATACTGATATCAACGGCAAAGATCG
>CAJUSI010000045.1 GCA_910589035.1 uncultured Acetatifactor sp. | reverse complement strand
TTGTGACCCTATTACCTTGCTGTCTACGCTTAGCCCACAGTGTTACCACTGCGTTCCCAAGACTCGCTACCGGTGGTCTGGTTAAACCTTTCCGGGCGGGATTCCCACCCGCTATACACTACACCCTTAGCTGGGCGCACACTCATTTATAGTTTTTAACTTTTTATAATCAGATGGCGTCATTTCCGAAAATATTTCTCCAGTGGAATTTACCTTATTTCCAATTATTTGTATATATGCAGCACCTCTTTCTTTGACTAAAAATACAAAATTCTTAAAATCATCAATATTGTCATGCCGAGCTACCCACGTTACGCCAAACGGGATTTGTGTAACTTCAAGTTGAATAGTTTTAGGAGTTTTCCAATATCCATTATTTTTGTAAAAACGTACATAATCTAATACCTCCGACATTATAACCACATCCTCCTGTTCCTTGTTCTCTGCGTTCAAAAATAACCCCATCCTATTGATACTGGCTGGCCTGAACATCCCACATTTGCTTATATTTACCGGGTATCCTGCAGAGCTCATCATGCCGTCCCGTCTGAACGATTTCACCGTTGTCGACTACGATCACTTTATCGCAAATGCGGCAGCTTGAGAGCCGGTGGGAGATGAAAATGGTTGTTTTCTCTCCGGTGAGCCGGTAGAAATCACGGAACAGCTTTTCCTCGGCCCGGGGATCCATGGAAGCGCTGGGCTCGTCCAATATGAATATAGGTGCGTCCCGATACAAGACACGGGCCAAAGCCAGCTTCTGCTCCTCTCCGCCGGACATTTTCTGTACGGCGCTTCCGTCCTGGGAATTCCATTTCAGGATCGTGTGCATCCCGTCTTTCATGCCGGCGACCCTGGAAGAGAGGCCCATCTGCGCAATGCAGGTCTGCGCTTTCGAGAGCGCCTCCTTCTCCTCACCCCGGTCAAAAGTAACGTTCTCCAGCAGGGAGACGGGAATTATATTGTAGTCCTGGAAGATTGCGGAAAATACCGTAATGCTCCTGTCCGGGCAGTCTGTGCAGACCTCTTCTCCGTCCAAATAAATCTTTCCCGAGGAAACAGGATACAAGCCCGTCATCACTTTGATAAGCGTAGTTTTTCCGCTCCCGTTTTCCCCGACAATCGCAACCTTGGATCCGGCTTCCACTTCAAGACATATGTTTTTCAGCGAAAAACCGCAGTTTCCTGCATCGGGAAAGGAATAGGACACATTCTCCAGCCGGATAGAGGCATTTTTCCCCGGGGATTCCTTTCGATGCGCTTCCCCTGCCGTCTCCCTTACCGTCTCTCCTGCTGCCGCCCTTGCCGTTCCCCTTGCTGTCTCTTCTGCTGCCGCCCTTGCCGTCTCCCCTGCCATCTCCTTTGTAAACTGATCCGCAAAGTTCAGATAATTCTCCAGAAAACCAGTCTTGAATCTCAGGTCCAGTACGCCGTTGAGCAGGGCGGACAGGGAATCGGAAAACTGATGTACAATTCCGATATATTTCAAAATACCGCCGATTCCCAAATGGTCTGTCACACATTTCAGGGTCACGCATAGATAAATTGCCCCGCTGAGCACGCCCTACAGTATCTCGCTTATAATGGAAAATTTCGCGGTGTTCTTTGCAATTCCTTTCAAAAATACCAGGATACTCTGATGGCACTGTTCCTCTCTGCCGCTGATCAAATCCTTCAGCCGGTACAGATGGATTTCCCTGGAGTACCTCTCGTCCCCCAGCAACTCTGTAAAAAAGTATTGCAGCTGCCTGTTATAGGGAGCCAGACGGCTGTAAAACTTCGAGGACGAGCGGTACGCCAGCTTGTTCAGCCGTATCCTTGCCAGGGAGAACATACATAACAGAGAAAGCAGCAGCACAATATATCGGTTGGAGTCCCACGAATTATGCCGCAGCATCAGCGCAAGAATAAATCCCACTGATAAGCTTATCTTTGCAAAGTTCACAATTACTCTTTGCAGACACATCAGGTACTCGTAAAAGCCGTCGCTGTAATTCAGCCCGTCCCTTGCTCTCTGACAGGCATCCTGAAAAGCCGACGATTCCAGGGTCTCGAAGCCCACATTGCGGCAAATACAGTTGACCGACTCCTCTACGCCCAGGGCTAACCGGGTATCCTGTTCCTTACCCCGCCTTGTCAGGAAGGCCTGTATGCACCCATTCATCAGATTGGTCACAGAAAAGGCGCCCAGGAAGAAAAGCGCCGGTTTGAACGCTCCTGTCTCAAGGCTGCTCACCATGCTGCTGCTCAGGAAAATGGTGAGGTAGGGAACCAGGATTGCCAGCAAGGCGCCGAGCAAACAGATGAGCAGGCTCTGCTTTGCATGGAGAAAAACAATTTTAAATAATCGGATATGCGTATTTATCTGTGTAGTCTTTTTAAGAGTCACTGCACCGCTCCTTCCGGCTCCAGGCCATAGCTTTTCTTCTGCAGCTGGAACAACGCGGCATAGGTGCCACCCAGTTTCAACAGCTCCTCATGGGTGCCGCATTCCTTCAGCTCTCCATTTTCCAACAGAATGATTTTCCGGCAAAACTTTACGCTGGAGAGACGGTGCGTTATATAGAGAACCGTTTTGTGCAGAAATAATTCGTCGTATTTTCGATATAATTTCATTTCAGACAGAGGATCCAGGGCGGATGTGGGTTCGTCCAGGACAATGATGGAACCGTCTTTATACAGGGCACGGGCAATCGCCAGCTTCTGCTTCTCCCCGCCGGAAAGCTCGATCCCCTCCTCGTCAAAGACCTTCTGGATATAGGTATCCAGGCGTTTGGGCGTCTTTTCGATCCGCTGCTTCAACCCGGATTTCTCAAGCGCCTGCCATACCCTTTCGGCATCCGCCTCACAGCCGGCTATCTGCTCGCCGATGGTAAAAGCGGTGGTGTTCAGCTCCTGAAAGACTGCGGAAAAAAGCTGCAGGTATGTATGGGGATTGCACCGGCGGATATCGACGCCATTGATGGTGATCCGCCCTTTGGATGGGCGCAGGAGTCCCATCATCAATAAGGTGAGCGTGGTTTTTCCTGCCCCGTTCAGGCCGACGACAGCAATCTTATCCTCCGGAGAAATTTTCAGATTGATATCTTTCAGGACATAGTCGCCGTCGGCTTTGTATTTAAAATAAACATGTTCAAAAGCGATCTGCCGCCAGCCTTCCTCCGGCAGCTCTGTCAGGCTTTCGCTTTCCGGCAGCTCTGCCCGGCTTTCGCCTTTCTGCAGATCCTCTCCTGCAAGGAACTCCTTCAGGCTCATGATATGCATGGAATCCCTGGCAAAGTCTGAAAAGGTCTGAAATATCTGAAGGAGATTGCCGGACAAGCCTGCCGCCAGCCCCATCAGCAGCACAAAATCCTTCAGGGCCAGCAGATTTTCCGCAGTGAGAAAGATCAGATAAAAAAACAGGATAAAATCCTTCCCTGCCGCAATCAGCGTACAGAGCATATTAGAGCGCTGATACCTGGCCTGGATCCTCTCTGTCAGACGGAGCTTTTCACCGCTGATGCCCTGATAATGCGCATGGAAATACTCCTGGGCCTGAAAGATGCGGATATCCTTTCCGTAAGAAGGCCTTCTGGCTATCTCGCTGAATGTCCTGGCCTGGCTGTCCAGATTGTTGGACAGGGGCATTTTATCTCTTTCATAGGCAATGGGGAGCTGCATGAGAGCGAAATTCACAGCCTCGGCACAAACGATAAATAGAACAAGCTCCCACCTTACAAAAGAAATTGTCAGCGTATAGAGAAAGAATAAAAGCACGGAAGCGAAAAAACGGAACACATGCTGCACGCTGGCCTGCAGGCCGATATCGGTTCTGTCCACCCAGTCGATTACATGCCGGTAACGGTCCTTGGCCTCCTGCGCAATAGCCGCCGCATATGGGAGTTCCATTTTTCTGCGATTCACTTCCCTGAACATGCCAAAGCGCAGCCGAGAGAATTGAAAATCCGAAATGTTGGAACAAATGGCGCGCACAATATAGAAAAGAATCAAGAACCCGGAAAAAAGCAATAACCGGGAAACCAGGATATCCAGATGATCCAGATTGCCCGCTATTACCTTTGGAATTAAGACGAGAATGTAGGATTGGGCAATGAGGACAATGTTTGTAATGCACAGGCAGATCAGCAGCTTCTTCCTCTTTATCAGGCAGCTGTTCATAAGGAAGCCAAATGATTTGATCACACTGCTCATAAAATATTCTCCCCTCTGCAAAAACAAAATTATAGAATTCAGATGTCAGAATTATACCTCAAATTATTCTAAATTTCTTAACTATTGCAAGAATTTGGTTTTATAGAAATCTAAGAGACAATTTCTTCTTATTGAGTCTCCAAAAATAAAACTACAAAAATCACAGGAATCAATATATAATGGCTCTAAAGCAAATAGATCATTTTTAACAATATCTTCAGCTATGTGACTTAATCCCCGACTTAAAACAGTTAAAAATGGCATATTAGTTTTATAGCTCTGCAATAATTGGTCTAATGTATTCAATTTAATATTTCCCAACTTTAATGAGTCAATTCTGCATGGAGAACAACAGGGATAGGTGTCTCCATTTGGCATAATTGCCAAAATTCCATTCATCTTGCAACGAAGTTGTTGAGGTACATATGTTTTAGCCATATCTCTTGCATCAAGATACTCTTTGGCTCCTCCCACATAACAAAAAGGATAAAACACGATATCTACTTCATAAATCGAGCTTCCAAGCTCCTTTAAAAGATTACCGATAGCAGCCTTACTTTTTCTGTCAAATCCTACATTCAAAGTACATCTTAAGCCAATTTGCTTACATACATATAATAAATTCTGCATGATATTTTTTATAAAAACACCTGATTCCTGCGCCTTCTTCCTGTCCATGCTTTTTGAAAATAAATCTTGCCAGGTTTTCTTTTATCTCTTTGTGCCTCGGAATACTTTCACTTCCTATACCTTATATAGACATCATGATCTGCGCTATGTCGTTTAAATTTTCAAGGCTGTTATATATTTCTCTTTGATTAAGCACATTCTTCAACACCTTCTGCAATACCCTTAAAACACTAATTTCGGCATGTTCCGCTTCCTAATTGAGCCAGCCCAGAATGGCAACGTTTCTCCTGACAGTTTTTGTATCGTCTTTTTTTCTATACTCAAAGAAATCAACATCTACATATGTCAAAACGCCTTTCGTAAAATCAATATCCTCTGTATCATGCTTTACTTTTTCAATAGCAGCATTCTGATCCGATGGTACGGGAATTTCCTCCTTATTATCTTCCATCGAAATTCCCGCCAATCCAATAGCATCCCTCGCCATCTCAATAGCATCCGCAAAGGTATCTCCTTCGGTAAAAATCTCCATATCAGGCAAACAGACCAAAAACGAATGTTCAGACCCATCATTTGTATTTAAGATAAAAGTTGGATAAACCTGTTTCATATCATTCCCTCATATTCCTGAAAATATTGACCAGCTTCATTAGTACTTTGTGGGCGTCTTTTTTGTCCCGCTGAATAGTCAATGCCGCTTTTCAGATCTTCATCCCGTATCATCCCATAATCTCCTTCTTCAGTACGGCTTCGGCCAGTTCCTCCCCCCGCCCCTTGAGCTGCAGGCTGTCCAGGCAAACCTGTAATGGCGATACCACCATATCTCCCGCAATGACCCGGCAGTCTTTTATATAAGAATCGTTCTCCAGGGGGAAGATGACCAGGTTTGCCCCGCTGTCCACCTCTTTTATCTCCAAATAGCGGACCGCTTCCTGTATGTCCTCCGAATACATATACACATGGACCTTATTGTACCGGATGACCGGAGCATACCGGATTCCGCCGGAAAAACCCGTAAGATAGCTCTCTATTCCCGTATCCTGCTTTAATTTCCGCAGCTTCCCTTCCAGAGCAGACGGATTGTCCAAGCGACTGCGCCGCACTGTTTCGGCTGGGGATTCTTATTGCCCCGCTCGGACAGGTAAATGGAATGTCCCACAAACCAACAGTTCCCTGCATAATCAAAATACCCCATCCCGCTTTTTTCACATATCTCGGCAGTCCTGTCCGAAATATACGGTGATATCAGGATTCGGACTCCCGTATCATTGCTTTTCTTTTCAATCAACTGCAGGACAGTTGACGGAAACGCCTGCTGCAGGGAATAGGCATGAATTTTGAACACAAAGCCATCATCCATTTCAACAGATGCAATGAACCCATCCGCCGTTCTCCGGTCCACTTCATATTTCTGGATGTTGGGGAGCTTGAGGAGCTTGCTTTCACTCCAATAGTGAAATATATTATATGAGTGAAATTCTATAAAGTCAATATTTTTAAAAGAGCCTGATTGTATTTCCAAAGTCTGTGGGATATAATGATATTGACAGGAGGCGATAAAAATGGATACGTTGAGAAAAGAAGAATTATACACGATAGACGATATTTATGCCTTGCCGGACGGAGAACGTGCGGAACTGATCGATGGGAAGATTTATTATATGGCTCCGCCCAATACAAGGCATCAAAGGCTGGTTTCTGATTTACATTATCAGATAAAAGATTATATTAAGCGAAACAATGGGGAATTTGAGGTGTTTCCATCTCCCTTTGCCGTATTTCTGAATGAGGATGATACAAATTATGTGGAGCCGGATATCTCCGTTATCTGCGACAGGGATAAAATTTCAGAAAAAGGCTGCAATGGCGCTCCTGACTGGGTCATTGAGATCGTGTCGCCAAGCAGTAAGCCGAGAGATTATATGACAAAATTATTTAAATACAGAATGGCGGGAGTCAGGGAGTATTGGATTGTGGATCCGGATAAGGAAATGACAACCGTGTATTCTTTTGAAAAAGATGCAGTGGAACAATATTCTTTCGGCAACGAAGTACCTGTCGGGATTTGGGAACGTTTCTTCATAAATATTCAATGAAATCTGATACTCACATCCAAAAACATATGCAAAAGTAAATATATAACGAGGGGCCGCCGGGAAATGCTGCCTGTCCGCAATATATGGTTGTGAATCTCAATGGAGCACAGCATATATTGCAGGCGCACAGTTATTTTCCGACGGCCCTCTTCCGGCAAATATTTTTCCGTTTCCGGACCTGTCTATAGCTTTTTCAGGAAATTCCCGTCCACGCTCACGCCCTCGGTGACCACGATGAAGGCGTGGGGGTCATATTTGTGAACCACGGCCTTCAGCCGGCCCACCTCGTATTTCGACAGGGTAATGTACAGCATATGGGAGTCCTCATGGGTATAGGCCCCTTCCGTGGACCATTTGGTGATACCCCTGTAGATCTCCTCAAAGACCGCCTTCTCCAGTTCGGCGGTATCCGCCTTGGTGACGATCTTGGCCTCCACATTGATATTCTGGGTGTGCACTCTGTCCATGGCCACGGAATAGACCGACGCATAGATAATGGAATACACCACGATCTGCATGTCAAACAGGAAGAAGCACACTCCGTACAGGAACAGGTTCATGAGCAGGCTCACCTTGCCCACACTGAAATCCCTCTTCCACCTGGCGAGGAGAAGCCCCACCACGTCCATTCCGCCGCTGGAGGATCCCATCCTCAGCGCAAATCCGATTCCGCCGCCGGAGATAATGCCGCCCACCACGCAGGCCGCCACGGTATCCTCCACGATCTGCGTAACCGGAATCAAGGACAGGAACACGGTCATGGAGGTAACCGAGACCAGGGTCTTCACAAAGAACTTTTTCCCCAGCCGCATATATGCAAGCACGAAGATGGGGATGTTGATGATGTAATAAATAACGCCTGCAATATCAAATGCCTGAAAATTCAGATCAAAATATCTGCTCAGCACGGTTCGGATGACCTGGCAGACACCCATGACGCCGCCGGAATACACTCCGGCGGGCACTACAAAAAGATTCAATCCCACGGCATAGATAAAGGACGCCAGAATACATGCCGCGGTCCGTTTTCCTTCGTATAATAAATTTTCCTTTTTCATCTCACCCCAGCGCCTGCTCCACCTTGTTCTTTAATTCTGCCGCGGACATAGCCCCCACATAATTTGCGGCGGGCTTACCGTCCTTGAAAATAATAAAAGCCGGAATGCTGGAGACGCGGTATTCCTGCGCCAGCTTCATATTCTCGTCGATATTGCATTTTCCGACCTTCACCCTGCCCTCATACTCTTCGGCAATCCTGGCCACCACGGGCCCCATCATTTTGCAGGGATTGCACCAGTCCGCATAGAAATCCACCAGTACCGGCGTGGATGCCTGCAGCACCTCCGCCTCAAAATTGTCCACCGTAAATCTGTACTCCATACTTCCACCTTTCTGCGCCTGCCCGGCGCGCTGCAAAATTTGCCGTTGCCGCACCCGGAATGCGGGGTGCGGTTGCGGACTTCGGGACATCCGCCCCCGGAACATCCCTCCGGATAATGATCCCTTTGCCGGCTCCCAGGCATCCCGTCCGGATACCGGTTCCCTTACCGGCTCCCAAGCATCCCGTCTGTGAGCCGCTCTTACGCCAGGCCGTCCGGCCTGGTAACAGCACCTGCATTATCAGGTCCGTGAGTCGAACCTGATAACGTACTTGCAGATAGGGTTTCCCATCGCGGAAAACTTCTCCTCATACTCCGTCATCACATTGCCCCGCATCATATCCGCATCCCCATGCAGGTTCCGGGTGCATGCCTCCAGCACCCAGCCCGCCGGTTCCAGCTCCTCCAGGGCAAAATCAAACAGGGCCTGATTGTCCGTCTTAAATTCAAGCTTTCCGCCCTTCTCCAGAATCAGGGCAAAACGGGCAAGAAATATCCCCGAGGGAAGTCTGCGTCCGGCATGCCTGTCCTTTGGCCAGGGATCGGAGAAATTCAGGTAAATCCTTCCCACCTCCCCGGGACCGAACACTTCGGCAATCCTTTCCGCATCCATTCGGAGAAATTTCAGATTGGGAAGCTCTTCCTGCTCCATTTTCCGTACGGCCCGCAGCAATACGCTGGAATACTTCTCGATTCCCACATAATTAATGTCCGGATGCTCCTTAGCCATAGTATGGATAAACTTTCCCTTTCCCATACCCACCTCTATATGGATGGGATGGGGATTTCCGAAAATTTCCTTCCATCTGCCGGGGCATTGTGTCTGTCTTTCCTCCTGTATCACATATGGGCTTTCCGCGATTGCCTCCCGCGAGCCTGCAATATTCCGCAATCTCATCTGCACTCCCCTGCACGTTTCTGCGGGCATTCCGCCGCAAATCTGAAAAATATCTCCGAATCGATATTTTTATTCTCTACTTACTGTACTTTAATTTTGAATACTTGTCAATCCATATATTTTGTGTTAAATCCTGTGTACAAACCGGATAAATGGTATGAATTGCCGCATATAGCAGCAGGCAGGAATGAGAGAAAGGAGTCAAATGCCATTTAAATGAATTTGCCACTTTGGTTTTTGGGGAAAATGGTATATAATAATAGAAACCGGAATGTAACCGGGCATTCATGTATATTTTTAAGCGGATTTCCTTCCCGGGAAGGATAATCATTGGGATTATTATGGTACATTATCTGTGAGGTCAAACTATGAGGAAACAAATGAGAAGCTTTCATACAAAATACATCCGTCTCCTGGCCGCCTTCTGTGCGGGATGCCTGCTCTGTGCTCCCCCCCTGAATGCCGGGGCAGCTTCCGACAGCCAGCTACAGCTGGAGCACAACCGCAGCCTGCCCATTCAGTCCAACGAGGTGGCGGACTGGCCCACCGGTCCCGTGGTGGGGGCGGAGTCCGCCATTTTAATCGAGGCGGAGACGGGGACCGTCCTCTATGCCAAGAATATACACCAGCGCCAGTATCCCGCCAGTACCACCAAGACGCTCACGGCGCTGATTGTCTCGGAGCAGTGCCAGCTGGATGAGATCGTCACCTTCTCCCACGACGCGGTGTTTGACACGCCCTGGGACAGCAGCCATATTGCCATGGATGTGGGGCAGGAGCTCACCCTGGAGCAGGCCCTGAACGCCGTACTGATCCGCTCCGCCAATGAAGTCTGCTACGCCCTTGCGGAGCATATCACCCATACCACGGACTGGCTTGTATTCGCGGAGATGATGAATCAGAGGGCCGCAGAGCTGGGCTGCCTGGATTCCCATTTCGTAAACCCCAACGGTCTGCACGATGAAAATCATTATACCACAGCCTACGACCTGGCCATGATCGGCAGAGCTTTTTTTGCCAACGAGATGCTTTGTAAAATCTCTCTCACCAGGCGTATGGAATTTCCCGCCACGGAGAAGCTCCCCCTGGGGAAACTGGAGATCAACAATATGCAGATCATCCCCGGGGGAGAATATGCCTATGAGAATATCGTGGGCTGTAAGAGCGGCTTTACCGACGAAGCCGGGAGCTGTCTGGTATCCTGCGCGGAAAAGAACGGCCTGCGGCTGATCTGTGTGGTGCTCCACGACAAAGCGCCCTATCAGTACGAGGATACCATCTCCCTTTTTGAGTACGGCTTCTCCAATTTTGAGAAAATAAATGTCTCCCAGACGGAGACAAAATACAGTATCGACGATACGGGCCTTTTTTACAGCGGCAATGATATCTTCGGCAGCTCCCGGTCTTTTTTGACTTTAAATAAAGAGGATTTCATCGTCCTCCCCAGAACGGCTTCCTTTGACGACACGGAATCGGCCATATCCTATGACACGGAGGGCGAGAATCAGGCGGCGGTTATCAATTATACCTACCATGGTGTGGACATCGGATCCGCAAGGGTGAATTTCACTATGGACAAGGAGACCGGCGACATTTTTGCCGCCTTCCCGGAGACGGATCTCATCGAGAAGGAATCGGACTCCCCTGTTATTTTTATCAATACCCTGGGAATCCGGATTGTCCTGGGCGTGGTGGGAGCGGTATTCCTGATATGGGTCGTGTTGCAGATTTTAAGGCGGTACTTTGCATTTTCCAGAAGGAAGAGAAGGCGCAGGCGAAACGCCAGAAGCCGAAGGCGCTCCCCGCGCTCCCGTCAGTTCAGGGACTATGATTTCTGATCATAGTCCCTGCTGCTTCCTGCTGCCGCCTTCACGTTTTACCGTTCTCTCCTTTATCTGTTTCCCGATCCAATGTTCCTTCCGGCTTGCCGTTTCTTCTTTGCCGGTTTCTCGGCCTAATCTTCCTTCCGGTTTGCCGTTACTCTTTTGTCTGTTTCTCGATTCTCCTTTGCCTGTTTTCCGATCTCCTGCTCTTCCCGGGTATACTTTGCTCTCTGGGCGCTGTGTTCTTTGCGCGCTCTGAGGGTTTCCGCTTTTTCAGGGGAAATCAGCTTGGTGGTCTTGACGACATAGTATTTTCCTTCCTCCGATTTGCGGAGCCTGATTTTCCCCTGCAGATATCCATGCTTCTCACAGTAGGCAAGGCAGTAATAATTCTTCCCGTTGGAAGTAAACCATCTTATTTTCTTGCGCAGGTTCCTGTGACAGAGATAGCATTTGCTGGACGCCACCTCCCTGTCTCCGAAGGCCTCGGTCCTGCCGGCAAATTCTCTGGAAATATATTTTTCATAATTGTCGAAGCGGACTCTGATTTCCGATTTTCTGTCCGCCGGAAGGCGGAACACGTCGTAGGATACATTTTTCAGCACATCCGGCTTCTCCGCCAGAATCCTTTTCAGAATTTCCGCCGTATACCAGGCATCTCCCATGGCCCTGTGGAAGGAGGTATCCTTTTTCAGCTGCAGATAGTCCACCGCATGCTCCAGCGCCCTTCTGGACTTTCCGTCCTCATAAGCGATGCTGAAAAGCTTCTGTACATCCAGGAAGGCAAAGGGGCCCTTTGACAGGGACGGCATATCATAATATTTCATATTCCGCTGAAGCTCCGTCAGATCCGAGCTTCCCCAGGTACAGAAGCGGTATTCCTCCTCTCCGCACCAGGCGAGAAAGCTTTTCGCGGCGGGGACAAAAGGGGTTCCCTTCTCCAGCTCCTGCATGCGCAGATGGAGCAGCCTGCCCGTGATCTGATGCATTTCATGGTATACGGCAGGCTTGATCAGTCTGCTGAATTTTCCCAGCATAGCTCCCGCATCATTCAGCCTGACGGCGCCGATCTCGATGATTTCAAAGGGAAGATTTTCAACCGTTGCTTCCGTAGCGGCATTGCCCTGGTTCCATTCCAGATCAAATATTATATAATTCATAACTGTCCTTTTCTCCCTCCCTTCCTCGTAAATCGGAACGGACTTCCATGCAGTCCTTCCGCGGCGCCGCATAAATCGCTATATCGATACATACATTTCTTTAAAACGTTCCCAATATTCAATCCCGGCGTGTGTTCCTTCCTGATATTGCTTTCCCTGCGGCAGATCCACATGGTACCTGCCTTCTCTTTACCCTGCAGAATTCCGGCCCCGGCAATACCGGGAGAACCGACTCCTGCCCGATGCAGGTTCTCTCTAAAAGCCGGGTCAATCGCCGCCCTGCCCCTTCTTAATATACCAATGTTCCATCCAGGTATGCGCCAGCGAAATCCAGGAGGCGCATTCTTCCTGGACGCTGTTGTCCCACTGCCCCCGGGTCAGGCGATTGGCCAGAGAGAGACCATGTCCTCCGCAGGAATACATATGAAATTCCGCGCAGACCCCCGCCCTGCGCAGAGCGCTTACAAAGAGCAGGGAATTCTCCACCGGCACGTCGTTATCCGTAAAGGTGTGCCAGATGAACGCAGGGGGCGTATCGCCGTCCACCTGGTTTTCCAGGGACATTTTCTCCCAGAGCTCTTCCTTCCTCCCGCCCAGCAGATTCCGGACAGACTCCCCGTCTGCAGCCTCTCCGGTAGTAATCACCGGGTAGCACAGAATCATGCCGTCCGGACGGATCAGCCTGTGCTCCGAAGCCCCAAGCCCCAGAATTTCCGCCAGGAAATCTTCCTTCCAGAACACACCCAGCGAAGCAGCCAGATGCCCTCCCGCCGAGCACCCCAGCACAATAATCTGCTCCGGATTCACATGCCACTCCGCGGCGTTTCTCCGGATCATTTTAACGCTGTAGGCCAATTCCGACAGTGCTGTCGGAAATATGGCGGGTACAACCGAATACCGCAGCACCGCAGCATGGTATCCCATGGCAAGGAACTGCAGCGCCAGAACCTCAGCCTCCCTGTCGGAGGTAAACGCGTAGGCCCCGCCGGGACAGATCAGCACCAGAGGCCTGTCCTGTATGGGAATCTCCTGCGAATCATCCTGAATGTAGGTGGTCAGTTTCGCATAGGGCTGCGATCCCTCCGTCTGAATGGAATATGTTGTATTTATCATAGCTTCTCCCTCATCACCAAAGAACTATCCTACTTAGTTAAATTTTTATTAGTATATCAAATTCCCACTCATTTGACAATGTATATCGATTGCAAAGCATTGGTTAAATCTTCCCCCGCATTGTCAAGTGACGAATTAAAAATAGGCATAAAAACCCTTCTCCTCAAGGGAGAAGGGCAATATACATATGATTCTGGATGAAAATCATTTGATTTTTTCTATTTCTGTTTCCCAAAATTCATTTTCTTCTTTTAATTTTTGATTTTGCGTTTGCAGCTCGGCAATACAGTCTTCTCTTTCCCGACAACACGTACTGGGAATGAAATAAGCCGGACGATCTGTTGCCGGAATCCGGTATACGTTCCCAGCCCCTTTGCCTGCCGTATCCGGCAAATGCTCTTGGATTGAAAAAGTACCGCCAGACGGTGACAACGGAGTTCATGATCTCATTGACGTCGTGGATTTGCCAGCGTTTCGACTCATCATATTCATGATAAAGTTTATCCACTTTCATGCTTGGATGTCTGCTTCTATTTTACCTCTTGCAAACCTGTCCTTAATGGATTCCCTCGTCCTCTCTTTAACCTGCTCTTTCTCTGAAACAGCTTTTGCAACTTTATCAAGCGTCTTCAGGTACTCCCCATCAAATGTCTGTTTTCGGTTATTGTTCCTGCCCTTTTTCTTACAATGGAACAGGGGAATCAACGGCTCAGGCAAGCCGTCAATTCCCCTGTTCTATGACTGTCTGCTCTATGACTGGCCCGCTTTCCGGCCGTCTCCAATTCTTTAATATGCGCGGCCCCAGTACACCATCTTCTTGGCGGGCTTTCCGCAGCACACGCAGGTGTCCGCGATATGCTCCTGCCCGAAGGGCATGCAGCGGCTGGTGACGCTCAGCTTCTCCTTGATGATGTCCTCGCAGGCCTGATCTCCGCACCACATGGCTTTCACGAAACCGGACTTTTCCGCAAAGATCTTCTCGAATTCCTCCATATCGGCCGCAGTGTAGGTGTGGGCATCCCTGTGCGCCCGGGCTCTCTCCAGCATCTCCCGCTGAATGGTCTCCAGAAGCTCACTCAGCACCGTCTCCAGCTCCTCCAGCTTCGCTTCGATCTTCTCCCTGGTATCCCGGCGGCAGATGACACATTTCCCTTCCGCGATATCCCTGGGGCCGATCTCCACGCGCACGGGATAGCCGCGCATCTCCGCCTCCGCAAATTTCCAGCCGGGCGTCTTGTCGGAATCGTCCACCTTCACCCGGAATTTCCCGCCGAGAGCATTTTTGAGCTCATATGCCTTCTCCAGGACGCCCTCCTTCTTCTGCTGAACGGGAACGATGCACACCTGGATGGGTGCTACTTTCGGAGGAAGCACCAGGCCCTCGTTGTCGCCGTGCACCATGATGATGGCGCCGATCAGGCGGGTAGTCATGCCCCAGGAGGTCTGATGGACATATTTCAGGGTGTTGTCCCTGTCCGCAAACTGGATGCCGAAGGCTTTGGCAAAGCCGTCTCCGAAATTATGGCTGGTGCCGGACTGGAGCGCCTTACCATCGTGCATCAGCGCCTCGATGGTGTAGGTGGCAACCGCTCCCGCGAACTTCTCTTTATCGGTCTTCCTTCCCTTAATCACGGGGATGGCCAGAACCTCCTCACAGAAATCCGCATACACATTCAGCATCCGGATGGTTCTCTCCTCCGCCTCTTCCTCGGTGGCATGGGCGGTGTGCCCCTCCTGCCACAGGAACTCTCTGGAGCGCAGGAAGGGCCTGGTCTCCTTCTCCCAGCGCACCACGGAGCACCATTGGTTATAAACTTTGGGCAAATCCCGATAGGAATGAATGTCGTTCTTGTAAAAGTCGCAGAAGAGGGTCTCGGAGGTGGGACGCACGCAGAGTTTCTCTGTCAGGGGCGCAAGGCCGCCGTGGGTCACCCAGGCCACCTCCGGCGCAAAGCCCTCCACATGATCCTTCTCCTTCTGCAGCAGGGACTCCGGGATAAACATGGGAAGGTATACATTCTCCACTCCCGTCTCCTTGAACCGCTCATCCAGCTGCTTCTGGATCAGCTCCCAGACCGCATACCCCGCGGGCTTGATCACCATGCATCCCTTTACGGAAGTATAGTCGATCAGCTCCGCCTTCTTCACCACGTCCGTGTACCATTGGGCAAAATCCACGTCCATGGATGTGATTTCTTCCACCATTTTCTTGTCTGCCATTTCTTTTTCCTCCATTCATAATCCGGTAGTGTCAACTTTATATGTCCAAACTCGGCCCAGCCCCAGTAAAATCAGTTCGAAGCTGTAAATTTTCCCGGGCATGTTTGTTGCAATACCGGGTTGATAGTTCCTTTTCCCCACATAAACAACAAAACGCCCGATTTCCATCCCTCCAAAGGGACCGGAAACCCGGCGGTACCACCCTGATTGACGTCAAAACGCCCTGCTCCTTCGCCGTTAACGCCGGCCTGCGCCATGCTTACGCCCCTTTGTACGGATATTGGTGTCTGAAATCACACATCCAACACATCGGCAAGACCTCGCATGGGACTCCAAGGCAGGTTCCGGATCCTCCGCATAAGAACCTTTCAGCCCCATCCTGTCCGTCTGTCTCCACAGCGTCCGAATGCCGGGTTCTCTCTCTGAAATGCCTGCAGATCTGTACTAATCCTCTTCGCAGTCTGTTCATATACGGGATTATAATGCAAAGAGAACAGATTTGTCAAGATAATATCCTGCAAATCTGCGATTTATTCCCCCCAGACTATTTCAGTTTTTGTTTAACCGGTATCCCCGGGAGGCGGGGAAAAAGCGCCCTGTCGCTTCCAGAAAACCGGGCAGCAGATCAATGGGAAACATAATCCCCGATAGCATAATGGAAGGCAGAAACACTAGCTGTGCTATCATGGACAGTTTCGCCTGATTTTTTATAATCAGCCCTAAAATACTTCCTATGCTCAACGACGAGATAATGTATATGGCAAGCGCAAAAAAGAATATCGGAAGCCGTGCCGGCAAAATCGCTTCAAACAATACGGGAGCCAGCAGCACTATCACGGCACAGGCCGTCATCAAATGGATAAACGCAGAGAGAAACATGGTAACAAGCCCCAGGCAGACTGGTACTCCGTTGGCTTTATAGACTTTGCTTATATCACTTCCGTAAGCTTCTATCAGCGAGGGCGGCAATCCGATAAACGCCCCCATTGAGACACCCATCACAATCATAGATTGGATGAGCGTGCTTCTCATATCGGGCATGACAGAGGTGAAAATACCGCCCATAAGAAGAAAGAAAATAAGCGGAATGACATAGCAGGTAACCAACAGGGATTTGCTCCGTATATCCAATTTCCACTGTAGCACAACGCCATATAAAAACCCTCTCATTCCGCTTCCCTCCTTGTCATTTCCATAAAGTGCTGTTCCAGTGTGCCCCGGTCAACCTTAATATCCGACACATGAATCCCCTTTTGTCTCAACTCGCCAAGCAGACGGATTAAAGTGTCTTCAATATTGTCCGTTTCAAAAGTGCTGTCCCCCTGGCGGGTTTTGATATGAATAAAATATTTCTTCCCAACCCTGTCTGTAAGCTCCGACGCCGTGCCGCAGAAAGCAATGGTTCCCTGGTTTAAAATGGCAATGCGGTCACATAAACTTTCTACTTCCGCCATATCGTGGCTTGCCAGAGCAATGGTTTTTCCCTGTGATTTAAGCTTTCGGATTTGCTCATGAAGGGAATGCCTGCCCTCCACATCAAGCCCCGCAGTGGGCTCATCAAGGAAAATAATATCCGGATCGCCGATCAGCGCAAGGGCGAGATGCAGCCTCCTTTTTTGCCCTGTAGACAGCCCGGCATACTGCTTTTTCTCGATTTCCCTGATGCCGAGGGCATGGAGCATAGAGCGGTCAATCTCTGCTCTGTTCCACTTTGCAAACAGCTTTACAGCCTCCATAGAAATCAAGTCCCTTAAGAACGATATGGCTGCCATAGCTTTTCCTTAACCCATTGACTTGTATTGCGCTGCTCATCCTTCCGCCTCCTCGAACGGATTTTCTCCGAGCCTTGAAAAGTAGACCTGCAAAGCCGGCTCCAAATAGCCGTTTACGATTTTCTGCCTCTCTTCCCAGGCATTTGAAGCAGTGTCAATATTGCCTATTTCCGTTAATTTCGGCAGCATGCCCATATCGCCGTTTGTAAATTCCATAATCAGGCCCCAATACTCTTTTACAACCTGCTGGCACTCTTCACTTTCGGGGAGCACGTTTTCCTTTTGAAGCCGTACGATTTCATCGCTCAAACGATTGAATCTGTCCATAAAACGCAGGCCGCTTTCCCTGTCGAACCGATTGCGGATATGGTCAAGCGTATCGTCATCGAAACGCTTGATAAGATGGTAAGAGTCATTTTTCATTTGCAGATTGACAATAATATCTGCGTACTTCTTGAAATTGACTGTCTGCATTTGCAGCACTTCTGCTTTTAACTGTTCGATGGCCGTCAAAGAAGCCGTCAGCTGCTCTATTTTCCCCCGTATGTCATCAGCCTGTTTGGTAAGCGCATTTGCAACATCCGCAGGTGTTTCCAAAGAAATCAGGTGCCGCTTTATATCATCCAGAGAAAATCCTAATGATTTCAGGGATATAATCTGATGAAGTGTAACGAAATCTTTATCCGTATAAAGCCTGCGCCCGCCCTCGCTTTCCGCCGACGGAGAAAACAGCCCCTCCTTGTCGTAATACTGCAAAGTCCGGACAGTGATTCCCATTTTCTTCGCGGCTTCTCCAACTGTCATATATCCATCTGGAATTGCTCTGCATTTTGCCATAGTCTATTCCCTCCTGAAACCTATTATAACTCATTACCCGGCGTCATAAGCAAGAACTTTCCCTGATTTTCTTTTATGCTATTTTAAACGGAACAGTATCGTATCGCCGTTCTCCTTTGCTATTTCATATTTATTTTCAATATCAGCCCATTCAGAAGCTGATGCTGCAGCAGGATTAAATATTCCTACTATAAATCCGTCATATCCTTTTGGAACACGATAGAAGTTTCGGCATTGGTATGTATAGACACCGTCATCACCCCAGCCTTCCTGCAGTTCTTCATCATCGTATTGCGCCCCGGAATATTCTATTCCACCATAGTTTACTATGAAACAGAACCTTTCGGGTAGCCAAAAAAGCGCAGACTGCCCCTATAACAAGATTCTGTCTCAAAAATTTATGATTAAGCGGGCTGTCCTGCCATGGCTGTAGGAGCCT
>CAJUSI010000044.1 GCA_910589035.1 uncultured Acetatifactor sp. | reverse complement strand
GGATTAGTTTCCATGTCGGACTACTACGCTGAAAGGCGAGTAACTTGTTAAGTTGATTGAACCGCCGTGTACCGAACGGTACGCACGGTGGTGTGAGAGGTCGGAAATTTCTCAATTAGAGAAATTTCCTCCTACTCGATTTGCCATTTTTTAGCCACGGTGTAATGCTGTGGCTTTTTTGATGGAAAAAAGCAGGAGGGATTCTTATGGAATTTACGGAAATGGAGAAACGGATGCTGTACCAGACAGAGGAGAGTGAACGGTATGCCGTCTTGCAGGAGATGTCTATGGCTTCACAGTATGCCGGGGACCCGGCCAGGCGGAAGGCAGCAAAGAGCCTTATGGAGAAGCTACGCCCCTTGACGGATGCGGAGTGCATGGAGGCCGTGCATGACATCCGAAAGAACTACCGGCTTCCCCAGGAGGGGCGGACCATTGGCGAGCTATTGGCCCAGGCCAGGCAGAAATCTGGAGCTGAACAGCTAAAGGGGCATGACATCATGGCGCTGGAACGCTTCGACCCGGAGGTACGGCACATGGTCATTTTTGATGTGCTTTCAGGTGATTCCCCTGTGGGCGACAAAGGGGACCGGATGCGGCTGTTCCTTACGGATGCCGGGTATGGGAAATTCAAGGACCGGCAGGAAAAAGGGGAGATCAGGATACAGAATCATGCAAAGGTCGCACCAGGCGGCCACCTGCACTATGACCGCAGGGACCGCACCTTGTAGCCCGGAGGGAAGGAAAGGAGGTTTTTATTATGGCTGTATTCCGGGTAGAGAAAACAAAGGACTTCACCGTCATGTGCAACCACCACCTGCGCAACGTGAAGCTGTCGCTGAAGGCAAAGGGACTTCTGTCCCTCATGCTGTCCCTGCCGGAGGATTGGGACTACACCACAAAGGGGCTTGCCTGTATCTGTAAGGATGGTGTGGATTCCATTGCCAGCGCCTTAAAGGAGCTGGAGCGGCAGGGCTATCTTACCAGGCAAAGAATCCGTTTTGAGAACGGCCGGCTGGGTGATATTGAGTATACCATACATGAAAAGCCGGTAGGAGAGGAAACAGAGGAAGTTCCACCTAAACGGGAAAATCCAAGACAGGTAAATCCAAGACAGGGAAAGCCAGGACAGGAAAAACCAGGACAGGGAAATCCCCCACAATTAAATACTGATCCATTAAATACAGAGAGATCAAAAACGGATGGATTAAATACATATCAATCAATCTATCCGGCAGAGCCGGAGGCGGCAGGCCGCCCGGATGGGATGGATAGGATAGAGCTCATAAACGCATACCGTGAGATTATCCATGAAAATGTGGGGTATGACTTTCTGGTACAGCGGTATGGAACGTAGCGGATGGATGAAACAGTGGAGCTCATGCTTGAAGTGGTCCTGTCAAAACGCCCCTATATCCGTATTGCGGGGGACGACTTCCCCAGGGAGGCTGTAAAGAGTCGGTTCCTGAAGCTCAATTCCGGCCATCTGGAGTATGTCTTTGACTGTATCGACAGGAACACCACGAAGGTAGGGAACATCAAGGCTTACCTGCTGGCGGCCCTGTATAATGCCCCGGCGACGATGGACAGCTATTACCGGGCCGAGGTCAACCATGACCTGTACGGTGTATGAGCATGGGGAGAAATGCTTCGGAAATAATCTACGGAAGGAGGCGGCGCACAATGAGGAAAGAAGTGCCTGGAGCATGCCGGGCGTAACCAAGGAGCAGATCCAGGAGGCAAGGGAGGCGGACCTGTTCCGCTATCTACAATTCCATGAGCCGGGGGTGTTGAAACGGGACGGGCCGAACTACCGGCATAAGGAGCATGACAGCCTGGTCTATGTCACCGGAAAGGGATACTGGTACTGGAACAGCCGGGGCCGGAGCATCAACGCTTTGGACTACCTGGTGGAGATCCGGGGCTATGGTTTGGTGGATGCGGTGAACACCCTGACGGATGGGGAAACCCGGCAGACAGAAAACTGCCAGAGTGCGGCAGCCAAAAGCTATGTACATAAGGAGCCGGAGAAAAAGCCCTTTTCCCTTCCCTGGGCGAAGCGGTGCGCCACCTTCGCGGTATCGTACCTGCAGAGGCGGGGAATCAGCAGCCAGGTAATCAGCCGGTGCTTCCGGTCAGGGCTCCTGTATGAGGCCAGGTACAGGGATGAAGCGGTCTGCGTATTCGTGGGGAAGGATGACGGGGGAAAAGCAAGGTTTGCCTGTATGCGGGGCATTGGGACAAACCTGAAAAAAGATGTGGCCGGCAGCGATAAAAGATTCAGCTTCTGCTACCCGCCAGACAATCCGGGCAGCCTGCAGCTTGCCGTATTCGAGGCACCGATTGATGCCCTTTCCCATGCCACGCTGCAGGAGCTGGAGGGGTGGAAGTGGAACGGCTGGCGCCTGTCACTGGGCGGCACCTCCCATGTGGCGCTGACCGCTTTCCTGGAACGCCACCCGGAGATCCGGAGCGTCACCCTCTACATGGACAATGACTTTGCCGGCCTTGTAAATGCCAGGAAGATCCGGGACATGCTGGAACAAGACCGGCGTTTCCGGCATATCCGGGTCAGCGTCAGCCCGCCCCGGACGGGGAAGGATTACAACGAAAAGCTGCTCTGCGTGAGGGAGCAGGAAAAAGACTGCCAACAACAAAGCCGCCATAGACAGGCGGCCATTTCTATTTAAGGAGGAACCCAGACTATGATGAAAACCGAAAATACCGTCTTACAGTTGATCGCCGGAGCTGCCAGGTGTCCGGAGTACGGGCCGGAAATGGTAAAGGATCTGATGGAGAAGCTGGACATGAACGAGAGGGCCTTCGCCCTTCTGATGAACGTGGCCCCGTCCACGATCCGGCTCTGGACCAGCGGAGCGGCACAGCCCAGCGGCACGGCCAGGAGGCTCATGCAGATCTACGAGGCAGGGCCGGAGATCGTGGGGAAGATTGCCGGGGAGCCTTCCGCAGAGGGGAGGGATTCTTAAATGGCGGATCAGGAACAGGCGGCGGCAGGGTCCGGACAGCCTATTGCGGAAAATGAGCAGGTCCAGGCGCTGCTTATGCTCCTGAATGAAAATAATTCTCCGGGATGCCGGGAATTTGCCGAGCTCATCACCCATGTGTCCGGCATGGAACGGCAGCTTTCCGATGCACTGGAGGAGCTGCAGGCCATGCGCCAGAAGATGCAGGAGGTACAGGACCGCTCTCTGGGGGCCGTCCTGCAGAAAAGCGGCCTGGCGCTGGAGGAAAATGTGGACGCCATGCGCCAGCGCCTTTTGGAGCTGAAAGGGCAGATCGTGGAGGGGTGCAGGAATATCCTGGAAGATTTCAAGGAGCGCGGGGTGGCTGCCTTGAACGGGATCGCCGGCTTCCTCCGGCTGGAACCGGCACTTAAGGCGGTGCAGGATGCGGCGGAAAGAAGCATACAGGCCAGCGACAGGGCCGTGTCCAGGATCGATGCGTTCAGTGCGGAATTCCATGAAGCGGGCCGGCATCTGAAAAATATGGGCCGCTCCCTGATGGGGAGGGATGCAGAGACGGAGGCAAGGGAAAACGGGAAGATAGCCAGGGCTTTCAAAGGGGCTTTTAAGATAGAGCGTTCTTTTGCTGTAGAGGTCATCAAACGGACGGAAAAGGCACAGGGAGCCCTTGGAAGGCTGGGGAGGGCGGCAGAACGCCGGCCTTCTGTTTTGGAGGCCATGAAAGAGCAGGCGGCAAAGACGGAACCGGCAAAAGACAGGCCGGCGCTTTCCCAGGATAAGGGCAGCCGGTGACCAATGGGAGAAGGGAGGAAAACTGATTGAAACAGGAACCATTACCGCAGATCCATCTGGTAAGGGATATGGACCTGGCGGAGTTTGCCTATAAGCTCCACATGTTTGCCGGGGACTTCCTGGGGGACAGCGGATACAATCTGCGCTCCCTTGTGACGAATACCGGGGCGGATTCCATTGCCATCATGGGGAAACGGCACATGTGGCTTTCGGACGCCCTGCTTGCCTACTGCCCTACAGCGGAGCTCTACCGGATGGCCGCCACGACGGAATATCCCGGAGCCAGGGCCTTCCTGTTCCATACGGAGCGGACGGAGGCCGGGCGGCCGTTCGGGAACGTCCTGATGATGGACCTTGACACGCTGCGGCAGGAGATAGGGAAGAACACCCTGTACCCTTATGGCGTCAGCATGGAATACCGGGACGGCACGAAAGCGGAGGCGGACATTGAAAAGTGGGAGGCAATGGAGCTCTGCGAAAAGGACGCCCTGAAAAGCTGGCGTTATCTCTATGCACCGGAACTGGCGACGGAATGGCAGCATTATTATTCCCGGAGGTTCAGCCAGTGGAAGGGGCAGGCATTTCCCTACATGGAGCAGGACCTGGAGGAACGCCTGAACACGGGATACATGCTGGAAGCACAGAATCCGGACATGGACATGTATCGTATACCGCTGGAGACAGCGAAGCAGATGCTCCTTAACGGCGACGGCCCGGTATGCAGGCTGCTTCCGGGCGGGGCGGAGGAATTGGCCCCGGTGACGGCCATAACCACCGGCCTTTGGTACGTGGATTACCGGGAGTTTGCCGTCGCCCCGGAAAACCTGGGCGGGGTGGACCGCCTTGTGCGCCGGGAGACGGACCGACTCACCGGGAGGGCTTTAAGGCCAAAGGAACGGCCGGAACAGGAACATAAAGAGACAGGAAAACACCGCCCCCGCCCGGAGCGGTAGATTATTGCAGGGAATCGAGGTGATCATATATGCCGAAACAGCATGAGGATTTCGGGGAGAAGATCGGGGGCGCAAAGAAAGATCTCTGGAAAGAGAGGGGGCTCATGGCAGGCGACCTGGACGCCATGAACGAGCGGGAGGCCGAGAAATTGGTAAAGAAGGATAATATCTGGAAAAAGCCGGACTACCAGGCCATGCTTGACGACGGCATCCCCCTGGGGGTGGTGTATTTCGTCAAGAAGGCAAGGGACAGCCTGAACGCTTCCCCACAGTATTACCGTAAGGACGACACCCCGGAGAAGCGGCTTGCCAGGCAGAAGGAATATATCGGGACGGTCCGGGAGCTGCAGGCGGCGGTGGCGGATGTCCGTACCGCGGAGGACGCCGTGCAGGTCTGCGACCGTTTCATGGTGGGGAACGGCTACCTGGAGCGCTCCCAGGGATGGGGAGGCAGGGGCTATTACAGTGCTGTTATGAAGGAGGCGAAGGACGCGAGACAGTGCGCGGACGCGCTGGTCGGGAAGGCATTGGAAAACGGAGGGCGCGACAATGTGACGGTGATCGTGGTCCGCGTGTGGAAACGGTAAGCAGGTTCGGAGAAATGGCAGCGGATTTGAAGAAGCGGTGAGCAGGTTCGAAGAAATGGCAGCGGATTTGAAGAAGCGGTGAGCAGATTCGGAAAATGGTAAGCGGGTTCATGAAAATGGAAAGCAGCAGTAAGGAGGACGGGAGAATGGGCGATAGCAGATTTACAGGGCAGGAAGAGGATGAGTTTGACCGCACCGTGTCAGCTTTTTCCGCACCGAGGCATAGGGGCGTATCTGAGGAGGGCCCTGAAAGGGAAGAGGATGCGCCAAAGGAAAGGAAATTTCGGGAGCCGAAAGCGCCGGAGGAGAGGAGATTTCAGGAGATGGATGTGCCGGGAGAAAGAGTATCTCCGGAGCCGGAGGAAGAGGACGACGAGTTTGACCGCACGGTATCCGCTTTTTCCGCAAGGCAGGGCAGAACGCGGACGACAGGGCAGGAGGCCGGCAAAAACGGGCGCGAGGCACAGGGCGGGGATAATTCTGTGAAAAAGCCTTCGCCGGCGAAGGGAATCGGCGCAAAGAAGCCCCTGTCCCTGGGGCTGGTCATCACGCTGTCGGTTTTGGCGGGAATCCTTCTGGCGGGGCTTTTTTTCTTTTTGTTTTTATGGGGATTCAAGCTTATCTGATCCCCTGGGCAGCGCATGAGAACCTTTCCGGAATAATCTATCCATGCTCCGCAAAATATCCTTTGAGAGTGCCGTATAAAAATCAGGCGCTTAACGATTTCACTTGCCGTGAAACCAGAATGCATAACGCTGACTGGTTCCATCGCAGGATTACATTAGGCAACACGCAGCGCTATGCAGTATAACTGATTTTGGGTAGTGCCGGCGGAGAAAAAGACAGCGGCAGGATAAATTATTCTGAGACAGTTCCCAGGGCGGTGAATAAGGCAGTACATGATACATAGGGATACAATGACTGAGTGCGGAGGAATGCGGGGAGAAAAGCGATGATTGATACATGGCCCGGATGGAAAAATGCCGGTTTGATTGGGGAGGGAAGTTTTGGCAGGGTATACAGGATTCAGAGGGAGGAGTTTGGCAGGGTATATGAAGCGGCCCTGAAGGTGATTACCATTCCGGGCTCCCAGGCCGACGTGCGGGCGGCGTATGACGAGGGAATGGATGAGGAGAGCGTAACCGAATATTTCCGCGGTTTCGTGGAGGAGGTGGTGGCGGAATTTGCGCTGCTGTCGGAATTGAAGGGGAACAGCAATATCGTAAGCTATGAAGACCATATGGTAGTCCAGCGGGAGAATGAAGTGGGCTGGGATATCCTCATCCGGATGGAGCTTCTCACGGCGCTGACGGATTATGCTTCGGCGCATCCGTTAGAGGAAGCGGACGTGATCCGGCTGGGGCTGGATATGACCCAGGCGCTGGAATTGTGCAGAAGGCGTGGTATCGTACACAGGGATATCAAACCGGAGAATATCTTTATCTCCAGGGACGGAAATTTCAAGCTGGGGGATTTCGGCGTGGCCCGGGTGGCGGAGAAAACCGTATCCGCCATGTCCCGGAAGGGAACCTACAATTACATGGCTCCGGAGGTTTACCGGGGGGAGGAATACGGTTTTGCGGCGGATCTGTATTCCCTGGGGCTGGTGCTGTACCGCTTTCTGAACGACAACCGTACGCCCTTTCTTCCGCCATATCCGGAGAAGATTCTCTATAGGGATAAGGAGGAGGCGCTGAATAAGAGGATGAGCGGAACCGTGCTGCCGCCTCCGGCCCATGGAAGCGGCGCGCTGAAAAAGGTAGTGGCCAAAGCGTGCGCGTATCATCCGGGGGACCGCTATGGGAGCGCAGGTGAGTTCGGGAACGCCCTGCGCGCGCTGTGCGGCGGCGCACAGGAGGCAGGTCCGGCGGTTCCGGAGGGAGAGCCGGAAAAAAGGGGGACAGAACCGGACAGCGAAAGAGCGGAATTGGACGGCGGAAAGGTTGAACCAGACAGCAGAAGGACGCATCCGAATCCTCCCGGCGAAGGGAAGCTCTGGTATCAGAAGGGAATAATCGGGGCGCTGATATTTCCGGCAGTTATTCTGATTCAATGTTTTTTCCCGACAGATCAGTATACACGCAGTTCTCTCTATATTTTATTCAGCAATTTCCATAACGGCCGGTTTGACGCTTCACAGATAACGCAGACGCTCCACAGCTTTCTTCTGTATCTATGTTTGTTTACGGTGATAGCGGGAATGGCATGGCTCTGGAAGAAACTTTGGCAGGAGAAGATGAAAGCGGCAATCTCGACAGGCTTTGTTCTGGCGGTTCTTCTTTTATTTGCGCTCAGGGGAACTCTGTGGATGATGATGGTGGTAGATACCGAATTCTGGGGTATGCTTTTTGCCACAGCCATCCTGTGCGGCGCAGAGCTGCTGAAGAAAAATATCCAGAAACAGAAAAGAAAGTGGATGCTTGTGGGAAGAATGGTATCTACGAAGTTGTTTTTATATGCTGGTGTCAGTATTTTATCTTTGCTGGCGGTGATTAGCTGGCAGGGTTGGGAGAGAGGGTATAGCGGATTAGAAGCAATGGTGAAGGGGATACCTTATTACCTGAATGAGTCCGTGATGAAATCTTTCGTGTTTGTGGTTCTGCTTCCCATAGGGGCGGGAGTCGGAATCAGGATATTTTGCGCCAGGCGTAAGAGGAAAGGGTGAGGAGGAAACGGATTTGATAATTCTGAGAAAAGAGAAAAAATTGGCTGCTTTGCTGTCCGTATTTGCGGTGGTAACGCTTTTGTCTGCATCCTGCGGGAACAGGGAAGCAGATAATAAGACGGAAAGCCAGGCGGGAGCATCCGGGGAGGAAGGGCTATCCGGCTGGCAGGAGCAGTACGATCTGGGGATACGCCTGCTGGGGGAGGGAAAATATGAGGAAGCCGTCATCGCCTTTGCGGCGGCCATTGAGATCGAGCCGAAACGGGCGGCGGCTTATGTAGCCCTGGCGGACGCCTATGTGGAGGCGGGGAAGCCTGAGGAAGCGGAGAAAGTCCTGGCGGATGTGCCGGATGCCATACGGCGCAGGCAGGAGGAAATACAGGAGCTTCTGCAGGTGGAATCGGAAGAGCCGGAACCGGAGACGGAGTTAAATGAGTACGGAGCGGTCGTATTTCAGCAGCGGGAGTATTATGAACCTTACGAAGAAATGACGCCGGAGAAACAGGCAGTGGTGAACCGTCTGACGGATATTGCGGTTTCCGGAGAAGTGCAGAGTCTGGCTGCGGAAACTGCCTGGGGAGAAGAAAAGCCGGATATGGATCTTTATACAGAAAAAGAGGGATATCGGATCAGGATAAGGCTTTATTCCGGAACAGATGGCCATAACGCAGGGGGGAGTTTCGTCAGTGTGGAAGTCCGGGAGGAAAACGGATCCGGATATGTATGTGTATTTGCCCGGGGTGATGACGGTGAGGGCAATATCAGTGAGGAAACCTTCCAGACCAGAGGTTCCTGCAAAAAATGGCAGTGGGAGGGAGCTGTGACGACGGTTTATACAGGCTGGTTTGAAGACATCAATTACGAGGGACATGGCGATTGCAGTCATGTGGAGACCGGGATGATGAAGGACGGCCTGCGGGAGGGCGACTTTGTGCGGATCGGCTCGAACGAATATAAAGGCGCATATTACAATGAAGCTCAAGAGATAAATGAGACAGAGGCTTTCCATAGAGGTGTGCATCAGGTGGAGCTTGGCGTGGGAGATGGTTCGGACATTCGGTTCAGGGATGTGATGCTGGACGCGGCCGGGCTGACGCTGGCAGTCGATACCATAGAATATGACGCACCCTATCTGCTGGAACAGATATTTTGGTAAAGTTGCAGAAAAAGAGGAATTCAGACAGACTCGAGAGGGAAATCAGTGTCAGGAAAGGAACGAATCAGCATGGACGGACAGTACCAGACCGGCGATACGGTCATGAAGAACTGGGTTCTGACAAAGAAACTGGGCGAGGGAAGCTTCGGGAAGGTGTTCCGGATTGAGCGGACGGACTTCGGGGAGACCTACCATGCCGCCCTGAAGATTATCACCGTACCCCAGTCGGAGAGCGAGGTGCAGGCGGCCCTGGAGGAGGGCATGAGCCCGGAGGAAGCGGAGCGGTATTTTTACGGCATGGTGGAGGACATCGTCCGGGAATTTGCCCTGATGGCGAAATTGAAGGGGACGGCCCATGTGGTCAGCTACGAGGACCACGAGGTGCTGCACCACAGGGAAGGGATCGGCTGGGATATCCTGATCCGCATGGAGGAGCTGACGCCCCTTCTGGCCTATGCGTACGCCAATCCCTTCACCCGCAGGGATATCATCCGTCTGGGGATTCATATCTGCCACAGCCTGGAGCTCTGCCAGAAATACAATATCATCCATCGGGATATCAAGCCGGAGAATATCTTCGTCTCGGAAAACGGGGACTTCAAGCTGGGGGATTTCGGCATTGCCCGAACGGTGGAGAGGACCATGTCCGGATTGTCGAAAAAGGGCACCTACAATTATATGGCCCCGGAGGTATATAAAGGGTTGGATTACGGCTTCAGCGTGGATATTTACTCGTTGGGGCTGGTGCTGTACCGGCTGTTGAATAAAAACCGAGCACCCTTTCTGCCCCCTGCGCCGCAGCCCATCACTTACGGCGGCAGGGAGCGGGCGTTGGCGTGCAGAATGAGCGGGGAGGAGATTCCCGCGCCCTGCTGCGCCTCCGGAAGGCTTTGGGAGATTGTGAGGAAGGCCACGACATATCAGGCGGGCGACAGATATTCCAGCCCAGGCGTCATGCGCCAGGAGCTGGAAGCCATTCTCTACAGCCAGGAGGATGCGGCTTTTATCTATCCGGAGGGGACGAGGTGGCGCTCCAGGAGAATATTTACGCCTCCATGTCCCGGAAAGCCGGAGAGAAGCCCTCGCGGCAGGAGAAGGGGAAGAAAGCTTCCTGTCAGGAGATGCAGGAAAAAACTGCCAGGCAGGAAAAGCCGGAAAAGGCTCCCTGGCAGGAGGGCCGGGAAAAGCCCGTCGGGCAGGAGAAGTTGGGGGAGGCTCCCTGGGATGGAATGGAGGAAACGCTGTCTGTCTTCGGCGGGAGGCAGCGTGAGGCGGAATTCGGAGCAGAATCCGCCCCGGACGGAGGAAAGAAGAAATCCGGCGGCAAAAGGCGTCTGGCTGCGGTTCTATGCGGCGGTGCGGGAGCACTTGTGACGGCAGCGTTTCTGGCAATTTGGTTTCTGGCCGGGCATCCGGAGAAGAGAGAGGATATATCCGTGGAAGCGTCCGGTTCCGGCATGTCGGAGAATGCCGCGTCCGCCCGAGAGGATGCGGCCGAGACTTACGAAGCGCTGAAAGCCCAGGCGGAGCAGCTCTATGGGAGCGACCCCGGGAAGGCCATGGAGCTGATGGGCCAGGCGCTGGCACTTTTCCCGGAGGAGGACGCCGCCCGGACGGATTATGCCTATGCTCTGTACCGGACGGGGGATTACGAGGGCTGCATCTCCTACGGGGAGAAGAACCTGGCTATGGGAAAGGATTTTGAGCCGGAGCTCCAGAGCCGGTTGTGCGAGATCCTGGGTGCGGCATATTTTGAAAAAGGGGATTATGCCGGTGCGGCGTCCTGTTTCAGGCTCAGCGGGGCGGGCGGCGAGATGCGGGAGGATGTGATGCGGGATTATGCCGTGTGCCTTGCGCGCCTTGGCTCTCTGAACGAGGCGAAGGATGTGCTGGCACAGATGCGCAGCCGCGGGGCCAATTCGGAGGTGACGCGTTATGTGGAGGGGGAGGTGGCCTTTGGCTCCGAAGAATATGGGGAGGCGGAAAAGCTTTTTACCGAAGTCATGGAGGAGGCGGAGGACACCGCCATAAAGCAGAAAGCCTTCCGCTCCCTTGTGCCGCTCTATCGGGACTGCGCTTCCCTTGAGGCCGCAGGCGTTTCTCCTGTGGAGGATGCGGCGGATAAGGCGGTGCGCTTATTGCTTACGGGAATCGGCGAATACGGCCTGAGCTATGACACCACACTGTACGAGGCGCTGGGAAAGGCGGCCTATGACGCATACGGCGCGGCCCGGGCGAAGGGGGAGGAAAGGGAGACGGATTACCTGTCCGTGGCGGCGGAAGCCTTTGAGCGGGTGCTGGCCCAGGGGATGGAGAAGGAGTATCTCTATACGAACCTCTACAGCATCCGGTATGAACAGGGGGATCTCGCGGCCGCGGGGGAGACGCTGGATCGGATGGAGAAGGCTTATCCCCAAAGCTATATGTCCCATGCCCTGCGGGGCGTGCTGCTGATTACCCTGGAAAACCAAAAGCCGGAATCGGAGCGGGATTACCGCGGGGCCCAGGCGGAATACGAGACGGCGGGCAGCCTGCTCACAGGTACGTCTGACAGATCCTATTATGACCAGCTCGGGAGTCTGATTGAACAGTTAAAAGAACAGGGATGGCTGTGAAAAAAATGCCAGCGTAGTTACCTTCGGCTCCGACTGTCATATAGTTATTTTCTGGACGCTCATCGCGAAGGATGATGAATTGGGACGTAAGCTGCAGGATCTGGGATTGCTCACCAGAAAAAGGGCGCCTAAAAAGAGCGGAGATTATTAATGGAAGATTAGCAGAAAGACAGCGGTAAAAGATAAGGGGCTGTCGGGAAATGACTGTACCGCCACAATATATGCTGTGATGAACAGAAACTCACCACCCTATATTGTATGCAAGCAGCATTTTCCCACCGCCCCTTTTCCTCTTCGTAACAATACAAGGGCTGTTCTAGCGGTACATAGCCATATAACTGCCGTGGGCCGCAATCAGTTCGTCCACCATCTTTCTGATGCTGTCGATATCCAGCTCGCCGGCGGTATGGGGATCCAGCATGGCCGCCTGATAGATATGCTCCTTTTTCCTGGTGCGGGCCGCTTCGATGGTGAGCAGCTGTACATTGATATTGGTCATGTTCATGGCTGCGCACTGAACCGGCAGGGAGCCCACATGGCAGGGATGAACCCCCTGGCCGTTGACAAGGCAGGGAACCTCCACACAGGCCTCGGCGGGCAGGTTGGTGATCAGGTGATTGGAGTTCAACACATTTCCGCCGATCTGTATCGGATTGTTGGTGGCCACGGCTTCCATGATATGGGAAGCGTATTCATGGGAGCGCTCATGTTCCTTGACGCCGTTTTCCAACAATTCCGTGTACTCTTTTTTCCAGGACTCGATCTGGTTGACGCAGCGGCGCGGATATTCGTCCAGCGGAATGTTGTAGCGCTGGATGAGCTCGGGATATTTGCTTTTAATGTAAAAGACATTGTACTCCGCGTTGTGTTCACTGGATTCCGTGCAATAGTAGCCGAAATGATTGATATAGTCCAGGCGTACCTTATCCGTGAAATCAGGATCCGCCATCTTATCCGCCACCCGGGATTTGATCTCAGGATAAAGGTCTGTGCCGTCTTTGTCCCGGATCTCCAGAAGCCAGGCCATATGGTTGATGCCGGCAATCAGCTCCTTGCGCTGCGCAAGCCTGTCCTCCATCCCCAGCTCCTTCAGAAGACCCTCCGAACAGACCTGTACGCTGTGGCAGAGCCCCACGGTCTTAACGGGAGTGTAACGGAGCATATAGCCGGTCAGCATGGCCATGGGATTGGTGTAGTTTAAAAAGAGGGCGTCGGGACATACCTCGGCCATATCCCGGGCGAAATCCTCCATCACCGGAATGGTGCGGAGCGCGCGCATAATGCCGCCGATTCCCAGCGTGTCCGCGATGGTCTGCCGGAGGCCGTATTTTTTCGGAATTTCAAAGTCGGTGATGGTGCAGGGATCATAAAGCCCCACCTGGATGGCGTTGATTACGAAATTCGCTCCCCGCAGCGCTTCTCTGCGGTTCTCCACCCCCAGATAGCATTCAATCGCGCCGCAGCCGCCCTTGGCCCTGCGCATGCCCTCCAGAATGGTCTGGCTTTCTTTTAAGCGCTGCCCGTCAATATCGTACAGCGCAAAGGTGCTGTTCTTCAGCGCCTCGCAGCACATGCAGTCACCGATTACATTGCGGGCGAATACGGTGCTGCCCGCGCCCATAAAAGTGATTTTCATAGAGTAACCCTCCTTGATTTTCGTTGTTGTCACAGTCAGGACCGGTGTCTGACCGTATTTTTTCATTATATCAGAATAATTCGGAAAAGGGATTGATATCTGTCATGAGAATTTGTTATTATGTTGGAAGAGAGAAATCCGGAGGGCCGGTATGGTAAAATCGGAAATTGTGATAGATCAGCATTATAAAGGGTATAATCCCGTACAGTTCGGCAGCGAGAGCTGTGAGGCAGGGCATTTTTTCGGCCCCAGCGTGCGCTCCCACTGGCTTTTGCATTATGTCGTACATGGGTTCGGCGTCTTTGTGCGGGACGGTGTGAGCCGGGAGGTAAAGCCGGGAGACATTTTTGTGATCCCCCCTTATAAAGAGACATATTATGAAGCAGACAGAAAGAAACCATGGCGGTATATCTGGATCGGATTCACCACCGCCGATGAGGAGGCGTCGGCGCCCCTGCAGAAGGCCATTATCCATTGCCCGGCGGCGGGGAAAGTATTTGAGGATATGCTGCGGTGCGGGAAGCTGGAGAATGGGAGAAGCGCATTTTTAACCGCCAAGATCTGGGAGCTTCTCAGCATTCTGCTGGAGGAGGGGGAGGCGTCCGCCGGTTATATCGAGAAGGCGCTGAGTTACATGAATGCAGAGTATATTAACGGGATTACGGTGCAGCAGGTGGCGGAAATGCTGAATCTGAACCGCAGCTATTTTTCAGAGCTGTTCAGGGAGCAGATGGGGGTGCCGCCCCAGACCTATCTGATCAACCTGCGGCTGGAAAAAGCGGCGGAGCTGTTAACCGTGTACGGAGAGACTCCTGCCACGGCCGGAGTCTCCGTGGGATATCCGGATATCTATCATTTCTCCAAGATATTTAAGCGGCATTTCGGCCTCTCGCCGCGACAGTATCAGCAGCTTTACAGAGGTGGGGGAATTCGTAAGAATGAGATCTCAAAAGGTACATAAAGCAGGACACGGAGGCTCCAAGGGCGGCAACTGTAATATAGGGGTCCGAAAATATGCAATCAGGGTGGAGGTGCCGGAAGAGCAGAAGCCGGAAGGCGGCAATGGGGGAGGAACCGGAAAAGCAGGAGCCGAAAGGCGGCAATGGGGAGGAACCGGAAGAGCAGGAGCCGAAAGGCAGCAATGGGGGAGGAACCGGAAAAGCAGGAGCCGAAAGGCGGCAACCAGGATGGAGAAATCAGAAAAAGCCGTACCCCGGCGGCAGATTCAGGGGACGGCTTTCCATAAATTTCCGGCAGTGGATACTTATGCCAGCTTCTGAAGTTTTTCACTATGTTCCGCCAGGACGCTTTTGATGATTTCATTGTCGGCCTGCATTGCCTCGTATCCTTCTACGGAATCCTTATACCGGATGTAGGTAGAAGTGTAACAGCCTTCTATTGTATTTAGACGAGGCATAACTACATTTTCCAGGAACAGATTTATCTGGTGTATTTCAGTCTGAAGTTCAGCTTTGACGGATTGTATCTCAGTCTGAAGTTCAGCTTTGACGGATTGTATCTCAGTCTGAAGTTCAGCTTTGACGGATTGTATCTCAGTCTGAAG
>CAJUSI010000043.1 GCA_910589035.1 uncultured Acetatifactor sp. | reverse complement strand
TTCCAGAAAGCACGCATCCTCTATGCTCCGGGCAAGGCTGCCAATGCCGGCGGCGTTTCTGTAAGCGGTCTCTTTCAGACGGTGATAGCAATATTGAACCACCACCATAACCACCAGAATGATATGGGAATTGAAATATATCTTTTGTCCCATCATTTGAGATTAAAGACAATGAAATGTCATCCTCATCCTGCAGAATAATTTTGCTTCCGTCTGCTAAAGTCACAAGATTTACTAAATCCTCCATAAAGGATATACCTCCAATCCCGATTTGTTATTAGTAAGCCGACCGAAGTACAGCACATCTCTCCGCTGAAAACAATCCCCGTTCTACGTCCGCTTCATTCGCTTCATTCTAACGGCAAAATCGTCTGCACTACTGCAGCGACTGCCCGTAGGTTTTGCGGTGGATCTTCCCCCGCGCCCCCGACCTCTCCCAAAGAAAAGAATGGAGTGTTACGCAATAGGGCTTGAAAAGGCTTAAAACGGCTTCTAACCGTCCACAGGCGCGTTTTGCGCCCGTTCTTCCTGCCCGTTTTGCGCCAATAGCTCAAAAAAGCCCTTGACAAAACGCTTCATGGGCGCGGGGAAGCGATGAGAATCCCCTCACTTACGCTTTGACAGCAGCATGGAAATCAGGGCGATGACGGCGAACATGGTTATTTCCGCGCCAAGCGTGATCCAGTAAGGATGGGGCGATGCGGTATCCGTCAAAAGCAGCCCAAGGAGTCCCAGGGAATCGCACAGGATTGAGACGATTCCAAAGGCGGCGAGTATCTTTTCGATCAGGCGCTGCCGCTGCTCCGTCTCTTTGGCCTGGATATGGCGGATGATGCTGATTTTGTCATCAATCAGCTTCAGGGACTCTTCGATGTCATAGATGATCCGCTGTTCTTTCAGGAATTCGTTTTCGTTGTTGTAGGGAGTCATGTCCCCGGGCATGACGACACCGAAAGCTTTCAAACGCAGCATTTGCACCTCAAGCCAGTCGTCTCTCCTTTTATCCGTGCGTTCCGGGCTGCGCAGCATCTCCGCAAAAAACAGATAGGAATACCTCTCGTACAGCGACAGGAGGAGAAAGGGCAGATAATTATCTTCCCGATTCTTCCCATGTATATTGATCGGATCCGTCCCGGTATTGCTGTTGGTCCGAAACATGATCTGCATGGCCCGCTCAAAGAAAGTATAAATACCCCAGCGGATCACCTTATTGTCGTAGACATTGTTGAGCGCCGCATAATTCAGGAAAGAATCTTCATCCACATCCTCGCTGTTGTCCGTGCCGAAAGCGCGGGCGTGCCGCAGATTCAGGCATAACTGCCGCACCTTCCCCTTCACTTCGGCGGAAGTATCGCCGGCGATGAGATGCGGAATTATTGCCACGGAATAGGTGGTGGCATCCCGAAGGAGACTGTCCGGCTGATTCTTTATCAGACACCCGGAATAATCCGTCATACCCGTTCCGGACAACAGAGTCTGAATGATATCGCTGAAAGAAATACTTTGCCCCGGGAGGTCCACAATGCCGAGACGGCTGCGGTTCTGATTGTAACCGGCGTGAAGCAGCAAATCATAGGTTTGGGGAGAATTACTCTCAATACCGATTATCAGAAAACCGATTCCCGTATGCATAATGACGATCTGCATACAGCGAAAACAAAAGCGCAGCTTCCCGTCCGAGTTCATCTGCTCATTCTCCGTTATCACGTAATACTGCGCCTCCTCGCCGGTTTGGACGGCTCCGGCCGTGGCAAGGTTCATCATGTCTGCCACGGGGATATCATAATGAATGCCGATGGAAGTCATATCGCCGGACGAGTCGGAATCACCGCTTTGCAGTATGTCCTGGAACAGATCGTTGATGTGCTGGTACAGATCGTCAAACTTCCACTCATAGGGCTTCCATCCGCCCTGAAGCAGATTTTCCGCGCATTTCCGCAGCTGAAACTTCGAGAGCATCTCTTTCGTGGTCCTCAGAGGAATGATAAAATACGTTCCCACCCTGGCCTGCGCGAAAGCGGAGAGCTCCTCCTCCTTAAAAACATAGTTCATATGTATATCTTTCATGTGATTTTCCTCCCTGTCCTATCTTATTGTATTTGGAGCGGGCGGTTCTGTCAATGGAAGTTGAAAAAAGTGAGGAAACGGAGAAAATTATCCGATTCCCCGAAAAGAATCAGAGATTTGGGGCATACTGTGGGACAGAAGCCTGAATTGATACGGAATAGCCAATATGAGATTGAGCAGACGAGCAGAAAGGGAAAAACAGTGCGCAGAGTGATCGAATTGAACAGGGACTGGAGATTTGCAAAGGAATTTTCCGGGGAGCAGCCAGCCGTGCCCGTAGAGCTCCCGGAGGACCGGAAGAGAGAGACCGTACCCGCAGAACTCCCGGAGGAATGGCAGAGAGTGGACCTGCCTCACACCTGGAACGCGGTGGAGGGCCACGACGGCAAAGGAGAATACTACCGGGGCAAATGCTGGTATGTCAAAAGCTTCGAGACACCCCGGCAGCCTCTGGCAGGAGGCCGGGTGTATGTGGAGATCCTGGCGGCAGGACAGCAGGCCGCCGTCTACGTCAATGGAACGGAGGCCGCATACCATGAGGGAGGGTATTCGATTTTCCGCGCGGATATCACCGATTTCTGCCGGGAAGAAGGGGAAAATCTCCTGGCCATAGCCTGCAGTAACGAGAACAAAAGCAGCGTCTACCCCCAGGCGGCAGACTTCACCTTTTACGGCGGCCTGTACCGGGGCGTCAACCTGATCAGCGTGCCGGACGCACATTTCGACCTGGACTATTATGGAGGACCCGGGCTGCAGGTGACCGCCAAGCCCTGCGAGGATGGCGGAGCGTTTTTTGACCTGGACTCCTGGGTGAAGGGAGCGGACGAAAATTTCACAATTCTGTACTCTGTCCGGGACCGGGAGGGCAGGGAGGCGGCCTGCGCAGTGCGCCCCGCCGACGCCGCAAAGGTCAGCGTTTATGTGCCGGACGTCGTCAGATGGGATATGGACAACCCCTACCTGTACACCGTGACCGCCTGTTTGCAGAGACGCAACGAGATCTACGACGAAGTGACGGTGCGGGCCGGAGTGAGAAGCTTTGCCTGCGACCCGGAAAAGGGATTCTGCATCAACGGAAAATGGATGCCCCTGCGGGGAGTGAGCCGCCACCAGGACCTGCTCTATAAGGGAAATGCCCTCACCAGACAGGAACATTACGCGGACGCCCGCATGATCAAAGAGCTGGGGGCCAATACCGTCCGCCTGGCCCATTACCAGCACTCCCAGGACTTCTACGACGCCTGCGACGAGCTGGGATTCGCGGTCTGGGCGGAAATTCCCTTCATCAGTGTCATGAACCGGGATCCAAAGGCCCATGAAAACTGCATCAGCCAGATGAAGGAGCTGATCATCCAGAACTACAACCACCCTTGCGTCTGCTTCTGGGGCATCTCCAACGAGATTCTCATCGGCGGCATCTCGCAGCAGCTGGTGGAAAACCATAAGGAGCTGAACGCCCTCTGCAAAGAACTGGACCCCACCCGCCTCACCGCCATCGCCCATGTGTCTATGACACCCACCGAAAGCCCCATGCACGGCATCACGGACGTGGAGAGCTACAACCACTATTTCGGCTGGTACGGCGGCAGGATGGAGGACAACGGCCCCTGGCTGGACGACTTCCACAGAGCCCATCCGGAAATCTGTCTGGGCCTGTCCGAGTACGGCTGCGAGGGAATCCTCACCTACCACGGGCCCGACCCTGCCTGCAAGGACTACAGCGAGGAGTACCAGGCCCTCTACCACGAGCACATGGCGAAGGTCCTGGACGAACGCCCCTGGATCTGGTCCAGTCATGTGTGGAACATGTTTGACTTCGGCTGCGCGGCCCGCAATGAGGGCGGAGTGGCCGGCCGGAACAACAAGGGCCTTGTGACCATGGACCGTAAAATCAAAAAGGACAGCTACTACATCTACCAGGCCTACTGGACCAGGGAGCCCATGCTCCATCTCTGCGGACGGCGTTACGCCCAACGGGCGGGAGAGACCACGGAAATCAGGGTTTATTCCAACCAGCCCACAGTGACCCTCTACCGGAACGGTAAGCCCGTCCAGGTGCAGACCGGCGGCAGAGTCTTCGTCTTCCGGATTGCCCTGGAGGAAGGCTTCAACACAATTACCGCCGCGGCGGGAGATCTGAGAGACAGCATGACTCTGGAGAAGGTGGACCGGGAACCGGCCGTCTATGTGCTGCCCGAGGTCAACGAGAGAGCGGAGGGCGTGGCCAACTGGTTTAAGCTGGCGGGAGACCTGGACCTGAAGGCTCCCATGGAGTTCCCGGAGGGAAAGTACAGTGTGAAGAATACCATGGAAGACATTGCGAAGAGTCCTGCGGCCATGAAAGTTGTGGCCGAGGCCGTGAAGCTTGCCACGAATATGCGGGTGGCGCCAGGTGAGGGAATGTGGGATATGTTAAAGTCCATGAGCCCGGAGAAGATGTGCGAGATGGCGGGAAGCATGATGCCGGAAGGATTTGTGGAAAGCCTGAACGCCAGACTGATAGAAATAGACAAACCGGATAAATAACCTCGCAAATCCACGCACGCCACCGGGGACCTTTGCACCGGCGTGGTTTTGTACCGGCGTGGAGTGCATGGACTTTTGCACCAGTGAGCCTTTATGGCCCGCACATGATACAATAGAAATAACCCATTGGAATCTTCTCTCAGAAAACGGCGCTCCCGGATTCGAATTCTTCGTAAATGACGGAGGAATCACCAGAATCAGAATCTTAAAAGGCCGGAAAATGAGGGTTGAAGATTTCGAGAGCATATGAGAATCCAAAAGAAGCTTCCATTGTCTGAACAAAAGCCCGCCAGAAGCCGATACACACATGGGCAAAAAATTGACAACCGGAGACAGGTAGAAGACATGCAGAAGACAAACAGGAAACATGCAGAAGACAAATAGAAGACAAATAATGGAAGGAAATATTGCCATTCGGGGAAAGTTAGTATAAGATAGAATTACAGCAAAACAGTCACAGAGCGAAGCAGGCCCGGGAGAAATATCAGACGCGCCCCTATGCGAAGAGAAAATCCCCCAAAGGAATGAAGAGCGGCGTGACGAAAGCGAAATCAGGAGGAATGATATGGGAATGCAAATGGGTTTTCGATGGTACGGCGAAGGCAACGACGCCATCAAACTGTCGGACATCAAACAGATTCCGGGCGTGACCAGCATCGTGTGGGCGCTGCACAACAAGATGCCGGGGGAAGTCTGGGAGGTGGAAGAGATCGCACAGGTCCAAAAGCAGCTGGAGCCTTATGGCTTCAATATGGATGTGGTGGAGTCCGTGAACGTCCATGACGATATCAAAATCGGCCTGCCCAGCCGGGACGGATATATCGCCAATTATATCCAGACTATCCGCAACCTGTCCGGATTCGGCGTGAAGGTGATCTGCTACAACTTTATGCCGGTATTCGACTGGACCAGGACGGACCTGTTCCATCCCGTGGGAGACGGCTCTACGGCTCTGTACTATGAGGCGGACAAGATTCATGACGATCCCAGGGAGATGGCGGATTATATCCTGAACAACCTTCACGGGCTGACCTTTCCCGGCTGGGAGCCGGAGCGCATGGCAAAACTGGACGAGCTCTTTGCGGCCTATAAGCCTGTGACCAAGGAGAAGCTCTGGGAGAATCTGAAGTATTTCCTGGATCATCTGATGCCGGTATGCCATGAGTGCGATATCAAGATGGCCATCCATATGGATGATCCCCCATGGGATATCTTCGGCCTGCCCCGTCTGCTGGTGGACGCGGCTTCCGTGGATAAATTTCTGACTATGGTGGATGATCCATGTAACTGCCTGACCCTCTGCTCCGGAAGTCTGAACGCGAATCCGGAGAATAATGTGGCAGATATCGTGCGCAGACATTGCGACCGTATTGCCTTTGCACATATCCGCAATGTAAAGCATTTCCCCAACGGAGACTTTTCCGAGACAAGCCACAGGGACTGTGACGGCGATACGGGGATACTGGATATCCTTAAGGCATACCACGACTGCGGCTTTGAGGGATACATCCGTCCCGACCACGGACGGCATCTGTGGGACGAGGGCCCCGGCAATGTGCGCCCCGGATACGGTTTGTATGACCGGGCGATGGGGATCATGTATATGTGGGGTGTCTGGGATATGCTGGATAAACAGAATGCCAGATAGCCCCTCAAAATCTTTGACCTTGAGGAGTTCTGTCCGGGACTTGCGGTAATCATGGCATAAAGCTGACGCAAAAGAGCATAGTGTCGGCTTCTTATTCCATGTGCACTGAAGCGTACGAAATCATGATTTATTCCCGCGAGCAATGAGGAAAATATCCATGTTTACTTTACATGGATAATAAAGCCGATTTTAATTGGCTTGCGAATGCCGCGAGGGTCAAATACCAAAGTGTCCATAGGACACTTTCTGCTCTGCAGCGTTGCAAGCCTGACACCCTGTTGCTTGCAGCAAGGTATTTGATTGAGACAAAGAAGCATGCGTCTGGCAGCGGCTGTTTTGACCTGGGCTTCCAGGGCGGAAGGGACAGGCGTTCTGCGGACCGCTGCAGGAAAAGGAGTTGGTTTATCATGAAATTGATCGATATGAAAGAACATATAAGCCCGCAATGGGCGGAGAAAGGGTATCAGCTTCCGAAGTTTGACGTGGAGGAGGTGCGGAAGAAGACCTATGCGGAGCCTGCGTGGGTCCATTTTGGAGCGGGAAATCTGTTCCGTGCGTTTCCGACGGCTGTCTTACAGCAGGCTTTGGATTCCGGAAAATATGACAGAGGTGTCATCGTGGCGGAGGGCTTTGACTTTGAAATTATCGACAAGGCCTATGCACCCTATGATAATTTAAGCCTGCTGGTCTGCCTGCAATCCGACGGAAACATTCAGAAGAAGGTCATTGCTTCCGTGACGGAGAGCCTGAAGGCCGACGCCCGGTTTGAGGAGGACTGGAAGCGCCTGGGTGAGATTTTTGCGAATCCCAGCCTGCAGATGATTTCCTTCACCATCACGGAGAAGGGGTATGCGGTTGCGCCTGCTGACCTTGAGAGGGGCCTGGAGCCGGCGCTTATTATGGGCAAGGTGACATTGCTTCTGTATGAGCGTTTCCTGGCGGGAAAGTTTCCCCTGACGGTGCAGAGTATGGACAACTGCTCCCACAACGGGGATAAGGTAAAGGCGGCTGTGGTCGCGTATGCTTCTAAATGGATGGAAGAGGGCCTGGTGCCGGAGGAGTTCCTGGAATATGTGCAGGATCCGGCAAAGGTGAGCTACCCCTGGAGCATGATTGACAAGATCACGCCCCGCCCGGACGAGAAGGTGCAGAGAATGCTGGCGGAGGACGGATTCGAGGATAATTATACCATTATCACTGACAAACGCACCTATACGGCGCCTTTCGTCAATGCGGAGGAGACGGAATACCTGGTGATTGAGGATAGCTATACCAACGGCCGCCCGCCCCTTGAACTGGGCGGCGTCATGTATGTGGACAGGGAGACCGTGGATAAGGTGGAGAGAATGAAGGTCTGTACCTGCTTAAATCCTCTGCATACGGCAATGTCCATCTATGGATGTCTGCTGGGCTATAATCTGATCTCCGCCGAAATGGAGGACGAGGATATCAGGGGACTGATCACAAAGCTGGGCTATGCGGAGGCAATGCCCGTGGTGGTGGATCCCGGCGTATTGAAGCCCGCCGGGTTTATAGATGCGGTATTAAACAAACGTCTGCCCAATCCCTTTATGCCGGACGCGCCCCAGCGTATTGCCACGGATACCAGCCAGAAGCTTCCCATCCGCTTCGGCGAGACCATCAAGGCGTATCAGGCAAGGGGAATGAATATGGATGACCTGGTGATGCTGCCTCTGGTGCTGGCAGGCTATGCCCGGTATCTGCGGGGAATCGACGATGAAGGGAAGGCATTTGAGCCTTCGCCCGATCCTCTGCTGGAGGAGCTTCGCGCCATCGTAGCGGATCTGGAGGTGAAGGAAGGAGAACAGGACTTCTCCTGCCTGAAGAAGCTCTTTGGCCGCCGGGATGTGTTCGGAGTGGATCTGTATGCGGCAGGCCTGGGAGAGCGCATGGAGAAAATGGCGGAGGAGCTTTATGCAGGCCCCGGCGCAGTGCGCAGAACCCTGCATAAATATGTTACGGCGGGGTGAGAGATTTTTCGTTTTAACAGGTTATGATTTCTGAACATGAGAGGCTGTCAGGAAATATTATTTTCATGCAATATATGGCAGTGATTATGGGCACTTCACAGCATATGCTGAAGAAAGCATATATTCCAGACAGCCTCTTATACTCACAAGCGGTAAAATTCGCCGCCGTTTCATGATGCTTTCCGCTCGTAAGTCGTGAGGCCCGGCAAACATTAGTGAATGTCTGTATTGATTGCAGGCGGGCAGGGACGGCTTTTTATCAGGCAGAGAAGTGCCAGAAAAGGGAAAGCACACATAATGGGATAAAGATAACGGAGCTGCACCGTGGGACCCAAAAACAGTGTTGCATAATAGCCAAACACAAGGATCAGGGGAAGGCATAGCCGGAATTTCTTCCTCAAAGCAAGATAGCCGAAAAGCAGAAGATACAGCCACAGCCATATTCCGGGCATAAAAAGGTATTTTAGGAGGGGAAGAGTCAGGTAAGCATTTTCATCAGCCCATTCTTCCATCCGCTTATGCAGTGTATCCCATTTTGAATCTTTATATATGCCGTTTTCAGTCAGAGAATATTCTGTCCAGCATGTCTGAATATATCCCATGCCTTTGAGCTGCTCATTTACATTGATATGGGCGTGGCTTACATCCCATGGGTAGAGATAGCCGGAATTTATCTCTAACACAGCGTTCAGAAAATCACCGGGATATTTCGACAGCAATTTTAAATATGCCGATATGAAATCCTTTGCCCGATACCGGACTACATAGGTATTGGTATGCCGCTTGACAGGATCCGAAATGTGGGCATCATAGTCCTTATATGCTTCAGACAGAATAAAATCGTTGATTAGCGATTTCTCTGCTTCGCCCATAGTGTTATCGTCTTCGGCAAGAACACCTGCTCCCCCGTGATATATCATGGTTCTTGCCAGCTGCTGGATTGGCATGCTGAGCATTTCTCTCTTGTCCTCCGGGCTGGCACCTGTTACGTCAAAGAGAAAATTCAAGGACAGGATTCCGATAATAAAACCTGCCAGCGCAAACAGGAAAATCCGTTTCCAATACTGCCGCTGTTTTTTTCTGATTATTATAGTCAGAAGGAGAACAAAAAGCAGTACGGCAAAGGCATATGAGCCGTTTTTGCGAAATAGTATCATAGCTGCTGTACTTAGAAGAAAGCTTAAGGCAGTTCTTACAGGATATACGTCATGCGTCAGAAATTCCAGAAGATTAAACAGCAGCAATAAGAAAAAGACGGTGAAATAGACATCTTTTGTTACGGTAACACTCATATACAGATGGAAGGGATAAAACATACATAACAACTGAATCAGAAAAAGGCATCCAGGGACGGCTCCGCTATTCCGTAAAAGCATAATTCCGTATGCGAAAACGGCACTCAGGGATATAAGCTGTATGAGGGAATACAGGCCGATGCCGGCGTTCACGCTGCCGAACAGATTTTCTCCAAGCCACATGGCGGCTCTGATCAGGAGCGTATGGGCGATTGGGTGGTGATCTATATATTCACCGCTCACAATCTGCTCTACCTGGATGTAAGAGTCGTAAGAACAGATGCCGGGATAATATGCCAGCCAGGAAGGCAGCCATGCCAGTGTAATCAGGGCCAGACTGGCGGCGAAAAATATCAGCTGTTTTTTTCTGCCCATGGGCTTTATAACCGCAGCCTTTTCGGGTTTCTGAAACTGCCGTTCCGCATATTTGGCAAATACCCGGCATAGTATTATTCCAATCAGTATTCCGCCGGTAAGACTTATGGCAATGACTCTGAAAGTGTATGCGCCTGTCCAATGTATATTGCCTGCAGATGCCAGATCATGTTCTGTCAGGCAAGAAAACAGAAAGAAAATTCCCATCAAAGAAAACATAGGATATGCTATTTTTGAACTCAGTAATTTGTTTTGATTCATACAGGCCAGTTTCCTTTCGCTTTCGAGTACCCTGTGATCAGGATTATATCATTAAAAAGAGATGGGGGCAATTTAAACTCCGGCCATTTTCAGAGGTATGACAGGCAGGAGTTCTTTTGGCTCAGTGAATTTCTCTGGTAAGGATCACCCTTTTTTCTATATCGTCATATATGACAATCCGGAACCCGTCCCAGGTATTTCCGTAGGATATCCCGTCAATTTGTATATTCTCTTCGGCAAAGCATTCTTCATAACACACTTTCAGGGAATCTAATTCATTTAAATCACAGAAAAACCCGCTGCCCGCAATGTTTTCGCATAGTTTCGTCAATTCTCCGTTTCGGTACAGCCATTTGCCGCCCCGGAGATAATCCTGATAATCCATATGGAATCCGGCGGCATAAGGATAGATTCCGGTTGGAGAATCGGCATAATCGCCCTCCAGACTGAGAATACAGGTTATTTTGGGGATATCCTTCAGCAGTGAGATATACGCCTCCATGTCGTCAATGGATTTTAACTGTTCCAGCATCTCAAGCTGGCGATATCTTTCCGCTGCGGCATCCCATTGATGATATTTCCCGTCGCCTCTTCTGTCGGGGAAATCATATTCTGCCGTGATATATTCTCCCAGATATCGGGTAAGCTTCTCTGCCCCCCGTGCGTTCAGGTGCTCCGGGTCGGCCCAGTCCGTTGCAGAGCAGATATTCATTTCCTCCGTAAGCTCTGCCAGATCTACAAAGGAAATATTATGCTCCAGGCTGTATTCCCGAAAGCCGTTTATGACGGCCTGCTGCTCGTCCTCCCGTTTCCAGGGAATCAGGGTAAAAATCAGCTCAAAGCCTTCTTCTTCGGAAAGCGCAATTAAGTCCTGAATCCATTTTTGGTTTCTTTCGCTGAGAGGCTGTACTGTCTTACAGAGGTTTATACCGTTTTCATTTTCTACGGCGGACTGATCCCAGGTAATCAGAGAGCCTCTTCCGATGACACTGGGCTCATACGGTATAAAGTCATATTCCTTCAGTTCCCTGTACCTGGTATGGACAATGGGCCATCTTGCCAGGAGTTCCTTTTGCTTTTCCTCTTCCGAATAAGAGATTATATGCATAATGGAATTCAGAGAAGCCCTCATTGAGAGATAATTTCTGTATATATTGCTCTCCACCATATGCTTCTCATGGCAGATTGCATAGATATCCACCACAACTACCCGTGGGTGCTGTGTTTTCAGTAATTCTTTCAGCTGATAATAGGCGCTGTCTCTGTCCTGGGCGGAAACGGCCAGATCAAATCCGGCAATCCCTTTCTCTTCCCAGAGCAGTTCCGGGTAAATCCCGAAATAGCAATGACTGCTGCCTACAAACACCAGATCCATAAGCCCTTCGTCCGTATAGTACAACTGATCTATCGCGGAGAGATATCCTCCGGTAGTATCCTTCCACCTGAGCACATTATATAATTTATTTATGCAGATTGCCGTGATGATGAGGAATCCCAATACGGCCGCGGTTTTTCGGATTGTATTTTTCAAGACGATACCCCTGTTCCTTCTTTAGTCGAAATCATGTCTCCGAATCAATCGGAAGCCATATCAGAATTGAAAGTAAATAAACTGGCTGGAATCAAAATCAATTCCATATTTCCCGAAGACCAGGATGGACACAGTCAGCGCCAGCAGGACTGCGTACTGAAACCATAGATTCTGTTTCACCAGAAAGTCTCCAAGATTCACATTTTTCAGATACCGAAGCAAATCCACTGCGAACAACACCAGAAGAGAAGCCATCAGAATCCCCGCTTCCGTCCGGTCAAGCCCGTACCGAAAAAGGCTTTCGTCAAAGAGTACCCATGGATTGAATCTTGTAAACATGCGGTTGAAAAAAAGGAGAATCTGCTCCATGCTTTCCGCCCGGAAGAAAATCCACGCAAAATCTACCAGTGTGAAAGTGATCAATATTTTCCCGAAATGATAACTGAAAGCGTCCGTCCTGACATGGAACGCTCTGTTGAGCTTTTCCCTTGCCGGTTTCAACAGGTCGCCTGCTACCCGGTACAGGCCGTGGAGCATGCCCCAGAAGACAAAGGTCCAGGCAGCGCCATGCCAGAGTCCGCTGACAGAAAATGTAATCATAAGATTGCAGTATTTTCGGAAGGCTCCCTTTCTGCTTCCGCCCAGAGGAATATAAAGATAATCCCGGAACCAGGTGCTCAGAGAGATATGCCAGCGATGCCAGAAATCTCCGATACTGCCGGAAAAATAAGGTGCGTTAAAGTTATCGGTAAGTTCGAATCCCATTATCCGGGCGGCGCCGAGAGCCGTTATCGAATACCCGGCAAAGTCTCCGTAAATCTGAATGGCAAATGCTGCCGCTGCGAGTACCGTCTCCACGGTTCCCGCCATATAAAGTCTGCCGAAGACCCCGTCCACAAAAAGGGATATTCTGTCCGCAATCACCATTTTCATGAAAAGCCCCCAGAGCATAAGCGTAAAACCGCTCAGAAACTGATCAAAGGAAGGCATTCTTTTCCGGCAGGAATCATTAATCTGTGTCAGAAGGTTTTCTGTTTTTTCGATAGGCCCCGCCACCAGCTGAGGGAAAAAGCTGACGAAGAGGGCATATTTCAACAGATTTTTCTCCGGGGCTGCTTTTCCGCGATAGACATCCATGGTATAGCTTATCGCCTGGAAGGTATAAAAGGAAATACCCACCGGGAGAAGAAAGCTGAAAGGATTGTCGATCAGGCGGATATGAACGGCCTCCAGAAGCTTATTGAGATTATGAATAAAAAAGTCAAAATACTTAAAGAAACCAAGTACCGAAAGATTGGCAAACAGCGAAGCCGCTGCCACCAGCTTTTTCTGCCCGGGGCCGGAAGCCTTTTCTATCAAAATGCCGCTGAGATAGGTGACTATCGTAGAAAACAGGATCAGTATCACATATTTTGCATTCCATGACATATAGAAATAGTAACTGGCGATCAACAGCCAGATATATCTCAGCTTTATCGGAATAATGAAATAAATCAGTACGACAATCGGGAAGAAAACCAGAAAATCTATTGAATTAAAGAGCATTGCCGTATCACCTTTCCTTAGATACACCTGTATTTTGTACGCGATTTATCTGAATTACATCAGCATCTTACCTGTAATACGTTTTTCTGTATTTTTCGCATCTCTCCTTGATTCCCGCGGGCGATGATTCAGGTGCCGGGGTCAATCCCCCCTTTATGAGGAGAGCTTCAAATTCTATGTCCGATTGCCTGCAGCGGTGATGCAGATTACATACCGAGCATTCCCTCTCTAAAAAAGGTAAAACCGCAGAACACATGGCAGAAGTACAAAAACCAACCGAACAGAATCAGGCCTTTTCTGAAACCGGTGTATTCTTCCTCATGCTCCAGCGTGATGAGACGGAGGAGCGCCGCCAGCCAGAACAGCAGCATTCCGGACATCAGCGGCCACAGGAAATTGCCGTGGCTGAAGCGGATGCCGTCCTCTCCCAGAACAGACGCCTCCAGAAAGGAAATGCCGTAACCGATCAGCGCCAGTCTGCCAGCAGTACTTTTTAAAAAGTACCTTATATCCAGCAAAAAGATATACAGAGGGAAAGCCATTCCGGCCAAAACCGCCAGGAAAACATTGTCAGAGAAAAAGTTCCAGACGGCAAACCAATCTGTAAGGATCAGCCCCTCTTCCCCGCCGTAGGCGGCACCTTTGAAGAAAAAGAAGACCAGGTACTGGGTCAGTATATAAAGTAGGGACGGCAGGGCACATAAGAGCATTGTAAGACATTTTCTGAAGTAGAATGCCGGAGCATCCCTGCGGATCAGTCTGTAAAGCCAGATTCCCAGCATGAGAAAGGCCACGGCCGGAATAAACATTTCCGCAAAGGTCGGCTTCATTACGGTGGACAGGAAGAGAAGCACGGCGAGCAGAATATAATGTTTTCGGGCAGAGCGATCCACAGGGAAAAAAACGGGACGATATGTTCCGCCTTTTTCATAAGAGAGCAGGTCGACTGTCAGGCAATAAATCAGAATTGCAAACCCCCGGACTCCCATCTGAGTCGGGTTGTGAAGGGGATTGGGAGAAAAGGTGCCCAGATATCGTTCGCCCGTATCCAGCCAGTAAAAAAATACAGCCTGTACAAAACAGAAGGAAAATGCAATCAGATTGCTTCGAAGTGAGGTTTCCTTCCTGCCCACATAATCGGTTACACGGCGGATAATCCAGTACAGGATGAAATAGTAAAACAGAGTATAGATACAGGTGGCAAACGCGGCGGATGCCTCCGGAGGAATCCGGCACACATCATACAGAAACAGTACGGTGAGATGCCAGAGACAATGGGGGGCCGCCATCCAGCCTTCCAGGGGAGAGATGCGGAATTTAACAAGGACACTGTATACATGGGCAGGATAATCATTCATCCCGCCGAGCATCATTTGCCCGTATACATAGGAGTAGGTCATGAAACAGAGCAGGGCGGCAAAAAAAACGGTGATAAATCCATCATTATTCCGGGCGGACCTTCTTTCTGCTTCGCTCATGGCAGTGCGTTACCTCCAAAATAAAATGCTTGAAAAAAAAACAGTATTATTATATCATAAAATTTAACCTGATGCAATTTATTTCCGCTGCGGCAGCCAGTCAGGCAGCCGTGCCTGCACGGATATTATAACCGCAAGGTTCCATTCACCTGAGATTAAGAACCTGAGAGGATAACCGGGAATGACCGGAAGGATTTTAACGGAAGTAATTTAGGCCGCTTAACAACGAAATCCAGCGCAAAATGGCGAAAGTCGGGTTACGGCTTGTCCGGGTTAGGGGAGGTATTCTGTGAAAAAGAAAGTGCTGATAAAGAGGGCAGCAGTGCCGTTTTTAATGTGCATATTTATGGCAGTGTTTGTTATGATGCCGTTCCCTGCTTCCGGCCTGACAATCCGGCTGTATTTCGGCGATATGGAAGGAGAGGAATTTGAGGTATTATATACTGCGGATCCGGATTTTGACATGGAGCTGGCGAATGTGGGGACTAAAAAAATGGACCGGGAGCATAAGCTTGCGGTCATGAGAGTAACTCCTGAATTGGCGGATCATCTGATTTACATTCGATTTAATTTCCCGAAGATGGAGCAGGTTGTCTCCATCGTGAATGTCTCTGTCAGCAGCGGAGGGATTATCCGTCATTTCTACAATCCCTGCGATTTTTTTGCGGAAGAAAATATTCTGGATGCGAATGACATAACCCAGATCAGTCTGATTGAAAGTAAGGAAACCGCTTATATTAAGACAGGTGCGGAGGATCCTTATATCATTATGGAAAACGGGCTGGTCCTGGATCTGCTGGGGCACAGAAGCACTTTCCGGCGGACAAGGCTTGCCATCTGTATCCTGATTTTTCTGGGATACCTGTCCTGGCACCTGCGCCTGTTTGGGTCTGAAACAGAAAAATAATGCCGGAAAAACGGGGATAAAGGGGACCTGGAATGAAAAGATTTTTAGATGGGACATATCAGTTTTGTTATACTGCGCTTAAAATAATCAGTCTTGTGCTTGCGGTCCTGTTGTTTCTGGGAAGCTTCTTTTCTACCAGCTACAGTGAAGATATGCTGTCGCAGACTGTCCTTTTCCGGTTGGACAATCCCTTATGGGGAGTGCTGGGGATCGCTGTTTTCTTTTTTATATGTTACAGGATAATGCGGGCCAGGAAACTGCATGTGAAAGGGATGACAGCTGCGGTGCTGCTGTGGTGCTGCGTACTTGGATGGACTTTGGCTTTCCAGGGGCGGACCGTGCCGGCGGCGGATGGGATGTCGGTTTATCTGGCAGCCAGAGATCTGGCGGAGGGGCAGACAACGGCTATTGCTCCGGACAATTCTTATTTTTCGTATTATCCGCAGCAAATGGGATTGGTGGCGTTTTTCGAGCTGCTCATCCGTTTCTGGAATTTACTGCCGATTTCGCTCCACGCCTGGCATTTCATAAAATGCCTGTATGTACTTTTGGCATGTGTAATTATCTTCTTTCAAAAGGAGATCCTGCATCTGATCTGGAAGAACGAGAGGATAGACTGTATCTACCTGTTGCTGGCTGGTATCAATTTTCCGTTTATCATGTATACTTCTTTTGTGTATGGGGAGATTCCTTCTTATGCTTTTGTATCGGCAGGACTTTACTTTCTGCTGAGATTTGCATGGACGGCTTCCGGCTCGAGACGCTTCCTTTTCGGAGCTGCCGCCATCGTCCTGCTTTCCGGCGGAGTCGCGCTGCGTAAAAACAATCTGATTTTTATTATAGCGGTGCTGATTGTGATGTTTTTGCAGTTTCTGCGGGAACGGAAATTGTACCAGGTATGCTTTCTCCTTCTATGCGCCATATGCTCTTTTGCCATTCAACCCTGTATTCAGAGGATATATGAATTGAGGGCGGGAAATTATCTTCGTGAAGGTGTTCCACCTGTTACCTACCTTGCCATGGGCATGCAGGATACGCCGGGCAATCGCTGTGTGGGCTGGTACAATGGATTTAATGCTCTCACTTATGAGGAGGCCGGTATGGATACCGGAGCTGCCTCAGCAGTAAGCCGGGAGGTCATCCGGGAGCGCCTGGCTTATTTCAGAGACAATATTGATTATGCCGTTACGTTCTACGCTAAAAAACATTTGTCCCAATGGGCGGATGGCACATATGCTTCCAGGCAGGCAACCTTAGCCACGTTTGGCGGCCGCAATCCGTTTTTTCAGTCCCTTTATGAAGGCACATACAGCAGATATTTTATTGAATATGCAAATTTATACCAGAATGTGCTGTATTTGGGGCTGCTTCTCTTCTGTATTTTTCAGTGCAGGAGAAGGGCCGTTCCGGAAGAAACGGTTGTTGGGAGAGAAGAGAAGGCTGCTGATTTGGAGAATGACCGGAACAGAGAACGGGAGAGGGATCTGCTGATTTGGGTTGGAATAATCGGGATTATTGGCGGTTTTCTATTTCACATTTTATGGGAAGCCAATTCCCGCTATATCCTTTTGTACAGCCTGACAATGATGCCATATGCCGCGCAGGGGATATACGCTGTACTGCAGATAAAGCGGAGACCGGGGCGGGATGTTGAAATATGATATGCTGAGTCAGGTTATTTTCAGGGATGCTTTCGCAGTGAGGAGATTAAAATGCTGAAAAAATATAATGTTTTAAATGTTATTTTCTATATTCTTGTGATATTGGTTCCGCTTATTTCGGCAATTCTATTTTGTTTGAAAGAAGGAAAGATGATTAATGATGTCTATATTCCGCTGGGGGGCTGGAGCGATGAAATTACGTACTATAAGCAAATAGAAGGTATTCTTACGTACGGTTTTCCGCGAGGGTATTTTGGGTACAATCAGACCAGGGCTATGTATGGAACCTTGGGGGTTTGGGGGATCTTTCCGTTAATTCCATATATTATATGGGGCTTTTTCTTTGGTTGGAATTATCTTTCTCCGATCTATGCTAATATTTTACTTTGCATACTTGCAATTTTATGTATCTGTGTTATTCTCCGTCCTGATAAAAAGTGCATGGCTGTTTTTTCTTTGTTTTGGACTATCAATCCTCTATTAAACCGATATATTCTGTCAGGCGTTGTGGAAGCCTATTTTATTTCACAGGGCATCATTGTCTCCGTGTGCGGAATATATCTTTTATCAGATCGATTCCGCTGCAGAAAAAGCGAGCATGTGACGCAATCAAAAGACAGAACTATTTTATGGTTTTGCACAGTCATGATAAGTATTATGACACTTGCAAGACCCTATTTTGCTGTTTTATTTCTTATTCCCTGGTGGAAAGCCATGAAGGATAAAAGAAGAAAATGGTTGATTTTATTACCCATACTGGCGATAGGGGATATTGTGCTGTTCTTCGTGAACAATTATTTTTTCTGCTCTACATATTTTGAAAATATTTTTGCTTTTGAAAAAATGAAATCAGGGGGGTAGGCGGCTTTTTTCAACATATAGCTGATTCTTTGGCAGAGATTGTGAGGCAGACCTGGTATGCGGTTCGTTATGACGGCGTTGGAGTCGGATGGTACTACTTACTTTGGGCGATTGGACTGTTGAGTATGATAATTGTATGTATTCGGCGGGCATATTATAAAAAGAAGGTACCCAGTCTGTTCCTGATTACGTTGATCGGTAATTCGTTAATTTTATTAAGCTTCATTGAAATATACGATTTAGGAGTGGGAGCCAGACATATTCTTGCACTTATTGTTGCCAATGCAGTTATTTTGTTGATGGAAACGCACTTTTCTGTAATTCTGATTATGGCTGCAGTATGCATGGCTGCTATTTTCCGCATAGGTGATGCTGATATGCCGCCATATAGGAATGCTGAGTATTCCGAATATATGGAACAGTTGAAAAATGAATTTGCACAAGTCGTCCTGGTTTCAGATAGCATTTCTTATGATAATGTTGTCACGTTACCGACTGTTGATTATGTAGCTGAGAATCCGGGGCAAAATGTCGGGTGCTATTATGGGGTGATGTTTGCGCTGCCTGCAGGTGTGGGGATCAGTCTGGATTTTGGAGATATTTATTATCAGGAAGAAGGAAGCCTGAAGGCCGGATATTATCTGATTCATCCCAAAGGAATGATCAGAACCAGACTTGACGCCCAGGGGATGCACTGTATTTATGAAACCGAAGACTTCGCATTGTATACGAGATGGTAGGAAACTTCCCCCTCCATGCTTCCCCCTGAGACAGGGGTTGGCATGGAGGGGGATTTGTAATAAATGATTTTAAAATCTTTACTTTGGAACACTGTGCTGCTTGCAGCTGCTGTATCAGCTTCTGGATAAAGTAAGGATCATAGTGGCATTGTTATAGTTATCAGCCGGCCTGGCTTATACCAGGGTCTCGATCTCGTCCAGCACTTCGCCGAAGACATCCAGCGCGTCCTGGATAGGGCCGGGCGTTTCCAGATCTACCCCGGCGATCTTCAGCAGCTCCACAGGGGGCAGGGAGCAGCCGCCGGACAGGAATTCCTTATACCGGGCAACGGCAGGCGCACCTTCTCTCAGGATATTCCGGGCGATTGCCACGGCGGCGGAGAAGCCGGTGGCATATTGGTACACATAGAAATTATAATAAAAATGGGGGATCCGGGCCCATTCTCCGGCAATATCGGGATCGGAGACCATATCCGGGCCGAAATACTTCCGATTCAGCTCCAGATATACCTCATTCAACACCTGTGCGGTAAGGCTTTCGCCGGCCTCCGCCATGGCGTTTGTCTTTCTCTCAAATTCCGCAAACATGGTCTGACGGTATACCGTACCCTTAAAGCTGTCGAGATAATGGTTCAGCAGGTATGCCCGCTCTCTGGTATCCGAAGTGTTTTTCAGCAGATATTCCATCAGGAGTATCTCATTGCATGTGGAAGCCACCTCCGCAACGAAAATCCGATAGCCGGCATAAAAATAGGACTGTGCAGTATGGGAATAATGGGAATGCAGGGCATGTCCCATCTCGTGGGCCAGGGTGAACATACTGTCCAGACTGTCATTGTAATTCATCAGCACATAGGGATGCGTGCCGTAAACCCCTGCGGAATATGCGCCGCTTCTCTTGCCTTCGTTTTCGTACACATCAATCCAGCGATTGTTGAAGCCTTCCTGCAGCAGCCGGATATAATCTTCGCCCAGGGGAGCCAGCGCCTTCAGGATGGTTTCCTTTGCCTCCTCATATCCGACCTTGCGGCTTGCATCCGGAATAATGGGGGTGTAGACATCGTACATATGCAGCTCCTCCACTCCCAGCAGACGTTTGCGGAGAGCGACATAGCGATACATTTTATCCAGATTAGCATTTACCGTGGTAAGCAGATTGTCATATACGCCGGAGGATACATGGTTGTGATCCACAGCCGCCTCAAGAGTAGAATTGTACCTGCGGGCTTTGGCGTAAAACATCAGCTGCTTTATCTGGCCGCTGTAGAGGCTGGCCAGGGTGTTCTCAAACTGTTTATAGCTTTGGTACATTTTTTCAAAGGCTTCCCTGCGCACTCTCCGGTCGGAGGATTCCAGCAGAGTAATATACCGGCCATGGGTAATGCGTATGACTTCGCCGTTTTCGTCCGTCATTTCAGGCAGCTTCAGATCGGCGTTGTTGAAAACGGAAAAGGTGTGGCCGGGGACTCCGGAAATCTCGCCGGACATCGCAAGCAGCCTTTCCATTTCGGCAGACAGCCTGTGAGGCTTAAGGCGCTGAATTTCAGATATGTATTTGCGGTATTGCTCCAGTCCGGGCTCCTGGGTGAAATACTGCTCGAGGGTCTCTTCATCCAATTCCAGAATTTCAGGATCCATAAAGGCGAGCCTGCCCGAGATATCGGTATAAATGCTCTGCAGTTTCTGTACCATGCCCTGATGCACCGTGTTGCCGGTATCCTGATCGCAGAGTCTGTGCGCATAGCTGAAGGCGGGATCGGTCTTCTTCTCCATTGACTCCAGCCGGGAAAGGGCAGTGAAAAGGCTCCCCGCGCTTTCGGTTACCTTTCCCTTCATTTTCTCCAGCTCGCCGGCCATTTCCTGTATTTCCGCCACTGCGTGTTCCCAGGCAGCAGTATCCGGGTAGAGGGCGGTCAGATCCCAGGTAAATTCTTCTTTTACTTCGCTTCTCTTTAACAATTCTTTCGCCATATTATCTCCTTTCCATGTATCCATGTACCGTCTGTCCATGTGTTATTTGCCCGATCCGGCGCAGATTCTGCAGGCAAGGGGCTCCAAGGCCGTGAGGAAGGCTTTGAAACAGGGCGTGCGGCAGATGCGGCGGCCGGATTTACCACTACATTATAATATATTTCGGATGAAATGGGAAGAAATGTTTTGAAAGATACTTGAAATAGGAGAGTACCCCATGATATAGTGGTATTGCTTTGACAGCTTTGCGCCAAACCGCATGCTCCTTCAGATTTGTGCGCATTATCTGAACTTCCTACTGGTACCCATGAGCCGCTGTGATATACGGGCGATGGGATCGGAGAAGAAAAAGCCGGGGGATTATATCAGGGAAGCGGCGGAGAAAGTATGAGGAAAGGTATGTTGGAAATATTTTATCCCGATCATGAGGCGGAGGATGCCTATGGTATTGCTTATGAGAGGCTGTATGCGGAAGGGGGCCGCGGCCTGATTTTCGATATTGACAATACGCTGGTACCACATGGCGCGCCGGCGGATCAAAGGGCGGTGGAATTATTTGAAAGATTGAGAAAAATCGGCTTTCGGACAGTGCTTTTGTCCAATAACAGGGAGCCGAGGGTAAAGCCCTTTGCACAGGATGTGGGATCCGGATATATTTTTAAGGCGGGCAAGCCCGGGAGGAAGGCTTATGAGAAAGCCATGGAGCTCATGGGTACCTGTCAGGAGGATACCGTTTTTGTGGGCGATCAGCTCTTCACGGATGTATGGGGGGCGAAGAGAACGGGTATTGTCACATACCTGGTGAAACCCATCCACCCAAAGGAGGAGATCCAGATCGTGCTGAAACGCCGGCTGGAACGGATCGTGCTGTTTTTCTATCATCGGCAGCGGCGAAAGAAGGGCAGATAAAGGAGAATAGAATGATTGTAAACGGATACACCCGCACCTGCGGGCTGATCGGAAATCCGGTGGAGCATACCATGTCGCCGGCTATACACAATACCCTGGCGGAAGCAATGGGGGAGAATCTGGTGTACCTGCCCTTTCATGTGCCCCGGGGGCAGGTGGGCGAGGCGGTCAGGGGGGCGTATGCATTGAATCTGCTGGGATTGAATGTGACGGTTCCCTATAAGAGTGAGGTGATTCCCTTTCTGAAGGAGACGGATCCCCTGGCGGAGACCATCGGTGCAGTGAACACGCTGGTTCGGACGAAGGAGGGCTTCAAGGGCTACAATACGGATATGCCGGGGCTGTACCGCGCTATGTGTGAGGACGGGGTGGGGATAGAAGGGGAGAAGATCCTGATCCTGGGAGCCGGCGGGGTGGCGAGGGCTGTGGCGATCCTTGCCGCCAGATACGGAGCCTGCCGGATTATCCTCCTGAACCGGACTCCGGAAAAGGCACGGAAGGTTGCGGACGAGGTAAATGCCATCGCGGGAGGAGAGCCTGCGGAGGGCATGGCTCTGGAGAATTACCAGTCGCTGCCGGCAGGGGAGAGGTATCTTGCCATACAGGCCACCAATGTGGGGATGTTTCCGAAGACGGACGGGGCGGTGATAGAGGATGCCGCGTTTTATCATAAAATCCACACGGGCTATGACCTGATCTTCAACCCGGCTGAGACGAAATTCATGAGGCTGACAAGGGAAAACGGCGGCAGGGCCTTTGGCGGGCTTAAGATGCTTCTGTATCAGGGGATTATCGCCTATGAGCTGTGGACGGACCATCAGGTGAGCCGGGAGTTAGCTGAAAAAGCGTATATTGAGATGCGGAAAGCAATGCATATTCAGTAAGCGCTGCAAAACAATGCGCACTCAGCAGGAGCGGCCCGGCCGGGAACGAGAAAGAGGTCCGGCCGCGGCCGGAAGGTGAAGCGGACCGTGCCCGGGAAGTGTGATAAACCGCGAATGGCAGGAAAGAGCATGCGGTCAGATGCCATGCCGGGGCGCAGCGGCAGAATGGGAACAGGAGGCGGAGGATGAAGCAGAAGGAGAAGAATCCGGTATTAACCGGTTTCATGGGAAGCGGGAAGACCACCGTGGGAATCAGGCTTTCCTACAGGCTGCGCAGACCGGTGGAGGATACGGACAGGCTGATAGAGCGCCGGGAAGGCCTGCGTATCAGCGAAATATTTGCGGAAAAGGGAGAGGCTTATTTCAGGGAAAGAGAAACGGAGCTGTTAAGGGAGCTGGGAGCAAGAAAGTACCCGTGCGTTTACTCCGTGGGGGGAGGTACACCGGTGAACCCGGAGAACAGGGCGCTTTTAAAAGGACTTGGGACGGTGGTATATTTAAGAGTGCGCCCCGAGACGGTGTATGAGCGTCTCAGGGGAGATACCACAAGACCCCTGCTGCAGTGCGATAATCCCCTGGAACGGATCCGGGGGCTGATAGAGAGCCGGAGGGAAGCCTATGAAGCCTGCGCGGATGTTATTCTGGACGTGGATGACATGGAGATAGAGGAAATTTCTGACAGGATTATTCTGTATGTCCGCTGAAGCAGGCAGGGAGGTATATATTTGGAAGTAAACTGCCAAAACTTCCAAAGCCTGATGCTCCGCTGTCTGAAGCGGGGGTGTTGACTGGTATGCGCGCCGGAACGCGCATAGGAGGTATAAGTATGAAATTGCTGGTTATTAACGGGCCGAACCTGAATTTCCTGGGGATTCGGGAGAAGGGCATATACGGAACTCAGGATTATCAGTATCTTCTGGATATGATTCAGAAGAAGGCCATGGAGACAGGGAACGACATCACCGTGTATCAGAGCAATCACGAGGGTGCCATCATTGACAGGCTGCAGGCGGCGTATTTCGACGGGACGGAAGGGATCGTCATCAATCCGGGGGCGTTTACTCATTACAGCTATGCCATCCGGGATGCCCTTGCCAGTATTACTGTGCCGAAGGTGGAAATCCATATCTCGGATATCACCAGAAGGGAGGAGTTTCGGAAGATCTCCGTGACGGCGCCGGTATGCGACAGGCAGATTTACGGACAGGGGCTTGAGGGGTATCTTCAGGCCATCGATTCTATTCTGAACGGGGAATAGAACAGGACGGCGCATTTTTTTCATATTTTTTTCATCTTTTTTTCCAAAACAGTTGAAATTTGTGATTTTTTATATTAAACTAATCTGGAATTATATTTGTGAACGAAAATTAGGAGGAATATAATATGATTTCTGCAGGCGATTTCAGAAATGGTATTACAATTGAGTACGAGAACAGTGTGTACCAGATTATTGAATTCCAGCATGTAAAGCCGGGAAAGGGAGCGGCGTTTGTAAGGACGAAGCTGAAGAATATCAAGAGCAGCGGCGTGATTGAGAAGTCCTTCCGCCCTACCGAGAAATTTCCTCAGGCGCGTATTGATAGAAAAGATATGCAGTATCTGTATGCGGACGGCGATCTGTATTACTTTATGGATACGGAGAGCTATGAGCAGATCGCGCTGAGCGCAGACGCCATCGGCGACGCTCTGAAATTTGTGAAAGAGAATGAGATGTGCAAAATCTGCTCTCATAACGGCAGCGTATATTCCGTGGAGCCTCCCCTGTTTGTGGAGCTTGAGATTACGGAGACCGAACCCGGATTTAAAGGGGATACCGCTACCGGCGCGTCCAAGCCCGCCACGGTGGAAACCGGTGCACAGGTGAATGTGCCCCTGTTTGTGAACCAGGGCGACAGAATCAAGATCGATACGAGGACGGGAGAGTATTTGTCCCGCGCGTAGGCAGGCTGCATTTCCATTGCTGTCAGAACCGGTATTTATCCTCTTCACTGTCGGATTGTGCGCAGGCGCTGTTGCGCATGCTTGTAAAAGTACAATCTGATGACAGCGCAGAAAGAGGAAAAGCATGGAAATAAGTGAATTTTCGCAGAAAATCTGCAATGCGGTAAAAGAAGAACTCGGTGAGGGGTATCGGATAGAGCTGAAGGAGGTCAGGAAGAATAACGGGGTTATCCTTCACGGCCTGGTGATTCTCTTCCGGTCACAGAATGTGGCCCCCACCATATATCTGGATACTTTCCTGGAAGCTTACGAATCAGGTACGGCTTTCGCGGTGGTGGTGCGCAGGCTGCTTGCCGTCTATCGCAAGGGAGTGCCCAGGGACAGTGTAGACATGGACTTTTTCCGCTCCTTTGATCGGGTAAGGGACAGAATCTGTTACCGGCTGATCGGAAGGAGGGGGAACGAGGCGCTGCTGGAGGATGTGCCCCATATTGAATTCCTGGATCTGGCGATTTGCTTTTATTATGCCTATCAGGGGAAGACATTGGGGGAGGGCACGATCCTGGTGCATAATTCCCATATGAAAATGTGGGAAACCACCACATCGGAGCTGTATACCCTGGCCAGGAACAACACGCCGGAATTATTCCCCTGGGTGAGCAGCTCGCTGGAAGAAGTTCTGGGCGAAATGGCCGGGAGTACGGAAGGAAGCCTGCCGGAGGATCCGGAGAGAGGGCTGGACAGAGAATTTCCCATGAGGGTACTCAGCAATGCAAAAAGGCTGCACGGTGCGGTATGCATGCTGTATCCGGGGGTTCTGGAGAAGCTGGCCAGGGGAGCGAAGAGGGGATTATACATCCTTCCCAGCTCCATTCACGAGGTGATCCTTCTGCCCGATACCGGACTGGGCTCGCCCCAGGAGCTTAAGAGAATGATCCATGAGGTAAACAGTACGCAGGTTGCGCCGGAGGAGGTTCTTTCCAACAGCCTTTACTATTATGATTCCCTGCAAAAGAGGATCAGAATTATTTTCTAATAAATTCCATAAATTTATAGTAGACATATCAGTTATTTTATGATATCATGGTCAAAGTGATGTAACAATTTTGTAATATTTGCATCCGTAGTCTAATGGATAGAACGAAGGCCTCCGACGCCTTTAATGCAGGTTCGATTCCTGTCGGATGCATTTACATCACTTTGGCCTTTTTATTAATTGAGAAAGAGCCGTCCGCGGCTCTTTCTGTTTCCCCGGAAAGCCGGGCATTCTGCTGCTATCTAAGGCAAGGCGGTAAGCGGCGGAGAGGAGAGCCTGCCGGGAAATGTGGTGCCAGAAGGAGATTGTTTGTAAAGGAAGGTGCAGATATGCGGAAGGATAAAATGTCGACGATTCGTGATTTTATAGTGGGAAATGCCAAATTTGTATTTCCCGTCATCGTGATTGCCGTGGTGGCTGTCACGGTGTCTATCGCACTGAAGGCCAGGAATGCCAGTGCCGGGGAGGAGAGCTCTGTTTCGGGGGACGAAAGTACGCCCGGTCAGGAGAGCGGGGCGGAGGTATTGGACGGGGTGCAGACCATGCAGCAGATTCCTGAGGCTTCGGAAGAGGTTCCCCTGCTTCCCAATGAGAATGATGCCATTCATTCCGTCATTGCCTCCTATTATGATGCCATGCTGACAGGGGACAGAACCGTTCTTACCGGTATGTATGACAGCATTACGGAGAATGAGCTGCTTCGCTATGAAGAGAATGCCAAGTATCTGGATCATTTTACGGAGCTGGATGTATACACGAAGGCAGGACTTACTGAGGACGCAACTCTGGTTTACGTATACTACAAGGTATGCTTTGTGAATCATGTGGAAGCGGTTCCGGCCTGGCAGACCTTTTATGTCTGCGACAACGGTCAGGGCGGGCTGTATATCAAGAACCAGAACAGCTTTTCCGAGGAGGAGCGCAATTATATCAAAAAGGTTTCGGCCCAGGACGATGTGGTGGAATTTAACAACCGCATTTCCGTGGAGTACAATGAGCTGATGGAAGCACATCCCGAGCTGCTGGCCTATATGGATGAGTTCAGCAGGCAGGTGAATGTGGCGATCGGCGAGGCACTGGCACAGCAGAACCTTGAGAATGTGCCCCAGGAGCCGGAAGGCGGCGGGGAAGCGCCTGTGGACGATACTCAGCAGGAGGGCTCCACTGTGGCGGTCGGTCCCCAGTATGCCACGGCGAATACTACCGTGAATGTGAGAACCTCCGACAGCGAGCAGGCCGATAAGATGGGGAAGGTCACCGGAGGAACCAGGGTGGAGGTGCAGGAAGTCCGTGTCAACGGATGGACGAAGATCGTTTATGAAGGACAGGACGGATATATTAAATCCGAATTCCTGCAGATGGAAGAAAGCGCGGCAGGACAGCAGGCGATCGGCACGGTGACTGCGACCACGTCCATCAATGTCCGCGCGGGGGCAGGAGAGGACGCAGAGCGACTGGGTGTTCTGGCGGAAGGAGAATCTCTGGAGCTTCTGGCCGTGGAAGGAGAATGGTGCAAGGTGGCGTACAACGGTGCGGTAGCCTATGTGAAAGCCGAATTTGTCACACAGTCGTGAATAAAACAGGATAAAGTGGAAAGCCTTTTACGGAGAGTGTATTCTCCGTAGATGGCTTTTCTTTTTTTACAGGAAAAGGGCTGTCGGGAAATATTCGAATTCTGCAATATATGCTGTGATGTATAATAATTCGTTATCATATATTGTGTACCGGCATCATTTTCCCGACTCCTGGAATCGGAAAACTATCCGGGGATGCACACAAACAAATTGGAAGTTTGTCGCTGAAACGACGCGCTTGCGGTGCAGAATCCCGCAAGCGGAATTCTTATAATTTATTTTAAGGAGGCAGGAGATGGACATGAAATCACAGGAGGCCGCGGTCTACAGAGAAATACAGAAGAATACGGAAATGGCGATGAAGGCCATCGACACCATATCGGGAAAGGTGAATGACGATGATCTGGCATTGCAGATTTCCAGGCAGTCTTTAAAGTACTCGGAGCTATATAATGAGGCCTGCCGGCGTTTGATGACAGCAAACGAAGAGCGCTACCGGAGCAATGTGCTGTCCGATGCCATGCTGAAGACAGGCATTCATTACAATACCATGCTCAATACCAGCACAGCACATTTGGCGGAGATGCTGATCAAGGGCAGCAATAACGGCATTCTTGAGATGGAGAAGGTGCTGAAGCACAACGAGAAGGCAGGGGAACGTCCGGCGGCGCTGGCACAGCAGCTGATCGACTTTGAGGAAAGGAATATACAATGTTTAAAGGAATATCTGTAGACGGCCGGTTGTGCAAGATGTCTAAAAAAACAGTCAAAACTTTTTTGATTTAGTGAATTGAAGTGTTGTGAATTTAAGAAGCGAGAGGTATAATGAGAAATGGACGATGGTGTCGGAAGGCATGGGCAGTGGTCCTGTGCCTTTAGCTGTTAAAGTGATGTTCTTTTCGGTTTGTCGCAGGGAAGGATTTTCATTGTGAATGCGCATCGTACTTATACATATTATAAAGGAGGACGTTTCAATGTCATATGTGGATGAGGTATTTGATATGGTAGTGGCCAAAAATCCCGCGCAGCCCGAGTTCCATCAGGCGGTAAAGGAAGTGCTGGAATCCCTTCGAGTGGTGATTGAGGCAAATGAGGAGAAGTACCGCAGGGATGCATTGCTTGAGAGGCTTGTGACTCCCGAGAGACAGCTCCTTTTCCGCGTTCCCTGGGTTGACGATAAGGGACAGGTGCAGGTGAACAACGGCTTCAGGGTACAGTTCAACTCGGCAATAGGCCCCTATAAGGGAGGTTTAAGGCTGCATCCCAGCGTGAATATCGGAATTATCAAGTTCCTGGGCTTTGAGCAGATTTTTAAGAATTCTCTGACAGGTCTTCCTATCGGCGGCGGCAAGGGCGGTTCTGATTTCGACCCCAAGGGCAAGTCTGACAGGGAGGTAATGGCATTCTGCCAGAGCTTCATCACAGAACTGTATAAATATATCGGAGCCGATACGGATGTTCCTGCGGGCGATATCGGAACCGGAGCAAGGGAAATCGGTTATATGTACGGGCAGTATAAGAGGCTGACGGGCCTTTATGAAGGCGTACTTACAGGTAAAGGACTTTCCTACGGCGGTTCTCTGGCGAGGACGGAGGCTACGGGTTACGGGCTTTTGTACCTGACGGAGGAGATGCTCAAATGCAATGGCAGGGACATCAAGGGCAGGACCGTTGCGGTGTCCGGTGCAGGAAATGTGGCAATCTATGCAATTCAAAAGGCCCAGCAGCTTGGCGCGAAGCCTGTGACCTGCTCTGATTCCACCGGATGGATTTATGATTCCGAGGGAATAGATGTGGCCCTTTTAAAAGAAGTAAAAGAGGTGAAGAGGGCAAGGCTGACTGAGTATGCAGCGGCCAGGCCCAGCGCACAGTATCATGAAAAGAAAGACGGAGAGCATGGCGTATGGTCCGTAAAATGTGATATTGCTCTGCCCTGCGCTACCCAGAACGAGCTTGATCTGGAGGATGCGAAGGTTCTGGTGGCAAACGGCTGCTTTGCCGTGGCAGAGGGCGCGAATATGCCCACTACCATGGAGGCTACGGAGTATTTTCAGGCAAACGGCGTTCTCTTCTGCCCCGGAAAGGCATCCAACGCGGGCGGCGTCGCAACCTCGGCGCTGGAAATGAGCCAGAACAGCGAGCGGCTGAGCTGGACCTTCGAGGAAGTGGATTCCAAGCTTCAGGGGATTATGGTGAATATCTTCCATAGTCTTGACGAGGCGGCGAAGAAATTCGGCTGTGAGGGCAATTATGTGGCGGGAGCCAATATCGCAGGCTTCCTGAAGGTTGCCGAGGCCATGACGGCACAGGGTATTGTCTAAGGTATTATTATAAAAACGGGATCCCATATACGGGTGCGATGGCCTGTATATGGGATTTTCCCGTTTATGAAATAACGAAATAAAGAACAGAAATACACGTTCTGCCCGTGTATAAAGCAAAAAAATATTTCATGGATAAATCCCGGCGGATGTGATACAATGTTGACACATAAGCGCGGCGTGCCGGATTCCGATTTCATATTTGCCGGAGCGCACGGAATTGCGGTGTGACTATTTTGTATGACAGAATTCGGGGGAGGAAGATGGCGGCCAAAAAGTATTATGCGGTAAAAAAAGGAAAAACAAAGGGTATTTTTTACAGCTGGGAGGAATGCAGGGCATCCGTGGTGGGCTGTCCCGGCGCGGAGTATAAGGGATTTGCATCCATGGAGGAGGCAGAGCGTTATCTCGGGGCCGGAAAGCCAGGTGCCGGAGAGCCGGCTGCCGAAAAGTCAGGAACCGGAAAGCCCGGGGGAAAAAGTCCGGCTGCCGAAAAGCCCGAAATCGGAAAGCCAGGAACCGGAAAGCGGCCTGCCCGAAAGCCCGGAACCGGTAAGAAAGCGGCGGCAGAAATTCCCGATGAATTTCCGGAACCGGGAACCCTGCTTGCCTATGTGGACGGCAGCTATGACGATTCTCTGAAAAAATATGCTTTCGGATGCGTGTTTCTTCTGCCGGACGGCAGAATATATACGGAATACGGCAGCGGGGAAAACGAGCAATCCCTCCGGCACCGCAATGTGACCGGTGAAATGCTGGGGGCCATGTATGCCGTGAAGACCGCCATGCGAAACGGTTTTGGGCATGTGGAAATCCGCTATGATTACGCAGGCATTGAGAAATGGGTTACGGGAGAATGGCGTTCCCGGACGGAACTGACCGGCAAATATGCCGGGGCCATGCGCGAATGGGGCAAAAGCATAAGAATTTCTTTTACCAAGGTAGCGGCTCATTCCAATGTGTATTATAATGAGATGGCGGATAAGCTGGCCAGGACCGGCATAAAGGAGGGGGAGGGAATTCCCGGAGTGCGGAGCCTGGACGAGATGCGGTGTCTGGCTGCGGAAGACGAGGTAGAGAATGGAAGAACTCAGAGTGAATAAATATCTTGCCCGGTGCGGCGTCTGCTCCAGGAGGGAGGCAGACAGGCTGATTGCACAGGGGGAGGTGCTGGTCAATGAAGAGCCTGCGCAGCCCGGCATGACGGTGGGCGAGGGAGATGAGATCATCGTACAGGGCAGGAGGGTGTCAGGTATCCGGGACAGTGTGGTGCTGGCCTTTTACAAACCCTTCGGAGTGACCTGTACGGAGAGAGATACTCATGCGGAAAAGACGATTTTCGACCTGGTGCAGTATCCTGTGAGAGTCACCTATGCAGGACGTCTGGATAAGGAATCGGAAGGACTGCTGCTGCTTTCCAACGACGGGGACCTGATTCAGGCCATGATGAAGGGCGCAAACCGCCATGAAAAGGAGTACCTGGTCAAGGCGGATAAGGAGATCACGCCGGAATTCCTCCGAAAAATGGCAGGGGGGATTTACCTGGAAGAGCTGGATGCCACCACGAGAGAGTGCAGGGTATGGAAGACGGGAAAGGATACCTTTCGGATCATTCTGACCCAGGGGATGAACCGCCAGATCAAGAGAATGTGCGCGGCATGCGGCTATCGGGTAAGGCATCTGAAGCGCGTGCGGGTGATGCATGTTACCCTGGGGGATTTAAAACCCGGAGAATACAGGGAGCTGGGGGAGGAAGAGCTGCGCCGGCTGTACAGGGAGTGCGGCCTGTCCCGCTTTATGAACAGGCAGGAAAGCCCGCCGCCGGACGGAGAGGGAAGCGGCAGAAAGCTACAGGCACCTTAGGATTTTACAGAAAGTCCATCATTGGACGGAGAGGGAAGCGGCAAAAGCTACAGCAGCCTTAGGATTTTACAGGAAGTCCATCATTGGACGGAGACGGAAGCGGTAAGAAGCCGCAGAAATTTATAAATGCAGCAAAGAGGTTAAAAAATGCAGTCTGAAAAAGTGGAACGAATCAGATATCTGGTGGAGACCCTGAACCGGGCCTCCAAAGCATACTACGCCCAGGACAGGGAGATCATGAGTAACCGGGAATACGATGCCCTATACGACGAGCTCCGGGATCTGGAGCGGGAGACAGGCATGGTCCTGGCCAACAGTCCTACGGTGAACGTGGGCTACGAGGTGGTGGAGGAGCTGCCGAAGGAAAGGCATGAAAGCCCCATGCTTTCTCTGGATAAGACCAAGAGCAGGGAGGAGCTCAGGGACTGGCTGGAAGGACACGAAGCCGTCCTGAGCTGGAAGCTGGACGGACTGACCATAGTGCTGACATACCGGGAGGGAAAGCTTTCGAAAGCCGTCACAAGGGGAAACGGGGAGATCGGCGAGGTGATAACCAATAATGCCCGAACCTTTGTGAACCTGCCAATGACGATTCCCTTTACGGAGGAGCTTGTGGTCAGAGGAGAGGCAGTCATCAGCTATTCGGATTTTGAGAAAATCAATCGGGAGATAGAAGATGAAGATGCAAAGTATAAGAACCCCAGAAATCTCTGCAGCGGTTCCGTGCGCCAGCTGAACAATGAAATCACGGCACGCAGAAATGTCAGGTTTTACGCATTCTCTCTGGTCAGTAACCGGGAGGATTTCGGGAAGTCCATCATGGGACAGTTCGACTTTCTGAAGGGACAGGGCTTTGAAGTGGTGGAGCACCGTATGGTGACGGAGGAGAACATTCTGGATACCGTGGAGTATTTTGAGAAGGAGATAGAGACCTTTGACATTCCTTCCGACGGCCTGGTGCTTACCTATGACGATATCGCTTACGGGCAGTCCCTGGGAAGGACGGCAAAGTTTCCCAGGAATGCCATTGCCTTTAAATGGGCGGATGAACTGCGGGAGACCAGATTGCTGGAAATCGAGTGGAGCGCCAGCCGGACAGGGCTGATCAATCCGGTGGCCATATTTGAGCCGGTGGAGCTGGAGGGGACGACGGTCAGCAGGGCCTCGGTTCATAATGTCAGCATCCTCCGGGCGCTGAAGCTGGCCACGGGGGACCGGATTACAGTGTACAAGGCCAATATGATCATTCCTCAGATTGCAGAGAATCTTACGGAAAAGGAGTGCGGGGGGCAGGAGAGGGAGCTTGTGGAGATTCCGGATACATGCCCTGTCTGCGGCGGACCGACCCGGATCCGGCAGGTGAATGATGTACAGTCCCTGTACTGCGACAACGATTCCTGCCCGGCCAAGCAGATCAAGGCGTTTACCCTTTTCGTCAGCAGAGACGCCATGAATATCGACGGACTCTCGGAAGCCACACTGGAGAAATTTATAGATCAGGGGTTCCTTCACGAATTTGCCGATCTCTATCATCTGGACAGATACAGGGAGCAGATAGTGGAGATGGAGGGCTTCGGTGAGAAATCCTATCAGAATCTGACGGAGAGCGTGGAGCGGTCCAGGAATACCACCCTGCCCAGAGTGATCTACGGGCTGGGCATCGCCAATATCGGAGCGGCAAATGCGAAGATGCTCTGCCGGTATTTCGACTATGACCTGAAGCGGATGCAGGAGGCGGATGTGGAGAGCCTAAGCGCCATAGAGGGTGTGGGGGAGGTCATTGCCGCGGCGTTTGTGGAGTATATGCAGGATGCCGGGAACCTGGGCAGAATGGAGAGGCTGGTGCGGGAGCTGCAGATCGAAATACCGCAGGTGGCGGAGGGCAGCCAGACGCTGGCGGGCCTAAGCATTGTGATTACGGGGTCTCTGAATAGATTCTCAAGCCGCAGTGATTTGAAGGAGCTTATTGAACAGAAGGGCGGCAAGGTGACGGGGAGTGTCACCGGCAAGACCACCTGCCTTATCAATAATGATACCGCATCCTCCTCTTCGAAAAATAAGAAGGCGAAGGAGCTGGGGATTCCCATTCTGTCCGAGGAAGATTTTATCGAAAAATATGAAATAGAGCCATAAGCGCAGGAATTATGGCAGGGAGGAAGAAATGCCGATCAAGACACAGAGCGATTTACCCGCGAAAGAGATACTGGAAAACGAGAATATTTTTGTCATGGATGAACTCCGGGCCATACATCAGGACATCCGCCCATTGAATGTACTGATTCTGAACAATATGCCTGTCAAGCAGGATACGGAGCTGCAGCTTCTGCGCGCTCTGTCCAACACGCCCCTGCAGGTGGATGTGACATTTATGAATGTGAAGAGCCATGTATCCCAGAACACATCGGCAAGCCACCTGAATAAATTTTACACTACATTGGATGAAATAAAGGGAAACAAATATGACGGTATGATTGTGACAGGCGCGCCGGTGGAGGACATTCCCTTTGAGCAGGTGGATTACTGGGAGGAAATCTGTGAGATATTTGACTGGGCCGGGACCCATGTCACCTCCACGCTGCATATCTGCTGGGCGGCGCAGGCAGGTCTGTACCATTATTACGGGATCGACAAGAAGCTGCTTCCCCGGAAACTGTTCGGGGTATATGAGCACAGGGTGGAGAACAGGAAGATTCCTCTTGTAAGGGGATTTGACGATTTTTTCCTGGCGCCCCACAGCCGCCATACGGAGACTCCTTCAGAGGCCATCCATGCCTGCAGCGAATTGAAGGTGCTGGCGGAATCCCCCCAGGCAGGGGTGTATCTGGCGATTGCGGAGGGCGGCAGGAAGATATTTGTCACAGGCCATCCCGAGTACGACAGGTACAGTCTGAATAATGAATATATCAGGGATTTGAACAAGGGACTGCCCATCCAGATCCCCTATAACTATTATCCGGATGACGATCCCGGGGCCAGACCCCTGCTTCAATGGCGTTCCCACAGCAATAATCTCTACAGCAACTGGCTGAATTATTATGTGTACCAGGTGACGCCCTATGAGCTATGATCCCTCCGGGCCGCTGCCGCCGGAATATTTGTGGGCGCAGCGGCATGGTGAAATACAGATAAGGAACCCTGATATAAAATCTGCCGCAGATATTTTTATACAATATGGAACCGGGGACAGACCCTCCGCATATCCTGTAATAAGGTATGGGGAGGGTATTTTTATGGCTTTGGTGGTAATGGATGCCGGACACGGGGGGAATAATCCGGGTGCGGTGTACAGCGGCAGGCGGGAGAAGGACGATGTGCTGGCATTGACTCTGGCAGTTGGGAGGATACTGGAGCGCAATGGTGTGGAGGTATATTATACGAGAACGGAGGATGCTTATAAGTCTCCCACACAGAGGGCCCGGGAGGCCAATGCGGTGCAGGCGGATTATTTTGTGTCCATTCACCGCAATTCCAGTCCCTATCCGAATCAGTATACGGGGGTGGAGTCCCTGGTTTATAACCGCTACGGGGAAGCAGGCAGACTGGCGGCCAATATCAATACCCGCCTGGAACAGGTGGGCTTTGAGAATCAGGGGGTGAATGAGGGGACTAATTTTGTGGTGCTGAATCAGACCCGGATGCCGGCGGTGCTGGTGGAGGCGGGATTCTTAAATACGGATGCCGACAATCAGCTCTTTGACGAGCGATTCGAGGACATTGCCGGGGCCATAGCGGAAGGAATTCTTGCAACGGTCTGGAGCGCATAAGGCATTGCCGGGAAAGAGGCGGGTACCGCAGATTGAAGGCAGGATAAATTCTGGCGATGCGGCAGCACCGCTGAGTGAAGCCAATACAGGCAGATGGAAATTTGGACCGGCAGAACATGGGGATAATTCGGGCGGATTATACCGGGTTTCGGGTTCTGCGTAAAGGATGGGGAAGCCGTAAGACGGAAAGCAGAGAGGAGCCATGAAAAAAGGAATGGGGATTTTGGGAGTTTATCGGGAAGGAAAGTATGGATGAAAATCAGAAGAAGCAGAATTCCGTCGATGGCAGGCATCATTCTGGTTTTGGCCGGTATTGCGGGAAGCAGAATTCTATGGGCACAGGAAGGCGGGCCGGAATGTCCGCAGGGATCCGCCGGACTTTCCGGCTCCCTTCAGATCGTGGGAAGCTCTTCCATGGAAAAGCTGGCCCGTGTGCTGGCAGAAGGCTTTATGGAGATATATCCGGATGTAAGCGTGAATATACAGTTTACAGGAACCAGTGCGGGAATGGAAGCCGTGGCGGAGGGGAGGGCGGATATCGGAAATGTATCCAGAGACCTGACTGAGGGGGAGAGAGCCCGCGGCATTGTGGAAAACAGGGTGGGTCTGGACGGAATTGCCGTATGTGTGGATTCCGGTAATCCCGTTGACAGTCTTACGGAGGAACAGCTTGCCGGCATTTATACCGGCGAGATCACCAGCTGGGCCTGGGTGGGAGGGGAGGATATTCCCATTGTGACGGTGGGGCGGGAGACAGTTTCCGGCACCAGGAGCGCATTTGAGGGATTGCTGGGGATAGAGAACCGGTGTACATATGCAAACGAGCTGGACAGCACGGGAGCGGTGATGGCCAGGGTTGCCGCCACCCCCGGCGCCATAGGCTATGTATCCTTTGATGCGGTATGGGGAGGGACACAGGGGCATACAGTCAAGGTACTTGCCCTGGACGGCGTGCCGCCCGGTGCCGAAACAGTAAAATCAGGCGACTATCCGCTCTGCAGGCCCTTGAGCATGGTTACAAAAGGGGAGCTGACAAGTCAGAACAGGTTGGTGACGGCATGGTTTGACTATGTGTACGGCGAAGAAGGGCGGAAGGCGGCAGAGGAGGCAGGAGTTATCAAAATTCCGTCCAAAGGCAATCTACACAGCGAATGGCAAGGGGAAGAAGACATGAGATAAAAAGGAGCGGTATGGCATATGAAATACCGGACAGAGAGTAAGAAGGCTCATAAGCACAGACTGAGAGTATGCGCAATAAGGCGCTCAGGCAGGCCTTCTGGAATGCGCAGGGGGAGCAGACAGGGAGGGTAAAAATGAAACAGAGGGAAAAAAGTACGCTTGCTGAGGAAGCGGCGCAGATGCTCTTTACTTTCTGCGGCACACTCTGTATTCTGGCTGTAGCCGCTGTCACCTTTTATATGATAGTGAGCGGAATCCCGGCAATCCGCAGGATCGGACTGTCCGGAATTCTGTTTGGCACCGCATGGAATCCCACGGGAAAGGAACCTGAGTTCGGGATTTTGTATATTATACTGACATCTCTTATAGGAACCTTCATGGCCGCGATGATCGGAGTGCCTGTGGGAGTCCTCACAGCCGTGTATCTGGCCGAGCTGTCGGGCAGAAGACAGGCATGGGCGGTGAAATCCGCGGTGGAGGTGCTGGCGGGAATTCCCTCTGTAATCTACGGTCTGCTGGGGATTTATCTGCTCAATCCCCTGATGTACCGCCTGGAGCGGGCGGTCTTTGCGGATTCCGACACCCACAGGTTTACCGGGGGCGCCAATCTGCTCTCCGCCGCGCTGGTGCTGGCGGTGATGATACTGCCCACGGTCATCAATATCAGCGAATCCTCTCTTCGGGCGGTGAATCCGGGGATCCGGGAGGCCTCCATGGCGCTGGGGGCAACCAGAATCCAGACGGTTTTCTGTTCTCTGCTTCCGGGGGCGGCCCCCGGCATAGCAACGGCTGTGGTATTGGGACTCGGCAGAGCCATGGGGGAGGCTATGGCCATTACCCTGGTATCCGGAGGATGCGTCAATCCGCCGTTTCCCTTCCAATCGGTACGTTTTCTTACCACAGCCCTTGTGAGCGAGATGGGGTATGCCCACGGCCTGCACAGACAGGTGCTGTTCACCATTGGCCTGGTGCTTTTTGTCTTCATTATGCTGGTCAATCTGGCTGTGGACGGAATCCTGAGAAAGAGGGCAGAAAGGTGGGAGAATGAATAGAGCAAGCTTATATGAGAAAAAGAGAAGACCGTGGGAGCTTTTTTCCCTGGCGGCAATTTACGGAGCTTCCTATCTGTCCCTGTTTTTGCTGCTGGGCATGATCGGGTATGTGTTTTTCAGAGGATTTCCCGTGCTGAGCCCCTCCTTTTTTACCTCTGTCACCAGCTACTTAAAAGGGACCAGGGGGATCGGCGGAAACCTTGTGAATACGCTGTATATCATATTCCTCACTCTGCTGACGGCTGTTCCTGCGGGGGTGGGAGCCGGAGTTTATCTGAATGAATATGCCGGAAGGGGCCGGACGGTGCGGCTGATTGAATTTGCCGTTCAGATCCTGGCGGGGATTCCCTCCGTCATCTTCGGGCTGTTCGGCATGGTTTTCTTCGGCAATGTATTGGGACTTGGATATTCTCTGCTGAGCGGTTCCCTGACATTGTCCCTGATGGTACTGCCCCTGATCGTAAGAAATACCCAGACGGCGCTTCGTGCGGTGCCGGAGAGCTACCGCCAGGGAGCGCTGGGAATGGGGGCGGGCAGGTGGTATCTGATCAGGACCATTCTGCTCCCGGCGGCCAGACCCGGGATTCTGACCGGCATCCTTCTGGCAGTGGGGCGCATTATGGGAGAGTCGGCAGCGCTGCTGTTCACGGCCGGCAGTGCCGGAATGCTGCCGGGGCCCGGGAGAAATGTGGGGGAAAGCCTGGGGAAGCTTATCCGTAAAATTTTCGCATCCGGAGGGACGCTGACGGTTGAACTCTACCTGCAGATGCAGAACGGGGAATACGGGATGGCTTTCGGCATCGGCTGTGTCCTGATTCTTTTCACCTTTCTGATCAATTTCCTGCTAAAGCTCATATGTCGGAGCCCGGGGGAACGGGAGTGAGGAAGGAAAATGAAAAACGCCAGGATATCGGTAATCGATCTGAATCTCCATTATGGAAAGAAGCATGCCCTGAAAAATATCAATCTGGCAATCAGAAGTAGCGGAGTGACAGCCCTGGTGGGGCCCAGCGGCTGCGGAAAGTCCAGCTTTTTAAAATGTCTCAATCGGATGAACGATCTGCTTGACAATGTGCGCATAGAGGGCCGGGTGCTTCTGGACGGGGAGGATATCTATGATAAAAGAACGGATCTCACACAGCTGCGCAAACGGGTGGGAATGGTTTTTCAGCAGCCGGTTCCCTTCCCTTTCAGCATTTACGACAATATTGCCTACGGACCCAGGCTGCACGGAATCAGGGAGAGAAGGAAGCTGGACGAAATCGTGGAGACGGCGCTGCGGGGGGCCGCCGTATTTGAGGAGGTGAAGGACAGACTGGGAAAACCGGCCCTGGGACTGTCCGGCGGGCAGCAGCAGCGGCTCTGTATTGCCAGAGCGCTGGCGGTGGAGCCGGAGGTATTGCTGATGGACGAACCCACATCTGCTCTGGATCCCGTATCCACGCTGAAAATAGAGGAGCTGATGAAAGCCCTTGGAAGAAAATATACAGTGGTGGTGGTGACTCACAATATGCAGCAGGCAGTGAGGGTGGCCGATGACGCCGCCTTTTTCTGGGAGGGAGAGCTGGCGGAAGCCGGCAGGGCGGACGATCTGTTCTGCCGTCCCCGGGATAAAAGGACAGGAGCTTATCTTGCGGGGCGTTTTTGACTTGCATTTTCGGTATTTTTGGGGTAAAATGTCATACAGATTACGGAAAGGCATGGTTGGCAGTATGCTTAATTTGACTGTAAAAATCGAGGCCGGGGATTTGTATGATTATATGCTGAGGCATTCTTACAACAGTCCGGCAGGTATTGTGGGAAGCTGCTTCGGCGCGCTTCTGATTCTCTTTGCGCTCATGACGCAGCAGTGGATTTATTTTGTCTTTGGGGTGGTTATATTGCTGTATCTGCCCTGGAGCCTGTTTCTCAAAAGCAGGCAGCAGATTTTAAGCAATCCCGGTTTTCAGGAGCCGTTGGAGTATCTTCTGGACGAGGAGGGGCTGACCGTCTCCCAGGGAGAGGCGCAGGAAAAACTGGCCTGGGAGGATATGTATAAGGCGGTATCCACGGGGAGGAGTATCATTCTCTATACATCCCCTGTCAACGCCACTCTTTTTCCCAAGAGCCAGCTGGGAGATCAGAAGATGGCTGTGATCGAGATGATTTCCACTCATATGCCGCCGAAGAAGGTAAAGATACGTTCCTGAAAAGCCGGGGAAGCAACGGCATCGGAGACGGCAGAAGCGGCACCGGAAAGGGAAGCAGCGGCAACGGGAGCGGAAGAAACGGCACCGGAAAGAGAAGCAGCGGCAACGGGAACGGCGGGAGCAGGGAAGAGGAAGGAAAACAATTTGGAAAAGGATAGAAGAGAGCAGACAGAAGCGGAGACCTGGTCGCCGGAGGAAACCTTTGCGCTGGGAGAGCGCCTGGGAGCGGCATGCGCCCCGGGCGAGGTCTATACCCTGACGGGTGATCTGGGGACGGGCAAGACGGTATTCACCCAGGGCTTTGCCAGAGGACTGGGGATCGAAGAGCCGGTAAACAGTCCGACCTTTACGATCCTGCAGATCTATGAGGAGGGACGTATGCCTCTGTATCATTTTGATGTGTACCGCATAGCCGATGCGGAGGAAATGGACGAGATCGGGTATGAGGACTGCCTTTACGGCCGGGGAGTCTGCCTGATAGAATGGGCGGACCTGATAGAAGAGATTCTGCCGGACAGCTATATCCGCGTTATCATTGAGAAGGATCCGGAGAAGGGATTTGAGTACCGCCGGATTACCATGGAGAAGGTGGGGGCGGGGAGACAGAAATGAAAATATTGGGATTGGACAGCTCAGGACTGGTGGCCGGCGTGGCTGTGGTGGAGGATGATATTCTGGTGGCGGAGTATACCACCAATTATAAAAAGACACATTCCCAGACGCTTCTGCCCATGCTGGACGAGCTGCGGAATATGATCGAACTGGATTTGAATACATTGGACGCCATTGCCGTCGCTTCGGGTCCGGGTTCTTTTACGGGGCTTCGCATCGGGGCCGCCACGGCAAAGGGCCTGGGCCTGGGCCTGAACAAGCCCCTGGTGGAGGTGCCCACGCTGGAAGGACTTGCATGGAATCTGTGCGGTTCGGACAGGCTGGTGTGTCCGCTGATGGACGCAAGGAGGAATCAGGTGTACGGGGCGGCTTACGAATTTATACCCACGCAGGACAGCTTCTGCCTCCGGACAGTGATTCCCCAGGGAGCCGCGGAGGTGGGGGTGCTGATGGAGCAGCTTACGGAGCTTGCCAGACCCGTGATTTTCCTGGGGGACGGTGTACCCGTATACCGTAATATAATCAACGAAAAATGCAATGTGCCCTATGCGTTTGCCCCGGCATGCAATAACAGACAGCGCGCCGCCAGCGTGGCGGCGCTGGGAGGAGTCTACTACAGGCAGGGAAGAACTGTCAGTGCGGCAGAGCACAGCCCGGAATATTTAAGGAAGAGTCAGGCGGAACGGGAAGCGGAGCAGAAATGAGGTTGGTATGCAGATTCAGATCAGAGAGCTTCAGGAGGAGGATACCAAAGCTCTGGCACAGATAGAAGAGGAAGCTTTTTCCATGCCCTGGTCGGAACAGGATTTTAAGGAGCTGCTGAAGCATCCCTACTGCTTTTATCTGGTGGCGCTGGCTGAGGGCCGGATCGCCGGCTGCTGCGGATTTACAAATATCTGCCATGAGGCGAATATCGACAATGTGGTAGTGGCAGGGCAGTACCGGAATCTGGGAATTGCCCAGGCTATGCTGGGTGAACTGATAAAAAGAGGGGACGGCATGGGGGTGGAAGCATACACTCTGGAGGTCCGCGCCAGCAATGTACCGGCCATCCATATTTATGAAAAAGCCGGCTTCCGTTCGGAGGGAATCCGTCCCGGATTTTACGAGAAGCCCAGGGAAGATGCTTTGATTATGTGGCGCAGATAAAATGTTTTGACATTAATTACCAGACGATTTTATGTATATTTCTAGTATAATGATTACAGTCGGGTCATGGCAGACAGGCGCTGACGGCGAATCGGCGCGGACAGTGCAGGATGATTCCGGGGCTGACATGGGCGGACGGGCAGCTTGTGTGTGGGAGTATGCATGAAGGGAGAGAAAGGTATGCGCAGATACGGGGATGGACAGGACAGGATGCTGATGAAGGTGGTCTGCAATAAATGCGGCAGACAGTTGAAAGTGGAAAACGGATATCTGAAGGAGTTCTGCTTCACGGGGGATGCAGCCTTCGGATACTTCAGCCATAAGGATGGTACAGTTCACCATTTTGATTTATGCGAGGATTGCTACGATGATTTAACGGCGCAGTTCGCTGTGCCCGTGGAGGAAGTGCAGGAATTGGAAATGCTTTAGAAATCCTGCGGAAATAACTTTTTAAGAGTTGTTTCCCGCTGATTGCGAAGCAATTTGCAGGAATTGTTAAAATTTTTTCAACAATTCCTTGATTAAGTAAAAGAAAAGGAAACCGGAAAATGTTGGATGTTAGTCTGCTGGGAACGGGAGGCATGATGCCCCTGCCTTATCGGTGGCTCACTTCGCTGATGCTTCGATATAACGGAAAAAGCATATTGATTGATTGCGGGGAGGGAACGCAGATTGCGCTCCGGGAAAAGGGATGGAGTCCGAATCCCATAGACATTATCTGTTTTACCCATTATCATGCCGACCATATCAGCGGACTGCCGGGTATGCTTCTCACCATGGGGAACGCCGAGCGGAGGGAGCCGCTTCTGCTGATCGGTCCCAAAGGCCTGGTCCGGGTGGTGAATGCTCTGCGGGTGATTGCCCCGGAACTGCCCTTCGAAATCCAGTGCAGGGAGATTGCCCAGGAGGAAGAGAAATTTTCTTTTGACGGATTTCAAATGAAAGCTTTCAAAGTGAACCATAGTGTGGTATGCTATGGATATAGTTTGATGGTTGAGAGGGGCGGGCGCTTTGACAGGGATCGGGCGCTGCAGCAGCAGATTCCTCTGAAGCTGTGGAGCAGACTGCAGAAGGGGGAGACTGTCTCGCAGGACGGTATGGTATACACTCCGGACATGGTTCTCGGGGCTCCGCGAAAGGGGCTGAAGGTTACCTACTGCACGGATACCAGGCCGGTGGACTCCATAGCGGCCAATGCGGCCGGCTCCGATCTGCTGATCCTGGAGGGGATGTACGGTGAACCGGACAAACTGGCGAAGGCCAGGGAGAATAAGCATATGACCATGTACGAGGCGGCGAAGCTGGCCAGGGCCGCCGGCGTTCCCCAGCTGTGGCTGACCCATTACAGTCCCTCTCTGACTCATCCGGAAGAGTACCTGGGCGATGTAAAGAAGATTTTTCCGAATACCATCGCTGCCAGGGACGGCAGAACCGTTGAATTAAATTTTGACGAAGAATAGCGGCAGGAGAAGGGTATGAAAAAATCCACTACAATCGGAGCAATCGTATTTCTGGGCATTATCATCGGCATAGTGGGCTTGTATGCTTTTTTGTCGGGCAAGTCCCGGGACAGGAACATGGACGTGAGCATGACGGAGGTGCAGCGGGTCTTAAGCAGGGATCTGCAGAACAATTATCCGCCCACGGTCAAGGAAGTGGTCAAGTTTTTTGCGGAGATTCAGAAATGCATCTATAATGAAGAATGCACCGAGGAGGACATCGAACAGCTTGGGCGTAAGACAAGGGAACTCTACGATGCGGAATTGCTGGAGGCAAACAGTGAGGCGGATAATCTGCTGCTTCTGAAGGCGGAGGTTGCCGCTTTCAGGGAGGAAGAGCGGAAGATTCTCAGCGCCACCGTGGCTTCCAGCGCCAATGTGGATACATTTAGCCAGGACGGCTATGAGTTTGCAAGAATATATTGTACATATACCGTGATGGAGAAGGGCAAAAGCGGTATGGAGCGGATGGTATATCTGCTGCGCCGGGATGAGAACAGACGCTGGAAGATATACGGCTGGGACAGGGCTGAGAATGTCAGCCTGGAGGAAAACTGAAAGGCAGGAGAAGAGAGAAATTTGGATCAGCATAGAAAAGAGGATGTCCTGATCCTTGGGATCGAGACATCCTGTGATGAGACAGCGGCTTCCGTGGTGAAAAACGGCAGGGAGGTGCTGTCAAATGTTATTTATACCCAAATCGCGCTGCATATGCAGTATGGCGGCGTGGTGCCTGAAATTGCTTCCAGAAAGCATATTGAAAAAATCAACCAGGTGATAGAGGAAGCGATGAGACAGGCAAAGGTGACGCTTGCAGACCTTTCGGCCATCGCAGTCACCTGTGGTCCGGGGCTGGTAGGCGCGCTGCTGGTGGGCGTGTCGGAAGCCAAGGCGATCAGCTTTGCATCGGGCCTTCCCCTGGTAGGGGTTCACCATATCAGCGGGCATATCAGTGCCAACTACATTGAGCACAGGGAGCTGGAGCCGCCCTTTGTCTGCCTGGTGGCATCAGGAGGACATTCTCATCTGGTGGCGGTGAAGGATTACGGAGTGTATGAGACCATTGGCCGAACCAGGGACGATGCGGCGGGAGAGGCCTTTGACAAGGTGGCGCGCGCCATCGGGCTCGGCTATCCGGGAGGACCCAAAATTGACAGGATTTCCAGGGAGGGGAATCCTCATGCAATCGCGTTTCCCAGGGCAAAAGTGGCGGACAATGCGTATGACTTCAGTTTCAGCGGCTTGAAATCGGCAGTGCTGAATTATCTGAATTCCTGCCGGATGAAGGGAGAGAGCTTCTGTCAGGCGGATGTGGCGGCCTCCTTTCAGAAAGCGGTAATCGATGTACTGACGGAGCATTCCATGCATGCAGTGGCGGAGTTTGGCTATGACAAATTTGCCATGGCAGGGGGTGTTGCCGCCAATTCCGCTCTGCGGGCATCTTTGGAGAAAGAGTGCCTGGTCAGGGGGATCCGGTTCTTCTGCCCTTCCCCCGTTTATTGTACGGACAATGCAGCCATGATCGGTACGGCAGGATATTATGAATATATCAGGGGAGTCCGAAGCGGGTATGATTTGAATGCGGTTCCGGGATTGAAGCTTTGAATGTATCGGGATTCTTACTGTATCCGGATTTCTGCAGCTTTGCTGCGGAGGAACGGTCTGAACTTGAGTCTGTGCCGTGAAGAATTGGGGTGGAGAGCGGACTGTAACCTGGGTCTGTGCCGTGAGGAATGGTACGGGGATCGGCCTGCAGCCTGGGTCTGTGCTGTGAGGAATGGTGCAGGAATCGGTGCAGTTTGAGTCTGTGCCGTGAAGAAATGGTGCGGGGATCGACAGCAGGAGGTAAATACCCGGAAGCCTGGCGGGGAATGTTTGAGGCGATGATAGCAAAGGGAGCGCGGAAGGAGGGAAGAGGACGGATGAAGAAAAGATGTACCGCCGTTGTGCTGGCGGCGGGGAGCGGAAGCCGCATGAAGAGCAGCACCGCAAAGCAGTTTATGCTGCTGGACGGCAAACCTCTCATCTGGTATTCCCTGCATGCGGTGGAGCAGTCCCGTGTGATCGACGACTGCGTCCTGGTGACGGGGGCGGAGGACATCCCCTATGTGCGCCGGGAAATATTGGGAAAATATAATTTACGTAAAGTGAGCCTGGTGGTGGCAGGCGGAAGGGAACGCAGCGAATCCGTTTATAACGCTCTGTGCGCCATGGCGACGGAAGGCATGAAGGCCCCGAATGGGGACGGTTATGTATTTATTCACGACGGGGCCAGGCCCTTTGTCACGGAAGCTCTGCTGGAATCCCTGTATGAGCAGGTATGCCGATATCGCGCCTGTGTGGCCGCTGTTCCGGTGAAAGATACCATTAAGATCGCTGATGAGTCCGGATTTGTAGCCCAGACGCCGGAGCGAAAGCGTCTGTGGGCGGTACAGACGCCGCAGGTCTTTGAGACGGCGCTGATTACGGAGGCATACTGCAGACTGTTTGAAGCGTCGCAGGGGCGGCAGAAGGGAGAGGAACACATACCCATGACGGATGACGCCATGGTGTTGGAGAACATGCTGAAGGTTCCGGTGAAGCTGGTGGAGTCTTCTTATGAAAATATCAAAATAACCACGCCGGAAGATATAAGAACCGCGGAAGGCATCTGTGCTGAAAGGGCAGAAAAACCGGAAAAAAAGGCCGGAGACAAAGCAGCAGAAAAGTCCGCGTAAAAAATATGAAAATATTTTCAAAAAGCTGTTGACACATTTCAATCTTTTTGATAAAATATCCCTTGCCGTTGAGGAAACGGCTCGCTTGGAGAGATATCGAAGTGGTCATAACGAGGCGGTCTTGAAAACCGTTTGTCCGCAAGGGCGCGTGGGTTCGAATCCCACTCTCTCCGCTTGGGGGACGGTTGGAAACACCCCGATGATAAGATAGAAGAGCAGGAAATCTGCTTGCCTGGAGAAGTACCCAAGAGGTCGAAGGGACACCCCTGGAAAGGGTGCAGGTCGTTAATAGCGGCGCGAGGGTTCAAATCCCTCCTTCTCCGTTCGGCGGTCCGAATACAGAAGCGCCGATACAGGAACCTTGACAAATAAACAGTAATGCAGCCCTGAAAATTCCAAACAGCCGAGCCGGGGAACCGGTGAGGGAAAGAGAATTTCAGAGGACGAGAAGTCTAAAAAGAGACAACCCAAAACA